>NZ_CP023671.1:2039653-2719537 GCF_003606265.1 Clostridium septicum
TATGATATTTGTAGAGTATCCAAAATGTACAACATGCAAAAGGGCAAAGAAATTTTTAACTGATAATAATATAGAGTTTATAGATAGAAATATTATTGAGAATAATCCAACTAAAGAGGAATTAAAAGAATGGATTGAAAAAAGTGGATTACCTATTAATAAATTTTTCAATACTTGTGGGAAACTATATAGAGAAATGGGTCTAAAAGATAAAGTTAAAACTTTAAAAGAAGATGAGTTATTAGATATATTAGCATCAGATGGAATGTTAGTTAAAAGACCTATACTAGTTAATTCTGATAAAGTATTAATAGGATTTAAAGAAGAAAATTGGATAGAAGCAACTAAATAGTAAATATTAAAAAGCATTAAAAGTCAAAGGATAAAAACTATTAATACAATGCAAAAAAGGGAGTCTGTATGTGGATAGCTCCTTTTTTTCTTTGTTTTTAACTCTTTTTCTAATTTTACAAAGAAAAAAATAGAAACTATAATAACTATATATTGTGCTACTTAGATGTAGAACTGAAAAATAATACTATATATAGTACAGGGGGATTCTATGGATTATTTATTAAATATTTGCGATTTAGCATTAAACGGAATAGTTAGTGAAGATGGGCTTTATACAAGAGAAAAGCTTATGAATTCACTAAAACATATAATTAGACCAAATATGAACAAGGATGAAATAAGAGATTCTATAATTCAAGTAGCATTGGAACTTACATCAGATATAGAACCTAATTGGCAATATGTAGCCTCAAAGATATATGTTAATAAATTATATGATGAGGTTAAAAGAGATAGAAATTTAAGTATTGAAGATAATCCTTATGAAGATTTATATAGCTTTATAACCATGCTTACTAATAAAGGTTTGTATGGTAGATATATATTAGAGAACTATAGCCAAGAAGATATATTAGAACTTGAAAAAGAAATCAAACCAGAAAGAGATTTCTTATTTACTTATAGTGGTATTAATCTTTTATCAAAGAGATATTTAATACAAGATTTTAATAGAAAGCCATTAGAATTACCACAGCAAATGTTTATGGGAATAGCCATGCATTTAGCAATTCCTGAAACAAAGGAAAATAGAGTAAAGTGGGCAAAGAGGTTTTATGATGTTTTAAGTTCATTAAAGGCAACTATGGCAACTCCAACAATGTCTAATGCGAGAAAGCCTTTTTATCAATTAAGCTCATGTTTTATAGATACTGTTGATGATAGTTTAAAAGGTATATATAAATCATTAGATAACTTTGCCGAGGTATCTAAATTTGGTGGAGGAATGGGAATATACTTAGGAAAAGTAAGAGCATTAGAGTCACCAATTAGAGGTTTTAAAGGTGCATCTGGAGGCGTAGTTCCATGGATTAAATTGTTTAACGATACAGCTATAGCAGTAGATCAATTAGGTGTTAGAAACGGATCAGTTGCAATATGGTTAGATGCATGGCATAAAGATGTACCAGAATTCTTACAATTAAAAACTAATAATGGTGATGATAGAAAAAAAGCACATGACATATTCCCAGGACTTTGTTATCCTGATTTGTTTTGGAAACTTGCTGAAAATGATATAAATGCTAAGTGGTATATGATGTGTCCACATGAAATTAGATT
The DNA here is from genome assembly GCF_003606265.1 of Clostridium septicum. NCBI lineage: Bacteria > Bacillati > Bacillota > Clostridia > Eubacteriales > Clostridiaceae > Clostridium > Clostridium septicum. Next base: position 2,041,286 of record NZ_CP023671.1, read on the forward strand.
AGCAAAAGGATATTCATTAGAAGATTTTTATGGGGAAGAATGGGAAAAGAAATATTTTGAATGTGTAGAAGATGAAAGAATAAATAAAAGAGTTATGTCTGTTAAAGATATAGTTAGATTAATAATAAAAAGTGCAGCAGAAACAGGAACACCATTTGCATTTTACAGAGATACAGTAAATAAAATGAATCCTAATAAACATGAAGGTATAATATACTCTTCAAATTTATGTACAGAAATTATGCAAAATATGAGTGCTATGAATATTCAAAAATCGCAAATAAAAGATGAGAATGGAGATACCATAGTAATAGAAAAGATTAAATCTGGAGATTTTGTTGTATGTAATCTTTCATCAGTTGTATTGGGAAATGTAGATGTAAATAATGATGAAGAGCTAGGGTACGTTGTAGAAACTCAAATTAGAGCTATGGATAATGTTATAGATTTAAATTATTATTCCGTTCCTTTTGCTGAGATTACAAATAAAAAATATAGAGCTATAGGACTTGGAACTAGTGGATATCATCATATGTTAGCTAATAATTTTATACACTGGACAGATGACGAACATGCTAAGTTTGCAGATAAAATTTATGAGAGAATAAATTATCATGCAATAAAATCAAGTATGAATATAGCAAAAGAAAAGGGAACTTATAGCTGTTTCAAAAATTCAGATTGGCAAACTGGAGAATATTTCACTCTTAGAGGATATAATACTAAAGAATGGGACGAATTAAGAGAAGACATTAGTATCTATGGAATGAGAAATGGATATCTTATGGCGATAGCTCCAAATGGTTCAACTGCAACTATAGCAGGAACTTCAGAAGGGGTAGATCCAGTTATGGCAAGATTTTGGTTAGAAGAGAAGAAAGGAAGTATAATTCCTAAAACAGCACCTGATTTAAGTGAAGAAAATTATTGGTATTATAACTCAGCTTATAATTTAGATCAAAAATGGTGTGTAAAAATAAATGGTATAAGACAGAGACATATAGATCAAGGTCAATCATTCAATTTATATATAACAACTGATTATACAATGAGACAAATAATGAATTTATATATAGAAGCATGTAAATCAGGGGTGAAGTCAATTTATTATGTACGTTCTAAATCATTAACTGTAGGTGATTGTGAAAGTTGTTCAGCATAATGTAATAGAGGTAAATATAATAGGAGGATAAAATAATGTCAATAAATAAAAAACCTCTTTTTAACGAAATGGGAGATATAGAAATATCTAAAAAGAGAATAATAAATGGAAATACAACAAACTTAAATGATTTTAATAATATGAAATACTCTTGGGTTTCAGAATGGTATAGGCAAGCAATGAATAATTTTTGGATACCAGAGGAAATAAATTTAGCTCAAGATTTAAAAGATTATAATAAACTTACTGAAGATGAAAGAATAGCCTATGATAAGATTCTATCATTTTTAATCTTCCTAGATTCTATACAAACTGCGAATTTGTCTAACATAAATAATTACATAACTGCAAGTGAAGTAAACCTTTGTTTAACAATACAAGCTTTTCAAGAAGCTGTTCATTCTCAAAGTTATAGCTATATGTTGGATACTATATGTTCACCAGAAAAGAGAAATGAAATTTTATATCAATGGAAAGATGATAAAATTCTTTTAGAAAGAAATAAGTTTATAGGTAATTTATATAATGATTTTCTAGAAAATCCAACAGAAGGAAATCTCTTAAGAACAATAATGGCTAACTATATTTTAGAAGGTATATATTTTTATTCAGGATTTATGTTTTTCTATAATTTAGAGAGGAACGGAAAAATGCCTGGATCTGCTCAAGAGATAAGATATATAAATAGAGATGAAAATACTCATTTATGGTTATTTAGAAACATATTAAAGGAATTACAAGAAGAGAGACCAGAAATATTTACAGATTCTATGAAACAAGAATTAATAGATATGATGCGAACTGGGGTTGAACATGAAATAGCATGGGGACATTATGTTATAGGAGATAACATACAAGGATTAAATAAGACACTTATAGATAATTATATAAAATATCTAGGTAATCTAAGAATGAAAGCTATAGGATTTGAAGATATATATGAAGGATATAATAAAAATCCAGCTATGTGGGTAGATATTTTAGCAGATGCAAATTCTGTTAAAACAGATTTTTTTGAAGCAAAGTCAACTGCATATGCAAAGGCTGGAGCCTTGATAGATGATTTATAAATTAAAGAAAGTATGCCTTAAATATAAACTAGTATTTAGGGCATACTTTTTATAAATAGAAAATTAAATTAGTACTTAAATTTAATAACTATTTCTTTTATTTCACCTTTAGAATTTTTTCTAGTTTTAAAGTCTCTGATATCAGGGAAGTCATTTTCTAATTGATAATTTAATTCATTAATAGTAGCTTTTGTTTTTTTAGATAAATCATTATCTTCGACTACAATAAAACGTTCTTTTTTAGTTGTAATTTCTTCAAGAACATCATCAATAATTACATAATAATTAGGACCTTCTTCTATAACTGGATACTCTTTATTTAGAGTAAGTGTAGTACAAAGAGAATTGTTTATACATTTAATTAACATATTAATATCCCTCCATAATAAAAAATTATTTTCTTTAGTATACAATATTATCCAATATAAATAAATAATTAAATGTATAAATTTTAAAAAATGTAAAATACTACAAAAAAGAAGAGGTGATAATATAAATAAAAAAATGTAAAATTTTCAAAAGAAATCGTTTGTTTTATAACAAAAATTCGTCAAAAAACAGTATGAATTGATAAATTTACTAAAAAATCCTGTAAAAACTCATGATATTTTATTAACATATAAAAAAAATATGGTATAATACAATGTAGTTAGAATAATTAATTAAGTCTAAAAGTTCTATATGTTATTAATATATAGTTATTTTTAAGGAGGAATTTTGGAGATGAAAAAGGGTATAGCGGCTTCAAAAGGCTATGCAATAGGAAAAGTATTTTTACAAGAACATGAAGAAATAGTTATAACAGATGCAAAAGTTTCAGATATAGCTGTTGAGAAAGATAATTTACAAAAGGCTTTAGATCAAGCTAAACTTCAATTAACAGCTATAAGAGATAAGGCTTTAGCTGAAATAGGAGAGCATGAAGCACAGGTTTTCGAAGCTCACCTAACTTTACTAGATGATCCAGAATTTACAGGTGGAATGTTACTTGAAATAGAATCAAATAGCATAAATGCTATGAAGGCTGTTGAAAACGTAACAAACACTTTCGTTATGATATTTGAATCTATGGAAGATGAATATATGAGAGAAAGAGCTGCTGATATAAAGGACGTTTCAAAGAGAATAATCTCAAATTTAGCAGGAAGAGGCGGAGATGCATTTGCAATAACAGAAGAAAATACTATAGTTGTTGCTCATGATTTAACTCCATCAGATACAGCACAATTAGACAGAAGTAAAGTAGTAGGATTTTTAACTAATATTGGAGGAAGAACTTCACACTCAGCTATTATGGCTAGAACATTAGAAATTCCTGCAATAGTTGGTTTAAAAGATATAACAACATCAGTTAAGAATGGAGATTTTGTTATTGTTGATGGTATTGAAGGTGTATGTATAATCAATCCAGAACAATCAGTAGTAGATGAATACACAGCTAAAAGAGAAAATTTCTTAAAAGAACAAGAAGAATTAAAGAAGTTAATAGATGTTAAAACAGTTACTAAATCAGGTAAGAGAGTAGAAGTATGTGGTAATATAGGTTCACCAGCAGATGCTGAAGCAGTAGTAGCAAATGGTGGAGATGGAGTTGGTTTATTTAGAACTGAATTCTTATATATGGATAGAGATTCAGCACCAACAGAAGAAGAACAATTTGAGTCATATAAGAAAGTTTTAGAAATAATGAATGGTAAACAAGTTGTTATTAGAACTTTAGATATAGGTGGAGATAAAACTCTTCCATACTTACCATTACCAGAAGAAATGAATCCATTCTTAGGATACAGAGCTATAAGATTATGTCTAGATAGAAAAGATATATTTAGAGTTCAAATAAGAGCTTTATTAAGAGCTTCTGTTTATGGAAATCTTGCAGTAATGTTCCCGATGATTTCAGGATTAGAAGAATTTAAGCAAGCTAAAGAGTTTGTAGAAGAATGTAAAGCTGAATTAAAGGCTGAAGGAATAGCTTATTCAGAAAATATCCAATGGGGTATAATGGTAGAAATTCCGGCAGCAGCAGTTTATGCAGATGAATTAGCTAAGTATGTAGATTTCTTCTCAATAGGAACAAATGATTTAATTCAATATACATTAGCAGCAGATAGAATGAGTGAAAAGGTATCATACTTATATAATCCAATGCATCCATCTGTATTAAGATTAATAAAAATGACTATAGATGGTGCTCATAAGCATGGAAAATGGGTAGGAATGTGTGGAGAAATGGCAGGAGATGAAACTGCTATCCCAACATTAGTTGAATATGGACTAGATGAGTTTTCAATGAGTGCTACATCAATACTAACTGCTAAAAAAATAATTTTAGAACAAGAATAATATAAAATAAAAGACCCTTCTGTATTAAATACAGAAGGGTTTTTCAAGTTTATTTAATTATAACTTTGTTTGCAAGGACATAATAAGATTGATATAGTAGAAATTGATATAGTTAAGAAGAGGTGATTTTATGCAAAAGATATGGGAGATGTTTATAGCATTTTTCAAGATAGGTGCATTCACATTTGGTGGAGGATATGCAATGATACCACTAATAGAAGAAGAGGTAGTCAATAGAAAAAAGTGGTTAACTAAAGAGGAGTTTGTGGATATTTTAGTAGTTTCACAAAGTTTTCCTGGAGCATTAGCAGTAAATTGCTCTATATTTTTAGGATATAAAATAAGTGGATTTATAGGAGCTTTAATGGCTTTATTAGCAGTTGTATTACCATCATTTCTAATAATAATTATTATAGCCTCATTTTTTATGCAATTTAGAAATAATTATTATGTAAATGCTGCTTTCAAAGGTATAACAGCAGCAGTACCAATGTTAGTATTAATTGGAGCTATAAGTTTAGGAAAGGGTCTTGAAAGAAATATAAGAACTCTAATGACTATAATAGTTGCATTAATAGCCTTAGAAGTAATCAATGTACATCCTGTAATAGTAATATTAGCTTCAGCATTATATGGAATAATATTTTTAAGGAAGAGGGTGGAATAAATGTCATTATTATTTAAATTATTTTTTTCATTCTTAAAAATAGGAACCTTTAGTTTTGGTGGAGGGTATGCTATGTTACCTTTTATAGAAAGGGAAATAGTGACTAAAAATCAATGGATTAATATGAATGAGTTTATGGACATTATAGGTATATCACAAATGACGCCAGGTCCAGTAGCAATAAATTCTGCAACATTTGTAGGATATAAAGTAATAGGAGTTTCAGGGAGTATAGCAGCAACTTTGGGAGTAGTTTTAACATCATTTATATTAGTATCTATAGCTAGTAAAGCATTAACAAGCTTTAAAAATTCGGTTATAGTAAAATCTGCATTGCTTGGAATGAGACCGGTATTAATAGCATTAATAATTTCTGCATTTTTAAGATTGGCAAAGGAATCATATTTAGATTTAAAAAGTTTAGTAATAACTACGATAATAGGAATAGTATTGTTATCAAAGAAGGTACATCCGATATTAGTAATTGTTTTAGCAGCTATATTAGGAATTATATTTTATATATAAATAAAATTGAGGTAGAAGAAATGGAAAAGAAACTTAAAAAAGCTTATGAAAAAGCATTATCATTATATAATAATGGAGAATTAAATAAAGCACTAAAGTGTTGTGAAGATGGAATATCAAATGATCTTAAAAATTCAGATTTATTAAATTTAAAAGGTTTAATTCTTTATGTAAAAGGGGATTTAAAAGGGGCAGTATCTATATGGAAGATAAATAAGGCTTGTAATTCTGATATTATGTCTGATTCTTATATAAAAGATTCTATAGAAGATAAGAGAAGACTAGAATTATTTCAGAAAGCACAAAAGCTTATTAAAAATTTACATATAGATGAAGCTATTGAACTTTTAGAGTTATGTTTAGAAAGTGATTTTAATTCTATACAAGTAAATAACTCTTTGTCTATCTGTTATCTAAAAAGAGGTGAAGTTGATAAGTGTAGGTTATATTTAAATAAGGCACTTTCTATTGATAAAACTGATAAAGTAAGTTTAAGTATTTTAAAAGATTTAGGGATATATAAAGATGTTAAAGAACCAAAGTATAGAAAAGTTATAACTTTTGTAATTATTTTGGCTATCATTTTAGGAGGAGCTTCAGTATTTGTTTTTAAAAATTTAAATAAAAGCAAAGAGAATATAGCTGAAAATGTTGGTAAACAAGAAGAACAACAAGAAAAAGTGGAAGAGAAGACAGAAGAAAAACCAGAGGAAAAATTACAAAAGAATATAGAAAATGAAAAATTAGATAAAGTTGAAGATAATAGTGAAAAGCAAAATGATGGAGTAATTGCTGAAGAGGTTCCTTTAACATTAGATGAGGTTGGAAATTTTTATATTGATGCAACAACAAAATTTGGAGAGGGAAATTATCAAGTAGCTAAAGAATTATTAAATAAGGCCATAAAATATTCTGATAAAAGTTATTTAAATGATGATATATTATTTTTATTAGCTTCAACAGAAGAAAAGTTAGGAAATGTAGATAATTCTATAAAAAACTTTGAGAAATATATAAGTCTTTATGAAAATGGGGATTATATAGAAGAGACATGTTATAAATTAGCTTTATTATATAAAGATAAGGATAAAGAAAAAAGTAAGATTTATGCATATAAGCTTGTTTATAACCACCCAGAATCAATATATAACAATGATAATATAGATTCTATTCTCAAAAATTAATTATAGGATGTGGTTTTTTGATAACAATAATAAAGGGTATAAAAATATATGCTCCAGACTATAGAGGAATTAAGGATGTAGTTGTTCTAGGGGATAAAATAGAAGATATATTTGATGATATACAGATTCCAGAAAAGTTTGTTGAAATTGATGTTATAGATGGAAGAAATAAAATTCTATTTCCAGGATTTATAGATTGTCATGTTCACATAATAGGTGGAGGAGGAGAAGGTGGATTTAAAACCAGAACTCCAGAGATACCTTTTACTGAATTAACAAAGGCTGGTATAACTACAGTTGTTGGATGTATTGGAACAGATGGAGTATGTAGAAATATGAGAAGTTTAATAGCCAAAGCTAAAGCTTTAGAAGAAGAGGGGATAACTACTTTTTGTTACACAGGATCATATGAAATTCCGGTTAAGACTATAACTGAAAGCATTAAAGGAGATTTAATGATGGTAGATAAAGTTATAGGAGTGGGAGAAGTTGCATTATCTGATAATAGAAGTTCACAAGCAACATTTAATGAATTTGTAAATACTGTTGCCCAAGCAAGAGTTGGAGGTCTTTTATCAGGAAAAGCAGGTATAGTTAATGTACACTTGGGTGATGGCGCAAGAAAGTTAGATTATCTATTCTCATTAATAGAAGAAACAGAAATACCTCCAACACAATTATTACCAACACATATAAATAGGAGTAGAAAATTATTTAAAGTTGGAGAAGAGTATGTAAAAAAAGGTGGGTTTATCGATTTAACAACAAGTTCCGATCCTAGGTTTCTAGAGCCGGGAGAATTGAGAGCTAGTGATGGATTAAAAGAATTACTAAATAATGGATTGGATATTGAACATATCACATTTTCATCAGATGGTAACGGAAGTATGCCCATCTTTGATGTAAATGGACATCTAACTGGTCTCGGGATATGCAAAGTTTCAACTCTATATGGAGAGGTTAAGGAAAGTATAAAAACACATAATATAAAAATAGAGGATGCCATAAGAGTTATAACATCTAACGTAGCAAAAGTATTAAAATTACATAATAAAGGCACAATTGAAAAAGGGAAGGATGCTGATTTAGTTTTAGTAGATGAAAATACTTTAGAAATAGATAAAGTATTTGCAAAGGGAAAGCTTATGGTTAATAATGGTGAAGCTATAATAAAGGGAACTTTTGAACACTAAAAAAAGCAAGACTTTAGAATAATCTAAAGTCTTGCTTTTTTTAATTAGTTTTAAAAAATAGATGTTGACCGATAGTTTTACTATCGTTTTTTTGAATATTTTCCATCCAAGTGCAAGTTGATATAGTTGGATTATAAAAAAATAATGCTTCATTTGTTGGATCGTTTCCTTTTATGGCATCGTAAACAGCATTAAAACATTCTTTATTTGGATCACCAGGAATTTCTCCATTAACCACACATGAAAATGCATAAGGTTGGAAAATTACTTCTTTAACTGTATTTGGAAAACTTTGATCTAAAACTCGGTTTAAAATTACCGATGCAACTGCTACCTTACCCTCATAGGGTTCACCCTTACTTTCGGCATAAACAATTTTAGCCATTAAGTTTAAATCTTCTTCAGTTAAGTAAATTAAATTATTATTATGATTAAAAACTTCCACCACATTATTAGGTGCATCTATAAAAGTATTATTGTTGTCTTGTTTTAAGTTTTCATCTTTAGCTAATGTATTTATAGATGAGGTAGTATCATCTAACATTTTACACGCTAAAGTTGAAGTTATTATATTTACTGAAAAAGAAAGGGTTAAAAAGAAAATAAATAGATGTTTTAAATATTTCATAAATAACCTCCTTTTGGATATAACCCAATCAAAATATAGTATTAACCAAAAGGGAAAAAAAATACTAAAAATTTATTTTATATTTTCATATTTTTATATTTATCATAACTATTTAGAACATCTTGAAATTTTGATTTAGCATTTTCATAATTTCTATCAATTTCTTTACTATATTTATTTAAGTCAGAGCATCCTTTCTCAAAAGTAACAGCCTCTTTCATAGATTTAATATAAACATCATAGATTTTTAAAAATTCCTGTAATGAATTATAAAATTCCATACATCCATCTGGAATGGACATAGAATGAACATTATTTTTTAAATCTTCAAGTAACTTCTCCTTTTCACTTATATCATCTAAGATTACTTTAAGATCTCTTTTATCTTCTTTTACTTTTTGAATTGCAGGTGTTAAATCCTGACACAATTTATCTATGGTTGAGGTAAAAGAATCTAATATAAGAACAAATTCACGTTTTTGAATATTTTTAATGTCATTATCTCTATTTACTTTAATTATGGTATTTACATAATTATTTGCATTATCAAAAAAAAGTAATGATTTTTCAGAAAATCTTATATAAATATTATTTTCAGCTAAAGAATTATAGGAATTTAAACAATTTTCCTTATAGGTATTAAATTCATTAATTTCATCACCAGATTTGATATTTGAAGAGTCACTAATTATATGAAAACAAAAATCATATAAAGTTATAGTGGTAGCTAGTGAATCAGATAGATTTGATTTTATTTTTGAATCTATATCTGATTTTATTTCAACTTCAGATATCTTAGATGATAATTCTTTTAATTTTTTTGATGAATTATTAAGTGTTTCTATAGATTTTTTTGTATCAATAGTAAGGTCATCAACGCAGTCTTCTAGAGATAAGTTAATTTTATTTATCTCCTTTGCAATATTATTAAACTCTTTCATGGTTTTACTAAGGCCTGTATATTGAAAAATAAAAATTACTATTAGTGTGGTAAAAAAAGCGGTAGAAATTAATGCGATAATAAAAATACGATTTTCTTGAATAAGAGATTTAAGTTTATCATTCATATACTATATCCTCCTAAAATATTTCTTTACATAAATTTATATTATAGTTAGTTAAAAAATATTATAAAATTTAAATAAATTTTTAGATTTAGTAACTGAATATGTTAAGAATTTAGGAATTGGTGTATAATTAATTGTATAGACTAATTAGGGGGTGACCCAAGGTGAATGAAATTATACTATTAGTAGTAAATTCAATTAAAAATATATCAATATATTCAGTTTTGGATATATTAGTTGTAGCTTATATATTTTACAAAGGTTATGTACTTATAAAAGAAACAAGAGCAGAGCAACTTTTAAAGGGAATTATATTAATAATAGTACTTATACCTATAAGCTATATACTTAAATTAGATATGCTATATTTTATTTTAAATAAGACTTTAACAATAGGTGTTTTATCTGTAATAATTATATTTCAACCAGAAATTAGAAGAGCGCTAGAGCATATTGGAAGAAGTGCTTTTGAAGAATTTCATAATATACAAGACCAAGAAAAGCGAAATATTGCAATAAATGAAATTGTTACAGCAGTTGCTAATTTAGCAGAATCTAAAACAGGTGCATTAATAGCTATTGAGCAAGCAACTGGCTTAGGTGAAGTTTTAAATTCAGGTACAATTTTAGAAGCAAGAATAACTTCTAATTTATTAGAAAATATATTTGTGGTTAATACACCATTACATGATGGAGCTACAATAATTAGAAAAGATAAAATTTTAGCTGCTGGTTGTGTTCTTCCCTTAACTAATAATATAAATATAAATAAAAAGCTAGGTACAAGACATAGAGCAGCAATAGGATTATCGGAAACTTCAGATGCACTTGTAATAATAGTATCAGAAGAAACAGGAGTAATATCTTTAGCTATTAATGGTAGACTTACAAGAAATTATGATAAAGAAAAGTTAAGAATAATTTTATTAAGAATAATGGAAAATAGAGAGAGTAAGAGGGTTAAATCAGCTGGAGAGAAGGTGAAAACATGGATAAAAGGGATAAAAACAAAAGAGGAATAGTTCCAGTAATATGTCTTTTACTATCTATTGGTTTATGGTTTTATGTAACAAATGTTGAGAATCCAAGGCGAAGCTATGAATTGAAAGATGTTCCAGTTGAAATTTATAATGCAGAAACTCTAGTTGATTCTAAGTTAGCTTTAGTTCCTGATCAAAAATTTTATGTTAATTTAAAATTAGAGGGATATGGAAGCGATATATATAAAATCAAGGAAAGTGATTTTAAGATAACGGTAGATTTAAGTGATTATGCATTAAAAAAAGGGGAAAATAAAATTCCAGTAAGTATTGAGAAATCACCAGCAAATATAAATATAAAAAATGATAGTAGTCTTACTATTAGCATAATGTTAGAAGAATTAGTAGAAAAGAGTTTTCAAATAAAGCCTAGGATCTCAATAACAACAAAATCAGGATTTTTTGCAAGTGAACCGGATATAAATCCTCAAGAAATACAGGTATCAGGGGCACAATCTTTAGTAAATAGAGTTAGTAGTATAGTAGTAACTGGTGAAGAGCATGATGTTTCAAGTGATGTTAAATCTTCATATAAATTAGAACCTTTAGATAGTGCGGATAAATTAGTTGAGGGGGTACATTTATCGCAAGATGTAGTGGATGTTGTTATTAAAATTAGCCAAGGAAAAAGTGTTCCACTAAAAATTAATACAGTTGGTCAATTACCTGCTGGAATGAAGCTAAAAACTTTAGAGGCTACAAGAAAAACAGTAGAGCTTTTAGGACCTAAGGATTTATTAGATAAGATTACAGAAGTTCAAAGTACACCATTAGATTTATCAACTTTTAATGGTGATGGAGAGACAAACCTAACTGTAGTAATTCCAGAAGGGTTAAGTATCAAACAAGGAGAAGAATATGTAAATGTAAAGCTTACTGTCAGTAAGATTGTTAGTAAGAATTTTGAAGTTGCATTTACATTAAAAGGAGCCTTAGAAGGATTAAAAATAACTCCAACTAAAAATACTGTAAAAGTTAGTATTTCAGGATATGATGATGAAATAGAGAATGTAACAGTAGATAACATAAAGGCTGAATTAAATGTTGAATCATTTAAAGATGAAGGAACCTTTTCAGTTTCACCAATAGTTACCCTTATAGGTTTAGATGAAAAATTTACTATAGGAAATATTGAAAAAATAGAATTTACGGTTGTAAAAGAAGTCGAACAAAAACCAGAAGAGAATATTCCTCATTAAAGCTTACAATATATTATATAAGCTGCACAATATAAGTAATATTGTGCAGCTTATATTTTATAAAAGTTAATTGGTAATTGATAGTTTTCTATGAAATAAAAATTAATATTAATAGAGAAAATTATATGTTAAAATAAGTTACTAGAAAAATAAAATAAGTAAGGGTGATAAGATGACAATAAGAATAAATAATATTGTTCTAAAAATAGATGAAGATAAATCAATATTAAATAAGAAGATAGCAAAAAAATTAAGAATATCAGAATCGGAAATTAAAAATTTAAGAATAATAAAAGAAAGCTTAGATGCAAGAAAAAAAAATGATATTAAATTTACATATTGTGTTGATATAGAACATTCAAATGAAAAAAAATTAGTAAATAAATTAAAAGATAAGGATGTTCGATTGGAAGATAAGGAATATGATACGCAAATAAAAATGGGAAGTGAAGAATTAAAAAATAGACCAGTTGTAGTTGGATTAGGTCCAGCTGGATTATTTGCAGCATTATTACTAGCGGAAAAAGGTTATAAACCATTGGTGATAGAAAGAGGAGAAGATGTTGATAAAAGAACTAAGACTGTGGATAAATTTTGGGAGACAGGAGAATTAAATTTAGAGTCAAATGTTCAGTTTGGGGAAGGTGGAGCTGGTGCATTTTCAGATGGTAAATTAACTACAAGAATTAAAGATAGAAGATGTGATTATGTATTAAGGGAGTTAGTTAAAGCCGGTGCACCAGATGATATTACGTATGTTGGAAAACCTCATGTTGGAACAGATATTTTAAAAGAAGTAGTTAAGAATATAAGAGAAAAAATAAAAAAATTAGGAGGAGAAGTATTATTTTCTTCTAGATTGGAGTTAGTAAATTCAGAGAATAATAAACTTAAAAGTATAATAGTTAACGGGAATGAAATACCATGTGAAGCATTAGTTCTTGCAATAGGCCATAGTTCAAGAGATACATATGAGATGTTATATAAACAAGGAATATCTATGGAACCAAAAGCCTTTGCTATTGGAGTAAGAATAGAACATCCTCAAGAACTAATTAATAAAAGTCAATATGGAGATGCTTATGAACATCCAAGATTGAAGGCAGCAGAATATAGATTAACTTATCAAAGTGAAACTTTAGGAAGAGCAGTATATTCATTTTGTATGTGTCCAGGTGGGGTAGTGGTAGCTGCAGCTTCTGAATCAGAAAGACTAGTTTCTAATGGGATGAGTTATCATGCAAGGGATTTAGAAAATGCAAATTCCGCTTTAGTTGTAACTGTAGGACCAGATGATTTTAAAGGGGATTCTCCACTTAAAGGAATGGAATTTCAAAGACACTATGAAAGTCTAGCTTATAAATTAGGAGGTGGAAACTATAAAGCACCAGTACAATTAGTTGGAGACTTTATGGAAGATAGAGTAAGTGAAAAGTTAGGTAAAGTTATCCCAAGTTATACAGCCGGATATGTATTTAGAGATTTAAGAGAGTGTTTACCATCATATGTTGTAGAAGCATTAAAAGAAGGAATAAGTAATTTTGATAGAAAAATAAAGGGTTATGGAAATAAGGATGCTGTTTTAACAGGAATAGAAACTAGAACATCTGCACCAGTTAGAATAACAAGAACAGAAAACTTGGAGAGCATTTCTATGGAAGGATTATATCCAACAGGTGAAGGGGCAGGATTTGCAGGAGGAATTATTTCAGCAGCTGTAGATGGAATAAAAGTAGCTGAAAAAATAATAAGTAAATTTAAGATACAATAATGAATTAATATTAGCGAAAAAAGTAATACGAAATATAATTTAGAAAATTCTGAAAATTAAAGTTTTCAGAATTTTTTTTGATAAAATGGAATTATAGGAAAAATTTGTTGTATTCATAAGGGTGAATTGTTATAAAATTAACAAATTATTTTAATATACCTATCTAATTTAAATAGAATGGTAATATTTAAAATAAAGTGAAAAATGGAGAGGTGCAAAAATGAATAAGAATTTTGATGACTTATTATTGAAGTTAAAAGACTGTAAGAAAAAAAGACTTGCAGTAGCAGTAGCTCAAGATGAGCCAGTTTTGGAAGCTGTAAAGGCTGCACAAGAACGACAAATAGCAGATGCTATATTGGTCGGAGACCAAGAAAAAATTTCAGAAATTTCTAAAAAAATAGACATGGATATTTCAAAATTTGAAATTGTTCACGAAGTAGATCCTAAAAAGGCTACTTTACAAGCAGTTAAATTAGTTTCAAGTGGAAAAGCAGACATGGTAATGAAGGGTTTAATTGATACAGCAACTTTCTTAAGAAGTGTTTTAAATAAAGAGGTGGGTTTAAGAACAGGAAAATTAATGTCCCATGTTTCAGTATTCGAAATTGAGGGTATAGATAGATTAATATTTTTAACAGACGCTGCATTTAATACTTATCCTGATTTAAAGGCTAAGGTTCAAATATTAAATAATTCAGTAGATGTTGCACACGCTTGTGGAATAGAAAATCCAAAAGTTGCTTTAGTATGTGCTGTAGAAGTAGTTAATCCAGACATGCAGGCCACTGTTGATGCATCATTGTTATCAAAGATGAATGATAGGGGTCAAATAAAAGGATGTTTAGTAGATGGACCTTTAGCATTAGATAATGCAATATCAGAAGAAGCAGCTCATCATAAGGGAATAACTAGTCCAGTAGCTGGAAAAGCTGATGTAATATTATTACCTAATATAGAGACAGCTAATGTTATGTACAAAACTTTAACATATACATCTAAATCAAAAAATGGAGGCCTTTTAGTTGGAACTTCAGCACCAGTCATATTAACTTCTAGAGCTGATAGTTTTGAAACAAAGGTTAATTCAATTGCTCTAGCAGCATTAGTTGCAGAAAATAAATAAGTAGTTAAAGGGAGGAACCTATAATGTCTTATAAATTATTAATAGTTAATCCAGGATCAACTTCAACTAAAATTGGAGTATATAATGGAGAAAAAGAAGTTTTAGAAGAAACCTTAAGACACTCTGCAGAGGAAATAGGAAAGTATGCAACGATATATGATCAATTTAAATTTAGAAAAGATGTTATTTTAAATGTGCTAAAAGAAAAAAACTTTGATATAAAAACATTAGATGCTGTAGTTGGTAGAGGTGGAATGCTAAAACCAATGGAAGGAGGAACTTATAAAGTTAATGAAGCTATGCTTGAAGATCTTAAGGTTGGGGTTCAGGGAGAACATGCTTCAAATTTAGGTGGAATAATATCAAATGAAATAGGTAAGGAATTGGGAATTCCAGCATTTATAGTAGATCCTGTAGTAGTAGATGAATTAAATGATATTGCACGTATTTCAGGAGTTCCAGAACTTCCAAGAATAAGTAAATTTCATGCATTAAATCAAAAAGCTGTTGCCAAAAGATATGGCGAGGAATTTGGAAAAGGTTATGAAAATTTAAATTTAATTGTTGTACATTTAGGTGGTGGTGCTTCTGTTGGAGCGCATAAAAATGGAAAAGTAATAGATGTAAATAATGCATTAGATGGAGATGGACCATTTTCACCAGAAAGAGCAGGTTCTGTACCAGTTGGAGATTTAATAAAGATGTGTTACAGCGGAAAGTACACAGAAAAAGAAGTATTTAGTAAAATAGTAGGAAAAGGTGGATTTGTAGCTTATTTAGGAACTAATGATTTAAGAGATGTATTAAAATTATTAGAAGAAGGAGATAAAAAAGCAGAATTAGTATATGATGCATTTATATACCAAGTATCTAAATGGATTGGAGAAATGTCAACAGTATTATGTGGTAAAGTTGATGCAATTTTAGTTACAGGTGGAATTGCATACTCACAAAAGGTTATTGATGATATTAAGAGTAGAGTTGAATGGATATCTAAAATAGTTGCATATCCAGGAGAAGATGAATTATTAGCATTGGCTCAAGGTGCAATAAGAGTATTAGATGAAAAAGAAGAAGCTAAAGAATATAAATAAAATAGTAGTATAAAAATATTTGTTTAATGACAAAATGATAATGTAGTCAATTTTGTAGTTTTAAAAATATTTATATTGACTTAGGCATTATATCTTATTGATATAATGCCTTTATTTTGCTTAAAAAATATGTATTATGGTAAAATAATGAATAAAGGAGGGACTGATTTATGAGAACTTCGATGAATATAAGCAATAAGTTAGCAATGATATCTGAAATGAGAAATGACACAATATTTCAAGTTTTAGAATATGATGATTTAGAAGGAGCAAGCAATTTAAATACAGCAATTCAATTAGATTTTATGAGAAAGTCTAATATAAAACTAAGGCAGGTAAGGATTATACTTGATGAAAGCGCGGTAAAGCTTGAAGCAGGGGCTCTTAGTTACATGAAGGGAGATATAGAAATAATTAATAAAACTGGCGGAATTATAGGATTAGGTAAAAAGTTTTTTGCAAGTAAAGTTACTAATGAATCTGCCTTTAAACCTTTATTTCAGGGAAAAGGTGAAATATTTTTGGAGCCAAGTTTTGCACATTATGCACTTATAGAATTAGAAGATGAAGAAATTATTGTTGATGATGGATTATTCTATGCATGTGAAGAAAGTATAGAAGTTGGAGTAGCTATGCAAAAAAATGCTTCATCAATAGTATTTGGAAATGAAGGTATTTATCAAACAAAATTAAAAGGTAGCGGCATTGTTTTATTAGAAATACCAGTGCCAGAGAAAGAAATTTTAAGGTGTAAAATGTATAGAGATACTTTAAAGGTAGATGGAAATTTTGCATTGCTTAGAAGTGCAAATATAGAGTTCACTGTTGAAAAGTCAGGAACAACTTTAATAGGAACAGCATTAAATGGTGAGGGGTTATTAAACGTATATAGAGGTACTGGTGAAGTATGGTTAGCACCAACAAAGTCAGTATATAATGATTTAGAAGATAAGGGTCTAAAAGAACTTACAGTTTCATCTAAAAATAGAGATACTAACATATAAAATATTAAGTTTGCTTTATTATAATGCAGTTGTAAATTAACAAACATATAGTTATAATTAATCTTGCAAAGTAGTAATTAAGAGGTGATTTGCATGAATGGATTAGAAAGTAAGCTTAAAAATGATGAGTTAGATCTATTTTTTAAAGCTGTATTAAAGCTTGAAAATATAGATGAATGTTATAAGTTTTTTGAAGATGTTGCTACTATAAATGAATTAAAAGCTTTATCCCAAAGAATAAATGTAGCAAATATGCTAAGAAAAAAGATGGTTTATACTGAAATTGCTGAAGATACTGGTGCAAGCACTGCAACTATAAGTAGAGTTAATAAATGTTTAAACTATGGAACGGGTGGATATAATTTAGCGCTAGACAGGTTAGAAAAATAATATATTAGTTATTTTAAATATATTGTGCGTGATAATTAGTGCTTAATTGATATTAGTTGTTAATTTAAATAAAAAAATGTATACTATGAATGTTAGATATTATAATTAATAAACCGATGGAAAAAGTGAGGTAAAAAATATGGGTAGAATGTTTGGGACAGATGGAGTAAGAGGAATAGCTAATTTAGAGTTAACAGCAGATTTAGCATATAGTTTAGGAAGAGCTGGTGCATACGTTTTAACTGAAGGCACTCATAAGCCCAAAATATTAGTTGGTAAAGACACAAGAATATCTGGAGATATGTTAGAAGCAGCTTTAGTAGCTGGTATATTATCAGTAGGAGCAGAAGCTGTTATTTTAGGAGTAGTTCCAACACCTGCAGTAGCACACCTAACAAGAGAATATGGAGCCGATGCAGGTATAATGATTTCTGCATCACATAACCCTGTTGAATATAATGGAATTAAATTTTTTGATAATAAAGGATATAAATTACCAGATGAATTAGAAGATGAAATTCAAAGGGTAATTGAAAGTGGATTTGAAGGAGTTCCAAGCCCTGTAGGACATGATTTAGGAAAATCTACAGTAGAAGTAGGTGCTCTTGATGAATATATGGATTATGCAATGTCAACAATAGCAGTAGATTTAAAGGGATTAAAAATAGCTTTAGATTGTGCTAATGGAGCTTGCTATAAGGCAGCAGTTAAATCATTTAGAGAATTAGGTGCTGAAGTATATGTAATTAATGATAATCCAGATGGAACAAATATAAATGAAAATTGTGGGTCAACACATCCAGAAGAATTAATGGATTATGTTGTAAGAAAAAAATGTGATTTAGGATTCGCTTTTGATGGGGATGCTGATAGATGCTTAGCAGTAGATGAAAAGGGAAATCTTATAAATGGAGATTTTATATTAACTTTATGTGCCAAGTATTTAAAGGATTTAGGTCAATTAAAAGACGATACTTTAGTAGTTACAGTTATGAGCAATTTAGGATTAGATATTGCTTGTAAAAAAGAAGAAATTAACCTTATTAAAACAAAGGTTGGAGACAGATATGTATTAGAAGAAATGATTAAGGATGGATATGTTTTAGGAGGAGAGCAGTCAGGACATATTATATTCTTAAATTATAATTCAACTGGTGATGGTCTTGTTACAGCACTTCAAGTTTCAGCAATTAAGAAAAAGAGTGGAAAGACTTTAAGTGAACTAGCTGGAATAATGAAAGAATTACCACAAGTTTTGGTTAATGCTAAAGTCCCAAATGATAAGAAAAATATATACTTAGAAGATTTAGAGATTATTGAAGCTATTAAAAAAATAGAAGAAACTTTAAATGGAGTTGGAAGAGTATTAATAAGACCTTCAGGTACAGAACCTCTAGTAAGAGTTATGTTAGAAGGGGAAAATCAAGAAGAGATAGATAAGATGGCGCATAGTTTAGCCGATTTAATATTAAGTAAAATATAATTTATAGTTTATAATTTAAAAGCTGTACTATTTTGAGCTAGTATAGCTTTTATTATTTTTTAAATATATTTATTTTAGTAAATAGAATTGTAATAGAGAAAACTAAAAAAGATTCTATCGGAAATTTAGATGGTACTTATATAATTTGGTGGATTAAACTTTGTATAACTCCAATGATACAGTTTGGAGGTTTCTATCAGGAACCGATAATTCCTGATCACAAAGAAGGCACTTTTGTGTTTTCTTTGTAATCAGGAATTTTATTATATAAGAATTTAAATAATGTACATATAAAGAATCTGTTAAGTTGATATGAAAAAATAGCTTGATTTTTCATAGAATTACTTGCTCTTTGAAAATTATATAAGTTTGAATGTTTTATTGTATGGCAAATAAGCCTACAATAGCATTGATTTTTTGCAGGTTAATCAAAGGTATTAAATTTAATTAAGATGCTGAAAACCAAGAGTTTTTAGCAAAGCTATCGCTGGCGAAGCCGGCAACTTCTGCTAGAGTACAGTTATTTAATGATCCATGTGGTCTAATAAAGTTATAGTGAAAGATAAATAAATATATAAGGTTATTAGCTTTCTGAAAAGAGTTGAATCCTTTCTTGCTTTTATACCAGGCTTTAAATGTTTTATTAAATGATTCAATTAAATTATTATTTGTATCACTAGACATTGGAGCTACAGGAATATGAGTTGTATTGGGCAATAGCGTAGCCACAGCTTCATTATATGAAGGTAATCTATCAGTTATAAAATTAGCTGGCTCACCAAATTTTTTAGCTTCATTTACCAATGTGTATGCTGAATCAGAACTTCTAGATTTAGTTAAATGAAATGCTAAAATAAATCTAGTTTCTGAATCAATAGCTAACCAAAGGTAGTATCTTTCACCATTAATAAATATTACTGTTTCATCAGAGTGCCAATCGTCAGATTGTAAGTTTAAACTAGCTTTAAATTTATCAGCTTTCTGTTTAAAGAAAGGTGCAAATTTATTAGTCCAACTTGCTATAGTAACATGGGATACCTTAATACCAGCGTTAATCATCAAGAATTGAGAAATGGCTCTTGTTGATGAATTATTTAAAAAATATAGTGTTAATGCAGTTAGTATTACATGTAGCGGAAAACGCATTCCTTTCATTGAAAGGGAACCACTAACTAATTCACTAGAAGCTGTATCAATATTGGTGGTGTGATGTTTTACTATTATGTGATTACACTTCTTGTTATTGCACTTATAGCGATTGTAATGTTTATATGCATGATGTAAGTAAGTTCCCTTACCGCATCTAGGACATTTAGGATTATTTAGTTTAGGACGTCCGTCACCGTCGACTAGGACGAATTGACGCTTACACTGCTTACATTGATACTTTTGTTTAGCCTGCTTATTCATACCAAACTTATATAGTTTATCAGAATTACAGCGTGGGCATTTTATATTAGTTTTGCTCATTGTTCTTCTCTCCTTTTCGAAGGGGGTATTATTTAGTTTTGCAAACCTATTGTATTTCCTTGGGTTGAGAAGAGCAATGTTCATATAACTTAACAGATCGCATATAAAGGTACTGTAATATTATCATGTATGAGAACTATGCCAGCAAGTAGAGTATTTGAAGTAATAGAAGCTGGAAGAAAATTTTTAGGAAAAGGTGTAGTTACAGTTGATTTATATGCTTCAGAAGAAGCTGGATTTTGTGAAAGATTTGTGGAACCTATATCACTAGCAAGAGAATATGGATATAGGGTAACTATTCATGCAGGAGAGACTGGAATAGGAAAAAATGTTTTAGATGCAATTGAGCTTTTAGGGGCTGAAAGAATTGGACATGGAGTATTTATAAAGGACTGTGAAGAGGCTTATAATATGGTTAAAGAAAAGGATATTGTACTTGAAATGTGTCCAACCAGTAATGTGCAGACAAAAGCTGTTAATGGTTTTAATTCTCATCTAATATATAATTTTCATAAAGATGGAATAAAAGTAACAGTTAATACTGATAATAGAACAGTTTCTAATACAAATATGACTAATGAGTTTAACATTGTAAGAGATGAATTTAAAATAAATAATGAAGATTATAGAAAAATGTATTATAACAGCGTAGATGCAAGCTTTGCAGATTCAAGGACAAAGAAAAAACTTAAAGAATATATCTAATAAAAAAGAAGGGAATCTCCCTTCTTTTTTATTAGATATATTACTAAAGTTAAGGTTTCTTTATAAACATTTTTCTATATTCCATAGGGGATATATCTTTATATTTGCTAAATATTTTAGAAAAATATGAAGGGCTATTAAATCCGACTAGATAGCCAATCTCACTAATTGAATAACTACTTTTTCTTAATAACTCACAGGCTTTATTAAGTCTATAGTTTATAAAATATTGTTGAGGACTCATATTCATATGCTTTTTAAATAGTTTAAATAGATGACTTCTATTAATATTTATATTAGAAGCAATATCAGATATAGATATATTTTTATTATAATTATTGTGTATATCATTAATAAAAAGTGTTATGTAATTTGCAGCAGAAGTGATAGAGATATTGCTATTTTTATCATTTTTAATTATTAATTTATTTAAAAATAAATAAAGATTTCCTAAAGCTTGAAAGTCTTGACCATTATTGCAACTATCTAATATATTTTTGAAGCAGTTTTCTATAAAATCATCTTCAGTATAATTAAATATAAATTTAGAAGAATTAAATCCACAAAGGTTTAAAAGTCTAGAAGCTTCAGTACCGTTAATGCCAATCCAACGATAAGACCATGGATTATCTGGAATAGGATAATAATTATTATCTGTATGAGGTGGAATTAAAAATCCATCTCCTTTTTTTAATTTATATACTTGATTATTCATGAAAAATAAGCCTTCACCAGACAAAATATAATGTATTAAATAATAATCTATTTGCTCATATTGATAAGGATCACGAGGTTTACATTGTTCATAACCACATTCATATATAAATAATTCTTTACTTGGTCTTTTATCAGTAGAAAAAATATCAAAAATATTTTTCATTTTAAAACCTCACTTTCTATTATTATCTAATGGATTCAATAATATGTTTTTAATGTATTAATTTTCAGACAAATGCAACATAAGTACAAAACATAACAACATTAATGTATTGTTACATTTACAATATCATATTAGAATTAAGTCATCAAGTTAAATGTTTACATAAGTTATAGGCTGATTTAATTATAAAACAATGTATTTTTTATGGTGTAAATAGTATTTAAAAGTATTATTTAGGCGAAAAAATATATTTTTCCATTAAGTAAATTAAATGGCAAATAAAAAAGTTAATTAAAAAATAAGTACATATATATTAGATTACATATAGCTTTGTAAACAAAAGTACAATTGATGAAAGGCGGAGATTTGTTGTGAGTAATAAAAGAGGCATTCTAAGTTCAAAGGCATTAATGTTAATGACATTTACAGCTGTATTCTCATTTGGAAATATCATTGATAGTAGTGTAAATATTGGATTAGCAACTGTACCTTCATATTTATTTGGTACAATATTTTATTTTTTTCCATTTGCTTTAATGATAGGAGAATTTGCATCAGCAAATGAAGATTCAGAATCAGGAATTAATAGTTGGATTAAAACATCATTAGGTTCAAAATGGGCGTTTTTAGGATCATGGTCATACTTTTTTGTAAACTTATTCTTTTTCACGTCACTACTACCAAAAACATTGATTTATGCATCATATACATTTGTAGGTAAAAATGTATTTGAAGGTAAAACAGTATTAATCTCAATAATATCAATAATACTATTTTGGGGAGTAACAATAATATCAACCAAAGGTGTGGGTTGGATTTCAAAGGTAACAAGCTTATCTGGAGTAGCTAGGATGATATTAGGAATTGGATTTATAGTGTTATCTTTTGGAGTTATATTTGTTTTAGGAAAAGCACCAGCTCAAGAGTTTAATGTACAATCAATGACTCCTAAATTTGATTGGAAATACTTTATGGTTTTAGCATGGGTATTACAAGCTGTAGGAGGAGCAGAAAGTATAGGTGTTTATATAAAGGATGTTAAAGGTGGAAATAAAGCATTTATAAGAACAATGTTATTTTCTACTGTGTTAATTGGAGCTTTATATGCATTAGGTGGAGTAGCGGTAGGTATAGTTGTACCATCTAATATATTACAAGGTAATTTTTCTAATGGATTATTTGATTCATTTGCTTTATTAGGATCTTATTATGGAATTGGAAATATAATAACTAATATTGTTGGATTCATAATGTTACTTGCTAGTTTAGGATCATTAGTATTATGGACAGCAGCACCAGTTAAAGTTTTATTTTCAGAAATACCTGAAGGTATATTTGGAAAATGGGTTGCTAAAACAGATGATCAAGGAAATCCAATTAATGCACTTTATCTTCAAGCTATTATAGTAACAATACTTTTAATAATACCAGCATTAGGAATAGGATCAGTAGATTCATTATTAGAAATATTAATAAATATGACAGCATCTACATCATTAATACCAGTATTATTTTTCTTAGTAGGATATATTGTATTAAGAGCTAAAAAGGAATATGTAGTGGAAAGAAGTTTTAAGATAGGTTCTAGAAAATTGGGAATAGCAATAGGAGTATTATTACTAGGATTATTCTCATTTGTATTTGTTATATCATCAATACCAACACCTTCAGATATAATGGCATATTTAAATGGAACTTTAGCAGAAGGGGCTGCAAATCCAATATTTGTACTTTTGTATAACATACTTGGGTTAATAGTATTCTTAGGATTTGCGCTAATATGTTGGCATAGATATGAAAATAAAGTTGGAAAAGATGTAGCAAACGGAAATTTAGTACTTGAATAGACGGAAATTAGAAGGGAGATTTTATTATGAAGCTTTGGGAAAATATTAATATAGACGGTGTAAATAGATTAGAAGGGAGAGCTCATTTTATGAGTTTCCCTAATGAAGAATTAGCATCAATAGGAGAAAATAAATATAGACATAAATTTAAAAATCTAAATGGAATGTGGAAGTTCTTATTTTTAGATGCTCCAGAATATTCACCAACTGGTTTTTATGAAAATGCTTTTAATACAGAAAGTTGGGATAATATAGAAGTACCAGGTAATTGGCAATTACAGGGTTATGGAAAAATGCATTATTCAGATTTATGGTATAACTTTCCTATAAATCCTCCATATGTTCCAACAGAAAATCCTACAGGAATATATAGAAGGACTTTTACAATAGATAATAGTTGGGAAGGAAAAAGAATAATATTAAAATTTAATGGTGTTGATTCGGCATTTAATTTATGGATAAATGGTCAAGAAGTTGGATATAGTAAGGGAGCTAGAATTCAATCAGAATTTGATATTACTAATTATGTAAATATTGGAGAAAATCAATGCACAGTTAGAGTTTATCAATGGTCTGATGGAACATATTTAGAAGACCAAGATATGTGGTGGTTAAGTGGTATATTTAGAGATGTAGAGCTATATGCAGAACCTATAGATGGAGTTAATGATATTAAGATAATTACTGATTTAGATAAAGATTATAATGATGGTGAATTAAATGTAGAATTAGATTTAAAAACCTCAAATGCACAAAAGGTTATTTTCAAATTACTAGATATTAATGATATAGAAATATTTAATGAAGCAATAGATGTTACATCAACTAAGGTTTCTTTAATAAAACATGTTAAATCACCATTAAAATGGAGTGCAGAAGAACCCAATCTATATAAACTATATATAACTGTAATAAAAGATAATGAAGTTATAGAAGTTATTCCACAAAATATTGGATTTAGAAAGATTGAGTTAGCTGGAGAAGTATTTTTAGTAAATGGAGTAGCTATAAAATTTAAGGGTGTAAATAGACATGATTATAATCCTAAAAATGGTAGAGTAGTGGCTGAAGAAGAAATAAAAAAAGATATTATTTTAATGAAGCAACATAATATAAATTCAATAAGAACAGCTCATTATCCAAATTCATATTATTTATATGACTTATGTGATAAGTATGGTATGTATTTAATAGATGAAACAGATTTAGAGTGTCATGGATTTGAATTAACAGGAAATTATAAGTGGATAGCAGATGATCCAGCATGGGAGTTAGCCCATGTATCAAGAGTGAGAAGAATGATTCAAAGAGATAAAAACCATCCCTCTATATTAATGTGGTCATTAGGAAATGAATCATCATTTGGATGTAATTTTAAAGCAATGGCGAAGGAATGTAAGGAATTAGATCCAACTAGACTTGTACATTATGAAGGAGATTTTAATGTACCTGAATCAGAGGGGCCTGTTTCAGAAGTTTATAGCACAATGTATACATGGCTTGAGCATAAAGAAAAATTATTAATGGAAAAAATTATTAAGGATATTAAAAAACCACATATACTTTGTGAATATTGTCATGCTATGGGAAATGGTCCAGGGAATCTTAAAGAGTATCAAGATTTATTTTATAAATATGATAAGCTACAAGGTGGATTTGTATGGGAATGGTTTGATCATGGTATAGAAGCTAAGGGCGAAAATGGAGAAAAGTACTACAAGTATGGTGGAGATTTTGGTGATGATCCAAGTAATATGAATTTCTGTATTGATGGATTAATTATGCCAGATAGAACTGTATCACCTGGATTATTAGAATATAAAAAGGTTATAGAGCCAGTTACAACTGAAGCTGTTAGTTTAGAAAAGGGAATATTTAAATTAATTAATAGGTATGATTTTAAGAACCTAAATACTTTAGAATTAATTTATAACATTGAAGAAGATGGAAAAGTAATTAGAAGTGGAAGAATAGAGTTACCTTCAATAGCTGGAAGGGAAACAAAAGAAATTACTCTACCATATAGATTAGATTTTCCTATAGCCAAAGGTGCAGATTATTATGTAAACTTCTCTTATGTACTGAAAGAAGATTGTAAATGGGCAAAGGCTGGTTATGAATTAGCAACAGCACAGTTTAAATTACCTATAGAAAGTGGAAAGATAGAAGTAGTTCCAGTAGGAGATTTAGTTGTAGAAAAAAATGAATATAAATTAATAGCCAAGGGAAATAACTTTAATGTTACATTTGACTTAGTAAAAGGTAACATAATAGAAATTATTAAAGATGGAGTAAGAATAGTTGAAGAAGGGCCAAGATTAAACTTTTGGAGGGCTCCAATAGATAATGATATGTACATTGTAGAAGATTACTATAAGAAATATTTTATGCATTTAATGCATGAAGTTGTTCAAGATGTAAGCTATGAAGTAAAAGGGAATATGCTTTATTTAAAAGTTAACGTTATAAATGGTACTACAAATTCATCATGGCATTATAAATCAACATATGAATATAGAATATTTAGTAGTGGAGATATACTATTTAATGTAGAAGGGATACCAGCAGGATATATTCATAATGCTCCTGAGATGTTACCAAGAATAGGAGTTAAGCTTAAAGTTAATAAGGATTGTTACCAAGTAAAATGGAAAGGAAGAGGTCCAGGAGAATCTTATGCAGATTCAAAAGAAAGAAATCTATTTGGTGTATTTGAAAAGACTGTGGATGAATTATTTACAAATTATGTAACACCACAAGAAAATGGAAATAGATCAGATTGTAAATGGACCAGATTAATTAATGATAGAGGATTAGGACTAATGGCTGTAGCTAATGAAAAATTTGATTTCAGTGCATCATACTATGAAGATAGAGATTTAGAATTAGCTAAGCATACTATAGATCTAAATAAGAGAGATTATATAGTTTTGAATATTGATTATAAGCAAAATGGAATTGGAACTAATTCATGTGGGCAAAACCAATTAGATAAGTACAGATGTAAGTTTGAAAAATTCAAACTTGGATTTAAATTATCAGTATATAATAATAAGGAAGTTTCAGATATAGCTTTATCAAGGGAAAGTTTAGTTATAAAGAATAATTAGTTTCTATTAAAATCTATAGATTATTTATAATTAAATATAGATAGTTACTATGAATATATGACAATAAATAAGACATTTCGCAAGCTTTATTTTGTGAGATGTCTTATTTTATTCAATACTTTTATAAAAGTTATTATTGAAATGTAGATTATATATAAAATAATTATTATAAAAATATTTAACATTAATATTTTGTAAAATATTAAATTATTTATTGAATTTATTTCAGAGATTACTGTAATATGTTATTTAAAGAAAACATTAACATAATAAATATATATCTAAAGGTTATATTTATGTAAGGGGTAAAATAAAAATGAGAGTTGTAAATTCAAAGGGAAAAGAACATAAATATAATAGATGCAAAAAAGTTATGTATTAATGAAATAAGAAAAACTAGATTGTTGAAAAATAAAGAAAATGGATATTGGATATTAGAGTTAAATGAAGAATCTATTGAGCATGCATTAACAGGAACTCTAGAAATAGAAAAAGAAGCTAAACTGTGTATGGTATCTGATGGATTTTCACAGTATTATGACACATTAAAAATAGCTAGAGATAGTAAGAGTTTATTGATATAGCTTCTAAAAGTAATCTAGAAGAAATGGTAAAAAAACTAAGAAATATTCAAGAAAAAGATAGTTTGTGCAATACTTATCCAAGATTTAAAAAAGGGGATGACTCAACAATAGTTTATTTAGAAATAAAAATATGAAAATATAACTATTTTGTAACTATAACTATTACAAAGATATGCTATAATTACTTTAATATTTTTTGAAATTTATAAATTTAGGAGGATAATTAAATGTTTTTAAATGAATTAAATAGAGAATTAGGAATTGCATATATAAATTTACTTATAGAATTTGCTTTAGTAGATGATAAAGTAGAACAAAAGGAAAGAGAGCTAATTGAGAGATCATTAAAGGAAATGAATTTAGAAAAGCTTGAATTAAATAAAATAAATAGAGAAGAAATAATAGAAATTATTAAAAATGCAGGAGAAAGAGTTGTTAATATAGTATTCTTTGAATTAACAAGAGTTGCTTTAGCAGATGCAGAATATGAAATGGATGAAGTTGATTTTATAGATGAGCTAGCTAAAGAATTTAATATTTCAAGAGCAAAAAGATTCCAAATGGCTAATTATTTCTTTAAACATTCAGAGTATGATGAAATTAATGAAGATTTAGCTAAAAAAGAAGCAGAGGCTTTCTTAAATTAATATATAATAAGAGCTTATGAATTTAAATTCATGGGCTTTTATTATATCCATAATGTAGAATTACTTAATATATTTAAGGGCAAATAAGGTGTTATTATTAAATTATTAACAAATAATGTTTTTATATTACAGAAAAGTTACAAATAAGAATAAGTATTAATATTAAATAATAACTTGTGGTAGAATTAACTGGTGAGGGGGTGAATAGGTGAGTGAAATTGTTAGTTGTAGTAATGTAAGAAAAATTTTTAATGTGGGAGATTTACAAACAGAGATACTTAAGGGAATTACCTTAAGTATTAATGAGGGTGAATTTGTTGCAGTTGTAGGAGAATCAGGATCAGGAAAATCTACTTTTCTAAATATACTAGGTGGATTAATGTCAGCAGATAAAGGTGAAATTAATATAAATGGTGTAAAAGTAGACAAGCTAAATGAAAATCAATTAGCTTTATTTAGAAGAGATAACATGGGGTTTATATTTCAATCATATAATTTAATGCCACAATTATCAGCTCTTGAAAACGTTGAAATGCCGTTAATATTTTCTGGAGTTTGTAAAATTGAGAGAATTAAAAGAGCTAAAGAGATGCTTGAGAGAGTTGGTTTAAAAGATAGGATCAATCATAAACCAAGCGAATTATCAGGGGGACAACAACAAAGAGTTTCTATAGCAAGGGCCTTAATTAATAATCCAAAACTAATTTTAGCAGATGAGCCAACAGGAAATTTAGATAGTAAAACAAGTATTGAAATATTAGATTTATTAAAAGGACTTAACAAAAAATATAATATGACATTTGTAGTGGTAACTCACTCACATGTGGTTTATGAATATGCAAATAAAATAATTAAAATGGAAGATGGTTTATTATGTGAATAGGGGGATAAAGCAATGAATAAAAAGATGGCTATAATATTGACAATGACTACGATTTTAACAATGACAAGTGGATTAACAACAAATAAAATTTTTGCATCAGAACTAAAAACAGAAAATAGCAAACTAATAGAAGGACAAGAAGGACAAAATGGTAGTGGAGGAGGCCAAGCACCTGTATTGCCAACTAATAATGTTCAATCTAAAAAGGTTATAATAACAAAGGTTACTCCAAGTAAATCTGTAATCTCACCAGGGGAAGAATTTTCACTAACATATAGAATAGAAAATATAAGTGGTGGTAAAATAGATGGATTATCATTAAAGTTAGTAGGAGTAGAAGGTAAATCAGGTCTTGATGGATTTACTGCAGTTGGAACAACAAATGAAATATATGTAGGAAGTATAGCTTACAATGATGTGAAAGAAGTGACTATTAAATTAGTTAGCGATCCAGCATTAAAAACAGGTGCCTATAATTTTGTAACAAGTGTTATGTATAGCCAATATGGTTCAGAACAAGAAGAGATAACTAAGCTTTCAGGAATTGTGCTAAGATCTGTGCCAGAAATTGCAATAAATGGTGTGGAAACCTTTGCAAATCAAGGAGGAAGTAATTTAACTGGAACCTTAGCAAATGATAGTAAAGTTAAGGTTAAAAATGTATTAGTAAAAGCAAAAATAGGTGATAATACATATAATTATTCAGCAGGTAATATAGAGGCTGAAGGAGAAGCTATGTTTGAAATATCTATAAAACCAGTAGAAGTTGATACACAAGGTGAAGTAGAAGTAACGTATGAAGATGTTAGTGGTAATAAATACACATCAAAAGGAAATTTTATGGTTAAGCCTATGATAACAGAGGGAACAGAGGATGCAAATAGTAATGTTAAAAAGAGTGGAACTATAATGAGTTTCTTAAAGAAATTATTTAGAGTT
This sequence comes from Clostridium septicum, assembly GCF_003606265.1. NCBI lineage: Bacteria > Bacillati > Bacillota > Clostridia > Eubacteriales > Clostridiaceae > Clostridium > Clostridium septicum. The sequence continues at coordinate 2,071,297 of NZ_CP023671.1, forward strand.
GGTATATAACTATGAAGTTTAGCGATTTAGTTCAAATAATATGGAAGAATATGTGGAAAAGGCGAACTAGAACCATATTTACCATGAGTGGAGTAGTTATAGGATGCCTTGCCGTATTCATAATAAGTTCTATAACAAATGGATTCCAAAAATATTTAACAGATGAAATGGAAAGTATGATGGATACATCAGTTATAACTTTAACTCCATATTGGGGGGCAGAAGAAGGTAAGGATAAAAAGGAAGGGGCTTCTAAAAAAACAAAATTAGATAATAAATCTGTTGAAGAGCTTGAAAAACTATATTTTATAACAGAAGTAATGCCTAAGAAGTATACTAATGTAAGTACTAAGTTAAAAAAAACAGAAGGATTTGCAAGAGTTTTAGCTACAGATTTTATAACAAATAAAGAAGAGGACTTATTATTTGGAAGATATCCTAGAAAGGGAAGTAAAGAGATAGTTTTAGGATATGAAACTGCAAAGGAGCTTCTAGGATATACATGGGAAGAAAAGGTTAAAGATGAGGATGAATATAATTCATTAATAGGAAAAAGTGTGAAAATGGGTATCAATTTGGGATATGATGAAGATGGAAAACTTATTGATGGTAAAAAATTTAGTGCTAAAATAGTTGGAGTCTTAAGCAATGGCAAAATGGAATATAATTATTTAATACAAGCACCAATTAAGTTTGTAGATAGTATTATAAAATCTAATGTTAATCTTCCAAAAGAAGAAATAGACAAGATGTTAAATACATACGAAGAAATTGGAGTTAAAGTAGATGATAAAAGTAAGTTAGAGGAATATGAAGAAACTTTAAAATCTATGGGATATTCTACTAGATCTCTTATAGATTTTGAAAAACAGAGTAAATCTATGCTTTTAGGGGTAACTTTAGTACTTGGAACACTAGCAGGAATTTCTTTATTAGTTGCAGCACTTGGAATAACTAATACTATGGACATGGCAATATATGAGAGAAATAAAGAAATAGGAGTAATTAAAGTTATTGGAGGAAGTCTAAATGATGTCAGAAAGATATTTGTTGGAGAAGCTTGTGCGATATCTTTCACCGGTGGATCTATAGCGATAGTATTAGGATTAATAGTAGATTTAATAATTAATAATGTTGGGAAGTCAATGACTCAATCAATTATGGGACAACCTATTTCGTCAATAGCTATACCTAGTATAGGATTAATTATAGGAATATTAACCTTTAGTTTATTTATAGGTTTTATAGCTGGAATATTACCAGCAAATAAGGCTGCAAAAACTAATGTAATAACAGCAATTAGATAATAGTATAAGAGGAGATATAGATTGTTATGATTTATATTTCCTTTTATTTTTATTATACAGAAAGATTTAGTATAAAAAATTATTGATATGGGAAAATAGTTTTATAATAAAGCTTATTTAAGGAGTGAATAGATTATGAAGAAATTTGCAATAATGACATTAATACTTACAATAATTTCAGGAGCGGTGGGATGCACAAATAAAAAAGTTGAACAGCCATCTATAGATAAAAATCAACCACAATCAAGTGATCAATCATCTCCTCAACAAAATACATCTAAAAATGATAGTAACTCTATAGAAAAAGCTGTAGAGGAAAATAAAGATAATATAAAAGATTTATATGAAGATTTAAGAGAAGAGTTAATAAAACAAAAAAATAATTTTGATAAAGAACATTGGGAAGAATTTTCAACAGAATTTAATAATGAAAAAGAAAAGATTAAAAATGTAGTAAAGGATAATTATTTAAATGAAGCTGTAAGACATTTAGATGAGTTATATACAGAATATGACACGGCGATAAAAGAGCAGAAAGATATTAATTTAGAAAGAATAGAATCAGTAAAAAATAAACTTGAAGAAATAATTAATAAATAGGAATTTTAAACAAGGATTAGATAAAGTATCTAGTCCTTTTTGTTTTTTTATTGATTAGAGTATATAATAAAACTATTATATTACATATATTAGGAGATTATAATGAATTACGTTTATATATTAAAGTGTGCAGATAATACTTTGTATACTGGATGGACAAACAATTTAGAAAAAAGATTAAAAACCCATTCATTAGGAAAGGGTGCTAAATATACTAGGTGTAGATTGCCTATAGAGCTTGTATATTACGAGACTTTTGATGATAAAATTTTAGCCATGAAAAGAGAATATGAAATAAAGCAATTAAAACGAGAAGAAAAATTAAATATAATAAAAGGAAATAAATAGTTTTAGATGGTTGAAATTTACAATAAAATTGGATAAAATTGTAAATATAGACTGGGGGAATAACTATTATGAAGATGAAGAAGGGAACATTAATTTTAAGTTTTTTTATACTTATTCTAACTTTAGTTGGATGTAAAGAAGAAGTGCATATGGATTCTAAGGAAACTGTAACATTTTTTATAGATTCATTATGCTCAGGTGACTTTAAATCTGTAGATAAAGTATTAAAGTATCCTAAGTATAATAAATTAATAACTAAAGATGAAAAATTAAAGGAAATGTATAGTGTTCTATTTGCTAAATGTAAAGTAGAGATTTTAGATATAGCTGAAAACGGAAATTTAGCAACTGTAAATGCAAAAGTTAATTCTGTAGATTTAAGTAAAGTGGAAAAATATATAACAGCAAATACGAGAAAAATATTACAGGATAACAATATAGAAACAACAGGAAATAAAGCAGATGATGCATTGCTTAAAGAAACTATAAAAAGAATAAAAGATTCTTCAACTGGGTTTAAAGAGACTAAGGTAAATATATATTTAGAAAAGGAAAACAATCAGTGGATAGTTACAGATGAGGGTGAATTAATAAATGCTATGGAAGGTAATTAAATGTGAAGCTACTAATTGTATTCATAATAATAATTGTCAATGTGAAGCAGAATCAGTAGATGTAGCTGGAGTGTCTGCATGTACATCTGAACAAACAGAGTGTAGTAGTTTCTGCTGCAGAATAAAAAATGTTATCTTTTTATAAAAAGATAGCATTTTTTAGTTATTATAAAAAGATTTATAATAAAAGATTAATGAAAAATCTGTATATTGGTATAGACATCTACATGTATAGTTGTTAATAATAGAAAACAGGAGAAAATAGAAGTATTATAAATTTAATTTGTTTAAATAAGAAAATTTAAGTAAAAATGCTTGATTTTAATCTAAAAAGTGATAAAATAAGTGTATCTTTTGATAGTAGATGCATAAAATATAGTATCAATTGAAAAATTATAAGCGCCAGAACTTAAGTAAGTTGGTTTAGTCAAATCATAGATTAAGCTTTCAAAAGGAAAGTTAGCATAGCTAAGTAAGTTCGCTTAGCCAAATCATAGATTTGGAAGCTCACTTAAGTTGACGAGGTTGGGGAGTATCGAAACTTCGGCGGGTGCCCCACGGTATCGCACTACCGTTAACGGTTAATAAAACTATGAAGTGATTTGTAGCACAATATTAACTTGGTGTAAAAACCTTCAACAGAAGATTTAATATTTAATAAAGATATTTTATTTTTGTTGATTAAATATATTAAAAACATTTAGAAAAAGGAAGGAAGAATTTTTATGTGCGGAATAGTTGGATTTTTAGGAAGTAGACAAGCATCTCCTATATTAGTAGAGGGATTATCAAAACTTGAATATAGAGGATATGACTCAGCAGGAGTTGCTATTTTACAAGATGAGGAAATAAAGGTTAGAAAGTTTAAAGGTCGTCTTAAGAATTTAGAAGAAAATTTAAAGGACAAGCCAATAAATGGATATATAGGTATAGGACATACTAGGTGGGCTACTCATGGAGAACCTTCGGATGTAAACTCACATCCTCATAGCAATGGTGAGGCTACGATAAGTGTAGTTCATAATGGAATAATAGAAAATTATATTAAATTAAGAGAATGGTTAACTTCAAAAGGATATGAATTTCAATCAGAAACAGATACAGAAGTTATACCTAATTTAATTGATTATTATTATAAGGGTGATTTATTTGAAGCTGTTACAAAAGCTACAGCTAAAATGGAAGGAAGTTATGCTATAGGAGTTATATGCAAAAACGAACCAGATAAACTTATAGCAGTTAGAAAAGATAGTCCATTAATAGTTGGAATAGGGGAAAATGAATACTTTATAGCTTCAGATATTCCAGCAGTACTTGGATATACAAGAGATGTTTATCTTTTAGAGGATAAAGAATTTGTGGTATTAACTAATAATGGAGTAGAGCTTAAAACTGAAGATGGAGAGAAGATAGAAAAAGAAGTCTACCATGTAACTTGGAATGTTGATGCAGCAGAAAAAGGTGGTTATGAAGACTTTATGCTTAAAGAAATTCATGAACAACCAAAAGCTATAAAAGATACACTTTCATCAAGAATTTCTAATGATCATAAAGTATCATTAGAAAATATAGAAATTACAAAGGCAGAATTAGAATCATTTGATAGAATATTTATTGTTGCTTGCGGAACAGCATATCATGCTGGTTTATTAGGAAAAGTGGCAATAGAAAGATTAGCTAAAATTCCAGTTGAAGTTGATATAGCTTCAGAATTTAGATATAGAGATCCATTAATAACAGAAAAATCATTACTAATAGTTGTAAGTCAATCAGGTGAGACAGCAGATACACTTGCCGTTTTAAGAGATGCTAAGAGAACAGGGGCAAAAGTATTAGCAATAACAAATGTGGTAGGAAGTTCAGTTTCAAGAGAAGCAGATCATGTTTTATATACATGGGCTGGTCCAGAAATCGCAGTTGCATCTACAAAAGCTTATGAAACTCAACTTATAGCAATGTATATAGTGGCAATGTATTTTGGTGAAACTAAAGGAGTTTTATCAGGAGAAATGTCTAAAGAGTTAAAAGGTGAGTTATTAAGTTTACCGGATAAAGTAGAAGAAATTTTAAAACAAAAAGAAGACTTACAAAAATTTGCTTCAAAGAATTATATGGATAAGGATTTATTCTTCTTAGGAAGAGGTGTTGACTATGCAGTTGCACTAGAAGGTTCGTTAAAATTAAAAGAAATATCATATATTCATTCAGAAGCATATGCAGGAGGAGAATTAAAACACGGTCCTATAGCATTAATAGAGCAGGGAACTCCAGTTATTGCATTACTAACAGAAGACAAGCTAAAGGATAAAATGATAAGTAATATAAGAGAAGTTATTACAAGAGGAGCAAGGGTTTTAGCAATAGCTAATGAAGGAGATAAAGAAGCAGAACAAATAGCAGAAGATGTAATATATATACCAAAAACAAACTCATTACTATCTCCAGTATTATCAGTAGTACCTTTACAATTAATATCTTATTATATGGCAAAACAAAAAGGGTGCGATGTTGATAAGCCACGTAATCTTGCAAAATCAGTAACTGTAGAATAGTAATTATATAAAAATATATTAATGGGGTGTAAAATATGAAAGATGAATTAATGAGACTATTAGAAGAGTATAAAGAAACAGAATTTGCTATGGAAAAATATATGGATTTATTAAATGAAAAAGATTATGCACAAGGTAAATTGGATTTTGTTAAGGTTATAATATCTGATTTAGAAAAGCTTGTTAAAGAAATTTAGTTATTATGGTATAAAGATTAAACATTTATTTGAGTGTTTAATCTTTTTTTTATTTTAAATTAAATAAATTTTAAGATAAAACAGAATTAAAAAATATTCAGAAAAATATATGCCAATAAGCTATTTTAAACAATAAAAATGATATAATTATATATATATGTTTATAAAATTACATTGATATAAGGCTATTTTAGATTGAATTTGTATAAAAATGAGGGGGATGCTATGACTTTTACTTTATCAGAAAAAAAGGAAAATAAAAAATTGAAAAATATAATTAAAATTTTGTTATTAACAATACTATTTGTTACTATAGCTTTAATTATTAATTTTTTCTTTACTAAGGGAATTAGAGTAGCTAAAGTAGCATTTCTAAATGATATAGGAGTTATAAATTACACATTAGCTATTATATCAATGGCCACTTGCTGGCTGTATTATTATATTCATAAAAAAACTATATTTTTTATAATTACATTAATATATTTCAGCTTTGGTATAGAGTATATTTATTTAAGCTTAATATTAAACAATGAAGAAGATGGTTTATTAAGATTTGTTCCATTAATGGTATTAACATATCTGTTTAGAAGTATATTGATATTATTTACTATATTACAAAAAAATAAGATAGTTAATAAGCTATGCGAAAATAAAATGTTATCAATAGTAATTACAAGTATAATTACTATAATTTTAATAATGTTTGAAACAAATTATATTAAAATAAATTTAATTGATAGAAATTCTAAATTTGTGATAATAATGTCTATAGTTATGATTTTGTATCATTTTTGCATTTTAACTGTTTTAGCAATGCGAAGTATTAAAGAGGTAGAATTTATATATACTATAATAATAGCTAGCATAAGTTTTTTTACAGTTAAAAGAATATATAGTCTAGGGAATTGGAATGGAAGAGATTTATATATAGATAAAGTTTCTAAAATCCTTACGTTTTGGGGATTCTCAATTCTTTTATTGGGAGTTTTTATAGAAATAATAAGAAAAGTAAGAGAAAATGAACTGTTAAAGCAAGAACTTAAAGTTTTTTATGATTTAACGGAATATAATCAACATAATAATGTTGTTATGTTTAATGAAAAAAGTGAATTAGTTTATGCAAATGAACGAGTAAGGAATGCAAATTGTAATTTTTCAAGTATTGTTAAAAATAAAGGCAGTTATTTAGAAAATATAAAAATAAATAGAATTTCTAAAAATCAATATGAAAACATAGTAAAACAGCTTAAAATAGGGGGATTTTATAAGGGAATAGTATTTGATTGTGACAGTAAGGCGTTAAAATTGGACGTACAAAAAATTCATATTAATAAAGATAAGAAAGTTTTTGTAGCTACGTATAGAGATATAACTAAAGATTATAAAACAAATGAGAAATTGAAAATAAATGAAAGCAAACTTAAAAGTATAACTGAAAATATAAAAGATTTAATATTTACTATAGACGCAACAGGTAATATAACATATGTAAATAATGCTGTTATAGATATGCTAGGATATGAGAAAGAGGAGATTCTAAATAATAAGCATTCTATGATTTTAGATTTGGAAAGTATAAATAAAATGAATTTTATATCTGAAAGTTATAAAAATAATCCATATAAAGAGCATAAATTAAAATGTAAAAATGGAAGAGAAATATATGTAGAATCTATAGTAAATAAGGTTGCAAACAATAATGATGAAATAAGAGCTTATGTCATTGTGGCAAGAGATTTAACTTATAGAAATGAACTTGAAGCTTTAAAAATTAAATACAAAGAGAATAAAGAGTATGAACGAATAAGAAATGAATTTTTTGCTAATCTTTCACATGAGGTTAGAACGCCTATTAACATTATATATTCATGTTTACAATTACTAAATGGACAAAAGGTTAAGGGGAATGAGGCGTTATCAGAGTATTATAATAAATATGAAACTACAATGAGGCAAAATTGTTTCAGAATGTTAAGACTTGTAAATAATTTAATAGATATTACTAAGATAGATTCAGGTTTTGTTAAAATGAATTTTGAGAATTATAACATAGTAAGTTTAGTGGAGGATATTACCTTATCCGTAGTTCCTTATGTTGAGTTTAAGAAAATTAATATAATGTTTGATACAGAGTATGAAGAATTATATATAAAATGTGATCCAGATAAAATAGAGAGGGTTATTTTAAATTTAATCTCTAATGCAGTAAAATTTACTGAGAAAAATGGAAATATATTAGTATATATTTCAGCTGATGAAAAGTTTGTAAAAATAAGGGTTAAAGACGATGGAATAGGAATTCCTTATGAAGTAAGGGGATTTATTTTTGAAAGGTTTGTACAAAATGATAAGTCCTTAAATAGAGGTACAGAAGGAAGTGGAATAGGTCTTGCTCTTGTTAAATCATTAGTAGAACTTCATAATGGTAAAGTGTACTTAGAGGATACAAAGGAAAAGGGAAGTGAATTTGTAGTAGAGTTACCCAATATACAAATTGATGTACTAGGAGAAGAAGAAAAAGAGATAATATCTAATGATAAAAAACCAATTGCGGAAAGGATATCGATAGAATTTTCTGATATATATGATATTGTTTAGAATAATTTTTAAAAATAAACAAAAGTTAATAGAAATTTTTAAAACTGTTAAATAAATTTAAAAAAATGGACAGTATACTAATAAGTAAAATAGTTTATTTAGGAGGCTATTATGAGTTATCAAAGTGTAGCAAAGAAAAACTATCTAGCAATATTAAGTACATTTTTTATAGCGTTAGTATTTTTAGGTATAGGTTCATTTATAGGTGTAAAGTTTATACCCCCATCTGTAAGAAGTTTTATGAATATGGCTTTTTTTATAGTTGTTTTATTTTCATTATTTTCTAAAAAAGGTGGATTTATTAGAAGTAAAAAAAGTATGTATATATATGCTTTGGTTTTAGGGATATTAACAGGTTCAACTTATATATATTATTTTAATACATTAGGAGCTGGAACATTTATTTCTATTGTTTTAGGAGTAGTTCTTATTTTTGGAATGGCTTATATAGTAGCATCAAGAGCAAATGAAGGTGATTTATTTAAATTAGGACCAATAATATTTGGGGGAATTATAATTTTATTAATATTAGAATTTATAAACATATTTTTATTTAAGTTTGGAACTTTTGATATTATACTTTCATCTGTAGGAATAATAATTTACTCTATGTATTCAATAATAATAATGAAATCAGTACAAGTAAGGTGTAGATATGGAGTATTATCAGAAATAGAAGTAGTAAGTCTTGCATACTCAATATTTATAAGTTTCTTGAATTTATTATTAGATATATTAAGATTAGTATCAATATTAAAAGACGAATAATAAAAAAATTGTTAATTTAAATATGTAAAAAGGTATCCTACAGAATATAAAACAATCTATTCTGTAGGATACTTTTATTTTAGATATTATTTATAGCAGTAGTTAATACTTTGCCAATTGAATCATTAATAACTAAATTAGCTTTACTATCAGCAGAGGTTGAACTTTTATTTATTAGGATAAGGTTTTTACCTCTAAAGTAATTTATAAGTCCAGCGGCAGGATAAACAACAAGAGAAGTTCCTCCAATAATTAGAGTATCGGCTTTAGATATAGCATCAATGGAAGCTGTAATAACATCATCATCTAATCCTTCTTCATATAGAACAACATCAGGTTTAACAGTTCCACCACATTTAGTACAAGTAGGAATTTCTTTAGATTCTAATACAAAGTTAGAATCATAAAAGGCATGGCATTGAGTACAGTAGTTTCTGTGAACAGATCCATGAAGTTCAAATACATTTTTACTACCTGCCATTTGATGAAGTCCATCTATGTTTTGCGTTATAACAGCTTTTAATTTCCCCATTTCTTCAAGCTTAGCTAAAGTAAAATGGGTTCCGTTAGGTTTAGCAGTTGGATATATAAGTTTAGATTTATAAAAGTTAAAAAACTCTTTTGGATATCGTATATAGAAACTATGAGATACTAATTGTTCAGGAGTAAATTTAGTATTTAACTTTTCATTAAATAAGCCATTGGAACTTCTAAAATCGGGTATACCACTTTCACAACTACAACCAGCACCACCAAAGAATACTATGTTGTTACTTTCTTTTAATATTCTTGATAATTCTTCTATTTTATTATTCATGAAATCATCTCCATATATATTATATATTTTTATTATTGCATAAAGGCATAAGAAATAAAACACTTCAAATTTAAAGAAAACTAGATTATTAATATGGAACCATTATTCTATATATGAATATCATAGTAATTAAAAGGAGGTGCTTATATGTCTTTAGAAGTAGTTGGCTGTTATAGAGATTTAAATTCAATGAAGGAAGAATGTAAGGAGTATTCATCTTATCATGCTGTTTTAACAATGAATGATGGAAGTACATTAGATGGAATTATTGAAGGATTAGCTGATGATGACATTATAATGTTAGTTGGTGAAGATGTGATAATTGGAGGAAATGGAGATAATATGACTCGCCAACAACCTATGGGATTTAATAGACCTAACAGGTTTAGACGTTTTAGAAGAAGAAGATTTCCTATAAATAGAATAAATAGATTAGAATTATTAAGATATCCTTATATTCTTCCACTTTATCCATATCCTTATCCATATCCATATTATCCTTATTAATTTAGTTTTTTATGCTTTGTACAATGATTTTCATATAGATATAGAAGAGAAGTAATGAGATTTTAAGATTAAATATAGAATAGTAATTCTATTTATTTTTTTGAGTAATATTAAGTAAAATAGCTAAATTTTAGAGGAAATTAGACTTAGAATAATCTAAAGTTAAATAGTATAATTATAAAAACATTGGGGGTTGGCTATTATGATGAAAGAAATAATTAATACTAAGCAAGAACAGAAGAAAAGTAATCTAATTAAAAATCTTATTAATAAGGAAAAAAACAATAGAAAATATACTGATAATAAAAAGGTATAAATATAAAGATCAGATAACAAATAAAGTTATCTGGTCTTTTTTATTAACATATATTTATAACGAAACATATATTAAGTAATATAGAATTAAATTTAAAAAATATAATCCATTTAAACTAAAGAAAAGGAGAGTAGATTTTATGGGGGATTATAAAAAATTAACACCTACAAATGGTTTTGATTTCAAAGATCTTCTTAATGCAAGACAAAATAATTATGCTTGGTCTATGGGAGAATTAGGTGAATATATTTATGTTGGTACTGGAAGAAATATAGTAGTATCTATAATTAAGGCAATGGCTACAAATTTTGGAGTAGATCCTAATGATATTAATTTTCCTATATCAATAAAACCAAACTCAGAAGATAATTTAGGAGAAATATGGAGATATAAAAAAGATGGCTCTTTACCATGGAAAAGAGTATTTAAAGCAGAAACAGGATCAGGAATTCAAGGATTTAGGTTTATGATATCAAATAGACCTTTTGGGGGAAACCCTTGTTTATATGCAGCAGCTTTTGGAGATGAAATAAAAATATTAAAAACTACAAATGGAGTGGATTGGGAATATGTTAATAATGAAGGTCTAGAAGGAACTTCGTCAAGAGCAATGGTTATTCACAGAAGAAAAGTTTATGTAGCAACAATAAATGAATTTAATTTAGATGAAACTCCATTATTATATGCTAGTAGAGAGCCGGAATTTTATTCTTGGGAATCAGTTATAGGTAGTGGTGCTAATAATCCAAAAGGTGCGATAACCAATATGGAAGTTTTCAATAATAGGGTTTATGTTGCTACTTCAAGTGAAGATGGAGTCCAAGTTTGGAGATCAAGAAATAGAGATCCAAAACCTAATGAATGGGTTTGTATAGTTGATAAAGGATTTGGAGATGCAGCTAATACTTTCACATTGAGTATAGGTGTATTTGGACAACATTTATATGTAAGTGCATCAAAATTATTACCATTATCATGGATTATACCTTTTGGTTGTGACATTATACGAATAGATAAAAGAGATAACTGGAGATTAGTTGTAGGTGGTCCAGCATTAATTAAGACAAATCCTATTGGGCATAGAGGTAAGAGTTTATCAGGATTAGGATCAGGATTTGATAATCCATTTAATGTATATGCTTGGCAAATACAGGAGTATAAAGGGAAATTATTAGTAAGTACTTTTGATAGTGCAACTAATGTAGAACTTATACTAGATCTAATTTTAGCTAATCGAGATTTATTAGAAGCAGAACTAGGGATAGTAATTGTAGAAGCATTAATAAGAATATTTGAATTGGCAGTAAGGATTTTAAATGAAAAGAATTATCCATTTGGATTTAATTTGTATGTATCTGATGATGGAATTCATTTTGATTTAGCAATAAGAAAGGGACTTTGTAATAGATATAATTATGGTGGAAGAATATTATATGTAGATAAGTGTAATGACTTATATATTGGAACAGCTAATCCTTATCAAGGGTGTGAGGTATGGAGAACAGATAATGTATTACCTTGTTATCCTTGTTATAGTAATCAATTGTATAGTAGTGATCCAGGAGAGATATATAATGAGATATACGCTGAAGCAGAAGAGGATTTAGCTAAAGTGCAGGAAAAAATGCCAGAAGTTATTGAGATTCTAAAAAATATAAAATAATAATGTGGGCTGTTAACTTATTTGTTAACAGCCTTAAATTTTAATTTCTAGTAAGTTTAACTATTATATCTTCGTGTTCAGGATATTTTTCTAATAGATCATTTCTTTCAAATAATTCAAAGTCTTTAAAGTCAAATCCAGGTGAAACCATACAACCAACAAGTGAAAAACCTTCATTATTCATTGCAGAACCAAAGATATAATTTTTAGGAACTAATACTTGGGGTGATTCACCTTTATCTATATTAAGTCCTAAATTTTTAGTAATAAGTTCACCATTTGGTGAAATCATATAAATTGTTAATGAAGAGCCGGCATGATAATACCACATTTCATCTGAAGTTAGTCTATGAAAATTAGAAACTTCACCAGTTTCTAAAAGAAAATAAATACTACTCCATAAACATCTATATTCATTAGAATTTTGATTAATACTTTCAGTGGATAGAAAAGATTCTTTAAAATAGCCACCCTCAACATGGGGAATTAAGCCTAATTTTTTTATATAATATTTAGCAGATTCCATAATACTCTCCTTAATATAATATTTTTATTTATGATTAAAGTATATTATACTAGAGTATACATAAATAAAACTAGTATAAAATTATATGAGTTAATTAGATTTTAAAAACTTAAAATAGTAACAATAAAAAATATTTAAATATATAATAAATTAAAACTATAGAAGAAGAGGATATAAGATGGATTTATATGTTTCAGATTTAGATGGTACACTATTAAATAGTGATAAAGAAATAAGTAATTTTTCTAAAGATAAACTAAATAGACTAATAAACAAAGGACTTCAGTTTACTGTAGCTACAGCAAGGACACCCGCCACAGCAGTAGATATTTTAAAAGGAATACATATTACGTTACCAGTTGCAATGATGAATGGTGTGTTAATATACGATATAAATGAAAATAAATATATTGATATTAAAAAAATTAAGGACTCATCAGTTATAAAGGTATTAGATATTTTTAAGGAACATAAGAAAAATTGCTTTGTTTATGCAATAAAAGATAATCATTTATGGGTGTACCATAAGGATTTTACCTGTAGTATGGAAGAAAATTTTTATGATGAAAGATGTAATAAGCCTTTAAAAACCTTTATTAAGGTAGCGGATTATTATAAGGCAAGTGAAGGATCAGAAATTATAAATTTTATAATTTTTGATAAATTAGAAATTGTTAAGCCTATATATGATAAACTTAAAATCATAGAAGGAATTACTGTAGATTATTATAGAGATATTTATGGAGATGGATATTTCTTAGAAGCATATAGTTCAGAAGCTTCTAAGGCAAATGCAATAAATTTACTATCCAATTATGTAGATTCAGATAGACTTATAACTTTTGGTGATAATGTTAATGATATTCCAATGTTTAAAATTTCTGATGAATGTTATGCAACAGAAAATGCAACAGAAAGTTTAAAGAAAATAGCAACAGCGGTAATAAGTAGTAATAATGATGATGGAGTAGCAAAGTTTATTTTAGAAAAAAATAAAAGATTCTTTAAATAGAAAAGGAGTGCGAAAGCACTCTTTTTCTATTCAAATTTCCATAAACCAATTGAATCTAAAAATTCACCATCTATTTCTTTTGTTTCTGACAAATGATGTTCTGACCTATATTGAAGCACAGCATTTTCTAGTGAAAGTTCATAAATGCCATTAACATCATAAGGAAAGTAGCCAAGAGCTTTAAGTTTCACTTGAACTAAATAAACATCTGTACCTTTATCATTAGGTTTTATAACTCTATTATATTGAGAAAATCTCCAATTTGGTCCTCCACTAATGACTACTGAAGTTCCATATTCAACTAAATTAAATAATTCTTTAACGTTGTGATTATACATTCTAATACATCCACCAGAAGCCATAGTACCAATAGAATCAGGTCTATTTGTTCCATGAATTCCAAAAGTATCCCATGGTGCATTTAATCCCATCCAATACCCTCCATAAGCATCTTTCATAAGGGCTTTGCTTGTTATTTGCCATGTTCCTATAGGAGAGGGTGTTTTAGGTTTTCCAACTGCCACAGGATATGTTTTAACAATTTTTTTAGTTTGTTTATCAATTAGGTTCAAGGTAAAAGAGTTAACATCAATATAAATAATATATTTCGGTTCAGTATTATTTTCTAATGAATTAGCATTAATGAAATTTGATGGTAAAAATATGAATAATATTAATGTTAAAATTAAGAAATTAAATTTTTTCTTCATAAGCCCACCTATTATATAATTATATATACTTATAATTGGGCAAAGGAAAAAAAATTATTCAAAAGTATTTAATTATTTGAAAATTATTAACTAATTTTAAAAACCGGTTTACTAACTTGAAAGAAATATGTTAATATTATAATAACAATAATGATTTTTAGGAAAAGGGGTAATTTTAAAATGGACAAGGTTAAAAAGTGGAAACTTGAATGCGATGGAAAGAAGTTAGTAGATATATTAAATGAAAGAAAATATAATGCTATATATGTAGATAATGTAATGGAGGCAAAAGAAAAGGTTTTAGAATTAGTTCCAGAAGGATCAAGTATTGCATTAGGTGGATCGGTAACTTTAAATGAAATGGATTTAGTTAATACTATAAGAAATGGAAATTATAAATTTTATGATAGATATCAAGATCTACCTTTTGTAGAAATTGTAGAAATTATGAGACAATCAATGGTAGCTGATTATTTAATAACTAGTACTAATGCAGTAACAGAAGCTGGAGAACTTGTTAATATGGATTGTTCAGGTAATAGAGCAGCAGGTATGATATTTGGACCTAAAAAGGTAATAGTAGTTATTGGTGCAAATAAGATGGTTAAAGATATGGATGAAGCATTAGCTAGAATAAAAAAGGTTGCTATAATGAACGCAAAAAGAATAAATCATAAGACTCCATGTGCTGAAAGTGGAATATGTGAGGATTGTTTTGTAAAGGGAAGAGTATGTAACTATTTATCAGTAGTAAATAATGGAGCAAAATTCCCAGGTAGATTTACTGTAATAGTAGTAGGGGATGAAGTAGGATATTAATATAAAAAGAACTATACATTTTGTATAGTTCTTCAGACTGCTGACAAAGTGTCAGCAGTCTTTAATTTTATACAAATATGTAATATAATTTAAAATATATTAATTTATTACATAGGGGTTTTGGTGATGATAAACGAAAGAAGACAAGCGCAAAATGAAATGGAAGTGGTTATGCTAGAACAATTAGTTCCGAAAGACCATTTATTAAGAAAAATTGATAAATACATAGATTTTTCATTTATTAGAGAGTTAACTAATGATTTGTATTGCCATACAAATGGTCGACCAGCTGTTGATCCAGTAGTACTATTTAAAATGTTATTTATAGGATATCTTTATGGCATCCGCTCCGAAAGGCAACTAGTTAAAGACATAGAAGTAAACTTAGCATATAGATGGTTTTTAGGTTATTCAATTACTGAAAAAATTCCAGATTCATCTACAATAAGTCAAAATAGAATTAGAAGATTTAAAGGTACTGATATTCCACAAAAAATATTTGATAATATAGTTCTTCAAGCTATGGAAAAAGGATTAGTTGGTGGTAAGATTCTTTACTCTGATTCAACACATATAAAAGCTAATGCTAATAAGCGTAAGTTTGAAAAAATTGAAGTACAAGTAACACCTAAAGAGTATATAGAACAACTAGATATTGATGTGAATTTAGATAGAGAAAATCATAATAAAAAACCTTTAAAACCAAGAAAAGAAAAAGAAGAAACAAAGCAAATTAAGAAAAGTACTACAGATCCTGATAGTGGATATATGATGAGAGATAATAAACCAGAAGGATTCTTTTATTTAGATCATAGAACTGTAGATAGTAAAAATAATATTATTATGGATGTACATGTTACCCCTGGTAATGTCAGCGATAGCGAGCCAATACTAAATAGAATAGATAGAATTAAAGAAGTATTTAGTATAAAGCCAAAATATCTTGGTTTAGATGCAGGATATTCAAGTAATCCTATTTTCAAGGGGATTGTAGATAGAGATATAACACCAGTAGTTGCATATAGACGTTCTCCTCATAAAAAAGGAATGTATACTAAGAATAAATATATTTATGACTATGATAAAGATATCTATATTTGCCCCAATAATGTTGCGTTAATATATAAAACTACGACTCGCGAAGGCTATAGAGAATATAGATGTTTTGAAGAAATTTGTATGTATTGCCCTCATAAAGATAAGTGTCTTGGAGAAAAAGCTAAATATAAAACAATTAGACGACATGTTTGGGAAAATCATAAAGATGATAATAAGAACTTTCTTAAAACTGAAAAAGGAAAGGGAATTTACAATAGAAGAAAAGAAACAGTTGAGCGAAGCTTCGCAGATTCAAAAAATTTGCATGGGCTTCGCTATGCTCGCTTCCGCGGACGCGAAAAAGTATCCGAGCAATGCCTACTAACTGCAGCAGTGCAGAATATGAAAAAGATAGCAACAAGACTATCTTTGCTACTTTTAGATTTTATTCGTATTATTTTGGATGATATTTTAAATATAAGTTTTATTCATAATTAATAATAGAAAAACCCTCTGTTTTTTAACAGAGGTTTTTCAACAAACTGAAGAACTATACATTTTGTATAGTTCTTTTTTTGGTTGCGGGAGCAGGACTTGAACCTACGACCTTCGGGTTATGAGCCCGACGAGCTGCCAACTGCTCCATCCCGCGGCATTATGGGAAATATGGTTGCGGGGGCAGGACTTGAACCTACGACCTTTGGGTTATGAGCCCAACGAGCTGCCAACTGCTCCACCCCGCGATATATATTAATTATAGTATTCTCTAAGTATAGTATTAATATTCTATTAAGTCAATGATATATAAGAAAAATATATTTAAATATATTTTTCTTATATGACATATATTTAATATATTATATATATGTCATATATATTGATAATTATACAAGCTAAAAGTTATACTAAATTAAGATAAATAGAATAAAAATTAAGATATCTATAAATTTCATATGATAAAATATTATTAGAGTGAAATTATATGAATATAACGTAAATTGATTTTGGTGAAATATAAATTTATATTAATAATAAAGTAGGTATGACGAATTCATTTATATAAAGAGGTGTTAATGGATGAAGAAAAAAGAATTAAGAAATAGAGTACTGGAATTTAGAAATGATTTAAGTAAGGAAGAAAAATGTAAAAAAGATAATAAAATATTAAGGGCACTTTTAGATAGTGAATTATATAAGAATAGTAATAATATTTTTGTATATATAAATTATGGTAGTGAGATAAATACAAAAGAATTTATAAATATAGCTATAAAAGATAGAAAGAAAATATTTGTTCCTAAAATAATTAAAGAAATTAAGGAAATGAAGGCAGTTCAGATTACTTCTTTAAATAATCTTATGGAAGATAATTATGGAATATTAGAACCAAATTCATTTGAAGGAAGTATAGAAAAAGATAAATTAGATTTAATAATAGTTCCAGGAGTAGTATTTGATCTTAAAGGAAATCGTATAGGATATGGAGGAGGATACTATGATAGATATTTATCTGAAATAAAATTAAATAGTAATAGAGTTGCTTTAGCCTATGAACTTCAAATAAAGAATTCTATAGATGTTGACGAATATGATATTAATGTAAATTATATTATTACAGAAGATAGAATAATTAATATGTAATGGTAAAAATAGTTAAAAGAATTATAGTATAGTGTATAATGAAAATATAATTTAATTGGGAATTAGACTTTTATTAAGAATTGTGGAGGGACTGGCCCTAAGAAATCTAGCAACCTACTGTATATGTGTGGTGCTAAATCTTGTAAATATTTGAGAAATAAAACTTTTAAGATAGCACCTTATTGTAGGGTGCTATTTTAATGACAAAATAATAAAATTAGAGAATTTTACGTAGTTCATTAATAGAATAAATTAAATGAAATCTTAACATACTAAAAAATGTACTGAGAAAATAAGTAAAGTGGTGGTGGATTTTAACATTTACTATGTGACTTATTATTAGTAATACAACTTTGAAAAGGAGAAATGTTAAGATGGCTATAAAAAATATACAAAAAATAGTAGCGACAGCTATTGTAACAACAGCATTATTTGGTAACTTTAGTTTTGTTAATGTACTAGCAGAAGATAAAAGAGCTCAAATAGCAGATTTTAAAAATGTACTTGATGTAACTGGAAGTCCCCAAATTGATCTAAATGATGATTATTCAACCAATGTTGATAATCCTTTTTCTGATATGGGGGCATGGCATGCTTATTACTTGCCTAAGTCAGGGGATACTAATTTATATGGAGGTTTTACAGGTCCGTTAATAGTAGGAGAAGAATATCCTATAAATATGTCTGATAGTATTAGTAAAATTAAAATAATAGATGCTAATACAAATGCACCATATGATCTAACATCAGCTAAAACTTCTTTTGATTTTTATCCAGGAAAATTAGTTCAAAAATATGAATTAACAGATTTAACTCTTAACTTAGATTTAATATTTGCAACAAATAGAACTGCATTAGTAAGAACTGAAATAGTTAATAATACTGATAAAGAACTTAACTTAAAGCTTGAATGGACTGGTAATATATTTAATAAATCACCTTATGCATTAAAGAAAGATGATGAAGGAAATAAAGTCTATGATTTAAATCAAACATTAGAGGCGAATAGTGAAGGCGTTCAAGTGAATTTTTCAAATATAAGATCAACTTGGTCCTTCTTCTCAAATGATCAAACTAAATTTGTAGTAAAGTATGAGGGGAATACTAGTACAACAGTAGATGAAAATACATATAAAACTATTTTAAATGATGTAGTTAAGATACCAAGTAAACAAAATTTTAAAACATATACTGCAGAAAGTTACACTTTTACAAGTGATGAGTTAAATAAAGAAAAAGATAAAGTAAAAGATATTTTTACAGATACAGATAAGCAATTTGCAGATAACGAAACTCGTTGGCAAGGATATATAAATCAAACATTTAAGGATGAAACAAAAACAACAGACGAAAAATATAAAAATGCAGCAGTAAAATCAATGATTACTTTAATGACTAACTGGAGAAGTGCAGCAGGGGCTCTTAAGCATGATGGAGTAATCCCATCACTATCATATAAATGGTTTGTTGGATTTTGGGCATGGGATTCATGGAAACAAGCAGTTGCAACAGCACAATTTGATGGTGAACTAGCTAAAAATAATATAAAAGCACTATTTGATTATCAAATACAAAAAGGGGATTCAATAAGACCTGAAGATGAAGGAGCTATAATTGATGCTATATTTTACAATCAAGATGAAGCAAGAGGCGGTGAAGGCGGAAATTGGAATGAAAGAAATTCAAAGCCTGCTTTAGCAGCTTGGTCAGTCTGGAATGTATATAAATCTACGGGAGATAAAGAATTTTTAAATGAGATGTATCCTAAATTAGTAGCATATCATGAGTGGTGGTATAGAAATAGAGACCATGATAAGAATGGCGTAGTTGAATATGGAGGAATGGTACATGACTTAAATAATAGCGATGAAGAAAGAATATTAGCTGCGGCATGGGAAAGTGGAATGGATAATGCTACTAGATTCGATGAAGAAGGTTATGGAGAAGGTGATATAGGTGTTAAAGTCTTTGAAAATAAAGATAAAGATGGAAAACTAGTTGGATATTCTATTAATCAAGAATCAGTTGATTTAAATGCATATCTTTATGCAGAAAAAGGATTTCTAAAATCAATGGCAGATGAGTTAGGAAAAGATAAAGACTCTAAAAAATATGAAAAGGAAGCTAAAGATCTTAAAGATTATGTAAGTAAAAATATGTATGATAAAGAAACCGGATTCTTCTATGATTTACAAATAAACGATAATGGTAGTGAAAAGAAGCTTCTTGTAAATAGAGGAAAGGGAACTGAAGGTTGGATACCTCTATGGGCTAAGATGGCAACAAAAGAAGAAGCTGAAGGTGTTAGAAAAGCTATGATGGATCCTGAAATGTTTAATACCTTTGTTCCATTACCAACAGCTTCAAAAGATAACCCTAAGTTTGATCCTAATAAATATTGGAGAGGACCTGTTTGGTTAGATCAGGCTCTATATGGTGTAGAAGCTCTTCAAAATTATGGTTATTATGATGATGCATTAACTTTATCCAAGAAATTATTTGATAATGCAGAAGGGTTAATTAGTGATGGACCTATAAGAGAAAATTATAATCCAGAAACAGGAGAAGGATTACATACTAAGAATTTTAGCTGGTCAGCCTCAGCTTATTATATAATGTATAAAGATACTTTAACAAATGATAAAACAACTTCACAAATAGGATTTGATAAGTTATCTGAATCTGATAAAGACTCATCTGTAGAAAAGGCAGAAAAATCAACAGGTGTAACTATAGCAATTGGAGTAATAGTAATAATAGCTATAGGTGGTGGGGTTATATATTATAAAAAGAAAAATGATAATAACAATAAAGAAAATTAGAATGAAGATAATTAAGTCTATTTTTGTAGACTTAATTATTTTTTTTATTTATAAATATACTTGTTAAATTTAATTAAGAGTATTATAATTTAATTAAGCAAATACTTAATTAAAACAGGGGATAAGTATGAAAGAAAAAGTTAAAGTTTTTAAAGCAGTTGGAGATGAAACAAGAATAAAAATATTAGTATTGTTATCTAAAAAAAATATATGTGCAAAAGGTATTGCAAGACATTTAAATATATCAGAAGCGGCAGTTTCTCAACATATAAAGATATTAAAAGATGTTAATTTGATAACAGGATATAAAAAGGGCTATTATGTTATTTATGACTTAAATAAAAGTGTTTTAGAAGATGCTATAGATTTTATGAGCTTATTAATAAATGATGATATAAGCTCAATTAATAATAAATTAAATATTAATGATTTTAACATTTTAAAATGTAAAAATAATTGCAAATCTAAGAAGGTTTGTTGTAAAAATTTATTAGAGGAGGATTAGATATGAGAATTTGTTTCCCAGTTAAATCAAATGAAGGAATGGAGAGTGTACCATACGGACACTTTGGATCAGCTCCACTATTTGTAATATGTGATTTAGAAAAAGATGAAGTTTCAACTGTAGATAATGGAGATTTAGAACATGAGCATGGAAAATGTCAACCTATAAAAGCATTATCAGGAGAAGTTGTAGATGCTGTAATAGTAGGAGGAATTGGTCAAGGAGCTATAGCTAAGTTAAATTCTTTAGGAATTAAAGTTTACAGAGCTGTAGAAGGAACTATAGCAGATAATATAAAAGCATTTAATGATGATAAATTACATGAGTTTTCAATGAATCATACATGTAATCATCATGGATGTTCTCATCACTAAGGTATAATATTTAATTATATTATATATTTTAAATTTACAATATAGAAATAGTCACTTACTTTTAGTAAGTGACTATTTTATTTAAATAGATTTTATTTTTCTTTATTAGCAATTTCTAATATTAATCTATTTTTTAATTCAGAAGTAGGTATAGCTCCTTCTTCACCATTTTTTCTGCTTCTTACAGCAACTTCATTATTAGCAGCTTCTTTTTCACCAACAACTAAAATATAAGGTATTCTTTCAAGTCTAGCTTCTCTAATCTTATATCCGATTTTTTCAGCTCTATAATCTCCTGAAATTCTTATTCCTGAATTTTTGAAATCTTTAACTATTGATTCAGCATAATCGTTATACTTATCTGATATTGGAAGAACTATAGCTTGAGTTGGAGCTAACCAAGTAGGGAATGCACCAGCATATTTTTCTATAAGCATTGCTAAAGTTCTTTCATAACATCCGATTGATGATCTATGAATAACATAAGGACGTTTTTTATTACCATCTTTATCTATATAAGTCATATCAAATCTTTCTGCAAGAGCAAAGTCGATTTGAATAGTTATTATTGTATCTTCTTTTCCATGAACATTTTTAAATTGGATATCTAATTTAGGTCCATAGAAAGCAGCTTCACCATCAGCTTCTATATAGTCTATATTAAGATGATCTAATATACCTTTCATTAATACTTGAGTTTCTTCCCAAGCTTTAGGATTGTTTATATACTTTTCAGTATTATTTGGATCCCATTTAGAGAATCTATAAGATATATCTCCATCTATTCCTAAAGTGCTCATTATATGATTAATTAATTCAACACAACCTTTAAATTCTTGCTCGATTTGTTCAGGTGTGCAAACTATATGACCATCAGCTAAAGTAAATTGTCTAACACGAATTAATCCATGCATTTCTCCAGAAGACTCATTTCTATAAAGAGTAGATGTTTCAGCATATCTTATAGGTAGATCTCTGTAGCTATGTTGATCTGAGTTATAAATAGCAAACTGGAATGGACAAGTCATAGGTCTTAAGGCCATAACTTCATCATCATTTTCTTCGTCGCCTAAAACAAACATTCCATCTTTATAGTGATCCCAGTGACCTGAAACTTTAAATAAATCATTTTTTGACATTGAAGGAGTTTTAGTTAGTACATAACCTCTTTTATCCTCTTCATCTTCAACCCATCTTTGTAGAGTTTGAATTATTTTAGCTCCCTTAGGCATTATTAAAGGAAGTCCTTGCCCAACATTTTCATCAGTTGTGAATATTCCAAGTTCTCTTCCAAGTTTATTATGGTCTCTTTTCTTAGCTTCTTCTAAAGCTTCTAAATAAGCATCTAAATCAGATTTCTTTAAGAAAGCAGTTCCATAAACTCTTGAAAGCATTTTATTCTTTTCGTCACCCTTCCAATAAGCTCCTGCACTTCTTATAAGTTTAATTGCTTTAACAGACTTTAATGACATTATATGAGGACCAGCACATAAATCAGTAAAGTCACCAATTTTATAGAATGAAATAACTTCATCTTTTCCCAAATCATTAATTAATTCAATTTTATAAGGCTCATTAGCTTCTTCCATAAGCTTTAAAGCTTCAGTTCTTGAAAGTTCAAATCTTTCTATTGGAGGATTTTCTTTTATTATTTTTCTCATTTCATCTTCAATTTTAACTAAATCCTCAGAAGTGAAAGATTTTTCTAAGTCAAAATCATAATAGAATCCATTATCTATTGAAGGGCCTATTGCTAACTTAGCATTAGGGAATAGTCTTTTAACTGCATAAGCTAATACATGAGAAATGCTATGTCTTAAAGCAGCTTTACCTTCTTTAGAGTCAAAAGTGCAAATAGCAAGATCAGAGTCTTTATTAACTATGTAACGTAAATCTACAACTTCTCCATTAACTATTCCACAACAAGCATTTCTAGCTAAACCTTCACTAATGGATTTAGCTATATCAAGAACTGAAACTCCAGCTTCAAATTCTTTAACTGAAGCATCTTTTAAAGTAATTTTAATCATAATAGTTTTCTCCTCTCAAAACGTAATTTATTATAAACAAAATAATAATTTAATAAATAAAAAAAGCTCTCATCACAATTTCTACATAAATAATAATATATAGAAAAGGGACGAGAGCAAAAACTTCCCGCGGTTCCACCCTTAATTACCTAATAAAATAGGCCACTTAAGTAATTATCGTAACGTGATAAAACGGACTTTATTAGAGTCACTCAGAGGTGGTTTTCAACTAAGTTCATATAAGAATACTTACACCAAGTGTATTCTCTCTCTGGAAATGAAGGATTAGTTTACTCTTCTCTTCAACGTATTTTTTTATTATTTGCTATTAATTATAATGATATAAAATATTAATGTCAACATATAAATAAAAGGATAATTAGTTAATTTCCATCTTGATTTTCTTTTATGTATTTTATATAATTAATATATAAGATAAGCAGATGTGGCGAAATTGGCAGACGCACTAGACTTAGGATCTAGCGCCATTGGCGTGGGGGTTCGACTCCCTTCATCTGCACCAAATTATATATAATTTGCGGAAGTGACTCAACGGTAGAGTGTCACCTTGCCAAGGTGAAAGTTGCGGGTTCGAATCCCGTCTTCCGCTCCAAAAAAGTAACACAATTAATTGTGTTACTTTTTTTGTTGTAATAAATTTTTAAAATAATGAAAAGTGGTAATTAAAGTCTCTCTATATTGAATAATAAGCTAATTTTTAGCTAATATTAATATTATTAAATAAACGTTCAAGTTCAAGTTCATCTAACATAGAATGGAAATAAAGTTTTCCACCCATAAGGTTTTTAATAATTTCATCTTTAAGATAACCTTCTTTATATAGCTTAAGATTTTTAATTAATCTTTTAAGAGAGCAACTAGGTAATCTTAAGATTTCTAGAAGTTCTTTTGCATTATAGTGATCTTTTGGAAGAAGCTTGTACAGTTTATCCTGTAATTCGAGTTTGTACTTTAAATCAGTTTCAATGCAATTATGAGGACCATTTTTTCCTCTGTGATGAAGGTTACAAAGATATTTATAATTTAAATCAAAATCGTATCCACCTTCATGTTTGTGGACTATATGATGAATATCTGCTGGTGCGCCGCAAATTTCACAGTGGTACAAAGCAAAGCCTCCTTTTATACTATCCTTATATAAATTATAAGGGAAAAATAGTTGAATTTCAAAGGTATTAACAGGAAGTTTTCAGAATGTTTATTCATAAAAATGATTTTTAATAACCTTTAATACGCGATGAAATAACTTGAAAAGATGGTACGTTATACTATATAATATATTATATAGTAGAAAGAAAGGTGATAAAGGTGAGACATAATTACAACTCTTTTGACTACTGGGAAAATCTTATAAGTGAGAACAAAACGATAAGAGGACATATGTTTATGGATACACCCCCAACAGATAAGAGCCTTTACATTCACACATTAATTTACTCTAGGAATAATGGTCTAAATAATATATGGAGCTATTTTCCAGATGAAAAAGCATTATTGGGGTATATTCAATATTCCTTTTTACAGGAAGCTTTTTATAAGTGGATCTATGGTAAAGATAGACTAATTTTAAAAGTACCAAATATATCAGTTGAAAAAATAATAAAAGATGCAGAAGTTAGCAAGAAAATAACTAAAGAAGAATCTGTTAAAATGACAAAGCAATTACAAATGTTGAAGAAGTGTTGGGATTTACCAACTGGAAAAGTCCTTCCCGAAATATTAAAATTCGTTAGAGAGTTTAATAGAACGTGGTATGGAGATCAGACAGAATTTTTATATATAAAGATATTTAAAAATGCAGAAGAGTTAGGTGAATTTGTAATTTCATCTAGTTATATGACTTCAACAGAAAGTGAATTTGAAGAACGTGTCAGCGTGAATACAGAAAAGTGGCTAGAAATTTGTAGAAATGCAGTAGAAGATAAAAGTATAGGTGAGAAATTTAAAGATATTTTATTGAAATCTCTCACAGAAGTTATTTAGAATATTAAAAAAACTATTGACAGTAATTATTATGTATATTATAATAATTACTGTCAGTAAGACATGCGGGTGTAGCTCAATGGTAGAGCCCTTGCCTTCCAAGCAAGTTACGTGAGTTCGATTCTCATCACCCGCTCCATATGCGTTATTAGCTCAGTTGGTAGAGCACCTGACTCTTAATCAGGGTGTCCCGGGTTCGAATCCCTGATGACGCACCATTAAAGATTAGCATAAGCTAATCTTTTTTTATTTTTCAATTTAATGTTTTATTATATTAGTAATATATTAACTAGATTTTAAATATAATATATAAATATAATTTTTATATTGACAGATTAGTATTAAATTGATAATATGAAATAGAAAAAATTAAAAAAATAATATCTTATCAAGAGTGGTGGAGGGACTGGCCCTATGAAACCCAGCAACCAAAAGACAGTCATTAGTTTTTATGGTGCTAAATCCTGCAGGTTAAACCTGGTAGATAAGAGGCGTAGTATATACTTTTTTAAATAAGTTATTTAAGCTTCTGATAAAATCAGAAGCTTTTTTTATTAATGACGGTTTAAAAGGAAGCTTTATAAAACAGGAGGAGAAGAGATGGAAAGTAAATCATCAGCATTAGCATTGTTACCTTTAGGCATATTTATAGTAGTATATTTAGGAATATCTTTAATAGCTAAAGATTTTTATGCAGTATCGGTTATAGTACCTTTTTTAGCAGCAGCATTAACTGCTATAATTATGAATAGAAAGGAAAAGTTTGAAACTAAAGTTGAAACTTTTTGTAAGGGGGCAGGAAACCCTAATATATTATTGATGGTATTAATATTTATTTTAGCTGGAGCTTTTGCACAAACTGCAAGAGATATGGGAGCCGTTGATTCAACTGTAAATTTAGGATTATCGTTACTTCCAAGTAGTTTATTAATACCAGGAATGTTTATAATAGCTTGTTTTATAGCATTATCAGTTGGTACTTCCATGGGAACAATAGTGGCATTAGTTCCAATTGCAGTAGGAATAGCAGACAGAACAGGAATTACTGCAGCATTAGCAGTAGGTGCTGTTGTAAGTGGATCTATGTTTGGAGATAATTTATCAATAATATCAGATACTACAATTGCAGCAACAAGAACTCAAGGCTGTGAAATGAAAGATAAATTTAAAATGAATTTTAAAATAGTTTTACCAGCAGCAATAGCAACTGCATTAATTCTTTGGTTTTTAACAAAGGGGGCTAATGTTACAAATGTAGAAACTGTTGAATATACTTTTGTTAAGATACTTCCATATATAGCTGTAATAGCATCTGCACTAGCTGGAGTAAATGTAATTTTAGTTTTACTAGGTGGAATACTAATATCTGCAATTATAGGATTAGCTTATGGTAGTTTCAATTTAGTAGGTTTATTTGGATCTATATCAAATGGGATAAGTGGAATGAGTGAACTTATAATAATATCATTATTAATAGCTGGAACAATTGAAATA
This sequence comes from Clostridium septicum, assembly GCF_003606265.1. Taxonomy (NCBI): domain Bacteria; kingdom Bacillati; phylum Bacillota; class Clostridia; order Eubacteriales; family Clostridiaceae; genus Clostridium; species Clostridium septicum. The sequence continues at coordinate 2,098,562 of NZ_CP023671.1, forward strand.
ATAAAATTTAATGGTGGAATAGAGTTCATACTTCATAAGGGTCTTAAAAACTTTAAATCTAAAAGGGGAGCAGAGTTTGGAATTGCTACTTTAGTAAGTTTAGTTGATATATGTACTGCAAATAATACTGTAGCTATTGTAACAGTAGGTCCTATAGCAAAGGATATATCAGATGAATTTGATTTAGAACCTAAAAGAGTTGCAGGAATAATGGACATGTTCTCATGTGTATTTCAGGGGATAATACCTTATGGAGCACAATTAATATCAGCAGCTGGACTAGCTGTTATATCACCATTTGGAATAATGAAATATTTATTTTATCCATATTTAATGGGTATATGCGCAATAATAGCTATATACTGGCACTGGAGAAAAAAATAAGAGCTTTTTAAGCTCTTATTTTTTATTAATTTTACTAAGCAAACAGATGCTTTGAGAAGAAATTCCTTCTTCTTTACCTGTAAAACCAAGTCCTTCTTCAGTTGTTGCTTTAACATTTATTTGATCTAAATTAATTTTAAGAGCATTAGCTATATTTTCTCTCATTGTTTGGATATGAGGAGCCATTTTAGGTTTTTGTGCAATAATGGTTGAATCTATGTTGTTTATAGAATATCCATTTTTGACCAATAGTTTACCTACTTCTTCTAGAAGACTTATACTAGAAATTCCTTTATATTTAGGATCTGTGTCAGGAAAATGTTTTCCTATATCACCAAGTGCCGATGCACCTAAAAGAGAATCCATTATAGCATGGACAAGTACATCTGCGTCAGAATGTCCAAGTAAACCTTTTTTATAAGGTATATCGACCCCACCTAATATTAGTTTTCTTTCTGCTACTAAACGATGTACGTCATATCCTAATCCTATTCTCATACGCTTTCACCTCTAAAATAAAATATAATAAGCTTATTTTATCATAAAGGTACTTATACTTATAATATTTTTTTGAAAGGATAGATTTTAGACTCATAAACTTCTTCTTTCTTAAAAAAACTATATAGAAAATATTTTATTTTAAGATTAAGTAGTGAAAGAAAATGAAATTTGTATGATGAGGTTCTTTTTTTTCTAAAAACAAAGTCAACATAAATAACTTTTTTATTCATAAAATCACCTCGAAGATAGAGATAGATAAGTTGAAATTTTATAGAATATATATCATAAAAAAATACATTGTTATGATATAATATATGTAAAAAAAAAATAAATGTTATAAGGTGGAGGGTTTTGTGGTGAAAGAAAAGTTTAGAAGGGGAATAGGACTAATTTTAATTTGTGTAGGTATTTTTTTAATAAGTTTTACTGTCTATAATAAAATTCAAACTAATAAAAAGCAACAACAGTTACAGCAAATATTACAAGATGTAATAAAAGATGAGGGATCAGAGGGAAAAGAAAATGAACCAACTACAATAGATGGATATAAACCAGTAGCTTTAGTTGAAATACCGTCAATTAATTTATCACAAGGTTTAGTAGAGGGGATAACAGACGATGTTCTTCAATATTATTTAGGCCATTTTGAAGGAACAGCTGAACCAGGAGAAAAGGGAAATTTCGCAGTAGCAGGACATAGAGTATCAAATTATTCAGAAGCCTTTATAAATTTATATAAAGTTAAAAAAGGCGATGATATTATAGTTAAGAGCAAAGGAAAAGAATTTATATATAAAGTAGATGATGGTTTTGTTGTAGCTCCTGATAGAGTAGATGTATTAGAAAACACAAAAGATGCAACTATAACCCTAGTAACATGCACAGTGGGGGCAAAAGAAAGATATATAGTTAAAGGAACTTTAGTATCATCAAAGGATATCTAATGCTTATGGAGGAGAAAAATGAGCGATTTTGAAAAGGATAAATATAAGTTTTCTTCAAAGACTCCACTTAGTATAGTCAAGGAAGGAGATTATGAAAAGCATAGAGAAGAAATAGTTCTATTAGCAGAGGAACTAAATAATTATAAGATTTTATTTAAAGATTTGACAACGGATGAACCACAATATTCTACTAGAAATTTAATTTTAAATATTGCTTATTTTATTTTAGGGGAATTTGAAATATATGATTATTTAATTGAGAAAAATGAGTTGCCAATAGGGAAGTTAATAAAAAGAATGCCTATAGCAAGGGGTTTTTTAGAAACTTGGAGAGATTATATAATAACGTATGTAACTATTTTAGCAAACCCTAAGTATGGATATATTCAAGATTATTTAAAAATAGAAGAAAATGTGAGTATATTAGGAGTAAATGAAATAAATGAAGAAAAGCAGTTAAAGAAAATAAAAGAATTTTCAGGAATAGTTGTTTTAAATAAATTTAATTCATGTATTATACTTACATCTAAAGGTGAATTTAAAAATATAAAAGTTAAAGAATCTCATGAAATTGGTATGGAGGTTCATGGAGAAATAAAAAAGGGAATAAAGCACTATAAGTTACATATATCAATATTAATATTACTATTAATATTTATGGTAGGACTGATAGTGCATAAGTATAAAAGTGTAAATAATACTGTAATAATAGAGACTACTTCTTCTGTTAAATTAGAAGTAAATTATTTTAATAGGATTATAAAAGCGTATAGCCCTACTACTAAAGGTGAAGAAATGTTAAGTTCATTAGATATATTAGATAATGACGTAGATGATGGACTGTGTAAAATATTAAATTATGCATTTCAAAATGATATGATTCCTAACGATGGAGTAACTGTAGTCATTACAGGAAAGCCAGTAGAATATGGCACTTTACATGAAACGGAAGCTTTTATAAATGAGAGTGGTATTTATGTAAAATATAATAATTCAGGGAATCAGCATAATTTTAATCCTAAACCAAAAACTATAGAAGGTGATACAAAAGATGAAGAAAATACCTAAAGAAAATAATTCTATAATTATACATGATGATAGAGGCGATTCAATAAGGTTAAATAAATATATAAGTGAAACAGGAATGTGTTCAAGAAGAGAAGCTGATAAATTAATTGAAAGTGGTAGAGTAACTATTGATGGTGAAAAAGCATCAATGGGAACTAGAGTATTATCTAATCAAAAAGTAAAAGTAGATGGAAAGTTAATTAGAAAAGAAGAGGAATTAGTTTATATAGCATTAAATAAGCCTGTTGGAATTACATGTACAACAGAGAAGAAAATAAAAGGAAATATAGTAGATTTTATAAAGCATGATAAAAGAATATTCCACATAGGAAGATTAGATAAAGATTCACAAGGATTAATTTTATTAACTAATGATGGAGATATAGTTAATAAGATCTTAAGAGCTGGAAATAATCATGAGAAAGAATATATAGTAACGGTAGATAAACCTATAGATGATAAATTTATAAAATCTATGGCAAATGGAGTTGAAATATTAGGAACTGTAACAAAAAAATGTATTGTTACTAAAGAGGGAGAAAGAACCTTTAGAATAATATTAACTCAAGGAATGAATAGGCAAATAAGAAGAATGACTAGTGCATTAGGTTATAATGTGGTTAAATTAAAAAGAATAAGAATAATGAATATTAAGCTAGGAAATCTTAAGATTGGTGAGTGGAGAGATTTAACTAATGAAGAATTAAGATCGTTAGGAATGTTAATAAAAAATTCTGGAAAAACTAAAGAGGTAGATAATTAAAATTTATAAATATTAAGGGTAAGTTTAGAAAATTTGTTTTTTCTAAACTTACTTTTTTATTTTTAAAGTTTTCTTAGAAAAAATTATAGTAAGTTAGAATAATAAAAAAATTAAAATTATCATTATAAAAGTTATCCACAGGTAGATAGAAGCCAGTAATTATAAGGGTTTATAAGATAAATTAATAGAAAAATTAAACTTTTAACAGCTTGCCTTAGGGAAAAACTGGATTTTGTACACATAATCCACAAAGGGTTGTGGATAACTTGTGAAAAAATTGTTGATATGATTATTAATAATTATCAACAATGATGTAGATAATAATAAAAACACTATAGAATTTATTATTAATTGTAGAAAAGGGAGGAAGTATAAAATGAAGTTATTCAATAGGTTAATTATAACTTTTATAACTATATTAGAACTTGTCCACATTTGTCCACAGGCGTTGTTAATAAATTTTCAACCTAATATTGTCGAAAGCAATTGTGTTGTGGATAAGAAAATTACAAAGGATTACAAGTATTTGAAAATTAATGTCAAAATCCCTCAAATAAATTGTTTGAAGAATAAAGAGCAAGAAAAAGTTATCAACAATGAAATTAGTGAGTGGACTGAAATGTGGATAATGGATGTGGAAAAGTTGGCAAAGGATTATTTTGGAGCTCCTAAAGTAGAGGAACCTGTTTTTCCTTACGAATTGACATCAAATTACATAGTAAAAAATAAAAATGAAATATTAAGTCTATACATAGATTATTATCAATATACTGGAGGGGCACACGGAATAACCACTAGAAAATCTTATAACATAGATATGGATAAAGGTAATAAAATTAAATTAGCTAACTTGTTTAAAGAAAACTATGATTATAAATGTTTTATAAATAAAATTATAAGTGAAGAAATTTCTAAAAATCCAAATAATTATTTTCAAGGTAAAGATGGTTTTAAAGGAATTAGCGAAGAACAAGGTTTTTATATAGAAGATGGTAACCTAGTAGTTTATTTTGATTATTATGAAATAGCTCCTTATGCATTTGGAATGCCAGAGTTTAAAATACCTCTAAAAATATTTAAAGATAATTTAGTTTATGATAAAATTTTAAATAAATAAAATTAGTTAAAAGGATGAGAATATGAGGGATATATTAGAAATTTTTAACTACCAAAAAAAATTTTTTTATGAGGGAAAAACTAAAGATGTAGAATTTAGGATAGAAAACTTAGAGAAACTTAAGAGAATTATAAAAGACAATGAGGATAAAATAATTAATGCGTTAAAAAAGGATTTAAGTAAATCTGCTTTTGAAACTTATGCTACTGAAATTGGATTAGTATATGATGAAATAAATCTTCATATAAAGAATGTGAAAAAATGGGCTAAAAAGGAAACAAGGAGAACGTCAATAGTACATTTTCCAGCTAGAAGCTACATATATAAAGAGCCTTACGGTGTTTGCTTAATAATAGGTCCATTTAATTATCCATTTCAACTGGTATTTGCACCTTTAGTTGGAGCAATATCATCAGGAAACTGTGCAATAGTAAAACCTTCTGAGAATACTATAGATACAGCTAAATTAATAGAAAAATTAATTAATGAAAACTTTGATGAAAATTATATAAAAGTTGTAAATCCTCTTGGAGGAAAAGAAGTTGTAACCTATTTATTAGATTTAAAGTTTGATTATATATTCTTCACTGGAAGTGTACAAGTTGGAAAAATAGTAATGGAAAAGGCAGCTAAAAATCTAATTCCAGTGACATTAGAATTAGGTGGAAAAAGTCCTTGTATAGTAGATAAAGATGCTAAAATTGATATTTCTGCTAAAAGATTAGTTTGGGGGAAATTTTTAAATGCTGGTCAAACTTGTGTAGCTCCGGATTATTTATATGTTCACAAGAATATAAAAGATAAGTTTTTATTGGCAGTGGCTAAAGAGATAAAAGCTCAATTTGGTGATGATATAAAGAATAGTAAAGACTTACCTAGAATTGTCAATGAATGTACAACTAGAAGATTAATTGATTATATGAAGGATGGAGATATATATTTTGGTGGAAATTATAACATTGAAAGCAATTATATAGAACCAACAATTTTAACGAACTTAAAAGAAAATAGCAAAGTACTTAATGAGGAGATATTTGGACCTATATTACCTGTAATTGAATTTGATGATATAAAACAGGTTATAAATTACGTTAATTTAAGGGAAAAGCCATTGGCCTTATATTATTTTTCTGAAAATAAAAAAAGCATAGAATATGTGCTAAAAAATACTACTTCTGGTGGAGTAACTATAAATGATACTATTATTCATGTTGCATCTACTTATTTACCTTTTGGAGGAGTAGGAAGTAGTGGATTAGGTGAATATCATGGAAAAGCTAGTTTTGATACTTTTAGTCATAAAAAATCTGTTATAAAAAGAGGTACTTTTTTTGAATTACCTATAAGATTTGCTCCATATGGAGAAAAAATAAAAATTTTAAAGCTTTTAATGAAGTAAAGGGTGCTAAATAGCACCCTTTATTACTAAGCAATCTTTTCAAGTTTTTCTTCATACTCTGTTGATTTTTCGTAAGAAGTATTTTTCTTAGAATTTATTATATCCTTAATTATTTTTGAAATTTGAATAATTAAAGTAGGTAAGAATGCTAATAAATAAATTGAAGTAATTTGTGATGAGTTAAGAGAACTAACTTCAAATAATGATTGTAAAAATGGAATAAATAAAACTAAATTTAATAATATTAATCCTATAGCAAAAGCTATTAAGCTATATTTATTTGTAAATAAACCAAGTTTAAATATAGATTTATTACCTCTACAATTAAAACCATGGAATAGTCTAGCTAAACATAAAGTAGCAAAGGCCATAGTAGATCCAATAGCAGGACTTGATTTTAATCCTATATAGAATGATATTATTGTAAATATACCAATAATCAATCCTTCAAAAGCAATTTCTAATATAAAATTTTTAGAGAGTATTGATTCATTAGCTTTTCTAGGGGAATCTTTTAATAAATCTTTACGGGATTTTTCCATTCCTATCGCTATGGCAGGTAAACTATCAGTTAGTAAATTTATAAATAATAAATGGACTGCTGCAAATGGCATTGGTAAAGCCATTAATGAAGCGTATAATACTGCTATTATTCCAGATGCATTACCGGATAAAAGAAACTTTATCGAATTTTTAATATTGCTATATATAGTCCTACCATTAGCAATAGATTTTACTATTGTAGCAAAATTATCATCTGTTAATATTACTGAAGCAGCATCTTTTGAAACTTCAGTTCCAGTTATCCCCATTGCTATGCCTATGTCAGCCTGTTTAAGTGCTGGAGCATCATTTACACCATCACCAGTCATTGCAACTATTTGTCCTTTTTCTTGCCAAGCTTTTACTATTCTAATTTTATGCTCTGGAGAAACTCTAGCGTACACTGAAATATGTTCTATATTTTTCTTTAGTTCTTCATCAGACATTTTATCTAACTCTAAACCTTCAATAGCTCTATCATTATCATCTATAATACCAATTTGTTTAGCTATTGCAGAAGCTGTTATTTTATGGTCACCTGTAATCATAATAGGTTTTATTCCAGCAGTTCTGCAGTCAGCAACAGCAGAAGCAGATTCTTCCCTTGGAGGATCTATCATTGAAATTAATCCTATAAATGTGTAATTATATTCATCTAATAATGTTAAATCTTTAATAGTGCTAATCTCTTTATAAGCAAAGGCTAAAACTCTTAATCCATTTTCAGACAGGCTTTTATTTGTATTGATTATGTTTTGCTTATCTTCATATGTTATTTCTTTTATACCTTCAGAAGTTTTAATATATTTAATTCTGTCTAATAAAACATCAAATGCACCTTTAGTAAACATTAAATATTTATTATCAAAGTTATGAAGGGTACTCATTAGCTTTCTATCTGAATCAAAAGGTATTTCACTTAATCTTTTAAATTCATTTCTTATAGATGTTTCATCTAATGAAAATTTATGCCCTAAATTAACAAGGGCTATCTCAGTTGGATCCCCAATCTCATTTCCGTTTTTAGAGGTGGAATCATTACAGAGTATAGAACTTTTTAATAAATAATTTTCAACTGAGTTATTACAATCTAGATCAAAGCCATCTATAAGTTTATTATCAACATAAACTTTTTTTACAGTCATTTTATTTTGGGTAAGTGTACCTGTTTTATCAGAGCAGATAATAGACACACAACCTAAACCTTCAACAGCTTTAAGTTTCTTTATAATAGCATTTTCTTTTGCCATCTTTTGGGTACCAAGAGCAAGTACAATTGTTACTATTGAACTTAATGCTTCCGGTATAGCGGCAACTGCTAATGCAACTGCAAACATTAAAGAGTTAATAAGAGGAGTACCTCTATAAATGCTTAAACAAAATACAATTAGACAGATTCCTAAAATGGAAAATGCTAATTTTTTACTAAAATCATCTAGATTTGCTTGAAGAGGCGTTTTCTTCTCTTGAGTTTGTTCCATTAAGTTAGCTATTTTACCTATTTCAGTATTCATGCCTGTATTTGTTACCACTACTAATGCTCTACCATAAGTAACAAGTGAACCGGAGAATACCATATTTTTTTTATCGCCAAGTGCAAGGTTTTCACTATTAATTATCTCACTAGTTTTATTTACACTTTCAGATTCTCCAGTTAAAGAACTTTCATTAACTTGAAGAGAAAAATTTTCGATAATTCGTCCATCAGCAGCAATAAAATCACCAGCTTCTAATAGAAGAATATCACCAGGCACAATATTTTTAGACGGTATTTCAATTTTTAATCCATTTCTAAAAACCTTAGCAGAAGGTGAAGAAAGAGCTTTTAGACTATCTAAAGATTGTTCAGCTTTAAAATGTTGGACAGTTCCAAGTATTGCATTAAGAAGAATAACTGCAAATATAACAAGAGTGCTTTCTGTATTTCCAGTAGTCATAGATATAATAGCAGCAGTAATAAGTATGCATACAAGTAAATCCTTAAATTGATTTAAAAATACTTGAAGGATAGGTTCTCTCTTTTTTTCAGTTAGTTCATTATAACCATAGTGTTTTATGTTTTCAGCTACTTGAGCATCATTTAAACCTTCTTTAGTAACATTAAAACTTTTTAATATTTCATCAGAAGTCTTTGAAAAAAATTTGTTCATATAGATTCCTCCTATAATTAAAATTATAAAAATGATATTATCTATGGGATAGGTATAAAAAAAGAGACTTTTAATATAACTTTTATAAATTTATAAAAGTTATATTAAAAGTCTCGTAACCTAATAGGTATATAACACCAGACTAATTAGTCGCGTATGTTGATGCTATATTTACTACTACTCCCTCTTAATAGAAAAATATAATTTAATAAAATTATATGTACGAATTTTATAAATGTCAATAAAATACTAAGTATAAATTTAAAAAAATTTCAAAAAAGTAATATTTCACAAAATTTTAACGGTGCGCATATAATTAAGTATAGTATTACATGGAGTTGAAAATTCGTGATATACGGGCTTATATTAGCTGGAGGAAAGGGAACTAGATTGTATCCTTTATCAAGAGCAAATAAACCAAAGCAATTTTTAAAAGTTATAAATAACAAAAGTTTTTTGGAAAACACAGTAGAAAGAATTATTCCTTTAATTAAGAAGGAGAATATTTATGTAGTTACAAATCAGGATTATCAAGATAAAATAAGACTAGAGCTAACTGACATAAATAAAGAAAATATATTTACAGAACCTGAAAATAAAGAAACAGCAACTTGTATAGGCTTATCAGCTGTTAAACTTTTGAAAAAAGATGGAGATGCTGTTATAGTAGTTTTACCTTCTGATCATCATATAGATGGTCAGAAAGATTATATAGAAACATTATCACAAGCAGTAGATATTGCTAATAGAAAAAGAGGAATAGTAACATTAGGAATTGAACCTAACAGACCAGAAACTGGATATGGATATATAGAAATGGGTCAAAGAGTACCTGGAGAGCGTCCAAGTTATAAGGTTGCTAGATTTACAGAGAAACCAAATACTGAAGTTGCGAAGGATTTTTTATTAAAAGGAACCTACTTATGGAACTCAGGTATGTTTGTTTTTAGAGCTGATGTTATATTAAGAGAAATAGAAAAATATTTACCAGATTTACACAAATCACTTATGGAAATATATAAGCATTTAGGCGAAGATGATGAAGAAGAAGTTATAAGAGAACAATATAATCTAATAGATGGAATTTCTATTGATTTTGGAGTAATGCAAAAAACAAGAAAAGCATATGTAATAAAAAGTGATTTTATATGGGATGATATAGGAAGTTTCTCAGCATTAAGTAGGTATAAAGATATCTTTAGAGATAGTAATTCAAAAAATAATATTTATTTGCAGGAATGTGAAAACTGTTCTATATTTGGTGATAAAAATCTAATAATAGGACTTGGCGTAAAAGATTTAGTTATAGTTGATGCAGGTGATGTGATATTAGTAATGGATAAAAACAAAGATCAAGAGATAAAACATTTACTTAATGATTTAAGTAAAGAGGAAGAATATGGAAAATTTATTTAATGTTTTAAATAAAATAAACCTCGATTTTCGAGGTTTATTTTGTTTATTAATAACATTTATGGAGTAATTTAATAATATAATAAATGGAGAGTTTTAAGAATAAGCTTTGTATTTCTATATAAACTAAGTAGTGGATAATAATGAAATAACAATTACTTGTTTTAATATTAAAATAAGATTATTATTAATGTATACATTAAAGGATGTGTGTAAGTGAGGTGATGTAAATGTTAATGAACACTCACAAAATGTTAGCAAATAATTTTATAGAAAATATAGATGAAGATAAGATTTTTTTAATAAAAGAATCACATTTTGTTTGGGGTAATATTAAACCAGATTGTGCATCCAAATATAAGCTTAAAAAACATTATTTTGATGAGAGTTTCGATATGATAGTAAAAAAAATAGAGTTTTTATCGTCTTTGACAGTTAATGATATTTATACTAAATATTCTATAAATAAGTTTAATCAAGAGTTAGGAGTTATTTGTCATTTTTTATGTGATTATTTTTGTGTCCCACATAATCAAAGATGGGAATTTAAAAATCCTAATGCTATGAAAGATCATATTATTTATGAAAAAGATTTAGCAAAAGTAGCTAAAGAATTTAAAATAAAAAAAGATATAAACTCTCATTTAACTTCAGAAGAGATTACTATATATATTTTAAGTTTGCAAAATGAATACGAAGGAAAAATTGATTTTAATCATGACTTAACATTTGCTTATTATGTTTGTGATAGCATAATAAATATGATATTGGGTGAAGTACTTTTAAATGAAAAAATAAAAGAACATTTTTCAATGGTAATTTAGCTTGGATAATCCAAGCTTTTTTATTTATAAAATAAATATATAGTTAGAAATTTTTTTGATTTTAAATATTAAAATAGGTTAGTTAAAACTAATCTATTTTTTTATATAAAAATAAATTGAAATGTTGACAATTTTAGTATGAAAAGAATATAATAGAAACAAATAAACATATGAGCAATTATTCATATGTTAGGGGGATAGTTATGGAAGAGAGAAAAACAGAAAGTTGTAGTTGTAATATAATTCATAAAAATGTAGTAGATAAAGTGAAAGAAAATATTCCACAAGATGAGATATTATATGATTTAGCTGATTTATTTAAAGCTTTTAGTGATTCTACAAGAATAAAAATACTTTGTGCACTATTTCAATCAGAAATGTGTGTATGTGATTTGGCTGCATTATTAGGAATGAATCAATCAGCCATTTCACATCAATTAAGAGTATTAAAATCTAGTAGGTTAGTTAAATTTAGAAGAGAAGGAAAAGTTATTTATTATTCATTAGACGATGAACACGTAAAGCATATTTTTGATGAAGGATTTAGGCATATTACTGAATAAATAGGAGGGGTATAAATGGGAAAATTAAATAATATTAAGCTATTTTTAGAAGGTTTAACTTGTGCTAATTGTGGTAATAAAATAGAGGATAAAGTCAATAAAATAAAAGGCGTATCAGAAGCAAATTTAAATTTTTCTACGTCAACATTAATAATAGAAATAAATGGAGAAGAACTTAGAGAGAAAATAATAAAAGAAATAAAAGAAATAGTAAGAAAATTAGAGCCAGATGTAAAAGTATCTGAAAAAAATAATGGAAATATTTCGAAAAGGAATATATGTACTGAATCAAGCTGCTCTGTTAAAGAAGAGCATCATAGTCATTCTAATAATGATAGATGCTGTACTGAAAAAGGACATAATCATAATGAAGAGTTAAAGGAAAGTGGACATGGCCATAATCATTCACATGGAAGTTTTAAAATAAAAGATAATTTAAGGCTTATAATTGGAGCTATTATATATGCTATTGCAATGATTTTTGAAGATAAATCTATACTATCAGTAGTGTTATTTGTATCAAGTTATGTGTTAATAGGTGGTGATGTTGTATTAACTGCTTTTAGAAATATAATAAGAGGCGAACTTTTTGATGAAAATTTTTTAATGACAGTAGCAACTTTAGGAGCCTTTTTTATTGGAGAATTTCCAGAAGGTGTTGCAGTTATGCTATTTTATCAAGTTGGAGAGATGTTCCAAGGATATGCAGTTAATCGTTCAAGGAAATCAATAACAGCTTTAATGGATATAAGAGCAGATTATGCTAATCTATTAAAAGAAGATAAGGAAATTAAAGTATCACCAGAAGATGTAAATATTGGAGATATTATAATTATTAAGCCAGGTGAAAGAGTTCCATTAGATGGGGTAGTAATAGAAGGAAGTAGTTTTGTAGATACTTCTGCTTTAACTGGGGAGTCAGTACCAAGAGAAGTTAATAAAAATGAAGAAATACTTGCCGGTTGCATAAATACTAACGGAGTTATAAAAGTTAAAGTGGATAAGGAATTTGGCGAATCTACAGTATCAAGAATATTAGAATTAGTAGAAAATGCTTCTAACAAAAAAGCTCCTACAGAAAAATTTATAACAAAATTTTCAAAAATATATACTCCTATAGTTGTATTTTTAGCATTAGCATTAGCTATAATTCCACCAATTGTAATGCAAGATGCAAGTTTTCAACAATGGATATATAGAGCTTTAATATTCTTAGTTGTTTCTTGTCCATGTGCATTAGTTATTTCAGTTCCTCTAGGTTTATTCGCAGGAATTGGAGGAGCATCTAAAAAAGGTATACTAGTAAAAGGTGGAAATTATTTAGAAGCTTTAAAGGATGTAGAAACTGTTGTTTTTGACAAAACTGGAACATTAACCAAAGGAATATTTGAAGTAACAGAAATAAATCCAGTAAATATAAGTGAAGATAAATTACTTGAAATTGCAGCTTTAGGAGAGGTTTTTTCTAATCACCCAATAGCTCAATCAATAGTGAAAGCTTATGGAAAAGAAATAAATAAAGATATAATAGGTAATTATGAAGAAATATCAGGACATGGAATAAAAGTTAAAATAGATAATGATGAAATTCTTCTTGGAAACTATAAATTAATGAATAAGTTTAATATTGATTATAGTGAAGTAGAATCAATTGGTACAATAGTATATATTGCAATTAATAATGAATATAAAGGAAATATAATTATTTCAGATGAGATAAAATCAGCAGCAAAAGAGGCTGTTAGAGGATTGAAACAAGTTGGAGTAAGAAAAATTGTAATGTTAACAGGGGACAATGGGCTTGTTGCAGAAAAAGTATCACAAAGCATAGGAATAGACGAATACTATTCTGAGTTATTACCAGGAGATAAAGTAGAGAAAATAGAAGAAATATTAAATAAAAAGTCAGAAAAAGGAAAAGTTGCTTTTGTTGGGGATGGAATTAATGATGCACCAGTTTTAGCTAGAGCGGATGTAGGTGTGGCAATGGGGAATATAGGATCAGATGCTGCTATAGAAGCTGCAGATGTTGTATTGATGAAGGATGAACCAGAAGCTTTAGTTGAAGCAATTAATGTTGCAAGGAAAACAAATAAAGTTTTATGGCAAAATATAATTTTCTCTTTAGGGGTAAAAGTATTTGTATTAATTCTAGGTGCATTTGGTGTTGCAACTATGTGGGAAGCAGTTTTTGCTGATGTAGGAGTAACGATATTGGCAGTATTAAATTCTACAAGATGTTTAAAGTAATAATTAAAAAAAATATATATATATAAATTTGTAGTGCAGTTATTGACAAATTTCATCATTTTAAATATAATGAATTAGGTTGAGAACATTCAGGCATAAGGGAAGCATACAAGATCTCTGATCTTGGTTACAAAGTGGTTAAGCTTTGTATATACTAGAGACTTATGTATAACGGATCTGCTACGTTATACATAAGTCTCATTTTTTTTTATTTAAAATATTTTAATTAAAGAAAAAAATGTTGTATTTTGAAGTTTAATTTACATAAATAATAAGTAAAATAATAAATAAGTATAAATAAATAATATTTTATTAAATTAATATCTATAATTATAATAGTGTAAGTTAATTAATTTTCAATTTTAAGTTCTATAACGGAGATAAAAATTATAATCTTTGTTAAATAGATAACTAAAAATATTCAAATACTAATATAAAAGTGTTAAAATATAGATTATATGGATTTCATATGATATTATTATGTATATACAGTGAAATTTAAAATAAGAATGGCTAAGGAGACGGTACAGTATGGAAAAGAAGAAAAACATTTCTATGGCTGTAATTAAGAGATTACCCAAATACCATAGATATTTACAGGAATTGATGAGAAATGATGTTGATAGAATATCATCAAAAGAACTAGGAGAAAAAATAGGGTTCACAGCTTCTCAAATACGTCAGGACTTAAATTGTTTTGGAGATTTTGGACAGCAAGGATACGGTTATAATGTTAGAGACTTATATAAACAAATTAGTGTTATACTTGGATTAAATAAGGAGTATAAGACTCTTATAGTAGGTGCAGGTAACATAGGTCAGGCTGTAGCTAATTATAGTAGATTTTCAGAACTAGGATTAAGTCTTAAAGGTATATTTGATGCAAATCCTAAGTTAATAGGGTTAAGAATGAGAGGCATAGAAATTCAAGATATAGATTACTTAGAATCATTCTTAAGAAATAATAGTATAGATATTGGTATGATTTGCGTTCCGAGAATAAATGCTCAAAAGGTTTGTGATACATTAATTCAAGGGGGAGTAAAAGGAATTTGGAATTTCGCTCCTGTAGATTTAGTAGTACCAGAAGATGTTATAGTTGAAAATGTACATTTATCTGAAAGTTTATTAACTCTAATTTATTTACTTCATAAGGATGATAGAGAAGATGAAAAAAAGATTGAAGATTAGCTAGATAAATAAAGATAATTAACTTACAAAAATAACATAAACTAGAAATAGTTATTGCAAAACAAAAATCTAAAGTTTATAATCATAATTGAAGCTGATGCTTCAATTATTTTTTAGCTTAAATTGTTACAATATTAACAAAAGAGATTTCTGAATGTTCAATTTTTTTCACGAAATTCAACAAATTAAATTTAACAAATTAAATATTTTTAATATGTTTTTTTAGTAAATCATATGAATTTTTAGTATAAAAGGGGGACCTGAATATGGAATTAAAAAATGTAATTCTTGAAAAGGAAGGCAACTTAGCTATTGTTACAATCAATAGGCCAAAAGCATTAAATGCTTTAAACTCAGAAACTCTAAAAGACATTGATACTGTTGTATCAGATTTAGAAAAGGATAGAAATATCTATTGTGTGATATTGACAGGTGCTGGTGAAAAGTCATTTGTAGCAGGTGCTGATATTGCAGAAATGAGAGAATTGAATGAGAGACAAGGGAAAGAATTTGGACTTCTTGGAAATAAAGTATTCAGAAAATTAGAAAAGTTAGACAAGCCAGTTATTGCAGCGATTTCAGGATTTGCCCTTGGTGGTGGATGTGAGCTTGCCATGTCATGTGATATAAGAATCGCATCAGAAAAAGCTAAATTTGCGCAACCTGAAACAGGTCTTGGAATAACACCTGGATTTGGAGGTACTCAAAGATTAGCAAGAATAGTTGGAGAAGGTAAAGCTAAAGAATTAATATATACTGGAGCAATAATAAAAGCTGATGAAGCTTTAAGAATAGGTCTGGTAAATAAGGTTGTGCCATTAGAAAGTTTAATGGATGAAGCAAAAGCTATGGCAAATACAATAATAGCAAATGCACCAATAGCAGTAAAACTATGTAAGGATGCAATTAATAGGGGAATGCAAGTGGATATAGATAGTGCTATTGAAATAGAAGCCGAAGATTTTGGAAAATGTTTCTCAACTGAAGATCAGGTTGAAGGAATGACTGCTTTTATTGAAAGAAGAAGTAAAAATTTCTACAATAAATAGTCAGAACATTATATAAAGAAAAAATAATTGAAAAATTCAAACTATTATTAAGTAGAAGTGTTTAATACGAGGAGGTATAATTAAATGAATTTCCAATTAACTAGAGAGCAAGAATTAGTAAAACAAATGGTTAGAGAATTTGCATTAAATGAAGTTAAGCCAATTGCTGCAGAAATAGATGAAACAGAAAGATTTCCTATTGAAAATGTAGAGAAAATGGCA
The DNA here is from genome assembly GCF_003606265.1 of Clostridium septicum. Taxonomy (NCBI): domain Bacteria; kingdom Bacillati; phylum Bacillota; class Clostridia; order Eubacteriales; family Clostridiaceae; genus Clostridium; species Clostridium septicum. The sequence continues at coordinate 2,114,943 of NZ_CP023671.1, forward strand.
AAACTTAAAATGTTAGGAATACCATTTGCTAAAGAATATGGCGGAGCAGGTGGAGATACACTTTCATATATATTAGCTGTTGAAGAGTTATCAAAGGTTTGTGCTACAACAGGAGTTATAGTATCAGCACATACATCACTTTGTGCATCATTAATAGAACAATTTGGTAATAAGGATCAAAAAGAAAAATATTTATCTGATTTAGCAAGTGGTAAAAAACTAGGAGCATTTGGATTAACAGAGCCAGGAGCTGGTACAGATGCAGCTGGGCAACAAACAGTAGCAGTTTTAGAAGGAGATCATTATGTATTAAATGGATCTAAAATATTCATTACTAATGGTGGAGTAGCTGAAACATTTATAGTATTTGCAATGACAGATAAGAGCAAAGGAACAAAAGGAATATCAGCATTCATAGTTGAAAAGGAATTCAAAGGATTTTCAATTGGAAAGAAAGAAGAAAAGCTTGGAATTAGAGCATCTTCAACAACTGAATTAGTAATGGAAAATTGTATAGTGCCAAAAGAAAACTTGGTTGGACAAGAAGGAAAAGGTTTTGGTATTGCAATGAAAACTCTTGATGGTGGAAGAATTGGTATTGCTGCACAAGCTTTAGGTATTGCAGAAGGCGCATTTGCAGAAGCTGTAGCTTATATGAAAGAAAGAAAGCAATTTGGCAGACCTATAGCTGCATTCCAAGGTTTACAATGGATGATAGCAGAAATGGATACCAAAATAGAAGCAGCTAGACATTTAGTATATAAGGCTGCATGTTTAAAGGATGCTAAAAAACCTTATTCAGTAGATGCTGCAAGAGCTAAGCTTTATGCTGCTGAAGTAGCAATGGATGTTACAACTAAAGCAGTTCAAATTTTTGGTGGATATGGTTATACTAAGGAGTATCCAGTAGAAAGAATGATGAGAGATGCTAAGATAACTGAAATATACGAAGGAACTTCTGAAGTTCAAAAGATGGTTATCGCAGGAAGCGCATTAAGATAATAGGGGGAGGACTTATATTATGAATATAGTGGTTTGTTTAAAACAAGTTCCAGATACAACAGCTGTAAAAATTGATCCAAAAACAGGAACACTTATAAGAGATGGGGTTCCTTCAATAATAAATCCAGAGGACAAGCATGCTTTAGAAGCTGCATTAAGAATAAAAGAAACATCAGGAGCTAACGTTACTGTAATAAGTATGGGACCTCCACAAGCTCAATCAGCATTAAGAGAAGCTTTATGTATGGGAGCAGATGAAGCAATACTTATTACTGATAGAGCGTTTGCAGGAGCTGATACCCTTGCAACTTCAAAAGCTTTAGCAGGAGCTTTAAAGAGATTAGAATATGATGTAGTATTTGCGGGAAGACAAGCTATTGATGGAGATACTGCACAAGTAGGACCAGAAATTGCTGAACATTTACACATACCTCAAGTAACTTACGTTCAAGATGTAAAGGTTGAAAATGATGGGTTATTAATAAATAGAGCTTTAGAAGATGGATATGAATTAATAAAAGTTCAAACACCAGTACTTTTAACAGCTATAAAAGAATTAAATGAACCAAGATATATGAATGTTGAATATATCTTCAATACAGCTAATAAAGAAATTAAAATTTGGTCAGCTGATGATATAGAAGTAAATAAAGCTGAATTAGGTCTTAAGGGATCACCTACAAAGGTTAAGAAATCAATGACAAAAGAAACTAAGGGTGCAGGAGAAGTAGTAAAAGAAACTGCTCCAGAAGCTGTAAAATATGTGTTAGGAAAATTAAAGGAAAAACACTACATCTAAGATATATGGGAGGTAAGGAAGATGAATATAGCAGACTACAGAGGCGTTTGGGTATTTGCTGAACAAAGAGGAGGAGAGCTTCAAAAGGTTTCTCTTGAATTGCTTGGTGAAGGTAGAAAGATTGCAGATAAATTAGGAGTTAAATTAACAGCTCTTATTTTAGGAGATAAAGTAAAAGGTTTAGCAGAAACTTTAGGTAGACATGGAGCTGATGAAGTTCTAGTAGCTGAACATGAACTATTAAAAAATTATACAACTGATGGATATACTAAAGTTATTTGTGACTTAGCTAGTGAAAGAAAACCTGGAATATTATTTATAGGTGCTACTTTTATAGGTAGAGATTTAGGACCAAGAGTTGCAGCTAGATTATCAACAGGGTTAACAGCTGACTGTACAGGATTAGATGTAGAAGTTGAAAATGGAGATTTATTAGCTACAAGACCAGCCTTTGGTGGTAACTTAATGGCAACTATTGCATGTCCAGATCATAGACCACAAATGGCTACAGTAAGACCTGGAGTATTCTCAAAACTTGGTGATGAAGCAAGAGATTTTAAAATTGAAGAAGTTGCAGTTAAATTAGAAGAAAAAGATATAAGAACTAAGATAGTAGAAATTATTAAGGAAACTAAGGATATTGTAGATATAAGTGAAGCCAACTTTATCATAGCTGGTGGTAGAGGTGTAGGATCAAAAGAAAACTTTAAATTGCTTGAAGGACTTGCAGAAGTTTTAGGCGGAACAGTAGCAGGATCAAGAGCAGCAGTAGATAATAAGTGGATAGATAAAGATTATCAAGTTGGTCAAACAGGTAAAACAGTAAGACCAAATATTTATATAGCATGTGGTATTTCAGGAGCAATACAACACGTTGCAGGTATGCAAGAGTCAGATATGATTATAGCAATAAATAAAGATGAAACTGCTCCAATTATGAAGGTAGCAGATTATGCTATAGTTGGGGATCTTAATAAAGTAATTCCTGAAATGACTGCTCAATTAAATGCAATGAAAGAAGCAGAGTAAGAATCTAATTAGGTATAAATTATTAATGAAAATAATTAAATAATGTATTTATTTTCATTCATTAGACATATAGGGTATAAAACAATAATGTGAATTTTTAGGAGGTAAGTTGATATGGAAAAGATTTTTGTAATTGGTGCAGGTACTATGGGAGCTGGAATAGTTCAAGCTTTTGCGCAAAAGGGTCATGAAGTTATAGTTAGAGATATAAAGGATGAATTTGTTGAAAGAGGAATAGCAGGAATCAATAAGGGACTTAGCAAAAAAGTTGCTAAAGGAAAAATGACTGAAGAAGATAAGGAAGCTATACTTTCAAGAATTACAGGAACAACTGATATGAAGTTAGCAGAAGACTGTGATTTAGTTATAGAAGCAGCTGTTGAAAATATGCAAATTAAGAAGCAAATATTTGCTGAATTAGATGAAATATGTAAAGAATCAACAATTTTAGCTTCAAATACATCATCATTATCAATAACAGAAGTTGCTTCAGCTACAAAGAGAGCTGACAAGGTTATTGGAATGCATTTCTTTAACCCAGCTCCAGTAATGAAATTAGTTGAGATTATTAGAGGGATGGCAACTTCACAAGAAACTTTTGATACAGTTAAAGAATTATCAGTAGCTATTGGTAAGGAACCAGTAGAAGTAGCAGAAGCTCCAGGATTTGTAGTTAATAGAATACTTATTCCAATGATTAATGAAGCTACTTTTATTCTTGAAGAAGGAATTGCATCAGTTGAAGATATTGATACTGCTATGAAATATGGTGCTAACCACCCAATGGGACCTTTAGCTTTAGGAGATCTTATTGGATTAGATGTTTGCCTAGCTATAATGGATGTTTTATATAATGAAACAGGAGATAATAAATATAGAGCAAGTAGCCTTTTAAGAAAGTATGTTAGAGCTGGATGGTTAGGTAGAAAATCAGGAAAAGGATTCTACGATTATAGTAGATAATAATTTATATAGTATAAAAATAAGAGGTTCTTATTTAAGAATCTCTTATTTTTGTTATAATTTATTAAAGCTAAAGTCTTAATATGATATAATTTTAAAATATAAGATAAGAGGTGAATTATGTTAGTAGAAAAGACTAGAGAGTTATATGATAAAAAGTATGATTTAAATTGTGCAGAGTGTATATTAAAAGCAGCTAATGAATGTTATGACTTAAATTTATCTAATCAAACTATAAAAGCTATGGCAGCCTTTGGGGGAGGGATGGCTATAGAAAGTGTTTGTGGGGGTGCAACTGGAGCTATAGCTGCTATTGGAATAATGTTTACTGAGGAAAGAGGACATAAGAGTCCACATGTAAAAATAATGACTTCAGAATTTATGAATATGTTCAAGGATAATTTAGGAACTTTAAATTGTGATGAGCTAAAATTAAAATACAGAGAAAATGAAGATGATAGATGCCTGTATATGATGTTAGTAGCAGCAAAAACATTAGAGCAAGTGGTAGAAAAATATAAAAATGAATATGAAATAATAAGGTGTAAGTAGTTTTTATATAATTTGCTTATTTTAGTGTGGTATAGTTTGTTTATTTTGTGGGATAATTAATGTATTGACATAATACATGAGGTGAAAATATGGATTTTAAAGAAGCTATTTTTGAAGAAAATAAAGTTATACTAAAAGGAATAAAGAATTTTAATATAAAACAAATTTTAGAATGTGGTCAATGTTTTAGGTGGGACAAAATAACAGATAATAATTATATTATTATAGCTTTTGGGAAGGTTATAGAAGTATATCAAAATAATGACGAAGTGATAATTTTAAATTCAGCTAAAGAAGATTTTGAGAATATATGGATTAAGTATTTTGATTTAGAACGAGATTATGGATATATAAAATCGGAGTTAGCTAAGGATGAAATATTGAGGAAAAGTGTTGAGTTTGGATATGGAATTAGAATATTAAATCAAGATCCATTTGAGATGTTAATAAGTTTTATAATATCTGCTAGAAATAGTATTCCTTCAATTAAAAAAACTGTAAAAAAGATTTGTGAAAAATGGGGAAATAAAGTTATTTATAAGAATGAAGAATACTATACATTTCCTACACCTAAAGAAATTAAAGGTGCAACTTTAGATGAGATACAAACTACAGGTGCTTCTTTTAGAAGTAAATACATAGTAAATACTATAGAAAGAGTTAATGAAGCTATAGAAATAAAAGAAGATATTAAGGTTAATCCAGATAAGTATTTAGATAATCCGGAAATATTAGATTATGATTTAGAATACATAACAAATTTAAGTGATGATGAATGTCATATAGCATTACAAAAATTTATGGGAGTTGGAGCAAAAGTCGCAGATTGTATAATGTTATTTTCAATGGCTAAGCATTCAGCATTTCCAGTAGATGTATGGGTAAAAAGGGCTATGATTCATTTTTATGTTGCCCCGGATGTCTCATTAAATAAAATGAGGATATTTGCAAGAGATAAATTCGGAGCATTGTCAGGTATGGCACAGCAATATTTATTCTATTATGCTAGGGAAAACAAGATAAATATAGATTAGAAAAACAGCTTAATAAGCTGTTTTTTATTTATATAAAGAAATGACTTTTATCTGTAAATATTATGAATTTGTCCCGAAAAACATATACAAATTTATTAATAAATAGTATAGAATATAATGTATAGATAAATATAATTTTTTTTTGAAAAGGTTTTCTAGAATTATAGAATATTTTATGGTAAATTAAGGAGGATTTTATGTATTACTTAGGAATTGATGGTGGGGGAACAAAAACAAGATATATACTTATAAATGACAAGCTAGAAAAAGTTGGTGATTGTGAAAGTGGGACAATTCACATTCATCAAGTTGGAGTTGATGGAATAAAAAAAGAATTAAAAGAAAACATTTCTAAGTTATGTTCTAATATAAATATTGATCCAAAGGATATTTCTTTTGCCTTTGCGGGTGTACCAGGATATGGTGAAAGCTTAGAAGATAAAGTTAAAATCGATAAGGCTATTAATGAGGTTATGGAGTGTCCTTATATGATAGATAATGATGCTGTTAATGGATGGGCAGCTGGAACAGCTTGTAAACCAGGGATTAATATGGTTGCAGGTACAGGAAGTATAGCTTATGGAAGAAATAGTAAAGGAAAGTTAGCTAGATGTGGAGGGTTTGGCCCTGGAATTGGTGATGATGGAAGTGCTTATTGGATTGGCTTAAGGACAATAAATGAATATACAAAACAAAAAGATGGTAGAAAAGAAAAAACTGCTTTAGTGGATGTTTTGGAAAAAGAATATAATATTTCATATGATTATGAAATTGTTGATATAGTATTTAATAGATTGGAGAGAGATAGAACTAAGCTTGCAGGGTTTTCAAAAATATGTTTTTTAGCAGCTGAAAAGGGGTGCCCTGTAGCTGTGAAAATTTTTGAGGATGTAGCGGAGGAATTGTTTAAACATATAAATTCATTGTCTAAAACTTTAGGGTTTGATGGAAAGTTTGTTGTTTCATATACAGGTGGCGTATTTAAGGCTGGTAAGTATGTTTTAGAGCCATTAAAGAAAAGAGTTTTGGAAGCAGGACTTGATTGTATAATACAAGAGCCTGAATTAGATCCTTGGAATGGAGCCGCATTATTAGCGTATAACTTAGCTGGAAATGAAGTTCCTTCAAATATAAAAGAAATTATGTGTGATTAATTTTATATTCCAAAGTCACTTATCTATTTTGAAGGTAAGTGGTTTTTAATATATAAATCTTATTTGATTATGTTAATACTATTTACAATAGTATTTGGTATATTAGGTAAATTAATAGGAATATTATAGATAATTTAGACCTATACTTAGGTAATACTAGGTATAGGTTTTAAATTTGAAAAATATTAACTGGTAATGATGTTATTTCAACTTTCTGTAAAAATTAGTGGAAATTAAATATATTTATGATATAATTGTGGTATAAAACAATGAGGTGGTAGTTAAATGGAATTTATAGATAAGAATTCAAGAACTCCATTGTATTTGCAATTAATGGATATACTTATAGAAAATATCGAAAAAAAATTAGAAGAGCATCAGCAAATTCTTTCGGAAAGAGAAATATGTGAAAGATATGATGTTAGCAGAACAACTGTAAGACAAGCTTTAGATGAACTTGAGAGAGATGGATACATATACAAGATTCATGGTAAAGGTACTTTTGTATCTCCTAAAAGATTGAATCAAGATTTAGTATCGTTTTATTCTTTTACAGAGGAAATGAAAAAGATAGGTAAAGAACCTACTTCAGAGGTTATTGGGTTTGAAATAACGCATTCAGGAGAAAAATTATCACGTAAATTTAAAATTCAAGAAAAGGATCTTGTATATAAAATTACGAGAATAAGAAAAGCAGATAATATTCCAATGATGTATGAGGTAACGTATTTACCATTCGATAGATTCGAGGGGTTATCCAAAAAATATTTAGAAGAGTCTCCTATGTATGAAGTATTGATAAGTAAATTTTCAGCTAAGTTAACATCTGCTGAGGAATACTTTGAACCTATACTTACTAATAAACTAGAGAGTATATATTTAGAAATTGATGAAGGTTCACCGAGTTTGAAAATTGAAAGATTTACTTATGAAAATACTAATCTAATAGAGTACACAGTTGGTGTTGCAAGAGGGGACAAGTTTAAATATAGAGTTCAATTAAACAACAATTTAGTAAAATAATAAAATTAAAAATAAAAATAAAAAAATTTTTAAAACAACTGGTAATGACGACGTTATCAGTTTTGGGAGGTATTTAAATGTTTTTTGGTCTGACAAAAGAGAGATTACAGGAATTAGGATCAACATTTACAGCAACAGAAATTAGACAACAGCCTAAAATGTGGGAAGAAACTTATAAAATAGTAAATGAAAATAAAGAAGAGATAAAAAAATTTTTAAGAAATAACTTGAAATCTAATACAAGAGTTGTATTAACAGGAGCTGGAACTTCAGATTATGTAGGTGATACTATATACCTATATTTAGCTAAAAAGCTTAATTTAAGAGTAGAAGCAATAGCAACAACTGATTTAGTATCAAATCCTCATGAGTTTGTAGAAGAAGATACACCTACTATTCTAGTATCATATGCAAGATCAGGAAATAGTCCAGAAAGTGTTGGTGCATATGATATATTTGCGAAAAACATTAAAGATATATCACAACTGGTAATTACGTGTAATAAAGATGGACAACTTGCTAAGAAGGCTCATGGAAGTGAAAAAAATCTTTGTTTACTTATGCCAGAAGAATCGAATGATAAAAGTTTTGCAATGACAAGTTCATTTAGTTGTATGTTACTTGCATCTTTACTAGTTTTTGATATTGAAAATCTAGAAGAAAATAAAAAGTATGTTGATATAGTGGTAAGTCAAGGAAATTCTATTTTAGATAATAAATGGGAAGAAATAAAAGACTTAGTAGATTTAAATTGTGATAGAGTTGTTTATTTAGGTTCAGGAGCATTAAAAGGGCTATGTCAGGAAATGGCACTTAAAAACCTAGAGTTAACAAGTGGAAAAACAGTAACAGTTTATGAATCAGTATTAGGATTTAGACATGGTCCTAAATCAATAATAAATGATAATACATTAGTAATATTTATGAATTCAATTAATGAATACACAAATCTTTATGATATGGATTTAATAAAAGAAATTCATGGAGATATAGGAAATCATAAATTGGCAGTTATAAGTTATAAGTCTAATGATGAACTAAATAATTTATGTGATAAATACTTAAACATTGACGGAAAAGATGTTCCAGAAATTTATACAGTATTTAATTATATGTTATTTGGACAAATGTTTGGATTATTTAGTTCATTAAATTTAGGAATTTCACCAGATAATCCAAGACCAGATGGAACTGTTAATAGAGTAGTAAAAGGAGTAATTATACATCCATATAATAAATAAAAATCAAAAGAGAATAACTTTATAAAAGGAGGTAATTCTCGATTATGGTAGGCGTAATTGTAACTGGACATGGGAATTTTGCAACTGGGCTTTTAAGCTCATTAAAGCTAATTGCAGGAGAACAAGAACATATAGTTGGAGTTGATTTTACAGCAGATGATAGTACAGAAACACTAGAAGTAAAATTAAAGGATGCTGTAGATAAATTAGGTGAAGAAATAATTGTACTTTCAGATTTAGCTGGTGGTTCACCTTTTAAGGTATCTGTTGTGTTAAGTCAACAGTTAGAGGGAAAGAAGATTAAAGTTGTTTCAGGTATAAATTTAGGAATGTTACTTGAGGTTTCACTGTGTAGAGGAAGTATGAGTCTAGATGAATTAGTAGGTTTCTCTATTGATTCAGGAAAAGATGCAATCAAGTCATTTGAAATTAGGGTAGAAGAAGAAATAGAAACGTATGAATTTGACGGAATTTAAATAATATTAGAATAGGAGAGATAAACATGGGAAATATTTTATCAACAAGAGAAATGTTAAAGAAAGCTCAAAGAGAAGGATATGCTGTACCAGCATTTAATATTCATAATTTAGAAACTCTTCAAGTTGTTGTTGAAACAGCAGCCGAATTAAAATCACCAGTTATACTAGCAGGAACACCTTCAACAATAGTTTATGCCGGTGGTGAGTATATTGTGGCTATGGCAGAAACAGCAGCAAAGGAATATAATATTCCAATAGCTATTCATTTAGATCATTATGAAGAAGTTGATGCAATAAAGCATTATGTTGATTTAGGGTTTAAATCAACTATGATAGATGCTTCACATGAATCTTATGAAAATAATGTTAGAATAGTTAAAGCTGTTGTAGAATATGCTCATAGATTTGATGCTACAGTAGAAGCAGAACTTGGAAGACTTGGTGGACAAGAAGATGATTTAGTAGTAGATGAAAAGGATGCTATGTATACAAATCCAGATCAAGCTAAGGATTTTGTTGATAAAACAGGAATAGATTCATTAGCAGTAGCGATAGGAACAGCTCATGGATTATATAAGGGAGAAGCTAAATTGGATTTTGAAAGATTGAAGGAAATAAGAGCAGTAGTAGAAGTGCCTTTAGTGTTACATGGGGCTTCAGACGTTCCTGATGAACTAGTAAAGAAAGCTATTTCACTTGGGATTTGTAAAGTAAATGTAGCAACTGATTTAAAAATACCATTTTCAGATGCTGTTAAAAAGTACTTTGTTGAAAATCCAAATGCAAATGATCCAAGAAAATATATGACACCTGGTAAAGAAGCCATGAAAAAAATAGTGGAACATAAGATAATGGTATGTGGAAGTAATGGAAAAGCTTAATTTAAGTTTATGAGAGGTGATAGTATGGTACATCCTATTAAGGAGATAGTAACTAAATATAAGCAGGGGGAGAATGTTGGTATTTTCTCAGTATGTTCTTCAAATAAATATGTTATAGAAGCTGCAATGGATAGATTGAGAAATATGGAAATGTATTTGCTAGTAGAATCTACAGCTAATCAAGTAGATCAATTTGGTGGCTATACAGGAATGAAACCTAAAGATTTTGTTAAATATATTCATAATTTAGCTGAAAAAAATAATTTTCCAATAGATAGGATTATTTTAGGTGGAGATCATTTAGGTCCGTTAACGTGGACTAAAATTGAACCAAGAGAAGCTATGGATAATGCTAAAACTCTAATTAGAGAATATGTTCTAGCAGGATTTACTAAAATTCATATAGATACAAGTATGCCTCTTAGAGGAGATATTGAAAAAGGGATTTTTGATGATTATTTAATAGCTAACAGAGCATCTGTGTTATGTAAAGTAGCTGAGGAAGCATATTTAGAATTATTAGAAAAAGAAGAAAATGCAATACATCCTGTATATGTAATAGGTAGCGAAGTTCCTATTCCAGGAGGGGCTCAAGGTGAAGAAGAGGATGAAGGTGAAATATCAGTAACTAAAGTTGAAAGCTTTGTAAATACTATAGATACATTTAAAAATGCTTTTGAGAATTTTGGAGTTGGAGAAGCGTGGAAATATGTTATTGGAGTTGTTGTGCAACCCGGAGTAGAATTTGGAAGTGATCATGTGTGGGGATATAATAGAGAAGCGGCACAGAGATTGACAGAAGCTATACAAGAACACTCACAATTAGTATTTGAAGCACATTCAACTGATTATCAGACCCCTAAAGCTTTAAAGGAAATGGTTGAGGATGGATATATTATATTAAAGGTGGGACCAGCATTAACTTTTGGATTTAGAGAAGGAGTTTTTGCTTTAAATTCTATAGAGAATGAATTGTTTAAGTACAATCCAGATATAGACCTATCTAATTTTCAAGAAATACTTGAATTTAGTATGGTAAAGGAGCCGAAAGATTGGGAAAATCATTATTTAGGAACTAGTGAAAAAATAAAAATTGATAGGAAGTACAGTTTATCAGATAGATGTAGATACTATATGCCTAAAGAAGATGTTAATTTTGCTTTAGAAAAATTATTAAAGAATTTAAATGGTGTTCAAATTCCAATAACATTAGTAAGTCAATTTATGCATAATCAATATAAAAAAGTGAGAAATGGTGAGTTGGAACTTAATGCACAAAGTTTATTAAAAGATAGAATAGGTGAATATATAGATGATTATATATTTGCAACTGAAGAATCAAAAGTATTACAAAACGCATAAATTATATTAAGTTTGTAAATTTATAAACCCCTAAAAGCTTTTAGTCTCTAGGGGTTTATTTTTATGTTAATAGATAGATAAACTAAAGAATAATAATAGGATTTTATAAGTATTATTTATATAGAAAATAATTAAAAGTTAAAATTATAAACAAAATGTGAATTAATATTGATATAATATTATTGGGAAATTTTATGTTGGGAAGGGAGATTTTGTATATGGTTCAATTCGAAACTCAATTGAAAAAGCTTAAGCACGAGGTTCTAACAGAAATAGCCAAGCTTGCAAAAGATGATAGAGTTACTCCAGAGGAAATAGAAAAAATTCCTTATGAAGTAATTAAGGGGGATAAGGCTCTTTATAGATGTTGTGTATATAAAGAAAGAGCTATTGTATTAGAACGAGCTAAACTAGCAGCAGGATTTTTAGCAAATGGGGATAATATGGTTGAAGAATTTATAGACATAAAGGAAGATGATCAAATAATCTATGTCATTGAAGCAGCTTGTGATAGGTGTCCAATTAATAAATATAGTGTAACAGACTCTTGTAGAAATTGTTTAGCTCATAAATGTAAAGAAGCATGTAATTTTGGAGCAATATCTTATGTTGCGGGAAGGGCTTATATAAATCAGGAAATATGTAAAGAGTGTGGAATGTGCAAAAAAGCATGTCCTTATGATGCTATAGCAGAGGTTATGAGACCGTGTAAAAAAGTTTGTCCTACAGCTGCTATTGAAATAAGTCCAGAGGATAGACGTGCAGTTATAAAGGAAGAAAACTGTGTTAATTGTGGTGCTTGTATGTCAGCATGCCCGTTTGGGGCTATATCAGATAAAAGTCTAATAGTACCTGTTGCTAGAAATTTAGCTAAAGGAGAAAAAATATATGCAATAGTTGCGCCAGCTATAACTGGTCAGTTTGGTATGAAAATTACTTATGGACAAGTTAAGAATGCAATAAAGAAATTAGGATTTATAGATATGATAGAAGCTGCTTGTGGAGCTGATGCAGTAACAGTTCATGAAAGTAATGAATTCATGACAAGGATGGATGAGGGTGATAGCTATATGACAAATTCCTGTTGTCCAGGATTTTTAAGTTATATTGAAAAGAAATTTCCCTCAGAAGCAGGAAAAATATCAGGTACAGTATCACCTATGATTGCAACTGGAAGATATATTAAACATATGGATGCTGAAGCTACTGTGGTTTTTATTGGGCCTTGTACTGCTAAGAAAAGTGAAGCTGTAAGAAAATTGGTAAAGGATGCAGTAGATTATGTATTAACATTTGAAGAATTATTAGCATTGTTTGATGCTTTTGAAATAGACTTAGAAAAATGTGACGATGAGGTAGTAGATGACGCTTCCATATATGGAAGAGGATTTGGAGCTCATGGTGGACTAACAGCATCAATTCAAAATTATTTAAGGGGAAAAGGGTTAGAAGTAGACTTTAAACCAGTAAAAATTTCAGGTGGAACAGAAATTAAAAAAACTATGACTATGGCTAAAATAGGAAAGCTTCAAGGGAATTTTATTGAGGGAATGATTTGTGAAGGTGGGTGTATAAATGGAGCAGGAACTATTGTTACATCTATGAAGGCAAAGGCTGCGTTTAATAAGATTAATTCACAATCAACTAAAAAAGCAGTATTAGATAACGAAAAATTAGAAGAGTATAATAATATTAATTTAGAAAGGAAATAATATTGTTATAACTTTATAAATGATTAGTAATGGTATAATTTAGAATGGGCATATTTTACTTACAAAAATATCATTGCTAATCATCAATATATAAGTAGATGGGGTGTTTTATGGAAAAAATAAAGATATTCTTACATAAAAATAAATACAAAATTATAGGTTCAATTTTATTAATAATTTTATTGATATGTTTTTATGAGTATTACGCTAAATATTCTATGCTTTTTAGAAATCCAGAGAATATAAAAAAATTAATATTAAGTTATGGTAAGTATTCATTTATAGCATATATAGCTTTACAATTTTTACAAATAGTTGTATTTTTTATACCAGGAGAATTAGTACAAATAGCTGGTGGATATATATTTGGAGCTTGGGAAGGATTCTTGTTATCCTTCATAGGAATTTTAATAGGAAGTGTGTTTAGTTTTCTGTTAGCAAGGTTACTAGGAAAAAGTTATGTTGAAAAAATAGTGTTTAAAGAAGATAAGTGGCTATTTAAAAAAATAGAAGAAATAAAAAGAGATAAGAAAAAGTTTAAAGAACTTGTATTTATAATGTATTTAATTCCTGGAATACCAAAGGATATTTTAGGGTACATATGTGGAGTAACAACTTTGACATTAAAGGAGTTTACAATTATATCTATGCTAGGTAGAGCGCCTGCTCTATTTATATCTTGTTTTTTTGGGAACAAAATGTCAGTAGATAATATAGGTATGTTAATATTAATAGCTATAATAGTAGGTGTTATATTTATAGTTAGTATTATAAAAGGTAAGAAATTCATTTCAAATTATGGAAAAAAATAATTAGGTAAAGCAAAGGATATATTTTTCAAAAAATATCCTTTGCTTTATTAATATTATTATTTTAAGTTTATTCTATTAGAATAGATAGTTTTTTATTATGTAATAGAGAATCATTGTAAGAAATTAGGTGAGAGATTAAGAGAAGATAAAATAATTAATTATAACTGGTAATATTTGATGTATATAAGGGAATAATATATGAAGTAAAGTTTGATAAAAATTTTATGAAATATTATTATAATTTTATTAGCACTTGGGGAGAATGAGTGCTAAAATATAAATAAGAAGTAATTAATATAATTAGGAGGGGTTTTTATGAAGATTAAGCCACTTGCAGACAGAGTAGTAATTAAAAAATTAGAAGCAGAAGAAACTACAAAGAGTGGAATTGTTTTAACTGGGACAGCAAAGGAGAGACCACAAGAGGCAGAAGTAGTAGCAGTAGGACCAGGAGCAATTGTAGATGGAAAAAGAATTGAAATGGAAGTTAAGATAGGAGATAAAGTACTTTACTCAAAGTATGCAGGATCAGAAGTGAAAGTTTCAGGAGAAGAGTACACTATCTTAAAGCAAGAAGATATATTAGCAATAGTTAAATAGGGAAGGAGAGATTTATATGGCAAAGATACTTAAATTTGGAGAGGAAGCTAGAAGATCAATGCAAATAGGTGTTGATAAATTAGCAGATACAGTTAAGGTTACTTTAGGACCAAAAGGAAGAAATGTTGTATTAGATAAAAAATTTGGAGCACCACTTATAACAAATGATGGTGTTTCTATAGCAAGAGAAATAGAATTAGAAGATCCATATGAAAATATGGGAGCACAGTTAGTGAAGGAAGTTGCAACAAAAACTAATGATGTTGCAGGGGATGGTACTACCACAGCTACACTTTTAGCTCAAGCTATAATAAGAGAAGGATTAAAAAATGTAACAGCTGGAGCAAATCCTATGCTAATTAGAAATGGTATAAGAATGGCTGTTAATACTGCAGTAGAAGAAATTAAAAATATTTCTAAGCCAGTTGAAGGTAAAGAAGATATTGCTAGGGTTGCAGCTATATCAGCAGCAGATGAAGAAATCGGTAAATTAATAGCTGACGCTATGGAAAAAGTAGGGAATGAAGGCGTTATTACAGTAGAAGAATCTAAATCAATGGGAACAGAATTAGAAGTTGTAGAAGGTATGCAATTTGATAGAGGATATGTATCACCTTATATGGTTACAGATACAGAAAAAATGGAAGCTGTATTAGATAATCCTTTAATTTTAATAACTGATAAAAAAATAAGTAACATACAAGAAATATTACCTATATTAGAACAAATAGTTCAAGCAGGTAAAAAGCTTCTTATTATAGCAGAAGATATAGAGGGAGAAGCTATGGCTACATTAGTAGTTAATAAATTAAGAGGAACATTTACATGTGTTGCAGTAAAGGCACCAGGATTTGGAGATAGAAGAAAGGAAATGCTTCAAGATATAGCTATATTAACTGGTGGAACAGTTATAGCTGAAGAGTTAGGTGTTGAATTAAAAGAAGTAACTATTGATATGTTAGGTCAATGTGAAAGTGTTAAGATCACAAAAGAAAATACTACAATAGTTAATGGAAGAGGTAACTCTGAAGCTATTAAGGATAGAGTTCATCAAATAAAAGTTCAAATAGAAGAATCAACTTCAGAATTTGATAAAGAAAAATTAACAGAAAGATTGGCTAAATTAGCTGGTGGTGTTGCTGTAGTTAAGGTTGGTGCAGCTACAGAAACAGAACTTAAGGAAAGAAAGCTAAGAATAGAAGATGCTTTAGCAGCTACTAAAGCAGCAGTTGAAGAAGGTATAGTTCCAGGTGGTGGAACAGCTTATGTAAATGTAATAAATAAAATAGCAGAACTTAAGTCAGATGTTTCAGATACACAAGTTGGTATAAATATTATATTAAGAGCTTTAGAAGAGCCAATGAGACAAATAGCAGCTAATGCAGGAGTAGAAGGATCTGTTATTATAGAAAAAATTAAAAATAGTGAAGCTTTAGTTGGTTATGATGCACTTAATGGAACGTATATAAATATGATTAAAGCTGGTATAGTAGATCCTACTAAGGTTACTAGATCTGCACTTCAAAATGCAGCATCAGTAGCATCTACATTCTTAACTACTGAAGCGGCTGTAGTTGAAATACCTCAAAAAGAAACTCCAATGCCAGGAGCACCAGGAATGGGTATGGATGGAATGTATTAATAAAATTTTAAAAAAAGATTTGCAATTTGCAAATCTTTTTTTATTTAATCAATTAGTAAGAAAAGTTATAATATTTAGGAGCATATTGAAAATAGATAAAAATAAAAACAATTTGTAAACAAAAAGACTTTAGTGTATAAAGTTAGGAAAAAGAGTTAATATTTTAGAAGAACTTATTGAAAGGAGTTGATATTATTAAGTTGGATAATAAAAAAAATAAAAAGAAAAAAGGATTTACTTTAGTAGAAATGATAGCTGTTATGGGAATAATAGCTATATTAGCAACTATTTTAGTGCCTAAAGTAACAGGCTATATTAAAGAGGCAAGAAAAACAGAAGTAATTGATCAAGCAAGAAAAGTAGTGTTAGCAGTAGAATCTATAAACATAAAATTATCTAATAGCTTGACAAAAGATAATACTGTAAGTGATGTAATAAGTAAATCGGGAGAATTGTTAAAGGAAGATGATGTTACTAAATTAGGAGAAAGTACTACAGTTGAATTATGCTACAAAATAATTGAAACAGATAAATTTAATATTCTTCTACAGGACGACAATACTTTTAAAAATGTAGAACCAATAGATAAATAAATGGATATAATCAAAGAATTAAATATAATTTCTTAAGAAAAATCTCCTTTTAATTAAGGAGATTTTTTATTGAGATTGGAGGTTTTAGGTGGATATATTTTTTATAGGGCTAATTGGGTTATGCATAGGTAGTTTTTTAAATATTTGTATATATAGAATTATAAGAGAAGAGTCTATAGTTTTTCCGGCAACACATTGCATTACATGTGGATATGAAATTAATTGGTATGATTTAATTCATGTATTTAGTTATGCTATTTTAGGTGGAAATTGTAGGGTTTGTTCTAATAAAATTTCTCTTAAATATCTAGTGATACAGGTACTTAATGCAATTTTATATTTAATAATATTTTTTAATTATGGATATAGTTTAGAATTTTTAAAGTGTTGCGTACTAGCTTCACTTTTAATAGTAATTGGTTTCATAGATTATGAAACTAAATATGTATATAACTCTACTATAATGTTTGGAATTGCTATAGGTATTGTGTTTTTAATAATTCAAAGTAGTTTAAAACATGGTTTGTTGTGGGATAATATTAATGGAGCTTTAATTGGCTTTAGTATTATTTATTTAATAGTTATTATAACTAAAAGTATGGGTGAAGGAGATATTTGGATAGCAACTTTATGTGGTTTATTTTTAGGAGTTAAAGGAGTTTTAGTTACAATAATAATTTCTATAGTAATTGGTGGAATTACTGGGATTTTTATTATAACCTTTAAATTAAAGTCTAAAAAATCTAAAATAGCGTTTGGACCATATTTAGCTATGGGAGCTATAGTTTCGAGTATAATGTGTAATGAAATTATAAATTGGTATATTGAGTTTTTAATGCAATAATTATTGCAAATGCCTTGACAAGTATACCCCCTAGCTATATAATAATTTTAAATTAAAAATAGTTGCACATTTTATTACTCGTATATCCCCTGAATATGGCAGGGAGTATCTACCGGAAACCTTAAATTTCCGACTATGAGTGAATTTGATATATCTATAAGTATACTTATTTGTGTATTTTGTTAGGCATATTAACTTCACTTAGAAGATTAATGTGCTTTTTTTATACTTAAAATTAATAAAAATGTGAAATTTTACTTTCAAATGATAAAAAAATGAAGGAAAGTTTTCAAATATGGGGAGGAATAAACACATGGCAAAAATAATTAAAACTGCTTATACATTTGATGACGTATTATTGGTACCAAATAAATCAGAGGTATTACCAAACCAAGTAAGCTTAAAGACTAAATTAACAAAGAAGATAACTTTAAATATACCTTTAATGAGTGCAAGTATGGATACGGTAACTGAATCTAAAATGGCAATAGCTATGGCAAGAGAAGGTGGAATCGGAATAGTACATAAAAATATGACAATAGAAGAGCAAGCAAAGGAAGTTGATAGAGTCAAAAGACAAGAAAATGGAGTAATTACAGATCCAATATTCTTAGCTGAAGATCATACTGTAAGAGAAGCTTTAGCTCTAATGGCTCAATATAGAATATCAGGTGTTCCTGTAACAAGAGGAAGTAAATTAGTAGGAATAATTACAAATAGAGATATAGTATTCGAAACAAACTATGATAAGGCTGTTTCAGAAGTTATGACAAAAAGTCCTTTAATAACTTCAGGAGAAGGAACTACATTAGAAGAAGCTCTTGAGATACTAAAAAAGCATAAAATTGAAAAGTTACCTTTAGTTGATGAAGAAAATAATTTAAAGGGACTTATTACAATTAAAGATATAGAAAAAGCAAAGGCATATCCAAATGCTGCTAAGGATGAAAAGGGTAGATTATTATGTGGTGCATCAGTTGGAATAACTAAAGATATGATGGAAAGAGTTGATGCTTTAGTAAAAGTTAATGTTGATGTTATTACATTAGATACAGCTCATGGACATTCAAAAGGTGTTATAGATGCAGTTAAAGCTATAAAAGCTAAACATCCAGAACTTCAAATAATAGCAGGAAATATTGCTACAGCAGAAGCTACAAGAGATTTAATAGAAGCTGGTGCTGATTGTGTTAAAGTTGGAATAGGACCAGGATCAATTTGTACAACAAGAGTTGTTGCAGGAGTTGGAGTTCCTCAATTAACAGCAGTTATGGATTGTGCTGAAGAAGGTAGAAAATATGGAATACCAGTAATAGCTGATGGTGGACTTAAATATTCAGGAGATATAGTTAAAGCATTAGCTGGAGGAGCGGCTGTAGCTATGATGGGATCAATATTTGCAGGTTGTGATGAAGCACCAGGAGCTGTTGAGATTTATCAAGGAAGAAGCTATAAAGTTTACAGAGGAATGGGATCACTTGCAGCTATGGAAAAAGGTTCAAGTGATAGATATTTCCAAAATGGAACAAAGAAATTTGTGCCAGAAGGTGTGGAAGGAAGAGTTGCATATAAAGGATATGTTACTGATACTATATATCAATTGCTTGGTGGAATAAGATCAGGAATGGGATATTTAGGAGCAGCTACTTTAGAAGATTTATATGAAACAGCACAGTTTGTTGTTCAAACATCTTCTGGAATTAGAGAATCACATCCACATGATATAAATATTACTAAGGAAGCACCAAACTATAGTGTAAAGTAGACTTTAAGTTATATTTAAATAAATTTTAAGGAGAACTTTTTAGTAAAATTATTAAAAAGTCTCTTTAAAAAAATTACTAAATTAAATTTAACGAATAAAAAAATAAAAAATCAATTGAATTTTCGTTAAAATTAATAGATAATATAATTAATAACAAAGCTGGAGGAATCTCATGAAAAAAGAATTAGTTTTAGTCGTTGACTTTGGTGGTCAATATAATCAATTGATAGCAAGAAGAGTAAGAGAATGTGGAGTTTATTGTGAAATAATCCCTTATACATATACTATAGAAAAAATAAAAGCAAAAAATCCAAAAGGAATAATATTTACTGGAGGTCCTAATAGTGTTTATGGTGAAAATACACCAAAGGTAGCTGATGGAATATTTGATTTAGGAATTCCTGTATTAGGAATTTGTTATGGAGATCAGCTTATGGCACATATGTTAGGTGGTAATGTTGATACAGCTCCAGTTAGAGAATATGGAAAAACTAATGTTAACTTAGATAACACTTCAAGATTATTTGAAGGAATAGAAAAAGAAGAAATATGTTGGATGAGTCATACTGACTATGTTAAAGAAGCACCAGCTGGATTTAGAATTATAGGTTATACAGAAGTATGTCCGATAGCAGCAATGGAAAATGAAGATAGAAAACTTTACGGAGTTCAATTCCATCCAGAAGTTGAACATACTCCATTTGGACAAAAAATGCTTTCAAATTTCTTACATAACATATGTGGTTTAGGAAATAATTGGACTATGGCTTCATTTGCAGAAGATAAGATAAATGAAATAAAGCAATTAGTTGGAGATAAAAAGGTACTTTGTGCTTTATCAGGTGGAGTTGATTCATCAGTTGCTGCAATGTTAGTACATAAGGCTATAGGACATAATTTAACTTGTATATTTGTAGATCACGGTCTTTTAAGAAAAGATGAAGGTGATACAGTAGAAAGAGTATTCAAAAAAGAATTTGATATGAATATCATAAGAGTTAATGCAGCAGATAGATTCCTTGGAAAATTAAAAGGAGTTTCAGATCCAGAAACTAAAAGAAAGATAATCGGAGAAGAATTTATAAGAGTATTCGAAGAAGAAGCAAATAAATTAGGAGCAATTGATTATTTAGTTCAAGGAACAATATATCCTGACATAGTTGAAAGTGGAACAGATACTTCAGCAACAATAAAGTCTCACCATAATGTTGGAGGACTTCCAGAAGATATGCAATTTGATCTTATAGAACCTTTAAGAGAATTATTTAAAGATGAAGTAAGAGCAGTTGGCGAGGAACTTGGAATACCTCATAAATTAGTATGGAGACAGCCATTTCCAGGACCAGGATTAGCAATTAGAGTTCTTGGAGAAATTACAGAGGAGAAATTAGAAATAGTTAGAGAAGCAGACGCTATATTTAGAGAAGAAATAGCAAATGCAGAATTAGATGAAAGCATATGGCAATATTTTGCTTGTTTACCTAATATAAAGTCAGTAGGAGTTATGGGAGATGAAAGAACATATTCACATACTGTAGCCCTGAGAGCAGTTACTTCAAGTGATGCCATGACTTCAGAATGGGCAAGATTACCATATGAATTAATAGATCTTGTATCCCGTAGAATAGTAAATGAAGTTAAAGGTGTTAATAGAATTGTTTATGATGTAACAAGTAAACCACCAGCAACTATTGAGTGGGAATAAAACTAAGAAATCCATAAAATTAATCCATATAGGTAGTTATGATTGTTCTAACATAGCAAGGACAACATAGCTACCTAATTAATTTTTAAAATAATGTATATAGGAAAATATAATTGATAAAATAAATAATGAGTATATTAAAATTTTGATAGTAATTTATAAAATATGATATAATGTATTTGTTATATTTGGACAAAAAATTCCAGAAAAATTGGAGGTATTATTTATGAATAAGAGTTTAAGATTAGATTTATCAAAAGTAGAACCATACGTAAAACAACATGAATTAGATTATATGGAAACAATGGTAAATGGTGCACATAAGGTTCTTCATGAAAAGACTGGAGCAGGAAATGATTTTTTAGGTTGGTTAGATTTACCTGTTAATTATGATAAAGATGAATTTGAAAGAATAAAAGCTGCTGCTGAAAGAATTAAAAAGAACTCAGAAGCGTTAATAGTTATAGGAATAGGTGGTTCATATTTAGGACCTAGAGCTGCTATAGAAATGTTAAATAGTAATTTTTATAATGTACTAGGTAACGATAAGAGAAAGGCTCCAAGAGTATTCTTTGTTGGTAATAACATAAGTTCAACATATTTAGCTGAGCTTTTAGAAGCTATAGATGGAATGGATATTAGTGTAAATGTTATTTCAAAGTCAGGAACAACTACTGAGCCAGCTATAGCATTCAGAGTATTCAAAGAATATATGGAAAATAAATATGGTGTTGACGGAGCTAAAGAAAGAATATTTGCAACTACTGATAGAAGTAGAGGAGCATTAAAATCTCTTTCAAATGAAATGGGATATGAAACATTTGTTATTCCAGATGATGTAGGAGGAAGATTTTCAGTATTAACAGCAGTTGGATTATTACCAATAGCTGTTGCAGGAATAAGCATAGATGATATGATGCAAGGAGCGGCTGATGCAAGAGAAGCATATGCTACTTGTGATTTAAAGAATAATGATTGTTATAAATATGCAGCTATGAGAAATGCTCTATATAATAAAGGTAAGAGTGTAGAAATACTAGTTAACTATGAACCAGGTTTACATTACTTTAATGAATGGTGGAAACAATTATACGGAGAATCTGAAGGTAAAGATAATAAAGGAATATTCCCAGCAGCTGTTGATTTCTCAACTGACTTACATTCAATGGGACAATTCATTCAAGAAGGTTCAAGAATAATGTTTGAAACTGTTCTTAATGTAGAAAAGGTTAGAAAAGAAATGACTATAGAGAAAGCAGAAGGAGATTTAGATGGATTAAATTTCTTATCAGGAAAAACTATAGATTTTGTTAATAAACAAGCATTTAATGGAACTTTATTAGCTCATAATGATGGAGGAGTTCCAAATATGGTATTAAATATTCCTGAAATGAGTCCTTATTACTTTGGATATATGGTATACTTCTTTGAAAAAGCTTGTGCTATAAGTGGATATATGTTGGGAGTTAACCCATTTGATCAACCAGGAGTTGAAGCATACAAGAAAAATATGTTTGCTTTACTTGGAAAGCCAGGATATGAGGATTTAAAAGCTGAATTAGAGGCTAAATTAAAATAATGAAAATTATAGTAGATGGAGATGCCTGTCCAGGTATCTCCATTATTCAAAATATAGCAGAAGAATACAAAATAGAACTTTTATTATATTGTGATATTCATCATTTTATAATGCTAGATTACGGAGAAGTAAAAGTAGTTGATACTGGTTTTCAGAGTGTTGATATGTATGTAGTTAACAATTGTAAAAATAAAGATATAGTAATTACGCAAGATTATGGTGTAGCTGCAATATGTTTAGGAAAAAATGCAAAAGTAATAAATCCTAAAGGATATGTTTATAATAACGAAAATATAGATAGGTTATTAGAAGAGAGACATATTTCTCAAAAAATTAGAAGAGCTGGAGGAAGAACTTCTAACCCTAAGAAACGGGTTGTAGAAGATGATATAAGGCTTGAGAAAAATCTTAAAAAATTAATAGAATGTAGTATAAGGAGATAAACTGTAGAAATATAAGCTATGGTTTGCTCCTATTTTTTTATTTCGCCGACAAAATTCAGTTTATATTTTATTATGTAATCTGTATAATAGAAATTAGGAAATATATGAGAATTTTTTTTGTTAGGATTAATATTGATATATAAAGGGTGAAGGTTATGGGAGAAGTATTAATAACGTTTGACAAAGAGAATATTACTGACATAAATGATGAAATAAATATAAAAGCTATAGTAGAAGATAAAGAAACTGGGTTGGAATATAAATTTCTTGAAGGCGTAGATGGATTATGGAATCAAATACAAGATTTCTCAAGAAGCAATATATGTACATGGAGACCCAAGG
The DNA here is from genome assembly GCF_003606265.1 of Clostridium septicum. Classification (NCBI taxonomy): domain Bacteria; kingdom Bacillati; phylum Bacillota; class Clostridia; order Eubacteriales; family Clostridiaceae; genus Clostridium; species Clostridium septicum. The sequence continues at coordinate 2,138,499 of NZ_CP023671.1, forward strand.
AGGAAGGGAAATATATAATTATGGTGCAAGTTAAGAAAGAAAAATCAAAAAAATCTTTTGAATTTTTAGGAAAAAGAGAATATGAAGTTAATCCTAAAAAGAATAAATCTTTAATTAAGGGAATTATATTAGATAAAGCTTCATTGATAGTAGGAGAAAAATTAAATATAGAAGTAAAGACAGAAGAGAAATTAGCATTATATAGATTTTGGATAAGTGGACAACAGGGGTGGGAACTATTAAGAGATTATACAACGGAAAATAAATTAACTTATACAGCTTGTAATCCAGGCGAACAAGAAGTTCTTATAGAGTGTAAAATGCCAGATTCAGAAAATAATGTAGATGAATTTGAGACTGTTAAATTTAATATTAATGAAATGGTTAAAGTTGAAGTAGTGGACTTTCAATGTTTAACTGAAAATTTATTAGTTGGAGAAGAAATATTATTTAAAGTAGTTAGTAATTGTGATGAAAATAGAACTTTATTATATAAATTTTTAAGGGTGGATAAAAATGGTAGAGTTAGATGTATTCAAGATTATTCTACAAGAAACATAGTTAGTTTTATTGAAAAGGAACAAGGAGAATATAGATTATTATGTTTAGTAAGAGATATTTTTTCTAATAAAGAATATGATGACAGAGCAATTATTGTATACGATATTAAACCATATAAGGAAATAGTAATAAAAAATTTTTCTAGTGATATTATTGAGCCACAAATTTCAGGGACAAAGATAACATTTAAGGCCATTGTTGATGGTGGAAAGCAAAAGGTCTATAGGTATATTGTTGAAGGTCAGATAGCAGAAGATTCAGGATATATAAGAAGAGATGAGTTCGAATGGCAGACACAAGCAGAAGGTGAATATAAAATAACTTTGCAAGTTAAAGATTTATCTTATGAAGGAGAGTATGAAGATAAGAAAACTATAACTTATAAGATAGAAAAGAAGGCTGATAAACCAGTGAAGATAGTAGATGTAATATCTAACAAAGCAAGAAATTGTGTTATTGGAGAGCCTGTTAACATAAAAGTAAAGGCTGAAGGTGGGACAGCTATAAGATATTCATTTATAGTATTTAAAGATGGAGTAGAAAAGGAAAGGTCAGATTATGGAAGTGCAAATTGGGTCAACTTTACTCCAGAGGAATATGGTGAATATGAAGTTGAAGTTAGAGTCTTAGATAAATATTCCTCTAAAGAGTATGATAGTCACAGTTTTTTATATTTAAAAGTTAGAGAATATATGCCAGCAGAAATAGATTATGTATTACCATCTCCAAAGGAGATTTATTTAGTTGGAGATAATATTGAGTTAGAAACTATAGTGCAGAATACTAAAAGTGTTCTTTTAAGATATGTTACTAAAATAAATGGACATGAAGTTGAAGATACAGGGTATGTAAATACAAAAAGATTGAAAATAAAACCTAAATGTCCAGGAAAATATACTTTTTGTATATATGCTAAAAATGTCAAGTGTAAGGAAGATTATGATTCTAAGAAGGAAGTTTCCCTTTATGTTCATGAAGCAACACCTGTTACTAATACTAAAATAAACATTATTTCAAAGGAGATAAATGTTAATAAAGAAGTGGCTTTTGAGATAAGTAGCAATGGTGGTAAGGAAGTTTGCTATGAAGTTTATATAATGGAAAAAGGAAATTGGGTAAGAGCTCAAGAATATAGTAGGAAAAAATACTATACTTTTATACCATTTTCAGTAGGAAAATATAGATTAATGGTATTAAGTAAAAGTTATTATAGAAATAGTACTTATGAAGATTATGATAGTATAGAATTTGAAGTTAAGTATTAAGTGAATACAAAATAATCCGATAATTATAAAAATATAATGATTGGAGGGGATTAGGTGGATATACCTAAAGTTGAGGATTTACTTAAGATGTCCTTTAATAAAGAAGTTCTAAAAAAAACTATAGGAGATGGTCCTGAATTTGATTTAGTTTATCAAGCTTTATTAGATAATATGAAAGATGAAGCAGCAAGTGAAGGAAATGAAAGTAATTCTTCTCAAGACTATTTAGTTAAATCAACTAACGCAGGAGTTAGATTAGATAAGATTCCAATGAGAATAAAAAGGGAAAATGAAAATATTATAAATAATTTATATAACAAATTAGATAATGAAGTTAGCCTACAAAGTTTAGATAATAAAGTAACTTCACAAGATGTAGACATAAGTAATTTAGATAATGGTGAGAGAATAAATAGGGCAGTAGATAAATATTCACAAGAATTTGGAGTGGACAAGAATTTAATTCTTGCAATAATTAAGCAAGAATCAAATTTTGATCCAAATGTAGAATCAGAAGCTGGTGCTAAAGGGCTTATGCAATTAATGGATTTTAATGTTGAAGAATATGGAGTAACAGATCCTTTTAATATAGAAGAAAATATTAGAGGGGGAGTTAATCATATAAAAGAATACTTGGATATGTTTGATGGTAATATTGAAATGGCATTAATGGCTTATAATGGAGGTCCTGGTAATATGGAAAGAAGAGGAGTAACATCTGTTAACGATATTTATAAAATGCCATTGGAAACTCAAGCATATGTACCTAAGGTTATGAATTATTATAGAAATGGTTTTTAAAGTATTTTTGTAGAAGATAAAAATTTTAATTTTTATCTTCTATTTTTTATAAAAAAGAATAACAAGCAAAATAGCATAAGTTTTATAATTAAATTAAAAGGTTGTGATTTTATAGTATTAATAATAAAATAAAACTTATATGAGAAAGATAATGTTAAATAAATAGGATGAGGTGTTTAAATGGAGAGACTAGATAAGGTTTTATCTAACTTAGGATATGGAACAAGAAAGGAAATTAAGCAAGCGGTAAGAAAAGGATTTATTGAAGTTAACGGAGAAATTGTTAAAGATAATGGTATGCAGATTGATCCTGAGAATGATAAGATATTTGTAAATGGAGAAGAGATATTTTATAGAAAATACATATATTTAATGATGAATAAACCTGCTGGAGTAATTTCAGCAACTCATGATGGAAGAGATGAAACAGTTGTAGATTTATTGGAGATAGAACATCAAGTATTTAATCCATTTCCAGTAGGTAGATTAGATAAGGATACTGTGGGATTATTATTATTAACTAATGATGGAGAGTTAAACCATAGGTTAATTTCACCTAAATGGAAAGTTGATAAAGTATATTTTGCAAAGATAGATAAGAAAGTTACAGAAGAAGATATACATAAATTTAACAAAGGAATAACTTTAGATGATGGATATGTATGTAAAGAAGCTAAACTTGAAATATTAAATTCTTCAGAAGATGGATCAGAAATTTTAGTAACTATACAAGAAGGAAAGTATCATCAAGTTAAAAGAATGTTTGAAGCTGTTGGTAAATCAGTAGTATATTTAAAGAGGATAGAATTTGGAACATTACCATTAGATGAAGATTTAGAGGAAGGCGAATATAGGGAATTGACCCATGAGGAATTAAGTGTTTTAAAAGGATTCTAGCGAATGATATAATAAAATGAATGAAAAACATTCATAAATATGGTAATTTATAATAAAATTTCCCAAAAAAACTTGCATTTTTTGAAGAAATATACTATAATAATTTGTGCAAGGATAAATAAAAGGAATAAATAGCCCCCTTTTTATTTATTGCTTATTGCTAAAGCGCAACCTAGCCCCAAGGGTTGCGTTTTTTGTTATATATAAATATAATTATGTACACAGAAAACAATTTCAAAGACTATAAATATTTAATTAAGTTATATGAATAAAATTAGATATGTGAAAGGAAAAAATTTATTTAATTAAAATATGAATTAAATATTTCATGTTTGGATTAATTTTATTATGAGGTGTATAAGTTATGAATGAAACTAAGGAATTAATACTTAAAAATACAATAGAATTAATTTCTAAAAAGGGAGATGCTACTATTAGAGAAATAGCAGAAAAAGCTAAGGTAAATGTTGCATCTATAAATTATCATTTTGGGAATAAGAATAATTTATTAAAAGAAGTAGAGAGCTATTTTAGTGAGACTTTATATAGAGTTCAAAATAATGTGTTAGAAAATCCTAATTTAGATGCTGAAGAAAAAATTATACAATGGGCTTTGGAGTTAATGGAATTTATGTTTAAGTATCCAAGTATAGTTTCTTTAATATCAAAATTAGTAAATGAAGAAAATGCATATAGTCCAGCTATACTAGATAAAGTATATATGAATAGTGAGATAATAGAGAAATTAAGCATGTTAATTGCTATAGTAACTAACATAAGTGATGAAAAAATTATACAGTTTAAATATCTTCAAATATTTTCAGGAATATTAGGGCCGGTTTTAAATGAGCTTTTGTTTACAATATATAGAAAAGAAAATTCTTTAAGTATGAGAAATGAAAATATTAGAGAAGAATATATAAGATATTTGGTTAGAACAAATTTAAAATAACAAATTGTTTTAAAATTAAATTTAATTTTAATTATAATTTAAATTAAAATAATGGGTTTTATTGTGGTGCTTTTATAAAAAAGTATTATTACAAAGATATTTTAGATGATTTTTTAATAAAAGAAAATTTATATTATTAAAATAATAAAAACTTTCCATAATAATAAATTAATGTTAAAACTATTAAATTGACTAGGAATATACAGAGGGTATAATCTGAAATGTAATAAAAATTTATGGGGGGAAGTTTTAATGCAAAGTATACCAATATGGCAATATTTACTTTCGATGTTTATATATACAACTTTTTTGTATATAATGGTTGAATTAGCCAGGAAATATTTGAGAATTACTACTATAGTAGGAATATTAATTTTATTTACATTTCCATTATGGCTAAAAACCTTTGGAAATGATTGGTTTAGGTTGGGAAAAGTTTTAATAGTACTTATACCAACATGTTTTGTTAATATTTTAAGAATAAATAATAAATATAAAAATAAAGGATTAAAATTCTTAAAACAAAATTGGGTATTATGGTTTTTATATGTAGTACTTTTTTGTAATATATTAGAAGCATCTATTAAAGACTTAACTTTAGGGAATTATTATAATTTTATTGCTGGGATTTTATGTTGTATAACAATACCTATACCAACTAAGAATTGGAGATTTGGAGCTAAGGAAGGTTTTGGAGAGCTTATATGTGATCTACCTTTAATGTGGTGTTTGCTTTATACAACTTGGAATATGGGATTTGTATATGCTGAAAATACAGGTTTTTTTGCTAGTTCGTTATGCATATTAGTAGTTCCGGAAATATATTCAATAATAAGAAAGAGATCAGATTTGTGGCTACATGCAAGAGTATATACATTAGCCATTCATATGTTTATAAGAGCTACATTTGGAGATATTTTTAATCCAATTATGGGGTCAATATCTTGGAGAAACGAATATATTATTCCTTGGATAGGGATATTTAATATGATTTTTGCTATATTATACACCTTATGGTGGTTTAAAAAATTAAGTTTAGATAAAAAAGAAAAGAAAAGTTATTTTATTACTGTAAAATAGATAATTAGAATTTGGATAAGCCGTAACATTAATTTAGTGTTACAGCTTATTTTTTATTCTTTTAAATTATAGCAATAAAAATCGCTAGTGAATTGACGATGTTAATAGGAAGAGTGGAATTAATTTTAAAATTAAAGTTATTTTAAAAACTAGATAGTATATAATTAAGTAAATTAATTTAACTTTTATTAAATTTTTCTCAAAATAATTAATAAAATAGCAAAGTTTTTTGAAAATGCAAAAAAAAGACAAAAAAAGACAAAAATATATAGTATAATTTTAAATGAATTTAATAAATTATAGAAAATAGGGTTTTTATGAAACTTAAGAAAATGATTTTTACAGGAGCATTAGTATTATCTATATCTGTACCTGGGATAGCAACATTTGCACAAACTGCAAGTGATTCTGGACATTGGTTAGATAATAATACTAAGATTTCAGCAAGTTTAAGTGGGGAAGATGGTGTAGCAACAGCAATTACTACAAAAATAATTGCTAGATCCGGCGATTCTATGGAAGCAGGATTACAATATTATGATGGAAATAACGAATATTTCTATTTAGGGGGAAATTATAGTAGCTATAGAGCTAGTTATACTGGTGGAAATAGACATGCTAGAGGATTTGATTCAATACATACATCTACTAAGACTGAATCGATGTATGCATTGCATATAACAATATAATATTAAGAAAATATTAGGACTAATTATATAATAATTAGTCCTTTAATAAGGAGATTTTTATGAAGGATTTTAAGGAGTTAATTTCAACACCTATAACAAGTACTTTTTTACTTATGGGGATAATAATTTCTTTGTATTCTATACAAATTGTTTTACAATTCGTATTTTCTGATTTTAAATATTATGATGGTGTAAGAAATTTTTATAATAAAAATATTTCTTTATCTTATGAAAATGTAACGGAAGTTTATGAAAAATTAAAATCTTTAGAAGAAAATTTTATTACAGATCCGATAAAAGTACCGCAAAGTCATGGAAATGGAACTAGATTAATTGATGTTTTTGGTGTTAACGAATATGAAAAATTAAATAATATATTTAATTTTAAAGATATAGAATATGAAAATGACAAAGATAAAATTATTGCAGGGTATGGAATAAAAGATCTTACATATAAAGTTAGTGACAATTATTTCATAGATATAAAAGGAGTTTCATATAAAATTGATAATTTTATAAATTCGAAAGGTACAAAATGGAATAACATAATTATAATTCCATTTAATAAAATAGATAAGAAATTGTATGAGTTAAATTCAAATAAAATTATAAATTTATATAAAGATAATAATGTTAATTTTAAAATAGAAGATATTAAAAAAAAGCATAAAGAAGTATGTTTAATTAATTATAACGAGAATATAAAATTGACGTTAAGTACCATGTGGAAATATAGTAGAAGTAAGATTTTAAGTTTATCTATAGGAATACTATTGGGAATTTTAAATTGTATAATTTCATCAATGTTTTGGAAAAAGGATATTACTAGAAATCTATCAATAAAGAGAATATTAGGAGCAAGAGTAAGGGACCTTGTAGTTGATATTGGTTATAAAATAATAATAGTAAATATCCTTTCTTTTATTATAGTAACACCTTTAGTTTTAATATCACTTAATATTATAGAGGTTGCAATAGCAGTTAGTATAAATTATAGTATTTTAGCATCAATATATTCTTTAATGCTAAATTTGGTAATTTCAGTATTTATAGCATTATTAGCAGTAGTAAAGATGCAAGATTTTGAAATTCTTAATTATGTTAGGTAGGTATTAGAATCATGAAAAATAAATCAATTACGAAATTATTTATTAATAAAAACTTTTTTGTAAATTTATTTATAATTTTAGAGTTAAGTTTATTAATATTATTTATATATACTATACAAACTGAAATTAGAGTTAAAAAGTATGTTGATAATTTAGATAATTATTATTGGAACTCTGGAAATTCATATTCTATATATTTAAATCCAGAAGAATTTCATAATAATTCAGGGGATTTAGGTTTAAAAATAAATGATTTTTATAATAAGTTAAAATCTTCAAATAAAATAGAAGATATAGGATTGATATATACATCCAATGGTGATACATCAAAGTTATCTAAAGAATGTAGAGATTATATTTATATTCCGTATTCAAAATTAGGTGAAATATTACATAATCAATTTGATAATGATACAGGATTAATGCCAATAAGATTTGTTAATTATGATTATATAAAGGGAATGAATATTAATGTAGAAACTGGAAGCATTTTTACTAAAGAGGAGCAAAAGGAAAGCACTAATTACACTATTTTGGGACATAAATTTAGGAAGTTTTTTAATTTAAATGAAAAAATACAAGTAGATAATTATGATATGATTGTTAAAGGAATAGGTAAACAGGATATTCCTTTCTTTTTCGATAAGGATTACGCGGAGGCATATCCATTTTTAGATAATTCTATGATAATTTTAATAAATAGCGATATGATGAATAATTTAAACTTTATTAGAGAGGCGTTTTTAAAAGGTGGGTTAAATATTAAATTTAAAGATGACAAAGTAGATGGAAATAAAGAATATGTTAGAAAGCTTGCAATAGAAAGCGGGCTTGATATTGGTATGAGAAATAATTTTATTATGTATGAAGATGCAACTAAAGTTATAAAATCTGAAATAAAATTTTCATTTATCAGAACTATAATTTTTTTATTTTCCTCATTAATAGCAATTTCAACTATAAATATATATACAATATATGATTTTAAAAAAGAATTTGGAATAATGATAAGTTTAGGAGCGAAAAAAATAGATATTTTTAAAATTGTATTTATAAAAAATACAATTATAACCATCCTAGCTTTTACTTTAGGGACAATATTAAGTTATAAAATAAAATTAGCAGGAAATGGTTGGTATGCGGTAGATATTAAGATTATTAATATACTAATTAGTTTTTTTATATTGATAATTATAATGAGTTTATCTATGTTAATGCCTATTTATAAAATATTAAAAATTGAATCTAGAGAGTTAATAGGGGGAGAACGATAGTGGATTTTATAAAATTAGTTAATATATCCAAAGTTTATGAGAATGATTTTACAGCATTAAATAATATTAATTTAACTATAAATAAGGGAGAGTTTATAGCTTTAATGGGGCCATCTGGTTCAGGAAAGAGTACTTTATTAAATATAATAGGTTGTTTAGATTCTTCTACTACAGGTACATATATATTAGATGGAAATGATTGCACAAATAAAAAATTTAACAAGTTATGTGATGTAAGAAATAAGAAGATAGCTTTTATATTTCAAAATTTTGCTCTTATAAAAGAATTAAATGTTATAGAAAATATATTATTACCTCTTGAATATAGAAATAATTATGATAAAAAAGAAGTCTTAGAAAAATTAGAAAAATATTTAATTAAATTAGGATTAGATGAAATTAAATATAAGAAGGTAAAAAAATTATCAGGTGGTCAACAGCAAAGAGTTGCTATAGCAAGAGCATTAATGCAAGGGAGCGACTTAATATTAGCAGATGAGCCTACAGGATCTTTAGATGAGGAAAATGGAAAAATAATAATGAAAATATTAAATAGTTTGAATGAAGATGAAAAGAAAACAATAATCGTAGTAACACATAATTTAGAGGTGGCAAAATATTGTAATAAAATTATTACGTTAAGAGATGGAATGATTTTGTAAAAATAATATAATACTTATATAAAAATCTTTGGTAGTAATAGTTTACTCTAAGGATTTTTGTTTTTGTGTGGAATGTTAGATTGAAAAATTAGGAATAAATATAAATAAAAGATAGCACAATATTAAGATTAAATTAGAATAAGAAAGTGAGAATAAGCAAGTTAACTCTTTTATTATTTTGAGGACTTTTAGGCAACAATATATAAAGTATATATGTTATAATATGTTAGTAATAGGAAAGGGGTCTGTGAATATGGATTTAAAATCATTACTAAATAAAGAGCAATATGAAGGTGCCACTACTATAGAAGGGCAAGTTTTAATATTAGCTGGAGCCGGTTCGGGAAAAACAAGGGTTTTAACGCATAGAATGGCACATATGATAGAAGACTTAGGAATTTTACCGTATAAAATTCTAGCAATTACATTTACAAATAAAGCTGCAAAAGAAATGAGAGATAGGGTTAAATCCTTAATTGGCCAAAGGGCTGAAGATATGTGGATATCAACTTTTCATTCAACTTGCGTAAGAATATTAAGAAGAGAAATAGAGAAATTAGGGTATAAAAAAAGTTTTACAATATATGATACTTCAGATCAAAAAACTCTTATTAGAGAATGTATGAAGTCGCTAAATATAAATGATAAAGATATAACAGACTTAGAAATAATGAGCAAAATAAGTAAAGCCAAGGATAGAATGCAAAGTCCTGAGAGCTTTATGAGAGATAGTGAAACAAATTTTAGAGAAAAGAAAATAGCTGAAGTTTATGATATGTATCAAAGAAGGCTTAAAGAAAATAATGCCTTAGATTTTGATGATTTAATTTCCAAGACAGTTGAGTTATTTAAAAAAGATAAAGAGGTATTAGAGTTCTATCAAAGAAAATTTCAATATATTATGGTGGATGAGTATCAAGATACTAATGCTGTTCAATATGAATTTATAAGATTACTTGCTGATAAATATAAAAATATATGTGTCGTAGGAGATGATGATCAATGTATTTATCAATGGAGGGGTGCGGACATAACTAACATATTAGATTTTGAGAAAGATTATCCTAATGCTAAAGTGATAAAGCTTGAACAAAATTATCGTTCAAAAGGTAATATTTTAGATGCTGCAAATGTGGTTATAGTAAATAATTCTAATAGAAAAGAAAAGTCACTTAGAACAGAACAAGAGCCTGGAAATAAGATTAAAGTTTATAGAGCATATTCAGATTCTGATGAAGGTGATTTTGTAGCTACTCAAATAAATAGAATAAAAAGAGAAGAGGAAAAGAGTTTTAAGGATTTTGCTATACTTTACAGAACTAATGCACAATCACGTATATTTGAAGAAAGTTTGAGAAGAAAAGCTATACCTTATAAAATATTAGGAGGAACTAGGTTCTACGATAGAAAAGAAATTAAAGATATGATTTGCTATTTAAAAACTTTAGTTAATCCATCAGACGGTGTAAGTTTAAGAAGAATAATAAATGTTCCAAAGAGAGGAATAGGGGATGCTACTATTAATAAAGTAGTGGATTTTGCAGAGGATTATGAACTTCAATTATGGGATGCATTATCAGAAGTAAGAAGTATTCCAACATTGACTCCTAGGAATTGTGCTGGAATAGAAACATTTATGGAAATGATGAATAATTTTATGGACTTAAGTGAAACTGTACCAGTTTCTGTACTTATAGAGACTATATTAAAAGAAACTGGATATATTTCAGAATTAGAAAAGTCAAAGGATATAGAAGATAAAAGTAGAATAGAAAACTTAAAAGAATTAGTGTCAGATGCTGTAGATTTTGAAAAGTCTAGTGATGACAAAAGTTTAATGGCTTATTTAGAAAAAGTATCATTAGTTCAAGATACGGATAAATTAGAAGAAGAGGATGATACAATAGTATTAATGACAGTTCATAGTGCTAAGGGACTAGAGTTTCCAGTAGTATTTATGGTTGGGATGGAAAATGGTATATTCCCAGGGAATGCATCCTTTGAAAAAGAATCTGAAATGGAAGAGTCAAGAAGACTTTGTTATGTTGGTATAACAAGAGCAAAAGAAAGTTTATTTATGACATCAGCAGAAGTTAGAAGGCAGTTTGGAAGAACTGTAGCATATCCTCAATCAGATTTTATTGCTGAAATAAAATCTGATTTAAAAGAATATGTAACAGGTGAAAACGGATCTGTAGCATCAAGAAATAAGATGTTCCAAAGAAATATAATGTATAATAATCCCCATAGTTTAAGAGGTAATATTCCTTCAAATAAAGGATTATCATCAGGAATTCAAAATTCAATTAATATGAGCAATTTACAAGCAGAAGCAACAGCTGGTAGGAAAGTAAGACATGAAAAGTTTGGAGTTGGAACAATAGTGTCAGTAGCTAATTCAGGATCTGATAAAAAATTAACTATAGCCTTTGACAACCAAGGGATAAAGATATTATTATTATCATTAGCTAAATTAGAATTACTTTAAAGTTAAATATATTAAGAAGGGTTAAAATCCTTCAAGATGGAGGAGTTAATTATTAATTCCTCCATTTGTCCATATTATAAAAAGAAAGGTGAGTTTATGGATAAGAAACAACGTATAAATGAACTTGTAGAAGAGTTAAATAAATATGCATATGAATATTATTCTTTGGATAATCCGTCTGTATCAGATAAAGAATATGATTCTAAATATGATGAACTAACAAAGTTAGAAAAAGAAATAGGATATGTATTGCCATATTCTCCTACATTAAGGATTGGAGATAGAGTTTTAGAAGGGTTTAACAAATATACTCACAAAGGTAGACTCTGGAGTTTAGATAAGGCTCAAAGTTTTGAAGAAGTTAAAGAGTGGCATAATAGAAATGTAAAATTTGTTAATGAAATGAATGCTAATGGAGAAGATCTTCCACCATTAAGATATGTTCTTACAAAGAAATTTGATGGATTAACAGTAAATCTTACGTATGATGAAAATGGTATATTAGTTGTAGCTGCCACAAGAGGAAATGGTGAAATAGGAGAAGAGGTTACGGCACAAGTACAAACAATAAAATCAATACCTTTAAAAATAGATTGTAGTGATGTATTTGAAATTCATGGTGAAGCTATAATGACAGCAGAAGCTTTTGAAAAGTATAATAAAACAACTGAGAATCCTCTTAAAAATTTAAGAAATGGTGCAGCAGGTGCATTAAGAAATTTAAATGTTAAAGAAACTGCTAAGAGAAATCTTTCAGCTTTTTTCTATGATATAGGATATAAAGAAGGTGCTGAATTTAAAAATTATGAAGAAATGCTTGAATTTATAAAATCTAAGGGATTCCCTATGGATGATTATATTAAGTACTGCAATACTATGGATGAAGTAGAAAAAGAAATAGAGTATATAAAAGATATAAGATTTGATTTAAATTATGATATTGATGGAGTAGTAATAGCTATAGATGACATAAGAACTAGAGAATTACTTGGATATACTATTAAGTTTCCCAAATGGGCAATTGCTTTTAAATTTGAGGCACAAGAAGCTACAACAAAACTTCTAGATGTGGAATGGAATGTTGGAAGAAGTGGTAGAGTTGGACCAACTGCAATATTAGAGCCTGTCGAATTAGCGGGAGTTACAGTTAAAAGAGCTACACTAAATAACTTGGATGATATAAGAAGAAAAGGTGTAAGAATTGGTGCCGATGTATTTGTTAGAAGATCTAATGATGTTATTCCAGAAATAATGGGAGTAGTAGAAGAAAGTTTAAATGGAACAGAAGAGATAAATGTTCCAAAAGTTTGTCCAGCTTGTGGAGGGCATATAGTTCAGCAGGGAGCACATTATTTCTGTGAGAATACTTTGTCATGTAAGCCACAAATGGTTAAAAGTATAGTACATTTTGCTTCAAGAGATGCCATGAATATAGAAGGTTTTTCCGAAAAGACAGCAGAGCAATTATTTGAAAAATTAGATATAAAGTCAATATCAGAATTATATAAGTTAGAAAAAGAATCTCTTATACAATTAGAAAAATTTGGACCTAAGAAAGCACAAAATCTTTTAGATGCAGTTGAAAAAAGTAAGAATTGCGAACTTTATAGATTTATATACGCACTAGGAATACCGAATGTAGGAGTAAAAACTGCTAAAGATTTAGTAAATAAGTTTAAGTCTATAGAAGGATTGAAAAATGCTAAATTTGAAGAATTAGTAGAAGTTCAAGATGTAGGAGATATAGTTGCTAGATGTGTTCTTGAGTTTTTTAAAGAAGAAAAAGTATTGGCTACAATTAATGAATTATTTGAATTAGGAGTTAATCCTTTATTTGAAGAAAAAGAAATAATAGAAAGTCCTTTTCAAGGAAAGACAGTAGTTGTAACAGGAACATTAAAAAATTATTCAAGAACTTCTATAAAAGAGAAATTAGAAGGTTTTGGTGCTAAAGTTTCAGGTAGTGTGAGTAAAAAGACAGACTATGTAATAGCAGGAGAAGAGGCAGGATCAAAACTTACAAAGGCACAAGATTTAGGTGTTAAAGTTCTATCAGAGAATGAATTCGAAGATATGATAAAGGGGTAATATAAAATGAGAAGACTAAGATTAAAGGATATATTTACATTTATATGTACATTAGCTGTAATAATAACAAGTATTATAATTATATGTACATTTTTAACAATATATCAATTTTACATTGTTGGACAGATGTTTAATTCTTATTTTTTATTACAATTAGCAACAGCCATAACAATGGTATTATGGTCAATTAGATTTTTCATATATAGAAAAGGTAAAGAACGATATATTTATTCAGGAGCATTTATGCTAATAGCAATTATATTTATGTTCTTTATTGTTAATTTAGTTAAGTAATTTAGAAAACCACTATTATAGAAATTAAATTTCATAATAGTGGTTTCTTATTATAAGAGTACGTTTTTAAAAAGAAATGATGTTATCTTTATTATCATCATCTTTAAATAATTCTTCTTCATTTATTATTTCATCTATATCAAAGGAATCTTTAGAATTATCATTATTAGAATTTTTATATTTGCTGTAAGTTAAATGATTTATAGATTGATAGATTTTATCTAATAAGAAGTTTTGAATTCTTTGGTTTTTATGCATTTTGTTGAATATTATAAATCCCCATATACTTATAATAGTAAGAGCTATCATAAATAATATTGCAACAGAGTAAAATATTATTTGAAAAATTTGAACAGCTAATATCATTTAAAGACCTCCATATAAAATATAAATATATTATACCACACTAAAAATAATTTTACCTAAATACAAAAAAGTATTTACAAAATTTATATATAATGATTACTTATAGATATATTTGGATAGAATTAGAGTTATAATTATCAAAAGGAGAGACCTAAATGAAAAAGATAATAATAACAATAATATCAAGTGTATTACTAATAGTATTTTTGTTAGGTTTTGTAGATAGAGTTAAAGAAGCTCCTGTAGAAAGTAAGGCTGTATTCACATATTCAATATCTGCAATTCCGCAAGATTTAAAAGTTATAGGTAAATTAGATAAAAGAGAACAAGATATTATATGTGCAACAAGTAGAGGTCTAGTTGATTTAGGTAAAGATGGTAATATTTTGCCGTCGTTAGCAGAAAGTGTAGAAGTACATGATGATGGTCTAGAATATGATTTTAAAATAAGAAATGATATTTATTGGAGTGATGGAAGTAAAATTACTCCTAAAGATATAGCCAGTTTTTTTAGAGAAATATTAACGGAAGAAGAGGAAGCAAGTATAGAAACTATATTAAATGTATATGGTGCTAGAGAATTTAGAAGTGGTATTGGATCATTCAATAATAATGTTGGAATTAGAGCTACTGATACTAATTTAATAGTAAGATTGAACTCTAAAAATGAAAACTTTGTAAGGGAATTGAGTCAGCCACAATATAAGTTAAGAAAGAATGTATTGTTATGGCAAGATATAAACAATAATTATAAAAATCTTATATACTCAGGAGATTACAGTATTTCATCAATGGGAATAAGTGAAATTGTATTAAAAAGAAATACTAATATAGACGCTAAACTAGTTGAAACTATTCATATAGTACAAGATGAAGGTGAAGAGCTAGCTATGGCTGCATTTGAAGTTGGTAATAGAGATATAGTAATAAATCCACCTAAAACGCAATTAGATAGATTGAAAAAGGAAAATAAGTTAATAACATTAGAATCAAATAGAGGTATATACTTAGCTTTTAATCCCAATGCTGAAAGTATTCCAACGGAAGGAAAAAAAGAAATTTATAGACTTATAAATAAAGCAGTAGGTGAATATCAGATGTCTAATACATCGTTTGTAGAATTAGCTGAAGGTAGTTATTTTAGAAATGATAAGGATGATTTAGCAAAATTACAGTCTAGGAAGGTTATGAGTAATGAGGTAAATGAATGGAAACCTTCAAAGGAAATTGCTTTAATAGCAGAAGGAAGTACTGAAAATAAGAATTTTTGTGAGTTTTTAGTTAAATGGTTTAAGAAAAATACAGAGATGATTTTAACATATACTTTGATAGATAAAGAAGAAATGAAAAATGTTCATGAAGAAACATACTATAATATTGCATTAATACAATGTGAGGGTTCTTTAATTGGAGAAAATTCATTGTTTAACGCAATGATAAATTTTTTGCCTAATAATTATAAAGATGAATTAAAAAATATAAAAAATCAAGATGAGAGGAAGGGTAAGTTTTTAAGTATAGAAGACAGTCTGTTTAATACATATCAGTTGTTACCTATATTATTTTACAATGACAACATAGCTGTAAGTAATAAAATTAAGAATATAGTATTAGATGGAAACGGGAATATAAACTTTAATAAGTTACAGAAATAAAAGAGGACCGTGTTTATATAAAACACGGTCTTAAATAATATAGATTATCTATCTTTAATTTCGGATATGCAGCTATTTGAAGAGTTTTTATCTATTAAATTATCTTTTTGTTCATTTATCTTAGACTCGTCAATAATTTTGTTAATAGATTCTTTTATTTCAGTTACATTTTCTTCAATTTTATCTTCAGAAATATCTTCAGTACGGTGAAGTGTATCAGTTGAAATATTTGTGATTAATGTAGCATCTACTTCTTCATTTAAAATTTCCATGGATTTTTGTGGTGAATTAGTAGATTTAGTTGTAAAAGTCATTTCATTCATAAAATTTTCTTTAAATGCTAAAATTAAAATAAAGTATATAAACATATTTTTATAGCTATCGAAAGATGAACTACATATTGAAAATGCATCCTTTTTCTTTGAATAAGAAATATTTTTATTAAATACTGGAGCTACGCCTACACTATTAGGCGATGGTAAGCTAGGCATTCTAAAAAAACTTTCGTCTAACATATCTGCCGAGTTAAGTGTAAAACCTCTATATCTTTCATAATCATCTAGAGTAGGTGCATTTGGCCAAGTTGATATTAATCCAGAATTTACAAAGTATTTTTTATATATGGCAGATATCATATGTTTATATTCGTTATAATTATTATTTATATTAGAATACATATTAAATGCTATAAAATAGAATACTATATCAAAACAATTATATTTTAATTCCTTTTTCCCTGAAAGCTTAAGGAATATTTCCTTATCCTCATCATATAATTCGTTTAATCGATTTAAAATTTCTGTAGCTTTATCATTAAAAGTAATTATTCCTGTATGTTTATATGATAAAATTAAGTTTATTGATAATAAAGATGTATACTCTAGTGAATCAACATAGTAATCTTTCTCATCAAATTTATTTATTAAAAAATCAGATAAATCAACAATTAACATTTTAGAATTTTCATTATTGGAATATTTATAGAAAACATTAATTGCTGTTAGAACTTTACATAGTTCTTCGAAAGAACAATCATAAAGTTTTTCTTTAAAATCTACAAGCATTTGAAGTATTTCTAGAGAAAACTTCTCGTAATCTTCAGAGGTAGATTCCTCCGGAAATTTATTAGCATATAGATAATAGGCTATCATCATAAAAGCTTGATCAGAAAATTTAAATTTTTTATTTTTATCCACAAGATTAAATCCTTTATAGTTATTTTCAGAAAGATTTTTCTTTTCTACAAAAACCCCTTCTGCATTTCTTAAGTTAATAGAATAAAATTCAAGTTGATTTTTAGCTAGTTTCTTATAGACTTTAGATAATGAATAGTTACTTTGGTCTATACCATCAAAATGTCTATAATAATCAATAAGCTCTAAAATATTTAATGTCATCAGAGCATTAGTAGTAGGATTTATATCTCTTTTAAAAGTATCTTCATCAAATCCATTTGAATTCTTACTGTGGATGTAGTTTGGTGACGATTTTTTATACATACATAGTAGTGGAGAAAAGCTACTAAGTGTGGTAATATCAATTGAGGAAGACATTCTTTTATAGCTTTTTATAGAATCAACTAATCCACATTTTGATTCTATAACCAAAGTTCTTATGGCCTCTTTAGATAAGTAGAAAAGTTGGCCACTAATCTCCTTTTGAGATAAACTATTCATTCTAAAAAATGGTCCGATATATCGCAATTTATTCACCTCTTAATTAATCCTTATATTAATAATATGAGGTAAATGGTGAAATAGTGCATAAATTTTAATATATATGAGTTGGAGGAAGCCGTATGAGAATAGATGGTAGAAAAAATGATCAAGTAAGAAGTACTAAAATAACTAGAAACTACACAAAATATGCTGAGGGTTCAGTTTTAATAGAAGTTGGAGATACAAAGGTAATATGTACAGCTTCAATAGAAGATAAAGTTCCACCGTTTTTAAAAGGAAAGGGAGAGGGCTGGATAACAGCAGAATACAATATGCTTCCAAGGTCTACAGGAACTAGAAAACCAAGAGATATAGCTAGATTAAAAATTGATGGAAGAACAATGGAAATACAAAGGTTAATAGGTAGGGCATTAAGATCAGTTGTTGATTTTAAGGCTTTAGGAGAAAGAACTATATGGATAGATTGTGATGTTATACAGGCAGATGGAGGAACTAGAACTACTTCTATAACAGGCTCATTTGTAGCTTTAGTAGATGCTGTAAATAAGCTTCATAAGGAAAAACCATTTAAGATATATCCAATAAGAAGCTTTGTTAGCGCAACAAGTGTTGGAATAGTAAATGGAGAAAAAATAATAGACTTATGCTATGAGGAAGATTCAAATGCTATGGTAGACATGAATATTGTGGCAACAGATGAAGGGGAATTTATAGAAGTTCAAGGGACAGGAGAAGAAGCACCTTTTAAAAGAAGTGAGTTAAACGAATTATTAGATTTAGCTGAAAAAGGTGTAAAGCAAATGATACAAATTCAAAAAGAAGCACTAAAAATGGATTGTCTTTGGATAGGAACAGGGGAGAGTAAATAGTTATGAAAAAATTAATTATAGCTAGCAATAACCAAAAAAAGATTAAAGAAATAAAAGAAATTTTAAAGGAAGTTCAATTGAAGGTAGTATCTCTTGAAGATGAAAATATAAATATAGATGTAGTTGAAAATGGAAAAACTTTTGAAGAAAATGCAAGAAAAAAAGCTACAGAAATTTGTGATTACTTATTAAACAGAGGAGATAAGGATTTTATAGTACTTGGTGATGATTCAGGATTAGAAGTAGAATACTTAAAGGGGGCTCCAGGGATATATTCAGCAAGATATGCAGGAGAGCATGGAAATAATGAAAAAAATAATGAAAAGCTTTTAGAAAACTTAAAAGGTATAAAAAGTGAAGATAGAAAAGCAAGATTTGTATGTCAGCTTGCTTTAATTAATGATAAAAAAGTATACAAAGCTATTACAGGATATGTAGAAGGATATATACTAGAAGAATTAAGTGGTACAAAAGGATTTGGATATGATCCATTATTTTATTATGAGCCTTTAAAAAAATCATTTGGAGAGGCTACAGCAGAAGAAAAAAATGGGATTTCGCATAGAGGAATGGCTCTAAGGAAATTTAAAGACGAAATAAAGTCATTCCTATAGGAGGTTTATATGAAAATTGCTATTATAAGTGATTCACATTACAATGACAGCTCTATTAAAGCTATAAAAAATTATATAAAAGATGTAGATGTTTTAATACATTGTGGAGATGGAGTACCAGATGTATATAAAATTGCGGAAAATTTTAATGGAGAAGTTTATGGAGTACAAGGAAATTGTGATTTTTCAAATGAATTTCCAAAGGAAAGAATAATTGAAATTGAAGGTAAAAGAATATTTGTATGCCATGGGCATTTTTATAATGTTAAAAATGGATACAATAATATATTTTTTAAAGCTAAGGAACTTGGGGTTGATATAGCTTTATTTGGACATTCACATTTAGGAATTATATTGGATAATGATGGGGTATTATTAATGAATCCTGGTAGTATATCATTACCATATGGAGATACTAAAAGAAGTTTAGGATTTATAGATATTAAAAATGATAAAATTATAGATGCTTATTTAAAAGAATTTGTTGTTTAATAGGAAAATATATGTATGTTTATACGTCAAATACCGACATTATTTTAAAATAGCTAGAAATATCTACGAATTTCAGATAAATACATTTTTATTTTAAAAAAGGTATTGACGTATTAATATTCATATTGTAAAATAAACACTGTCGCTAAGAGATGTAGCGAAAACACTTCGGGGTGTGGCGCAGATGGGAGCGCGCGTGGTTTGGGACCATGAGGTCGCAGGTTCAATCCCTGTCACCCCGACCACTTTAAAACATATATGCGGGTGTAGCTCAATGGTAGAGCCCTTGCCTTCCAAGCAAGTTACGTGAGTTCGATTCTCATCACCCGCTCCAATTTTTCAAAATAACATTTGAAAAAATATGTTGACAAGTGATTGAATATAAGTTACAATAACAAATGTTCTTCAGAGAAATCAAGCGTCTTTAGCTCAGCTGGATAGAGCAACGCCCTTCTAAGGCGTGGGCCAGGAGTTCGAATCTCTTAAGACGCACCATATCGGGGTGTGGCGCAGATGGGAGCGCGCGTGGTTTGGGACCATGAGGTCGCAGGTTCAATCCCTGTCACCCCGACCACTTTAAAACATATATGCGGGTGTAGCTCAATGGTAGAGCCCTTGCCTTCCAAGCAAGTTACGTGAGTTCGATTCTCATCACCCGCTCCATAACCATTGAAAGATGGTAATAAGCGTCTTTAGCTCAGCTGGATAGAGCAACGCCCTTCTAAGGCGTGGGCCAGGAGTTCGAATCTCTTAAGACGCACCATATGGTGAACGTAGTTCAGTTGGTAGAGCGCCAGTTTGTGGCACTGGTTGTCGTGGGTTCGAGTCCCATCGTTCACCCCATATGCTGGGATATCGCCAAGCGGTAAGGCACCGCACTTTGACTGCGGTATTCGTAGGTTCAAATCCTGCTATCCCAGCCATTTTGGTTTACTAGCTCAGTCGGTAGAGCACTTGACTTTTAATCAAGGTGTCCGGGGTTCGATTCCCCGGTAAGCCACCAAATATATATGCAGATGTGGCGGAATTGGCAGACGCACTAGACTTAGGATCTAGCGCCATTGGCGTGGGGGTTCGACTCCCTTCATCTGCACCATATATATATTGAAAATTAAATTACCATGTAGATTATTTTATGCGGAAGTGGCTCAATGGTAGAGCGTCACCTTGCCAAGGTGAATGTTGCGAGTTCGAGTCTCGTCTTTCGCTCCAAATCTGCGGGTGTAGCTCAATGGTAGAGCCCTTGCCTTCCAAGCAAGTTACGTGAGTTCGATTCTCATCACCCGCTCCATAAACCATTGAAAGATGGTAATAAGCGTCTTTAGCTCAGCTGGATAGAGCAACGCCCTTCTAAGGCGTGGGCCAGGAGTTCGAATCTCTTAAGACGCACCATTTATATGCGTTATTAGCTCAGTTGGTAGAGCACCTGACTCTTAATCAGGGTGTCCCGGGTTCGAATCCCTGATGACGCACCATATGGTGAACGTAGTTCAGTTGGTAGAGCGCCAGTTTGTGGCACTGGTTGTCGTGGGTTCAAGTCCCATCGTTCACCCCATATGCTGGGATATCGCCAAGCGGTAAGGCACCGCACTTTGACTGCGGTATTCGTAGGTTCAAATCCTGCTATCCCAGCCATTTTGGTTTACTAGCTCAGTCGGTAGAGCACTTGACTTTTAATCAAGGTGTCCGGGGTTCGATTCCCCGGTAAGCCACCAAATATATATGCAGATGTGGCGGAATTGGCAGACGCACTAGACTTAGGATCTAGCGCCATTGGCGTGGGGGTTCGACTCCCTTCATCTGCACCATATATATTGAAAATTAAATTACCATGTAGATTATTTTATGCGGAAGTGGCTCAATGGTAGAGCGTCACCTTGCCAAGGTGAATGTTGCGAGTTCGAGTCTCGTCTTTCGCTCCAAATCTGCGGGTGTAGCTCAATGGTAGAGCCCTTGCCTTCCAAGCAAGTTACGTGAGTTCGATTCTCATCACCCGCTCCATATTAAAAAAGACAACTAAAACAGTTGTCTTTTTTTATTCTGATAATAATCCACAAATGTGTATGAAATTGAAAGTTTTCCACAGTTTATAAAGTTGGAAATTAAATTTTTTGTGGATAAAATTCAGAAATTTCCTAAAATTATGTGGAGAAATATATATTAAGTGTGAATTAATTAAGGAGAAAACTATGATTTTTGAGTGCTGTGTTGGTTGTTATGAAGATGCTAAAATTGCAGAAAAAAGAGGCGCAAATAGAATTGAATTATGTGATAATTTATTAGAGGGAGGAACAACCCCAAGTTATGGAACGATTAGAGCTGCAGTAGAAAATATTAATATTCCAATAAACGTAATAATAAGGCCTAGGGGAGGAAATTTTACATATACTCAAGATGAAAAGAACATAATGTACAACGATATAAAGTTATGCAAAGATTTAGGCGTAAATGCTATAGTAATAGGAAGTCTAACAAATGATAATAAGATAGATAAGGAATTTGTAAAAAAAGCTAAGGAGTTAGCAGGAATTTTAAATATTACATATCATATGGCTTTTGACGAAATAAGTGATAAGAAAACAGCTATAGATGAATTAGTTGAATTAGGAATAGATAGAATTTTAACTAAAGGTGGAAATAATTCAGCTTTAGAAAATTTAGATAATTTAAAAGAGCTTATAGTATATGCAGGAGATAGAATAACAATAATCCCAGGAGCAGGAATTAATTCAAAAAATAGAGATATGGTTATATCATATACTGGAGCAAAAGAAGTTCATGGAACTAAGATTGTAGGAGAATTAAAAATTAAATAAAGTTTATTAAAAGGATGTAAAGTTTTATCTTTTCATCCTTTTCTATTTTATAAATATTTACAAAAGTAATTAATATAAAAAAGATTTTATAATATACATATATACAGAAATAATTTAAGGTGATATTGTGGTGAATTATAAAAATTTATATGATTGTGCAGATTTTGAAATTTTATATAAGTATGATGGAACTCTAGGAGAGATTTATTCAAAAAATAAAACTAAATTTGTATTATTGTCACCAACTGCGTAAAGTTAAAGTATGTTTGTATGGCAATAATGGTAGAGATTATTATAATTATTTAGTTACTATAGATGATATAGAGAATGAGGTAGTAGATCTATATGCTAAGGCTGTTGGTGTTAATGATGATAGGGGAATGGTAGTAGATTTAGAATCTACTAATCCAGATGGATGGAGTTTGCAAAATAGACCTATTTTAAAGAAGGCAACAGATGCCATAATTTACGAAATACACATTAGAGATTTCTCAATAGATGAAAATTCAGGGGTAAGTATTGATTATAAAGGTAAATATAGAGGAATGTGTGAAAAAGCTACTAAACTATTAAATAGTAATATTAGAACTGGAATAGATTATTTAAAGGAACTAGGGATAAATGTATTACATTTATTACAGGTCTTTGATTATAAAAGTATTGATGAAAGCAAGTTAGAATATCATCATTATAATTTGGGATATGATCCCCAAAATTATAATGTACCTGAAGGAGCATATTCCAGCGATCCATTTAATGCAAAAGTTAGAATCAGAGAGTTTAAAGATATGATAAGGAATTTTCACAACTTAGGAATTAATATGGTTATGGATGTTGTATATAATCATACTACAGATACTGAAAATTCAAATTTTAATTATATAGTACCAGGATATTATTATAGAAAAAATGACCATGGAACTTTTTCCAATGCATCACAATGTGGAAATGAAATAGCATCAGAGAGATATATGGTAAGAAAATTTATTGTGAATTCCCTTTGTTATTGGACAAAAGAATATAAAATTGATGGATTTAGATTTGATTTAATGGGAATTCATGATATAGAAACTATGAAGATAATACGTAGAAAATTATATGAGATAGATAAAAGTATATCAAATAAGGCATGGGCAAATGAGCCTTATCAAACTATAACATATACTTCATCACATGATAATTATACATTATGGGATAAGTTAAATATAAGCACTCAAAATGAAACTAAAGAAAATAGAGTTAAAATGAATAAATTAGCAGCGGCTATAATATTAACATCACAGGGAATACCATTTATATATGTAGGGTATGAATTATTAAGAATTAAAAAAAGAATAGATGGGACATTAGAAGAAAATAGCTATAATTCCCCAAGATAGTGTAAATAAAATAGAGTGGATAAGAAAAAAACATATATAAATGTTTTTAATTATTATAAAGTATTAATTGAATTAAGAAAAAATTATGCTGCTTTTAAAATGAATAGTAAAAAAGAAATTATTAAAAATATTTCATTTTTTAAGAAAGGTGAAAACTTTAATTGTAATAATGTGGTTGGATATTCGATTAATAGAAAAGAAGTAAAGGATACTTGGGATAAGATAGTTGTTATTTTTAATGCTAATAATAAAGATATAACAATAAATTTACCTGATAAGAATTGGGATATAGTTGTAAATGGAGAACTATCAGGGATAAATAGTATAAGTAGGATAGAAGGGGATAAAATAAAAGTTTCTGCAATCTCTGCTTATGTGTTAGTTAAGCAAAAATAAGGTTAATATAAATGCTAAAAAATATAATAAATAAAAAAGACTATATCTTACAAACTGATATAGTCTTTTTTGGTGCACCTAGAGGGATTCGAACCCCCGACGCCTGGATTCGAAGTCCAGCACTCTATCCAACTGAGCTATAGATGCAAATTATACTAATATATTATAATACCTTACATGTGATAATTCTAGGTAGATTTATTAAAATAAAATAATTTATTTTAATATATTACCATTTACTAAAATAAAAATCCTTTAAACAGTTCCTAGTGTGTCAATACAAGAAAAATAAAGAAAAAATATGTATAATTGTAGAAAAATAAGAATAATTTAATCAGAATACAAAATAAATGGGAGATTAAATATAATCCTATGATAAAATGATTCATGTCCTTAGGAAATGCGTTAGAGATGACGCAAAAGTATTTTAAAGCATATTAAAAAATATGTTGACAAAAAAAACTTAAGGTGCTAAGATAAGAAAGTCGCTTGAAGCGATGAGATCTTTGAAAATTGAACAGAATAAAAGTTAAGTAATAACCAGCAATTCTTTTGAGAGTCTTAAAAGACTCAAAGTAATTTGAGCAACAGATTAAACTTTTTAGTGAGAGTTTGATCCTGGCTCAGGACGAACGCTGGCGGCGTGCCTAACACATGCAAGTCGAGCGAGGGGAGTTTCTTCGGAAACAAACCTAGCGGCGGACGGGTGAGTAACACGTGGGCAACCTGCCTTGTAGAGGGGAATAGCCTCCCGAAAGGGAGATTAATACCGCATAACATTGCAGCTTCGCATGGAGCAGCAATTAAAGGAGTAATCCGCTACAAGATGGGCCCGCGGCGCATTAGCTAGTTGGTGAGGTAACGGCTCACCAAGGCGACGATGCGTAGCCGACCTGAGAGGGTGATCGGCCACATTGGGACTGAGACACGGCCCAGACTCCTACGGGAGGCAGCAGTGGGGAATATTGCACAATGGGGGAAACCCTGATGCAGCAACGCCGCGTGAGTGATGAAGGTTTTCGGATCGTAAAGCTCTGTCTTCAGGGACGATAATGACGGTACCTGAGGAGGAAGCCACGGCTAACTACGTGCCAGCAGCCGCGGTAATACGTAGGTGGCGAGCGTTGTCCGGATTTACTGGGCGTAAAGGGAGCGTAGGCGGACTTTTAAGTGAGATGTGAAATACCCGGGCTCAACCTGGGGGCTGCATTTCAAACTGGAAGTCTAGAGTGCAGGAGAGGAGAGTGGAATTCCTAGTGTAGCGGTGAAATGCGTAGAGATTAGGAAGAACACCAGTGGCGAAGGCGACTCTCTGGACTGTAACTGACGCTGAGGCTCGAAAGCGTGGGGAGCAAACAGGATTAGATACCCTGGTAGTCCACGCCGTAAACGATGGATACTAGGTGTGGGAGGTATCAACTCCTTCCGTGCCGCCGTTAACACATTAAGTATCCCGCCTGGGGAGTACGGTCGCAAGATTAAAACTCAAAGGAATTGACGGGGGCCCGCACAAGCAGCGGAGCATGTGGTTTAATTCGAAGCAACGCGAAGAACCTTACCTAGACTTGACATCTCCTGCATTACTCTTAATCGAGGAAGTCCCTTCGGGGACAGGATGACAGGTGGTGCATGGTTGTCGTCAGCTCGTGTCGTGAGATGTTGGGTTAAGTCCCGCAACGAGCGCAACCCTTATTGTTAGTTGCTACCATTTAGTTGAGCACTCTAGCGAGACTGCCCGGGTTAACCGGGAGGAAGGTGGGGATGACGTCAAATCATCATGCCCCTTATGTCTAGGGCTACACACGTGCTACAATGGCAAGTACAACGAGATGCAATACCGCGAGGTGGAGCTAAACTATAAAACTTGTCTCAGTTCGGATTGTAGGCTGAAACTCGCCTACATGAAGCTGGAGTTGCTAGTAATCGCGAATCAGCATGTCGCGGTGAATACGTTCCCGGGCCTTGTACACACCGCCCGTCACACCATGAGAGTTGGCAATACCCAAAGTTCGTGAGCTAACCGTAAGGAGGCAGCGACCTAAGGTAGGGTCAGCGATTGGGGTGAAGTCGTAACAAGGTAGCCGTAGGAGAACCTGCGGCTGGATCACCTCCTTTCTATGGAGAAATCTAGTTAACAAGATGATTAACTAGTAATAACTCAAAAGATATGGTATCTTAACTTCTGTTCAATTTTGAGGGATTTTCCTTCGAAATTATGGGTCTATAGCTCAGCTGGTTAGAGCGCACGCCTGATAAGCGTGAGGTCGATGGTTCGAGTCCATTTAGACCCACCATTGTTCTTTGAAAATTGCACATGAATTAAAAACAACTTAAGTGAGAATCTAAATTTAGAATTTAGTTATTTGAACTTACTCCTGAAAGCGTATGTGAA
Source organism: Clostridium septicum (assembly GCF_003606265.1). NCBI lineage: Bacteria > Bacillati > Bacillota > Clostridia > Eubacteriales > Clostridiaceae > Clostridium > Clostridium septicum. The sequence goes on from NZ_CP023671.1 coordinate 2,165,317, forward strand.
CAGGAGTTTCAAATTAACGAAAGTTAATTGAGAAGTGACAACAAGCCAAGAATAATATTCTTTGTGAAAGTAAATTAACTCTTTGTAAAAGAGAACCGTATAGGTCAAGCTACAAAGGGCACATGGTGAATGCCTTGGCATCAGGAGCCGATGAAGGACGTGATAAGCTGCGAAAAGCTTCGGGTAGGCGCACATAGCCAGTGATCCGGAGATCTCCGAATGAGGAAACTCACATGGGAAACCCCATGTATCCTGTAATGAATAAATAGTTGCAGGAAGGTAAACCCAGGGAACTGAAACATCTAAGTACCTGGAGGAAGAGAAAGAAAAATCGATTTTCTAAGTAGCGGCGAGCGAAAGGGAAAGAGCCCAAACCAGAGATTTATCTCTGGGGTTGCGGACAGAACATTAACAGGAAATTATAATTAATTGAATTTAACTGGAAAGTTAAGCCACAGAGTGTAATAGCCACGTAAATAAAAATTATAATAACTAAGTTCTGATCCAGAGTACCACGAGACACGTGAAACCTTGTGGGAAGCAGGGAGGACCACCTCCCAAGGCTAAATACTACCTGATGACCGATAGTGAAGCAGTACCGTGAGGGAAAGGTGAAAAGAACCCCGGGAGGGGAGTGAAATAGAACCTGAAACCGTGTGCCTACAACCGGTCAGAGCACCATATGAGTGTGATGACGTGCTTTTTGTAGAACGAGCCAACGAGTTACGGTATGTAGCAAGGTTAAGTACTTAAGGTACGGAGCCGAAGGGAAACCGAGTCTTAATAGGGCGAGTAGTTGCATGCCGTAGACCCGAAACCGGGTGACCTATCCATGGCCAGGTTGAAGCGGGGGTAAAACCCCGTGGAGGACCGAACCACGTTGCTGTTGAAAAAGCATGGGATGAGCTGTGGATAGCGGAGAAATTCCAATCGAACTCGGAGATAGCTGGTTCTCCTCGAAATAGCTTTAGGGCTAGCGTCGGATATGAGTAATGGAGGTAGAGCACTGAATGGGCTAGGGGGCGTATCGCTTACCGAACCTTATCAAACTCCGAATGCCATATACTATTAGTCCGGCAGTCAGACTACGAATGATAAGATCCGTGGTCAAAAGGGAAAAAGCCCAGATCGTCAGCTAAGGTCCCAAAGTGTAAGTTAAGTGGAAAAGGATGTGGGATTTCTAAGACAACTAGGATGTTGGCTTAGAAGCAGCCACTCATTGAAAGAGTGCGTAATAGCTCACTAGTCGAGAGATCCTGCGCCGAAAATGTCCGGGGCTCAAACTTACCACCGAAGCTACGGGCTCATCGTAAGATGAGCGGTAGAGGAGCGTCGTAATCGGGCTGAAGTCGTACCGTAAGGAGCGGTGGACTGATTACGAGTGAGAATGTTGGCATTAGTAGCGAGATGTGAGTGAGAATCTCACAGGTCGAAAATCTAAGGTTTCCTGGGGAAGGCTCGTCCGCCCAGGGTTAGTCGGGACCTAAGCCGAGGCCGATAGGCGTAGGCGATGGACAATCGGTTGATATTCCGATACCACTACAATCGTTATTATCGATGGTGTGACGGAGAAGGATAGGATGTGCTAGCGATTGGAAATGCTAGTCTAAGCGTTTAGGGAGTTGAAATAGGCAAATCCGTTTCAACAATCCTGAGGCGTGATGGGGAAGGCCATTAGGCTGAAGTATCTGATTCCATGCTTCCAAGAAAAGCATCTAGAGAGAGAAGTAGTGCCCGTACCGCAAACCGACACAGGTAGATGAGGAGAGAATCCTAAGACCAGCGGAAGAATTGCAGTTAAGGAACTAGGCAAATTGACCCCGTAAGTTAGCGAGAAGGGGTGCCTACGAGAGTAGGCCGCAGAGAATAGGCCCAAGCAACTGTTTAGCAAAAACACAGGTCTCTGCTAAAGCGCAAGCTGATGTATAGGGGCTGACGCCTGCCCGGTGCTGGAAGGTTAAGGGGAACACTTAGCGCAAGCGAAGGTGTGAACTTAAGCCCCAGTAAACGGCGGCCGTAACTATAACGGTCCTAAGGTAGCGAAATTCCTTGTCAGGTAAGTTCTGACCCGCACGAATGGCGTAATGACTTGGGCACTGTCTCAACTGCAAATCCGGCGAAGTTGTAGTGCGAGTGAAGATGCTCGCTACCCGCGATTGGACGGAAAGACCCCGTAGAGCTTTACTGTAGCTTAGCATTGAATTCCGATATTGTCTGTACAGGATAGGTGGGAGACTTGGAAACTAGGGCGTCAGCCTTGGTGGAGTCAACCTTGGGATACCACCCTGACAGTATTGGGGTTCTAACCGGACGCCATGAATCTGGTGACGGGACATTGTTAGGTGGGCAGTTTGACTGGGGCGGTCGCCTCCTAAAAAGTAACGGAGGCGCCCAAAGGTTCCCTCAGAACGGTCGGAAATCGTTCGAAGAGTGCAAAGGCAGAAGGGAGCCTGACTGCGACACCCACAAGTGGAGCAGGGACGAAAGTCGGGCTTAGTGATCCGGTGGTACCTCGTGGGAGGGCCATCGCTCAACGGATAAAAGCTACCTCGGGGATAACAGGCTGATCTCCCCCAAGAGTCCACATCGACGGGGAGGTTTGGCACCTCGATGTCGGCTCGTCGCATCCTGGGGCTGTAGTAGGTCCCAAGGGTTGGGCTGTTCGCCCATTAAAGCGGCACGCGAGCTGGGTTCAGAACGTCGTGAGACAGTTCGGTCCCTATCCGTCGCGGGCGTAGGAAATTTGAGAGGAGCTGTCCTTAGTACGAGAGGACCGGGATGGACTGACCTCTGGTGCACCAGTTGTTCCGCCAGGAGCATGGCTGGGTAGCTAAGTCGGGAAGGGATAAACGCTGAAAGCATCTAAGCGTGAAGCCCCCCTCAAGATGAGATTTCCCATAGCATAAGCTAGTAAGACCCCTTGAAGAACACAAGGTTGATAGGTCAGAGGTGTAAGTGTGGTAACATATTTAGCTGACTGATACTAATAGGTCGAGGGCTTGACCAAAACAAAAAGATGAAACTTAGCAGAGCTGAGTGAATTCGAGAAACGAAATCAAAGATTTTGGCTCTCATTCATGTGCAATTTTCAGAGAATATATTCTGAATAATATTCCGTGGTAGCTCAATGGTGGAGCACTCGGCTGTTAACCGATAGGTTGGAGGTTCGAATCCTCTCCACGGAGCCATTATTTAATAAAAATAGTTTTATAAGAATGGAAACAATCTATTTTTATAAAACTATTTTTTTGCGCGTTAATTTTTATTCAAATGGGATAATATATATTATTAAAATTACATAGTTAATAATATTATTTATGTACACTTATTTTGAAATTTTAGTCATTTAAAGGCGAAAAGGTATGTAATTTTGTAACTTTTTCGTAACTTTTGGTTAATAAAATGTAAATTATTAAAGTGGACAAGGGTATATAATTAATTTAGATGATTTATTAGCTTTATAGGAGTGTGTTAAAAATATGAAAAAATCCAAAAAAATGATAAAAAGGAAGAAGCAAAAGAATTTTATTATATTTGTAAGCGCATTAATTTTTTGCGTATTTGCAGTGATTTTTCTTTCAACTAAATTAAAAAATGATACTATAGATATAAAGGCAGATGAAATAGAGAATAAGAATAGTAGTGAAAATCCCAAAACATCAGAAGTAAATTCTGATAAACCTAAAGAAGTTACTTTAGATAATTCAAATTATCTATCATTAAAAGATGATCCAAATGCAGATGATGCATCAGTGGTATTACCTGAAACAATGTATAAATGGAACTTTCAAAGAACCGATGGAAAAAAGATAGCATATCTTACATTTGATGACGGTCCATCAGAGAATGTAACTGGTAAAATATTAGATACATTAAAAGATAATAATATAAAAGCTACATTCTTCACTTTAGGATCAGCAATAGAGGAAAATCCTAAATCAGGTGAATTACTTAAAAGAATGGTTAAAGAAGGACATGCTATAGCGAATCATGGATATTCTCATGATTATAAAATTTTATATCCTAACGGTTCAGTAGATGTAAATTCTTTCATGAATGATATGGAAAAAAACAGAAAAATACTTAAAGAAAAACTAGGTAAGGATTTTGATACCAGAGTAATTAGATTACCTGGTGGACATGGAACTTGGGATGGAGTAAGTGCATTAGATGCTGAACTATCAAAACAAGGGTTATACCAAGTAGATTGGAATTCATTAAACGGAGATGCAGAGGCAAATAATCGCTCAACAGAGGAACTAATTGGAAGGTTAAGGGAAACAATTGACCAGTTTGATTATGATACTGTAATAGTATTAATGCATGATTCAGCAGGAAAGAAAACAACAGCTGAGTATTTACAAAATGCTATAGATTACTTAAGAGCAAAGGGTTTTGAATTTAGAACATTAAAATAAAGAGACGGTAAACCGTCTCTTTATTTTATATATTTAGATAATTGGAAAAAATTAATACTTAAAGTATTATATAAATTAAGGAATAATATTTTTAGAGGTGATTTTATGGGAAAAGTTTTATTAGTAGAAGATGAGGCTAGTATTAGAGGATTTTTAAAGATAAATTTAAAAAGAAATGATTTAAAGGTATTAGAAACAGATAACGGAGAAGATGGATTAAAAATTGCAGATTTAGAAAGACCTGAAATAGCTATTTTAGATGTAATGTTACCTGGAATAGATGGTTTTGAAGTTTGTGATACATTAAGAAGGAAATATCCAAATATGGGTATAATAATGTTAACAGCTAAAAGTCAAGATATAGATAAAATTATGGGATTAGAGTATGGTGCAGATGATTATATAGTAAAACCTTTTAATCCAATAGAAGTAGTTTTAAGAGTTAAAGCTCTTTTAAGAAGGATTGTAGAGAAACAAAATAAAAGAGAAAAATTAATAGTTGGTAATTTTACTATAGATTTATATTCTCAAAAATTATTGAAACAAGAAGAAGAGATAGATCTTACACCTAAAGAATATCTATTAATGAAACTATTTTTAGAGAATCCTAATAGAGCATTTAAAAGGGATGAATTATTAGATTTAGTTTGGGGAGAAAATTATTTTGGTGATCCTAAAATAATAGATGTAAATATAAGAAGGTTAAGGGCTAAAATAGAAGATGATTCATATGAACCAAAATATATAGAAACTGTATGGGGAATTGGATATAGATGGAGAGTTTAAAAAGTAAAAGTATAAAAATTAGGCTTATAAGAAATTTTTTTATAGTTATTTTTTCAATAATAGTTTTTTTAAATGTATTATTACTTATTTTTGTTAGAAAATATTATTATGATAACACTGAAGAACTATTAAGAAATCAAATTAAGGTTTCAACCAATTTTTATAATAAATATTTTTCGGCAGCATCATTGGTTGATGTTATTTCAGATAATGTTGATGCTTTTTGGAATCAAAGTAATGCTCAAGTAGAGATTTTAGATAATAAAGGTAAATTATTAATGGATTCTATAGGCGTTAAAGATGAAGAATTGTTAAAAACTCCAGATATAGAAAAAGCTATTAATGGGCATATTAGCAGATGGATTGGAAACGTAGATTATTATAAAAATAAGATTATGGTAGTATCAGCACCGATTACATCTAATGGTAGCGTAGTTGGGGTTATAAGATTAATAACATCTATGGAAGCAGTAGATGGAACTATAGAAGTAATAGTAGGATTCTTTTTAATTATATCAATATTAGTATTAGTTATAGGAGTTATTCTTAGTATTTTGATTTCTAATAGTATAATTGAGCCAATAAATTCACTTACACTTATAGCCGAAAAAATGGCTTCAGGGGATATGGCGATAAGAAGTAAAGTAAAAGATGAGGATGAGGTTGGTAAATTAGCTAATACTTTAAATTATATGGCCGATGAGTTAGAAAAAAGAGAACAACTTAAAAATGAATTTATATCATCTGTATCTCATGAATTAAGGACTCCTCTTACTGCTATAAAAGGTTGGGCTATAACATTAAATGATGAATCAACAGATAAAGAAACACTAAAGGTTGGTTTTGATATAATAGAAAAAGAAACAGAACGACTAACTAGTATGGTGGAAGAATTATTAGATTTTTCAAGGCTAATTAATGATAATATATCATTAAAAAAAGCAAATGTAGATTTAGATACTTTTATTATTTATATTAAAAATTATATGTCGCCTAGAGCTAACAGGGAAGGATTAAATTTTAAAGTAAATAAGTTAAATAATTTAGGAAGAGTATATATAGATGGAAATAGATTGAAACAAATTTTAATAAATTTATTAGATAATTCTTTCAAATTTACTGAATCAGGAGGAAAGGTGTCTTTAACGGTTTCTAATGAGAGTGAGTATATAAAATTTATAATAGAGGATAATGGAATAGGTATATCTAAGGAAGACCTCCCACGAGTTAAAGAAAAATTCTTTAAAGGAAAAACATCTAAATCTCAAAATGGAATTGGGTTATCAATATGTGATGAAATAATAAAATTACATAATGGAAAGTTTAATATTAATAGTACTTTGGGCATAGGAACAGTTGTAGAAGTAATTATTCCCATTGAAGTAGAGGAGTAATATAAATGAAAAAATTTATTTATTTTATAAATATTTTTGTGGTTTTATTTTTGCTTTCAGGCTGTCACAAAATAGGGGGAAAAGATATAGCAACAACTAAAACTCCTAAAAATAACTTACTAAGTATAAAAGGAAGTTGGAAAGTAGATTCAGTGGAGATAGTAGATGAAAATTTAAATATTGCAAGTGTTGATAATGATATTACAGATAGTGAAATTAATATAAGTGATAGTGCTATTGAGATTAAAGATGTAAAATATGATAGACCTAAATATAAGTTAAAGGTTGTAGATAAAAATTATATGTTATCATATGAAGCCGGTCTAAAAGTATCATCATTTATAAATAATGACGATAAAATAGATGTAATATCTATAATAAATAAAAATAATACATTAATAGGTGAATTTATTATAAAAGAAAAGGATAGAGGATTTTTATTCTATAGGGGAATGATTTTAGAACTTAGTAGAATATCAGAAAATGTAGAAGACAAAGATTATCCTTTAGAAAATAAAAATAATTATTCCGATGAATCAGCAGCAAATGATTATAATAGTGAAGTTGGAGTAATGCTTGGTTTAAAAGTTCCAAGAAAGAAAAATGAAGATGGGGGATATACCAAGGAAAAATATAGAACATTATGGATATCATTCAAAGATGGTGAGTTACAGCCTATAATGGAAAAGGAAAATATAATTTTTCCTAGAATGACAGGAATATGGGCATTAAAAAGTAATACAGCTAATTATAATGGCAATGAGATAGAATATTTTAATGTATCACCTATAGATGGAAAAGATGTAGAAGTTAATAGTGAAATTAAGGATAAAAATGTTTATAAGAATATAAAATTTGTAGGAAATAATTATATAGCAATAGAAAAATATGAAGGTAATGATTTTCAAAATAAATTTCCTATATATCAAGTTATACCTATAGATAATATTAATGCAGAAAATGGTATAATAATAGAAGAAATATATTCTAAGGATGCATCTGAAAAATATAAGATAGCTTATGAAAATGAATTAAGTAAATTAAGTGCAGAAAGTAAAGCAAAACTTAATACTAATATAGATTATAGTAATTTTTCAATTGAGAGAAAAGAAGGTAAATGGAAGTTAGTTGGTAAAATATCGCCTGTGGACTTAAATAGTAATGGTCTAGATTATGCTATAGGGTTAAATCCAAATAAAAAGCTTTTAAATTATGATGCTCTAACTGTACCTTGGAAAGTCTTAAAGGGAGAATTACCGCTTATAAGAGATGCATATATAGCGCCTACAGAAAGAATTGCCATAATAGTTTTTGAAGATAATATTGCAGTTTATGAAGTTGATAATAGAAGATTAAAAGGGTCACCATTAGTAAATATAAAACTGAATGGAGAGGAAGAGGTTATAATGGCAGAATGGAGTAGCCAAGGTTATGTTAAAAGTTGGTCAAATGTATTTAGTGATGGAAGAAATGTAATGGAAGAGGAGGAGTAATATGTTATCAAAAAGCATAGCATCTCGCGTATTAGCTAGATGTTTAATAACTGGTGGAGATTTCGCAGAAATATTTGAAGAGGATACAATAGATACTTCTATAAGTATATTAAATGGAAAGGTAGAAAATTCAGTAGCAGGAAGAAGTTATGGAATAGGAATTAGAATATTTAAAGGGTTTAAAAGTATATATGCTTATACAAATAATAATAGTTTGACATCTTTATTAGATACAGCACAAAAGGCTGCTTTAGCATTAGGAGAATTAAAAGAGGATGGTAACGTTATTTTAACAGATAGGTTTAACAATAATATTCATCCAATAATATATTTACCATCATCAATAGGAATAGACAAGAAAATAGGTATTATGAAGACAGCATATAAATCTGCTAAGGATTATAGTAGCGAAATATCTCAGGTTTCTGTTGGGTATGCAGATAAAGAGCAAAATATATTAATTGCAAATTCAGAAGGGTTATATACAGAAGATAAAAGAGTGAGAACTAGGTTAGCAATAAGCTCAGTGGCATCTTATAATGGAGAAAATCAAACTGGTTTTGAAGGACCAGGAAGACATATGGGATTTGAAATGTTTAGGGAAATAGATCCAGAATATTATGGAAAAGAGGCTTCAAGAGTTGCATATACAATGTTACATGCTAAACATTGTCCAGCTGGAAAAATGGCAGTAGCAATTGATAACGGTTTTGGAGGAGTTATATTCCATGAAGCTTGTGGACATTCATTAGAAGCAACGGCTGTAGCAAAAGGAAATTCTGTATTTACTGGAATGTTAGGAAAGCAGATAGCATCACCTAAAGTAACAGCAATAGATGATGGAACAATACCAAATGCTTGGGGTTCTTTAAATATAGATGACGAAGGTAATAAAACTAGAAAAAATATTCTTATAGAAAATGGTATTTTAAAATCATATATGATAGATAAACTAAACGGTAGAAGAATGGGTATGGAACCAACTGGAAGCTCAAGAAGACAAAGCTATAAGTATGCACCTACATCTAGAATGACAAATACTTATATTGCTTCAGGAGAAGATAATCCAGATGATATAATAAAATCAATTTCCCATGGATTATATGCAAAAAAAATGGGTGGAGGATCAGTTAATCCAGTTACAGGAGAATTTAATTTTGCTGTATCAGAAGGATATATAGTTAAAAATGGAATTATTCAAGAACCAGTTAGAGGTGCTAGTTTAATTGGTAAAGGTAGTGAAGTTTTAATGAATATTGATATGGTAGGAAATAATTTAGAATATGGTCAAGGAATGTGCGGATCTTCCTCTGGAAGTATTCCAACTAATGTAGGTCAGCCTATGATTAGAGTTAAAGAAATTACAGTAGGTGGAAGATAGGAGGAGAGGTTATGGAGTTTAATATTTTTATACAAAAGCTTTTTAGCGAAGCTAAAAAAGCTGGTTTTGACGAGTATGAAGTTTATTATATAGATAGGGAAAGTTTAAGTATAAATATTTATAAAGAAGAAGTTGAAAAATATAGTTTAAATAATTCTTATGGTTTATCATTTAGAGGAAAAATGAATGGTAAAATAGGATATTCATATACAGAAATTTTAGATAATGAAGCTATAGATATGCTTGTTAAAAAGGCAAAAGAAAGTGCTTTATCTATAGAAAACGAAGATGTCCATTTTATTTATGAAGGAGATAATGAATATAAGGATATAAAAACGTATTATGAAGAATTAGAAAATTTACCAGCCGATAAATTAATAGAATTAGCTATAGAAATTGAAAGAGAAGCTAAGAAATTAGATTCAAGAGTAAATAACTTTAGTGGTTGTGGAATTGGATATAATACTTCATCATATGGAATAATTAATTCTAAGGGGTTAAATTTAAAGAGTAAAGGAAATATATTAACTGCATATGTTGCACCTATAATAAAAGAAGGTGAAAATATGCATGATGGATTTGGATATATTGTGGCTAACTCTTTAGAAGAAGTAAATCCTAAAAAGATAGCAAAAGATGGAGTTGAAGAAGCACTTTCAAGAATAGGTGGAAAATCAATTTCTTCAAAGAAATATAGATGTATAATTAATAATGAAGCTATGGTATCAATATTATCAACATTTGCATCTACTTTTAGTGGGGATGCAGCTCAGAAAGGATTAAGCTTATTAAAGGATAAAGAAGGAGAAGTCATAGCAAATGATAAAGTTAATTTAGTAGATAATCCTCATTTACAAAATGGATTAGCATCAGTGCCATTTGATGATGAAGGTGTAGCTACAGTTAAGACATCAATTATAAAAGAAGGAAAACTAATTACGCTACTTCATAATTTAAAAACAGCTAATAAAGCTAACACAAAAACAACAGCTAACGGTTTTAAGAATTCATATACTTCACCAGTAGGAGTTTCACCAACTAATTTTTATATAGAAAGTGGATTAAAATCTTTTGATGAATTGATTGAAGAGATAGGGGAAGGATTATTAATCACAGAATTTGCAGGATTACATTCTGGAGCAAATGCTGTAACGGGAGATTTTTCTTTAGCTGCTAAAGGTTTTTATATAGAAAATAGCAAGAAAACATTTCCAGTTGAGCAAATAACCGTAGCAGGAAACTTCTTTAATTTATTAAAGGATATAGAAGAAATTGGAGATGATTTAAAATTTCCAATGAGTAGTATTGGAAGTCCATCAGTTATAATAAGAGAACTTGCAATTGCAGGAAAATAGAGCTATCTTTAAAATATCTAGTTATAAATACTGCTTGTACTTTATGAAAGTTAAAAAATACAGTCTAATATAAAAAGAGCATCTAGTAAGAATATTTAATCTTACTGGATGCTCTCTATTTTAAGTATTTTAGAAATAATTATTAAATTATAGTTTTTATATAGATAATTATTCTTTATTTAGATAATTATTCTTTATTTAGATAATTTGCTCTAATCATCTTATCTGAAAGTTCAACTATATTTTTATACATTTCTTTTTGTTCTTCAGTTAATCCATTCTCATAAATATCAAGATTAGTTGTTACTGCAAAGGATCTATTTGTATTTAATAAGTTTCTTCCTAAGGCAGTATTTTCATATTTTTCATTAGGAATTCCCATTAAATATAAAAGTGTTGGCATTATATCTACTTGTCCACCTAATAAATTATCAAAAGTCTTAGGGTTTTGCATATCTTTTGACCAAATTATAAATGGAATTGTATGATGGCCATTATCTAAAAACCAATCTTCTTTTTGGCTTAGTGATTCTATACTATGGTTATAATATTTATGAACTCCAGTATGGTCACCTTCTATAACTATAACAGTATTATCAAGAATTCCTTCTGCATCTAATTTTTCTAAGAACATACCGATTTGTTCATCAGTATATTTTACACTTTCAAAGTATCCTCCAAGCTCACTATCAGCTAATTCTTTTTCAAGTTCTAGTGTTCTATATTTGTCTGGTAGATCAAAAGGTCCATGATTTGTAAGTGTTATAGTAAAACCATAGAATGGTGATTTCATTTCCTTCAACATAGGAACTACTTGAGTAAAGTAACTTTTATCACTTAAGCCCATACCAATTTGTTCATCTATATTAAATGAATAATAATCAATAAACTTATTAAATCCAATACCAGTTAATCCATTTGTATAATTCCAGAAAGATCCCTTATCTGGGTGGATAGCAGCAGTTTCATAACCTTGTTCCTCTAATAGTAAAGGTAATGAATTATATTTTGTGTTTGGATATCTAAAGAAAGTACTACCTCTTCTAAGAGGGAACATTGAAGTATTAATCATTAAATCACAGTCAGAGCTTGTACCTTCATTAACCTGTTCATATATATGGGGGAAATAAATTCCTTGGCTAACTAATTCATTTAATACAGGTGTTATTGTTTTATTATTTATTTCTCTATTAATAACAAAGCTTTCTAGTGATTCAACTTGTATAACTATTAGATTTTTACCTTTAAACATTCCGTAGTACTCATTGTTAGGTAAATTTTCTTGTTTCATCTTAAAGAAGTCATCAACTTGTTTTTGCTCATCTGATGTTAATTCATAAGGTTTTGAATCTTTATAAACTTTATGAATATCAGAAAGATGATATCCAATAGGTGATAAAAATCTAGCGGTGTTAGTAGGGTCATAGCCTTCTAATATTGAAGCATTCTTAACATCTTTATTATTTAGTACATAAACGTTAAAAGGAACATAAGCAATATATCCTATACTAACAAGTAGTGAAATTAAAAAAGCGATTGGAGCCCTTCTTTTTACTTTAAAGTGTGATTTTCTTGTAGCAAATATAAATACACCCATTATAATAAAATCAATAAATAGTAAATAGTCTTTATTACTGAACATAGACATTATAGTTGATCCCATATTATCCATATTTGATGTTTGCATCAAAAGTAAAACTGAAGGCATAGTAAGGAATCCTCTAAAATACCCTAAATCAGTTAATATTAATAATGTTATAAATAAATCTATAATAAATAAATATATTATTCTTCCTTTACTTTTAAATAATAAAGTAAAACTTAGGAATAATAAAGCAAATGCGTAATAGTATCCTAAATAATCTTTAGATACTACATGGCCCATATGTATATCAAGTTCATAGGGGTTTTGATTAACCACAAAGCCTTGAAATATAATACCTTTTAAAACAATTGCAATTAAAGGAATCATAAATAATATGAATCTGATAACGCCATCTAGTCCGATTTTATTTTGAAAATAACTTTTTAATTTAACCCATAGTTTCTCCATATAGTCACCTCTTTTTAATTTATTGTCTTTATCGAGTTTTTAAGCACCTTAAATTATAGTATATAGAATTTTATAAAGCAAATAACAACGTAAGAATTTTGTAGGTAAAGCAAAAATAAATTTGAATATTATATAGATTTTTACAAATTTAGAGAATAAGATAATTATTAATATGATATAATATTTATGTATTTTTATAAGTGAATATGGAGGTATAATATGCTTCAATATGATTTAGTCATAATTGGTGGAGGAGCTTCAGGGCTATCAGCAGGAGTGTCAGCATTAAAAGAAGGAATTAAAAAGGTATTAATATTAGAACGAAATAGTGATTTAGGTGGAAATTTAAATTTATTTATACATAGAGGGTTTGGAGAGTATTATTTAAATAAAAAAGTAACAGGGCCAGAGCTTTCAACACACTTAATAAAAGATTATAAAGCTTTAGGAGGTGAATTTAAAGTTGACTCTCAAGTATTAAAAGTTACAAATGAAAAGATTGTTACTTTTGTAAGTCCTGAAGGTGGAGTAGTTGATATTAAGGCAAATTTTATAATATTAGCTTCAGGATGTAGAGAAAAGTACACAGGAAACATAATAGTCCCTATTCATAAATATACAGGTATTTTTACTATAGCATCAGCTCATAAGCTTGTTAATTTTCAAGGATACTTACCTGGAAAAGAAGTTGTTATATTAGGAAGAAATGAATGGGCTTTATTATTAGCAAGAAGATTAATAATTGAAGGAGCTAATATAAAGGCGTTGATAGATTATTCAGAAAGTGGATTTATAACAGAAGATGAATTAAAAATAATAGATGGATTCCATATAAATATAATAGAAAATTCTAGAATAATAGAAATATCAGGTAAAGAGAGAATTCAAAATGTAGTAATTGAAAATATAGCTAATGGTGTATTATCAAATATTCAATGTGATTCATTAATATTAACAGTTGGCTATTATCCAGAAATAGATTTTATAACAAAAGCTAATATAGAGTTAGATGAAGAAGATGTACCAGAGGTATGTGATTATGAAATATCAATTAAAAATATATATGCATGTGGAACTATATTACACGGAGAATCTGGAGTTTTAAATAGTGGAGAAGAAGGATATAAAGTTGGAAAGATAGTATCTGAAAAAATAAAAAGTAATAGATAGATAAAAAATAGGTAGATTTTATATCCACCTATTTTTTATCTTGAAAGAACTTTAAGAGCTTCAGCATATGCTAACTCTTGACCTTTAGAATTAAAATGTATTCCATCAAAAAAAATATTTTTATCTAAATTATCTAAAGATAAATTATAAAAATCTATAAATTTTAAATTATAATTAATACATATATTAATTAATTTATTTCTTAAAATGGGAAGCAACTCTTTTGTTTTTTCATAAGTATCACTTGGAGAAAATAACCTATAGGCATCCTTAGGGATTAATGTAGGAGGGATACCGATAGTTACATTTGCACCATAATTTAGAGACTCTTCTATCATAAGCTGCAGATTCTTTGTTATAAACTCAATATCTCTATTAGAGAGTAGATCATTGGTTCCACCCATTATAAAAATATTTGAAGGATTATTTTTAATTACATCTTCGGAAAATCTCATTAGCATATCAGTTGTAGTATTACCATTTATTCCTTTATTAACGATATTAAAATTTAAATATTCATTAAGTTTATTTACCCAATTTTCTTTTTTAGGAATTCCATATCCAAAGGTTAAGCTATCACCAATAAAAATAAAGTTTTTATTATTCATAAAACAATATCCTTTCTAAAATAATTTGTTAAAGCATTTGCGACAAATTAGAGTTTTACCGCTATTAGCTTTTACGTAATTATCATCTTTTATTTCTCTATTACAAATATCACATTTGTATTTAGATGAATTTGAAGTAGTTTCAGTATTAGATAAAGCTGATTTAGATATTTGCACAGATTTTCTTATAGGTGAGTAAAGAATTCTATCAGTTTTCTTATTTTTAGGAATTATACTATAAGAAACTTCAAATTCACTTTCTCCAAAAAATTCAAGTTCAAATCTAGGATTTTCTTTGTCATAAAATTCTTCAGTTATTATTCTTCTAATTTGAGCATCATTTACTATTAGACCACTTTTTTCTATTCCATCAAAAATGCTTTTAGTTATATTTGCAGTATCAGGATGTCTTTTCTCACTTTTGTAATATACTTTAAGTACAGCAATAAGTGATTCTTCAAGTACAACCCCAGGATTTTGAATACTTGCATAATAAGCTATTTCTTCTTCATATAAAGCATATCTATCATGGTTTTTACCTGTGTTATAAGGAAGAATTGCCCTTCCACTTTTATTATGTAATTTAAAATTAGATTTAGATATAGGAGATCCTGGTACTATTATTTTTGCATACGAATTCATTATAAAAACTCCCTTTAAATTTATTAAAATATCCTTAAAAATCCATAAATACTAGTAAAAAATAATGAATAAATTTTCTGTTAGGTATATAATATCAATAGTGATTTTATAATTTTAATATACATTAGTAAAATCTTATTAACAAGTATGAAAAATTGATAATAAGCCTTTAATAGAGTATAATACATGTTATTAAATAAAGGCTTTAAGTAAAAGTTGAGGTATAGATAGATGGATAAAAAATTAATATTATCAATAGAATCAAGTTGTGATGAAACATCAGCAGCAGTAATAAAAGATGGAAGAGAGGTTCTATCGAATATTATAGCAACTCAAATAGACACACATATGAAATATGGAGGAGTTGTTCCTGAAGTAGCTTCTAGAATGCATATAGAAGTTATAAATGGAGTTGTAATGGAAGCACTAGAAAAAGCAGGAGTTACATTAGATGATATAGATGCCATAGGAGTTACATATGGTCCTGGCTTAGTTGGAGCATTACTAGTAGGACTTCAATATGCAAAAGGGTTAGCTTTTGCAAGTAAGAAACCTTTAGTTGGTGTAAATCACATAGAAGGACATATTAGTGCAAATTATATACAGCATAAAGATTTAGAGCCACCGTTTGTTTCTTTAGTAGTATCGGGAGGACATACTTTTATAGTTCATGTTAAGAATTATGGAGAATATGAAGTTATTGGTCAAACAAGAGATGATGCAGCTGGAGAAGCTTATGATAAAGTAGCAAGAGCATTAGGTCTTGGTTATCCAGGAGGTCCTAAAATTGATAAGCTAGCTAAAGAGGGAAATGAAAATGCAATAGAGTTTCCAAAAGCCAATTTTCATGAAGAGACATTAGATTTTTCTTTTAGTGGAGTAAAATCATCAGTTTTAAATTATATTAATAAATGTAAGATGCAAAACATAGAATTTAATAAGGCTGACGTAGCAGCATCTTTTCAAAAAGCAGTAATAGATGTTTTAAAGGATAATGTAATTAAGACATGTAAGAAGAAAAAGGTTGATAAGATTGCAATTGCAGGGGGAGTTGCATCAAATTCTTCGTTAAGGAAAGAATTAATAGAAGCGGCAGGTAAATTAGGAATACAAGTACTATTTCCAGAACCGATATTGTGTACAGATAATGCAGCTATGATTGGAAGTGCAGCATATTTTAATCTTACTAATGGAAAAATTAGTCCTTTAAATTTAAATGCAAAGCCAAATCTAAAGTTATAGTATAAAGAAAAATAGGGGGAGAGGTATAGGAATGAAACTTTTACCACATTCTAATGGCCTATACAAGGTAAATATGAAGAAGCCTATGAAGCCTAAAGACATAGCCAAAAGAACTTTAATTGTAATAGGCATACTTTTACTTTTGGGATTGGTATTTCAAAACATAAGTAATTTTATAGCAAAAGAAACATTAAAAGATAGAGTAGATTATACAAGAGTTGATGATAAGAGAGTAGATTACATAGTAAAAGGTGAAGGTAAACATACAATTATTTTTGATGGAGCTATTGGGGGAAATTTAAATCAATGGAATGATGTTTGTGATAAATTATTATCAGAATATGATGATATAACTGTATTTGTATATAATAGACGAGGATATGGATTTAGTGATGGAGGTCAAGATAGGACTCCATTAGAACAAGCCCATGATTTAAAAATACTTTTACGAAAAGCAGCTTTATCACCTCCATATATTTTAGTTGGAGAAGAGTATGGAAGTTTGGTATTAGGTAATTTTGCTAAAGAATATAAAGAAACTGTAGCAGGGGTAGTCTTAGTAAATCCAATAGTAGAGGAAAAAATTAAAGAAAAAGATTTTAAAAGGGGATTTACACTGGAAAAAATAAGACGAAAGATAGAACATTTAGGTTCATATATAGGACTTACGACTTTATTAGACCAGTTAAACCTAGATACTAAGGTATATGGATTTGAAGATAAATTGCAAGGAGAAAAGTTAGAAGAATTTAAGGTACATAGAACTAAATCAAATTATACAAGTGCTGTATATAATGAGTTAAATAATGTTTCAAAAGGATTAAGTGATAGTCAGGAGACAGGAGTGCTTTCCGGAATTCCTTATTATGTAATAGCTAAAGAGGGACAAGAATCATTAGAAAGATTAGGGGATGAGGATTTAACAAAGGTATATAAAACTAATTCTAACAGTAATTTTATATCAATAGAAGATCCCGATGCTGTAGTAATTGGAATAAGGCAAGTTATTAAAAAAGTTAATGATATGGAACGAAGAAATAAAAAAAGTAGTTAAAAAAAGGCAATTGTGTATACTTTATTTACATAGTTGCCTTTAAAAATTTTATAGAATAAAAATATATTAATAAAATAATTCTTAGAACCGTGTCATATAATTGACACAAAAACAGGGTATATTATAGTCATGAAGAAAATGTTTGAGGAGGATATACAAATGAGTGATGAAAATAAAATATATGATGTTGATAACTATGAGCATGTAAATATAGAGAAGGAAAGTGAATTTAATCAGGAAGAAGTAAAAAATAATTATGAAAAAATAAATGATAGTAAGAACGAGGATAATAATATTAAGTTTTCTAATATAAATGAAAATGTTAATAAGAAGAAAAAGAAAAGAGGAGTTAAGAATATAGCTCTTATGTTAGTAATAGGTATTTTAGGAGGTGCAGTAGGTGGTGGTGCCACTTATTATGCTGTTAAAAGTATAAATGGTGATGGTAATGTAGTTTCAACACCTAATCCACCAACATTTAAAGCCGATGAAAACGAAGCATTAACTAAAATACAAGCGTTTGAAAAAGTTGCACCAGCAGTTGTTATAGTTTCAACTAAGGGAGTTCAAAATTATGGGGGTTTTATTCCAAAAGAAGTAGAAGGAATAGGATCAGGTTTTATAATTAATGAAGAAGGGTATATATTAACTAACTATCATGTTATAGAAGGAGCTCAAGAAGTTACAGTTACTTTAAGTGATAAGAGAGAAGTAAAAGCAAAAGTAGTTAATTATGATCAAAATCAAGATGTAGCTATGCTAAAGATAGTTGATAACATTAAAGTGCCAGCAGTAGTGGAACTTGGAGATTCTGATGCTTTAAAAGCAGGAGAAGAGGTTTTAGCAATTGGAACACCTCTTTCTAAGGAGTTTTCTCAAACAGTAACAGGAGGTCTTGTTAGTGCTTTAAATAGAAACATAGAAACTAGTAGTGGAGTAAAATTGAATTTAATACAAACAGATACTGCAATAAATCCAGGGAATAGCGGAGGACCTTTAATAAATACTAAAGGGCAAGTAATTGGAATAAATACATTAAAGATTAGTGGAACAGCTGAAGGTATTGGATTTGCTATTCCAATTAATGAAGTAAAGGGAAGAATAGAATCATTGTCTAAGCCAATATTAAATTTAGGGGTATCAATTAGAGAAGTAGATGAAAATTTAGCAAAACAATATGAAATGCCACAAGGGCTATATGTTGTAGAAGTAACGCAATTTTCACCAGCAGAAAAGGCAGGAATAAAAGGTGGAGATGTTATTACTAAATTTGATGGTAAAAGAATAAAAACTTTTGAAGAATTAAAAGAGATAAGAGATTCTAAAAAAGAAGGAGATACAGTAAGAGTAGAAATTGTTAGAAATCAAGAAACAATTACAGTTGAGGTAGAGTTAACAGCACAATAGATAAAAAAACAAAGGATAAGAAGTTATTAATTAACTTCTTATCCTTTAATTATTTTTTTAGGAATATATTATTCTATTGATTTTATAATAAATTGTGATAAAGTATTGTATATTGAGAGAAAAATTAATTAATAAAATAAAAATCACATTATAATATAAAGAGCTATTTTAAGGAGGCGTCCATAATTATGAAAAAAATAGTTTTATTATGTTCAGAAGGTATGTCAACATGTTTTTTAGTATCTAAGATGAAGACAGAAGCATTAAATCAAGGAGTTGATTGTATAATAAATTCTTGTTGTGAATCAGATTTAGGTACGTTTAAAGATAACATGGATGTATTACTTTTAGCACCACAGATTAAATTTTTAAAGGAAGAAATAACTACTAAATTTAAAAATGTACCCATTGGTGTTATAAATTCACTAGATTATGGAACAATGGATGGTGTAAAAGTATTTAATCAAGCATTAGAATTATTAAAATAGAACAATAACTTATTTTTTACCTAGGTAAATTCACTTTTTTTATCTTAAGGCATATCTTATAGTATAAGAAAAATTTAAGAGATAAACTTAGGAGGGAAAAGTTATGAGCGGAAGAATAGCATCATGTCCTTTAACAACAGGAGTTAATGAACAAATAGAAGCGGTTGTTAGACTACCAGAAGAAAAAAGATCAGTTATATTTGGAACTGTTTTAGATCCTAATGGAAACCCTGTACCTGATGCGGTTGTTAAACTATTAAAAGTAGTAGATGGATGTAAATATCCATATCCATTAACCCATACATTTACAGATTGTTATGGTCAATTTTTATTAGGACCTTTATGTCCAAATACTAAATATATGTTAAAAATATATAAAGACAATATAAATATAAAATTTACAACATTACAACCAAACCAATATAATGGACATTGTTTAGGAAAAAATGTATGTGAATCTAATCCAGAACCAGATGACCCACCATGCGGATGCGGATGCGGATGTGGATGTGGCTGTTAGTATAACTGAATGAGATTTTATAACGAAAAAGCTTTTTACTTTAGTAAAAGGCTTTTTTGCTATTAAAAAATCTGTTAAAATTTTATTGATTATTATAAATTAGGAGAAAAAATAAAAAATGGAAAAAATAGTATTATATATAGTGGCATCATTTTTTGTTATAGGATGTTTAGATTATATTTTAGGTAATAAATTAAAGTTAGGTGTAAATTTTGAAGCTGGTATTAATAATATGGGACCGTTAGCATTATCTATGATTGGAATATTATCAATAACTCCAATAATCTCAGATATTATAATTAGATATATAGCACCATTAACTAGTAGTATAGGAATTGATTCATCTATAATATCATCTAGTTTTATAGCTATAGATATGGGGGCTTTTAATATAGCTAGAAATGTAGGTGGAAGTAATGAGCTAGTTTATTTCTCAGGAGTATTAATTGCTTCAATTTTAGGGTGTACTATTAGTTTTACTCTTCCGTTGGCATTAGGAATGATAAAAGATAAGAATATTCATGCATTATGTAAGGGAATTTTATGTGGTATAGTAACTTTGCCTATAGGGTTATTTATTGGAGGTATGATGTTAGGATTACCTATAAGAATTATATTAATTAATTTAATGCCAATAATAATATTTTCAGTGGTAGTATCAATAGGATTAAGTATAGGCATAGATAAAGTAATAATCATATTTTCATACATGGGAAAATCAATTGTAATATTAGGATTTTTAGGGTTAGGAATTCAGGGATTTACATCAATTTCAGGAATTATAATATTTAAAAGTTTAATGCCTATAGAAGAAGCATTAATAACAGTTGGAAAGATTGCTATATTCTTGGGTGGAGCATATGTAATGCTTGAGATAGTAAAAAAGATTTTATCTACACAAATAAATAAAATAACAGAAAAAATAGGAGTAAACGCATCTTCAGTAGCAGCATTAATTGGAAGTTTAGCATCAGCAATAGTAGTATTTTCTACATTTGAAGAATTAGATGAGAGAGGAAAAGTTATTTGTTCTGCATTTTCAGTTGCAGGAGCCTATGTATTAGGTGGTCAACTTGGATATGTAGCGACAGAAGCTAGAGAAATAGTATTAATTTATATAATAACAAAATTAATCTGTGGTGTATTAGCTATAATATTAGCATTTCTAATAACTAAAGAGGTTAATACTATAAAATAAAAGATATGGTTTTATGAAAAAATAGGAGACTAGATATTAATCAGTCTCCTATTTTTATAAAAATAACTATTCTAATACAAATGATTCATTTGTAATTACAAAGTTATCTTTTAGCCCTGATGTTATGTGAACTCGCTTATCTTTAGTTACAAAAATAGCTTCTATATTTTCTAACTTTTCAACAAAATTAATACCATCTTTAAGACCCATTGCAAATACACTTGTAGATAATGCATCTCCATCTATAGATTTATTACTAATTATAGTTATTCCAGCCAAATCATTATCATAAGGATATCCAGTCTCAGGACTAAGAATATGGTGGTATTTGATTCCATCTTTTTCGATGAATCTTTCATAGATACCAGATGTAACTATAGATTTATTACTAATAGTAATACTACCTATTATTTCACCTCTTTCTGAAAATGGATCTTGAATTCCTACTTTCCAATCATCACCTGTAATTTTTGTACCATGAGTATAAATATTACCACCTAAATCAATTAGAGCATTTTTTATGTTATTTTCTGCAAGAATATCAGATATCTTATCAGCAGTGTAACCTTTAGCTATACCACCAAGATCTAAAAGCATTCCTGACTTTTTTAGAAAAATAGTCTTATTAGTGTCATTAAGTTCAATATTATTAAAATCGATAAGTGGTAATTTTTCATTGATTTCTTCTTTAGATGGAACTTTAGCTTCAGGTAAGCCTATACTCCAAAGTTTAACTAATGGACCGATGGATATATCAAAAAGACCATTAGATAAATTAGAATATTCAATTCCTTTAGATATTAAGTTATATGTATCATCATCAACCTTAACAGGAGCTACCCCTGCAGATTCATTTATTTTATCAATTAGAGTTCCATTAGCGTTTATGCTTAAGGTTGATTCAAGTTCTTTTATTTTATTAAAAACTTCATCTAATACTTTTTCATTAGAACTATCAAATATAGTTACTTTTATTATAGTTCCCATCAAAATTTCACTTCTTGATATAGGAGAGCTTGTTTTTTTAGAACATCCAGTTATTGATAATAAAGTAAAAACTATTAGTATAGAAAGGCTCATGTATTTAAATAACTTTTTTTTCACTATAAAATCCTCCTAAATTTAAATATGCAAAATAATTATAACAAAAAAAATGAAAAATAAAAAAGGCTTTAGGAGATTAATTCCTAAAACCCTTAAAAATTATTGAGCTTTCTTTAAAGCTTCAGCAGCAACATCTTTAAATTGGTTTGATGAAGAAGTAGCTCCACTTACTGTATCAACAGCAGAAGCATCTTGTTTTTCAATTAAAGAGTTTTGAAGTTTTGGAAAAGCTTCTTCTGGGTTAGTGCCAGATTTTTCTTTCATTTTTTTATTATAGTCAGCATCAGTTAATTTTGAAGTGCTTTTTTCTTCATTAACTTCATCATATTTAACTTCAGATACTTTACCATCTTTAATTTCGATTTCTATAGAACCCTTATAGCCTCTTTCATCTACAGCAGATTCAGCCTTATAATTACCATCTTTTAACTTAGCTTCTTTATTACCACAACCAACAAAAACTGTAGCAGTTAAAGCTGCAACTGCTAATAAACTTAAAACTTTTCTTGATTTCATAAACAAAATCCCCCTTAAATTTGGATTTAACTAATAAATAATAAATTTATGTTAGATAAAAAATATTACTTAACAATGTAATTATACCTAAAAATTAATAAATTTAACATACATTTTTCTTATTAAGCATAAGAAAAACTAATGCTATATGAATACGATTAAAATGCTGTTAATACTGAGTTATATAATGAATATAATATTAAATATAAAAAAAGTGTTAAAGAAAATTTAATTATTATTGCTTAAAATATAAGCTTATTAGTATGGACATTATAAGATTTAGTCACTAAAATCATATATGATACATTTAATTATTAATTTTAAAAGGAGTTATTATGATTAAAAAATGGGATATTATTATAATAGTTTTATTAATGATAATGTCATTTATACCAGAATTTATATTAGGAGCTAATTTAAAAGCAGAACATAATAATGTTTATGCGGAAATAACTATTTCTGGAAAATTATATAAAAATATAAATTTATCATCACATAAAGGTGAAGAAATAATAGAGGTTAATACTAAAAATGGTAGTAATAAAATAATAATTAAGGATGATAAAATAGGTATATATGATGCTGATTGTCCAGATAAAATATGCATGAAGCCAGAGTTTATAAGTAGCGTAGGAGAAAATCTAGTATGTCTCCCTCATAGACTTATGATAGAGATTAAAGGAGTAAAAGAAGAGGAAGATATGATTATATCTCATTAAGGAGAGAGCAATGAGAAAGACTAATAAAATGGTTTATATAGGTTTACTAGTAGCACAAGCGCTAGTATTACACATAGTTGAAAGATCAATACCAGTTCCATTTGTAACACCAGGAGCAAAATTAGGGCTAGCTAATTTAATAACTGTAATAGCATTATACACTCTTCCTAAAGAGAGAGATGCATTTTTAGTTTTATTTTTAAGAATTGCATTAGGAACTATGTTTGGAGGAAATCTTTCATCATTTATGTATAGTGCGGTAGGTGGATTTTTAAGTTTCTTATCAATGATATTTGTAAAGAATATACTTAAAGATAAAGTTAGTATAATAGGAGTTAGTTCTGCTGGAGCAATATTTCACAATTTAGGACAAATTATAGTTGCAGCAATAATAGTTCAAAATATTGCAGTAACGTTATACTTACCTATATTATCAGTAATTAGTATAGTTACTGGTATATTTATAGGAGTATCAGCTAACTACATAGTTAAACATTTAGATAAACTACAAATATTAAATTAAGCTAAAAGGGTTTCTTATTCTAAGAAACCCTTTATCATATTTATCAAAGTTTTTATAAAGTCGGAATGGTTTTTATAAAATGAATCTAAATAACATAAATATAAATTTGCGTTAAGGTTAAAATCATCAATTTTTATTTCTTTTATATTAAATTCATTTTTATACGAGTTAAATAAGATTCTAGGAATAAAGGAAATAGAATTTGAACAACATAAACCTTTTAAAAGTGATAAATATGAACTTGTATTATATACTATATTTAAGTCTTTTATATTACAGAGTAAGATTTCTTGAATCTTATTATTGAAATAATTATCTTTAAGATTTAAGATTATAGGTAAATTAATAAGTTCACTTTTAGATATTTTATTTTTAGGAAAATCATTATTTGAAATAACTATCAATTCATCACATCCAAGATCTTTTATTGATAATCCTATTTTTGAATTAGGTTTTTCATAGTTAATATAAATATCACATATATTATTTGACAAATTACTATTTGTTGAATTTTCAATTGAAGTTAAATTTATTGAATATTGTGAAAAAGTTGATTTTAAGTTGCATATAACATTAGGAAGTATAGTAGAATTTAAACTATCAACTGCTTCAATTGAAATATAATTTTTTTCTAAAGCACAAGTATATATTTCTTCAAGCATTTTATTGTATATATTTAAAATATTTTTAGAATGCTTAAATAAAATTTCCCCTTCAGGTGTAAGAGACACACCTTTATTGCTTCTATTAAGAAGTTTTACGTTAAGTTTTGATTCTAGTTTAAATAATTGCTGACTTAATGCCGATTGAGATATATGGGAATTCTTAGCTACAGTTGTTATGCTTTTGGATTTAGCAACTTCTAAGAAGTATTTTAAACTATCAATATTCATATATATATCCTACCGTTTCTTTAGTATAATATAACATTATTATATTTGATAAAAAAATAAAAATCAAAAATTAAATTATATATAAATTTAAGTTAGGAGCTATTATGAAAAGTAAAAATAAATATATAGTAGGGGCTATAACTATAGTTTTTATAATATTAATACTATATTCATTACAACCTATTTCTAATGAGGCTATAAAAGGGAATATAGTAGTATGGGCAAATGATTATACGTATGATTATTTATTTAAAGTTGCAAAAGAATTTGAAGAAAATAATAAAAGAACAAAAATTAAAGTTATAAATATTAGTAATGATGAATATCTAAATAGTATAAAAAATGTAGAGAAAGAAAAATTACCTAATATAGCAAATTTAAATTTTATAGATATACAGAATTTGCATGAAAAAGTAGAGATTATTAGTGAAACAAATGAAATAATAGAAACATATAGGAATAATTTTAATAAAAATAGAGTAAAGCAAATAGAATATAATGAAAAGTATATGGGAGTGCCGTTAACATCAAGACCAATAGCATTTTTCATAAGAAAAGATATTTTAAATGAGTATGGATATAAAGTGGAAGACATTAATACTTGGGAAAATTTATTTAAAATAGGAATAGATATATTTAATAAGACAAATGGGGATATTAGAATTTTTTCTAGTAAAGATATAGATAATATAAAGTTACTTATGTCTGCAGAGGCCATACAAGAAAGTAAAAGTGATATTAAAGCCAAATTAATAGTAGAAAGTAATATTAAAAATATATTTAATACTGAACTTATTAGTTATTATGGTGATAATAATTATATGGCTAGAATTGGCTCTATAGAAATCATAAATGAATTAAATAATGAACTGCTAGGAGGAAAATGGATATGTAAGTTACCACCTAGCATTAATATTGGTGCAAACAAATTTTATGATTTAGATGGAGAAAATTTAGTTGTCTTAAATAGTGATGAGAGTAATATAAGGTTAATAAAAAACTTTATGATTTATGCTGCAACAAATGTAGATTTATTACAAAAACAGTTAGTAGAGTCACGAATGTTTCCAAGTTCTTTATACACTTATAAAGATAAAAGTATAGAAAATGCGGTAAAAAATACAAATGAAAATAAAAGTAGCCCTTTCATAATATTTAGTAATATATCAGAAAGAGCTCCAGTATTAAAAAATTATAAGTTACTTAAAGATATTATAGAAAATAGTTATTAAAGAGAATTAAAAATGCTTTCGTAAGCTTTAAGTGTGTTAGATGCAGTATGCCTCCAAGAAAATTGGAGGCTTCTTTTATAGCCCTTTAAAGCTAATGAATTTTTTAGTTCTTCATTATTTAGTATATTAACTAGTGATTTTGCAAGTTCATCTTTATCAAATGGATTTATGAGACTGGCAGTATTACTTGTAACTTCAGGTATAGAAGTTAAATTAGACGTTATAACTGCTGTTTTACAACTCATAGCTTCAAGGGGAGGTAAGCCAAAACCCTCGTATAAAGATGGATATACAAAAGCTTCAGCAGCATTATATAAAATAGGCAAATCTTCAGAATTTATGAATCCTGTGAATATCACTGAATCTTCTATATTAAGCTCTTGGACAAGTTTTACTAACTTTTGTCCTTCATCTTTTACTGCTCCTCCAAGTAATAATGTATGAGGAATTTTTAAATCTTTCTTTATCTTATTGAAAGCTAATATAAGTTCCTTAACATTTTTTCTTGTACTAAATCCTCCTATGTACAGTATATATGGATTATTAATATTAAAAGTTTCTTTTATATATTTTTTACAAGAAAGTTTATCTAGAGGCTTAAAAGAGGAGTTAGCAGCTAATGGAGTAACAAAAATTTTATCAGCAGGAAATCCATTAAAAAATCTTAATATATCTTTTTTTGAATACTCAGATACTGTAATTATACCTTTGGCTTGGTTAATTATATTGGGCATATCTCTAAGAAATCTTTGTAAGTAACCTTTACCTACAGTTTCAGGCATAAGATAAGGAATTAAATCATGTATTGTTACTATACAATTAGTTTTATATTCATTAGTCATTCCTATTCCATTTTGGGGTATATGATGTAAATCTATATTATTTTCTTTAATATAATTTGGAAAATAAAAATTTTCATAAAATCTACCATGTTTTCTAGAAGCAAAAACTAAGTTAGTATTATCCTCTTTATACTTAGTATAATTTTTTCCTGTCCAAAATAAAGTGTACTCGTTAGTTTTATCTATATTCAGTAGCTCTTTGACTATATTTTCTGTGTAAGTTCCAATTCCAGTACCATTATACATATTGATTCCACGAGCATCTATTGAAATTTTCATAAAGCATCCTCCTTTTATCCTTATATATTATAGATATTAAGTTTTTTTAGTTATATAACAGTATATTGTTAATAATTTTGTTAGGTGATAATAAACACAATAAAATATAAAATTTCATATAATAAAATGAACAAATTTCAAGGAGTAGTTTATGAATTTTTTAGATATAAAAAATGCAGTGGAAAATAATTACTCGTTAAATGTTATAGATATAGAAAAGGTTAAAAACACATATAAAATCAAAACGGAAGAAGGGGATTATGGAGTTAAGGTAATTAAATACAAATATCCTCATTTTTATTTTATCTTTTCAGCTATAAGACATTTACAACATAGAAATTTTTTAAAAATACCAGAGATAATAAATACTAAGGATGGATTAGGGTTTGTGAAAATTCAAAATAATTATGCTTATTTAAATGAATGGATACCATCAAGAAAAAGTAATTATGACAACTTGCAAGAGCTTGAAAAAATTGCTGAAAAATTAGGAGAACTTCATAAGTGTAGTGAAGGATTTACTTTAAGTAATGAAATGAAACCAAGAATAGGGTGGTATTCATGGATACATGTTTTTGAAACGCGATGCGAAGAGATACTAGATTTTAAAAAAAGAATAAGTCAAAAGGCATATAAGTCAGAATTTGATAGTTTGTTTTTAGAGGCAATTGATGAAGAGGTGAATAGAGGAGCTAGAGCTATTTTAAATCTTAAAGAAGGTAAATATATAGAGATAATGGATAGGGAAGTTTGTAAAAGAGGTTTCTGTCATCATGATTTTGCAAATCACAATGTTCTTATAGATGAGGAAAATGATGTAAACATAATAGATTTTGACTACTGCATATTAGATTCTCATTTACATGATTTATCATCTTTACTTATAAGAGCTATGAAGGGCGGGAAATGGAGTGTTGAAAAGGCAAGTTTAATATTAAACTCTTATAGTAAGACACATGATTTATATGAAGAAGAATTAAAGCTTATGAAAGGATTTATTGAGTTTCCACAAGGGTTTTGGCAAATAGGACTACAGTATTATTGGGAACAACAACCTTGGGGAGAAGAATTTATGGTTAATAAAATTAGTAAATATTTAAATGATAGAGAAGAAAGAGAGAGGTTTATAGAAGAGTTTTTTAGATAAGTTAGGGGTGATTAATATAGAAAGTAAAGAAATAAATTCCTATTTGGGAAATAGAAATATAAAGATAATTAATGAAAAATTTAAAGGTAAGGATTTAATAAATGAAGAGGAGATAGCTTTTCAAGTTGATTTAATAGTAAGATTTCATAAATTAATAGGAGAATATAAAGAAAATTTAATACCTAGAATAGGAAGTAATATAGGAAAGGATTTAGAATATTACAAATTTCAATTAAAAAGACTTAAAGCAGATTTAGAATATAGGAAGACAAAGCAAGAAAAAAATTTATTAGATTTAAATATAATTTCCAATGGAAATGAATTATTGAATAAAGGAGAAAAGGCAATAAATCACATTTTAAGGAATAATTATAAGAAGTTAATACAAAGAAGTATGACAAATTATGAGGTTTGTTTAGGAAAAGTAGATGATAGTAACTTAAGATATACAGTTTCTATCGAAGATGGAATAGAGATAAATACTATAAAATATTTATCATATAATTTAAAAGAGCATGATTTATACAATTATATAAAAAGGTTAAAAAAGAAGGATATTCCTATTGAAGCAAATAAAATTATAGAATATTACGTAGATAGCTTAGGTTTATCAATCGATAGTATGGAATATTTAAAAGGGTTTATTTATTATCCAAATGAAAGCTTGAGAATTTGGGACAAGTATATTTTGAATAAAAAAGAGTTATCTTTTGATAAATATCTTAATGACTTTAAAAAAGGCCAAATAATAGACAATATATATATTGATGAAATAATAGGAGGGGATTTTGGTGATAAATAAAACAAGATATATAGATAAAAAAATATTATGTAATTATGATTTAAGTCAAGAATTGTTCTTGAAATTAGGAATAGATGTAGAAGATGTAATACCTTTAAGGAAGGTATTCATATTAACAACATCACAAGGTAAAAAAATACTTAAAATTACAAGTTCTAGTGAAAAGAGACTGGAGTTTATTGATAAATCATTAAAGTATATTTCTAATAATTATAAGGATGTATTAAGTTATTGGAAAAATAAAAATGGGAAAATATATGAAATTTGGAATGGAGATAAATATGTAGTTTTAGATATGATTGAAGGAAGAGAAGCTACATTTTCAAATCCTATAGAAGTTTCAATATGTGCACAAGCTATTGCTAAAATGCACAAAGCTTCGAAAGGGATATTTAATGAATTAAATACAGAATTAATACAAGGAAATATGGGAAGATACCTACCTGAGTATTTTAATGATAATTTAAAAGAATTAGAGGAGATAAAGTATTATACTAATAAATTTAAATATAAAAATGATTTTGATAAATTATTTTTGGAAAATGTAGATTATTATATTAACTATGTAAAGAGATCTATAGAATTATTAGCTTTATCTAGTTATAAGAATATATTAGAGGATGAAGATAAAAGGGTATTATGTCATAATGATTTAGCTCATCATAATTTTATAATAGATGGTAAAGATGTAAAAATAATAGATTTTGATTATTGTAATATAGATACTAGAATAGTAGATTTAGTTAATTATACATCTAAAGTAATTAAAAATTCAGCTTATGATATTGAAAAAGTACGATTAATATTAGAAAGTTATAATAAAGTGGAAAAAATAACAAATGATGAAATAAAAATATTTTATGCATTTATGACATTCCCAAGAGATTTTGTAACTATAGTTAAAGATTATTATTATAGACAAAAGACTTGGGATGAGGAGGTATATTTAAATAGATTTAAAAATAAGCTTAGTAATGAAATATATAGAAAAGAGTTTCTAGATAATTTTATAGAAGAGTTTAAGGAATATTTATATTAACAAAAAAGCAAAAAAGGTAGAAAACTATTGTTTTCTACCTTTTTATATTTATGATAATTTAATAATGTCGTTATAAGCGGTTATAGTATCTATAGCTGTATTTTTCCAAGAATAATGTGAACTTTTTAATAATCCTTTTTTTATTAAATTATTTTTTAAATCAGAATCACTTAAAATATTTTCTATATAATAGCTTATATCATATATATTATAAGGATCGATTAAAATAGCTGAATCTCCGCAAATTTCAGGTAAAGAAGTAACATCAGATGCTATTACAGGAGTACCACAGGCCATAGCTTCTAATGGAGGTAATCCAAATCCCTCGTAAAAAGAAGGATAAACTAGAAGTTTAGAAGCGTTATAGAATATAGGTAAATCATTTAACGGAATAAAACCTGTAAATATAACAGAATCATTTAAACCTAGATCATCTGCACGCTTTTTATACCTTTCATATGAAATTCCCTTTTTTCCTGTAATAACTAATTTTAAATCTTTTTTAAAATTTATTTTTAAAAGTGAAAATGCTTCTATAATACCAATAATATTTTTCCGTGGGCTAAACCCCCCAACATAAAGAATAAAATCTTTATCTATTCCGTATTTTTTTGCAATTATTTTTTTGCAATTATTTTTATTTAATGGCTTATATATATCTTCAGCTGCTAAATGGGTAACAAATATTTTATCTTTTGGAAAGTTAAATTCTTTTGCGATATCTTGTTTAGAAAATTCAGAAACAGTTAATATTCCTTGAGAATTATTAATAATATTAGGTAGCTGATTATTAAATATATTAAGATATCTATCGCTAACAGTTTCAGGCATTTTAAGGGGGATTATATCATGCAATGTTATTGTTTTTAGACAAGATATGTTATTAGAAAGTCCTACTCCATTTTGAGGAACATGATAAAGATTCATATTATTATCTTTTAATATATTAGGGACCTTTACCTCCTCCCAAAAGTTGTCATTTGAGGCGGATTTTAAGGATTCTATTTTAAAATTATCACCTAGATTAAGGGGGGAGCCTTCAGGTAAAAAAATAGAGTAATTATTTTCGGCATCGATTTTACTTAAATTATTTATAAGTTGATAAGTATATGTGCCTATTCCAGTTCCTCTATACCATTTAGCAGCTCTACCATCTATACCTATTTTCATAATTTAATCCTTTCAAATTAATATTAATTTATTATATTATTGATAATTAAAAAATGTTAATAAAAGAACTTATATATACATATAAATATAAAGGGGGTGAGCACTATGATGAGAGAATTTGAAATAGAAAGACAATTTGATATTAAAATCGAAGTAATAAAGGCTAATAAAGGGGTTTACTATCTTAAAACTAATAAGGGAGAAAAATGTTTAAAAAAAATAAATTATGGTCCGCAAAAATTATTATTTGTGTATGGAGCGAAAGAACACTTAATAAATAATGGATTTAATAATGTGGACAGATATTTTTTAAACATAGACGGGGAACCGTATGCTCTAGTAAATGAAGATCTTTATACATTATCTGAATGGCTAGAGGGAAGGGAATGTGATTTTCACAACATAGATGAGGTTAAATTAGCGGCCAAAACATTGGCTAATATGCATAAAGCCTCTAAAGGATATGATCCTCCAGAAAATTCAAAACTTAAAAGTGACTTAGGTAGATGGCCTCACCTTATGACCAAGAGAATAAAATCTCTAGATAAAATGAGAGATATGGTAAGAAAAAAGAATGGTAAAAACGACTTCGATTTATTATATCTAAAATCAATGGAATTCTATAAAGATATGGGAAAAAAAGCATTAAGAACATTAGAAGAATCTAGTTATATGAAGTTATGTGAAATTGCTGAAGAGGAAAAAAGCTTTTGTCATCATGATTTTACCTATCATAATATTATTTTAGATAAAGAAAACCAAGCGCATGTTATTGATTTTGATTATTGTAAGAGAGAAATTAGAGCTTTTGATGTTTCAAACTTTATGATTAAGGTTTTAAAAAGAGTAGATTGGAATATAGAGTTTGCTAAAGCTATAATAGATTCTTACAATGATGTATATCCTTTAAGTAAAGATGAGTATAAAGTTTTATATGCATTTTTACAATTTCCACAAAGATATTGGAGATTGGCGAATAGATATTACTACAATGAAGTTAACTGGGGACAAAATACATTCAGTAACAAGATAGAAGCTATAATAAATGAACAAGAAAAATTATTAAAGTTTTTAGAAGAATTTAAAAGTTTATATTCAATATCATAAAAAGTGCTTTAAGCACTTTTTTTATTCACTAAAATGAGATTTATCACATATTATGAATAATAAACAATTTTAGAAGAGGTACTTATGGTTATAGGGGATTTAGTTGTAAGAAAATCTTATGACAAAGATATTACCTTTAAAATAATTGATATTAAAGAAGATGAAGAAGGAAATCCTATATATATTTTAAAAGGTATAAGTATAAGAATAATAGCAGATTCTGCTAAGGATGATTTACAAAAAGTTGATGATGACTTTGTTGGAGAAAAAGAAAAAATATTAAATACAAGAGTAAGTGAGGCGATAAATAAGGCTATTTCCTTAAGGGGGGATGTAAGGGCGATGAAAGCAATTAATAGCCGTAGTAGCAAGAATTTGAAGGAGTCGCCCAACAAAGAATTAATATTTGGTAGACCAGGCAAGATACTTCATATAGATGGAGATAGAGAGTATTTAGAAACTTGTTTAAAAGTATATAAACAATTATCTTTAGATGCTATTGGAATATCAATATCGGAAAGAGAGCAACCTAAAAAAGTAGTAGATTTAGTAAAGGAAATAAAACCTGATATAGTTGTTTTAACAGGTCATGATGGTGTTCTTAGGGTTACAGATGACTATCTAAATTTAGATAATTATAGAAATTCAAAATACTATATCGAATCAGTTAGAGCTCTTAGAAATTATAATTCTAGTTATGATGAATTAGTTATTTTTGCAGGAGCATGTCAAAGTTGTTATGAATGTATGTTAGATGCAGGAGCTAATTTTGCAAGTTCTCCTAATAGAGTATTAATACACTGCTTAGATCCTGTTTTTGTATGCGAAAAAATTGCATACACAAGAATAGACAAAGTGGTCTCTATTACAGATGTTATAGATAATACAATAACAGGAATTAAAGGTATAGGAGGGCTTCAAACTAGAGGTAAATATAGAGAAGGTTATCCTAAATCATCATACATTTAAAAAGATCCCTAAAATGGGATTTTTTTATTGAAAAGAAAAGTACAAATCTTATTGTATAAAAATTACTTAAATAGAGATAATAATAAATGTATGTGTTATTTATAAATAAGTTTAAAAATTACATTGACAAATGTGTTTTAAAAATGTTAAAATATAAATTTTGCTTGACAAAAATAGGGGGATGGGGTATAATGAAAAATAGAAAGAGGGTGTTTATATGGAAAAATTAAAAACGATAGCTACCATAAAGAAAGATATTGAAAATCACATAGGTGAAAAAGTAACTTTAAAAGCTAATGGTGGCAGGAAAAAAATCCTAGTAAACAATGGAGTAATAGAAAGTACTTATCCAAGTATTTTTGTAGTTAGACTAGAAAGCGACACCCAAAGGACCGTGACATATAGTTATTCAGATGTATTAACAAAGACTGTTCAATTATATTTTTCTGTATAGAAAATGGAACTTCGTCATTTACGAAGTTCCATATTTTTTTTAAATTAAAACCTCAGGAGTTATATTTTTCTGAGGTTTTTAATATATTATTATGAGTAAAAAATTACGTGATTATATTTTATTTATTAATTTATTGTATAAATTGAATATTTTAAAATAAAAAAAGAAAGATGGTGGGTTTCCATCTTTCAACTATGGTATAAAAGGGTATTGAGAATTTATGAGAGGTTATATGGTCAATAACCATCTTTATAATACGACATAATTCTACTCTTGTCAACACATAAATTTGAAAAAAATAAAAAAAGTAATTTTTTTTCGACAATTATTACTTTTATACCAGTAGTTGATATTTCTAAAAGACTAAAAATGTAGAAATTAAGTGTATGATTTTTGAAACAATATTTTTATATATGAATAAATATATATCGATGCAAATATAAATTATAGTAGTTATTCTATAGGAGGGATAGTATGTCACAAATAGATGTAATAAAAGAAAGTGTTCAATATGAACAGTTGATAAAAGAAAATTCATCAAATCATGTATTAAAGGGAGAATATTTAATTAGAGACTCACATCCTGATATGAAAGAAGTATTAGGGGTAGAGGCTAAAGCATTTATAACTAATAAAGAAGTTTTAGCAGATAAGGTAATGGTTGAAGGTCAATTAAATTATACTGTATTTTATTTACCAAAAGATGAAGTAACAGTAGACACTCCATCAAGTAAAATACATTCAGTGGAGTTTAATGAGAAATTTGCAAATTATCTTGATCTTGATAATGATGAACATAGAGTATTATGCGAAGTTGAGTGTGAGATAGAACATATTGAAGCAAGCTGGATGAATGAAAGAAAAGTTGGTATTGATGGACTACTTGCATTAAAATGGGAACTTTATAGAAGTGGAGAATTTGAATATGTTAAAGATATAGAGGGAAAAGAGGATATTCAAATACTTAAAAAAGAAGAAGTTATTAATTCAGTAAAAGGCGAAAAAGATCTAGAATTGATAGGGAAATCTATGATGAAGGTTACAATGGATAAACCTGAAATAGAAGATGTTTTAAAATGTTCAATGAATATTCATAAAAAAGAAGTTAAGGTTGGAGAAGATAGAATTTATATAGGATGCTATTGTAAGATAGAAGTTTTATATAAAGGAAAAGAGAATAAAGAGCTTGTAATATTACAAGATGACGTATACCTATCAAAAGAAGAAGAATTAGTAGGTGTAGGTAGTGATATGATAAGTTCTTTAAATTTAGCAGTTAAAAATAGTGAGTGTATAATAGCAGCTGATGATTTAGGAGAAAGTAGAGTAGTTAATCTTGAGTTTCAAATTAAAGGTAAAGTTAAGGTATATTCAAAAGATAAAATTGAATTATTAAAAGATGCATATTCACCATCAATGAATGTTGAATTGAATAAGGTTAATAATGAATTTGGAGTAATTCAGGGAACAGGCTCAACAGAGGTAATGGCTAAAGATAATATTTATATTAAAAATGAAAATGTGAAAATTGAGCAAATAATTTGTACATCTGGAAGTGCAAATATATTAGAAAAAATAGTTGAAGATGATAGAGTTAAACTTGAGGGTGTAATTAAAGCTACAGTATTATATAAAGAAGCTTCAGAAGATTGTCGCTATGGAGTTGCAACAGGAGAAATTCCATTTACAACTACAATGGATTTTAAGAATGCTAGAAAAGGAATGGATGTTATTGCTAAAGCAACAATAGAAAATATTGATTCTAGTATAGAAGCGAATACTATAGCTATAAGAGCAACAGTAGCTATATCAGCTAAGGTATGCTATAAAGTAAAAAAGGAATGGGTTGTAGATGTAGTAGAGGGACCAGAAGAAAAGAAGGAAAAGAAATCATCAGTAACAATATATGTAGTTAGTAAAGAAGATACATTATGGGATCTTGCTAAAAAGTATTGCACAACTATAGATGAGTTAATGAAATTAAATAATTTAGAGAGTCAAGATAAATTAACTTCAGGAGATAGAATTATAATACCAGGAAGAGCTATATTTTAAAGTATAAATATTTAATAAAAAGAGTATTAAAAAGAAATTTTTTAATACTCTTTTTAATTTTAATTAAGTACCTAGTTTATAAATTTATTACTTTTTGAATAATAACAATAGAGGGTGGATAAAATAACAAATGCAAGATTAGAGGTGAATTTATGAGGGAAAAAATTAGTGGAAACCTAATAATAATTGGAGGAGCAGAAGATAAAGAGGGAGATAAAGAAATCCTAAAAAAGGTTTGCAATTCAATAGATAAAGATAAAGATACTATTTTAATAGCAACAATAGCAACTGAATATCCTAAAGAAGCTCTTCAAAAATATACTAAGGTATTTAACGGATTAGGAGTTAAAAATATACAAAATTTAGATATAACTAATAGAAATCAATCATTTGATAAAAAGAATATAGAAAATATTGATAAAGCAAATTTAATATTTTTTACAGGAGGAGACCAACTAAGAATAACAAGTTTAGTTGGAGGAACTCCTATTTATGATGGATTGAAAAGGGCTAGTGAAAGAGGCTGTATTATTGTAGGGACTTCAGCTGGAGCTTCTGTTATGAGTGATACAATGATAGTTCAAGGAGAAGATGAAGAATCTCCAAGGAAGTGTACATTAAAAATGTCACCAGGACTTGGGTTTGTAGATAATGTAATCATTGATCAGCATTTTGCTCAAAGAGGAAGAATAGGTAGACTACTAACAGGTATAGCCCAAAATCCTGAAGTCTTAGGCATTGGAATAGATGAAGATACGGCCATTGTAGTAACAGATACAGGTATCGCAGAAGTTATAGGAACTGGCGCAGTATATTTTGTAGATGCAAGTTGCATAACTCATAGTAATGTATCGGAACAACATGGAGATGAGGTGCTAAGTATGTTTAATGTAAAGTTACACGTGCTTAATGAAGGGAAAAAGTTTAACCTTTTAAAAAAGTCACCTTTTGAGGAGGAAAATTGTAGATATGAGAATGATAAAAACTAAAGTTTATGATGGGAGAAACATTTACTCTCATAAAAAGTGCATTCGAATTGATGTGGATTTAGAAGGTTACTGTGAAATACCAAGTAAAAATATAGAAGATTTCAATTTTAATTTAGTTAATATGATTCCAGTACTAAATACCCATAGGTGTGGAATAGATGAGGATCATGGGTTTATAAAAAGATTAAAAGAAGGGACTTATTTAGCCCATATATGTGAACATATAATAATAGCATTACAAAATAATTTAGGTGTTGAAGTTGCATATGGAAAATCAAGAGAGATAGAAGGAGATTTATATTATATAGTATTTCAATATGAATATAAAAAAGTTGGATTAGAAGTTGCACAATTGGCTATAGATATAATAAATTCGTTAATAAAGAAGGAACCTATAAATTTAGAAGAGAGAGTAGAATTATTAAAGGAGATTTTAAGAGAAGAGCAAGTTGGACCAAGTACAAGAGCTATATGTGATTCAGCAGTTAAAAATGGTCTTCCAATAATTAAGTTGGGAGAAAGTGGTTTTTATCAAATAGGATATGGAAGACAAGGTAGGATAATAGAAGCATCAATTGTGTCTAATACTAGTTGTGTAGCGGTAGATATTTCTTGTGATAAATTGTTAACAAAAGAATTGTTAGAAGCACAAAATATACCAGTGGCTAAAGGAGAAAAGATACACAATCTAATTGGACTAATTAAAAGTGGAGAAAAAATAGGTTATCCTCTAGTAATTAAACCTCAATATGGAAATAAAGGAAATGGAGTAATATTAAATATAAATAATAAGTACGAGTTAATTGAGTCTTATAATAAATTAAAAAATAAATTTAAAGAGCTGATTGTTGAAAAATATCATAAGGGGAATGATTACAGAGTTTGTGTAGTAGATTATAAAGTAGTAGCAGCATCTAGAAGAATTCCACCATTTGTAGTTGGGGATGGAGTAAAAACCGTTAAAGAGTTGATAGATAGATTAAATGACAATCCTTTAAGAGGAGAAGATCATGAAAAGCCATTAACTAAAGTAAAGATAGATAAAGATTTAGTAGAATATTTAAAAGAGCAAGATGTGAATTTGTTTACAATCCTTCCTAAAGGATTAAAAGTTGGTTTAAGAAAAAATGCTAACTTATCTACTGGAGGAGATTCTATTGATTGTACAGACTGTATATGTGAAGAGAATAAAGAGCTATGTATAAGAGCAGCAAAGGCAATAGGCTTAGATGTATGTGGGGTAGATATATGCACTGATGACATAGCAGTTCCTATGATAGAAAATGGAGTGATAATGGAAATTAATGCAGCTCCAGGACTTAGAATGCATTCATATCCTAGTAAAGGAGAAAATAGATTTGTAGGTGACTCTATTGTTAATATGCTTTACAATGGGAAACCCCAAAATATACCTATAATATCAATTACAGGTACAAATGGGAAAACAACAACTACTAGGTTAGTAAGTCATATAATTTCTAAAATGGGATATAATGTGGGAATGACTAGCACGGAAGGTGTATATTTAAATAATGAGTGTATTCATAAAGGTGATGATACAGGAGCACAAAGTGCTAAAACAATACTATTAAATAAAGAAGTAGATGTAGCAGTATTAGAAACTGCTAGAGGTGGAATAATAAAAAGAGGATTAGCTTATGATTTGGCAGATGTAGCGATAGTAACTAACATAACAGAAGACCATCTAGGAAATGATGGAATAGATACTATGGATGATTTATGTTTTACTAAGTCTTTAGTTGCAGAGGCTGTAAAAAAAGATGGATATGTAGTTTTAAATGCAGAAGATAAGTGGACTCAAAAAATTATTGATAGAGTAAAAGCAAATAAGATATATTTTAGTAAAGAAAAAGATAATTCATTAATTCAAGAGAATATAAAAAAATCCGGGATAGCTGTATACGTAGAAAATAATGATATTAAAGTAAATAACAATGGAAAGATTTATAAAATTTGCAGTTTAAATGAAGTACCTATAACATTAAATGGTACCCTTTTATTTAATGTTGAAAATGTGTTAGCTGCATGTGGTGCACTAGTGGGATTAGGAATTGATTATTGTATGATAAAAAATGGGCTAAGCACATATACATTAAATTCTAAAAATAATGAAGGTAGATTTAATTATTATAACATTAACGGAATAAATATTATTTTAGATTATGGTCATAACGTAGAAGGATATAAAGCTGTATTATCATCAATAAAAGGTATGACAAAAGGAAAAATATACGGTGTTATAGGAATTCCAGGTGATAGAAATAATGATATGGCAGAAGAGATAGGAAAAATTTCTTCTGATCTGTTAGATAAAATTATAATAAAAGAAGATATAGATACTAGGGGAAGAAAAGTTGGTGAAATTGCTGACTTAATATTAAAGGGTATTAGAAAAAATAAAAATAATGTACCGAGCAAAATAATATTAAACGAAGTTGAAGCATTTAAAACTGCATTAAAAGAGAGTTATAAAGGAGATACAATAGTAGTTTTCTTCGAAAAATTAAATCCTTTATTAGAAGTTATAAAGCAGTATGATTATGATGAATTAAATCATTTAAGAATAAGTTCTTTATGATTTGTAGTAAATAATCTTATGTTTACTATAATAAGAAAAATATATATAATTAATAATATAAAATTCAGGGTTATGAACTAAACCCTGAATTTTATTTTAAAACTAAATGTATTATATGAGAATGAAAGGAATTGAATATATGAAGATTAAAGCTTATGCTAAGGTCAATATATCATTAGATGTTGTTGGGAAAAGAGATGATGGGTATCATTTGTTAAGAATGATAATGCAAAATATAGATTTATATGATGAAATTATTATAGAAAAACAAAAAAAAGATATAACACTAAAATGCAATAAACCATATATACCTGTTGATGACAGAAATTTAGCGTATAAAGCAGCAAAACTTTTTAAAGAAACTTATGGGGTAGAAAGCGGAGTATATATAAATATAAAGAAAAATATTCCGGTAGCTGCTGGGTTAGCTGGTGGAAGTACAGATGCAGCAGCAGTATTTAAAGCCATGAATGATATATTTGAAGTTGGAGCTTCAGAAGAGGAATTAATGAATCTTGGTTTAAAATTAGGAGCTGATATACCTTATTGTATAAAAGGTGGTACTGCACTTTGTGAAGGGGTAGGGGAAATTGTTACAAGTTTGGGATCATTTAAAGACAAAATTTTAGTTTTAGTAAAGCCTCCATTTGGTGTATCAACAAAAGCAGTTTACCAAGAATTTGATTTAACAAAAGCGGTAAATCATCCAAAGACAGAAGAGTTAATATATGCTATGGGAAGGGATGATTTAAATTTTGTTAGTAATAATATGAAAAATTTACTTGAAAATGTTACGTTAAGAAAACATAAGATGATTATAGGAATAAAAGAAGAAATGAAGTCACAAGGATCTATAGGAACTATGATGAGCGGAAGTGGTCCAAGTGTATTTGCTTTTTTTGATGATATGTTAAAGGCTCAAAAGTGTTTTGAAAAGATGAAAGAAAAATATGAGGATGTATATTTAACTAGAACAATTTAAATTTTTATGTATAAACCTCCTAAATGTGGTAATAATTTAAGCTGTAAGGGGGGTTAGTATTATGAAAAAGAAGTTTTTAGTTTTAATAAGTATTATATTCGTTATAGGATTTTTTATTAGTTGTGAAAGTCAAAATAGTGGACAAAGTATAGATGGTAAAGTTGAGGTAAATTATGAGGATGTTGCAGACCAGATAATAAGATTTCATGTTATTGCTAATAGCGATAGTGAGGAAGATCAAGCTTTAAAGCTTAAGGTTAGAGATAAAGTTGTTGAATATGCCTCATCTAAGTTATCAGATTGCGAAAATTTAGATGAAGCCAGAAAAGAAATTTTAAATGATAAAGATGAAATGGAAAGGATAGCAAGAGAAGTTATTGAAGAGAATGGATATGACTACAATGTGATAAGTATGTTATCTAGAGAAAATTTTCCCGATAAAATGTATGGAGATTTAGTATTTCCACAAGGTGAATATGAGGCTTATAGAATTTTAATAGGAGATGCTAGTGGACAAAATTGGTGGTGTGTAATGTTTCCGCCATTATGCTTTGTAGATGGAACAAAAGATGCAATTAAAACAAATGATACAGAGAAAAAACTAGAAAAGCTAATAGATGAAGCTGAAAGCAATAATGAAAAAGAAGAGCCAAAAGTTGAATTTAAATTTAAGTTTTTAGAATCACTAAAAGGTCTTTCTAATAAATAAGGGAAATAAAAGTAAAGTTGATAAATAGCTTGATTAATTCTAGTAACGAATTTAAACTATATGATAGATAAAAAAATATTTATAGGGGGAAACAAAATGGCAAAAGCATTGGCTATGATATCTGGAGGTCTAGATAGTATATTAGCAGCTAAGTTAATTAAGGATCAAGGAATTGAAGTGATAGGAATATGTTTTAAGTCATACTTTTTTAGTGAAGAAAGTGCTAAAAGAATGACTAAGCAAATAGATATACCTTTGGAAGTAATTGATTTCTCAGAAGAACATATGAATATGGTTAAAAACCCAAAACATGGTTGGGGAAAAAATATGAATCCATGTATAGATTGTCATGCAATGATGATGAGATATTCAGGAAAGTTGTTAGAACAATTTAATGCAGATTTTATAATTACAGGTGAAGTCTTAAACCAAAGACCGATGTCTCAAAATAGACAAGCCTTAAATATAGTAAAGAAAGAATCCGGTTTTGCGGATAAAATTTTGAGACCATTATGTGCTAAAAATTTAGATGAAACTGAAATGGAACGTAGTGGTTTAGTAGATAGGGAAAAATTATTAAATATAACTGGAAGATCAAGAAAAGCTCAAATGGAGTTAGCGAGCAAATGGGGAATTACAGAATATCCTTCTCCAGCAGGCGGTTGTAAATTAACAGAACCGGGATATGCAATAAGATTAAAAGATTCATTAGATAATTCAGAATTTATTTCAGAAAATGAAATAGAGCTATTAAGATATGGAAGACATTTCAGAGTGTCAGAGAATGCTAAAATAATAGCAGCAAGAACTGGTGATGAGGTAAAAGAAATAAAAAAATACATAGATGATAGTTTTATAGCTATGAATGCATCCAAATACACAGGTGCTTTAGTGATTATTCAAGGAAAGCCTACAGAGAAGGAAATTGAACTTGGGGCTAGAATAGCCGCAAGATATAGTAAAGGCAGAGATGAAGAAGAAGTTGAAGTTATGTATGGAGTTTATGGGAAAAAATTTAATGATTTTATAAAGGTATCTCCTATAACAGATGAGGAACTACAACAATATTTAA
The DNA here is from genome assembly GCF_003606265.1 of Clostridium septicum. Lineage (NCBI taxonomy): Bacteria > Bacillati > Bacillota > Clostridia > Eubacteriales > Clostridiaceae > Clostridium > Clostridium septicum. Next base: position 2,207,728 of record NZ_CP023671.1, read on the forward strand.
TAGCTATTAAATGATAGGAGGAAATTATGCAAAAAGATGCTATTATTTCAATAAAAAGTTTTACTGAATTAGATAAAAAAGATATTATTGAAGTTGTTACACCAGGGAAGTTTTTTGTTGAGGGTAATATGTTTAAAGCTGTTTATGAAGAAACTGAAATTTCTGGAATGGCAGGAACAACAACAACTTTATCAATAACGGATGAAATGTTTATTTTAGAAAGAGAAGGTAGTACAGCTACTAAAATGGAGTTTAAAAAAGGAGATACAAGTATTTCTTTATATAATACTCCTTATGGTATGATGGATTTACAAATTGATACTAAGTTTTTAGAAATAGATATAGATGAAAATGGAGGAGATTTAGTAGCTAAATATTCAATGGCTATATCAGGTCAAGAACCATTAATGACAAAAATAGTAGTTAATATAAAAATTCAATAATTGATAAAAAAGATGTTATGTTTTATGTATATAGCATCTTTTTATTTTTATAATTTATGTATATATATAAAATAAAGTGGAAAGTATACAAAAAAAGATATTGCGAGGTGGTATTATGGAAGACTACATCGATGGATTAGACAAAATTAATATAGTTATAAATATTCTATGTAAACAATTTAATATGAAAAAAGAAGATTTAAATAAATTTATAAAGAAAAGAGAAAATAAATATTTATTATTGTTATTACTGAAAAATTATAAGTGCTTAAAAAAAGAAGATTTAGAGGAGATTAAAAATATAATCAATGGGAAAATGATTAATTACAATTTAAAAAAAGCAGAAGAAAAACTGCTTATTAATAAAGATTTTAGAGAACTTTATTTTAAGATTGAAGAAAGATTGGATAAAATTATATAAAAAAACACGAAAAAACACTAGATTTTAAAAAATAAGTGTGGTAATATATAATCTATAATTTTGAAAATAAGTACCCCATTTTATTTAGTGGGTGATTATTATTATAACAAGGGAATCTTATGATGTCAATAGAAATTATAAAAATATATTTCTCACAGGGAGGAAACAAATGAATACTAAATACATTTTTGTAACTGGTGGTGTAGTATCATCATTAGGAAAAGGAATAACAGCAGCTTCTTTAGGAAGATTATTGAAAAATAGAGGTTTAAAGGTATCAATTCAAAAATTTGATCCATACATAAATATAGATCCAGGAACAATGAGTCCATATCAACATGGAGAAGTGTTTGTAACTGATGATGGAGCTGAAACAGATTTAGATTTAGGTCATTATGAAAGATTTATTGATGAAAATTTAAGCAAAAATAATAATGTAACAACAGGTAGGATTTATTGGTCAGTTATATCAAAAGAAAGAAGAGGAGAATATCTTGGCGGTACAGTCCAAGTAATTCCACATATAACTAATGAGATAAAAGAAAGAGTTTATAGAGTATCAAAGCAAAAGGATGTTGATATTGTTATAACAGAAATTGGTGGTACTGTTGGGGATATAGAATCATTACCATTCTTAGAAGCTATAAGACAAATAAAATATGAAGTAGGAAGAGAAAATGTTTGTTTTATACATGTAACTTTAGTTCCTTATTTAGGAAAGGCTGGAGAATTAAAAACAAAGCCAACACAACATTCAGTTAAAGAATTAAGAAGTATTGGAATTCAACCAGATATAATTGTTTGTAGATCAGAAAAAGAAATATCAGATGATTTAAAATCTAAAATAGGGTTATTCTGCAATTTAGAAGGAAGATCTGTAATTCAAAACTTAGATGCAGAACATTTATATGAAGTTCCACTTATGTTACATAAAGAGGGTCTAGATAGATTAGTTTGTGAGAAATTAGAATTAGGATGTAGAGATATAGATAATAGTGAGTGGACAGCTATGGTTGATAAAGTTAAACAACTTAAGAAAAAAATAAAGATAGCTTTAGTTGGTAAGTATGTAGAATTACATGATGCTTACATTTCTGTTGTTGAAGCATTAAATCATGGTGGATTAGCTAATGATACGAATGTTAGTATAAAATGGATTAATTCAGTAGATGTAACAAGAGAAAATGTAGATTTACTATTATCTGATTGTCAAGGTGTATTAGTGCCTGGTGGTTTTGGTGATAGAGGAATAGAAGGGAAAATCGAAGCTATAAGATGGGCAAGAGAAAATAAGAAACCTTTCTTGGGAATTTGTTTAGGTATGCAGTGTTCAGTTATAGAATTTGCGAGAAATGTATTAGGACTTGAAGGTGCAAATAGTTCAGAAATAGATAAAGATACTAAGTTCCCAGTAATTGATATAATGTCAGATCAAAGAGACATTGAAGATTTAGGTGGAACTATGAGATTAGGGCTATACCCATGTAAGTTAAATGAAAACAGTACTTCATACAATGATTATGAAGATAAGCTTATATATGAAAGACATAGACATAGATATGAATTTAATAATGAATTTAGAAAGAGAATTATTGAAGCTGGAATGAAGATTGCAGGAACAAGTCCAGATGAAAAGTTAGTTGAAATAGTGGAAGTTGAAGATCATCCATGGTATGTTGCTGTACAGTTTCATCCAGAATTAAAATCAAGACCTAATAGACCACATCCTTTATTTAAAGGTTTTATAAAAGCAGCAGTAGATGAATTTGAAAAATAAATTTAATTTTAGAGTAGAAAATTAATTTTCTACTCTATTTTTGTATGATAAAATGAAAAAAATTTGTATTAATAGAAATAAATTTATGTTAATTTAGTTTAATTTATATATTATAAGGAAAAAATAATAGAGAGAGTAGATAAAATTATCTTGAAAAAAGAATATGATTAAAGCATAATGTATACTACAGATTAGTAATCTTTAGAAGCATATCTTTTAGTTATAAGTGTATAACAATATCCCAAAATCTTATTTTTAATTTAAATGTTGTATATGCAAATAAATTTAATTATAAAAAATAAATGATTAGTAAAATGTTAATATAAAGTGAGTTTAATATAAGGTGGAGGTGCCGTTTTGACCAAAGAGGTGTATGAAAAGAAAACATTAGCTGAGCTTAAGGAAATAGCTAAAGAAAAAGGTATAAAAAATATAAGCAAGTTAAAAAAAATAGAACTTATAGAGAGTATTATAGAAAATTCACCTAAGGCTATAGAAAAAAATGGAGTAATTTTACAGGAGAAGATAACTCCTAAACAAAGTGTAACAGATAATAAAACTATAGATCTTAGAGAAAATAATAAAGAAGAAAAAAAAGAAAGATTACAGGTTATGATAAATGAATCTAATACAGCTAAAGGGGTTTTAGAAATATTAGAAAATAATAATTTTGGATTTCTAAGATGTAATAATTATCAAACAGGTGAAAATGATATTTATGTTTCACCATCTCAAATTAGAAGATTCAATTTGAGAACAGGAGATGAAGTTCAAGGTAAAGTTAGAGAGGCTAAAGAAGGGGAGAAATTTAAAGCTTTACTATATGTAGATAAAGTAAATGGAGAGAATCCTGAAAAAGCTGTTGGGAGAAAATCTTTTGAAAGTTTGACTCCAATATATCCAGAAGAAAGATTACATTTAGAAACTATTAATGAAAATGACTTATCATCTAGATTAATGGATATAATATGTCCTATAGGTAAGGGGCAGAGAGGAATAATAGTTGCTCCGCCTAAGGCTGGAAAAACTACCTTATTAAAAAAGGTAGCACAAAATATAACAGTAAATTATCCAGAAGTAACATTAATAGTATTACTTATAGATGAAAGACCAGAGGAAGTAACTGATATGAAGCGTTCAATAAATGGAGATGTAATTTACTCAACTTTCGATGAAGAGCCTCAAAATCATACTAAGGTTTCTAGAATGGTATTAGAAAGAGCTAAAAGAATGGTAGAGCAAGGTAAAGATGTAGTGATATTGTTAGATAGTTTAACTAGATTGTCAAGAGCGTATAATTTGACTATAACTCCAACTGGAAGAACTTTATCTGGTGGTTTAGATCCAGGTGCTTTACTTATGCCTAAAAAATTCTTTGGAGCAGCAAGAAATATAGAAGAAGGTGGTAGCTTAACTATTTTAGCAACTGCTTTAGTAGATACTGGTTCAAGAATGGATGATATGATATTTGAAGAGTTTAAGGGAACTGGAAATATGGAAGTTCATTTAGATAGAAAACTTCAAGAAAGAAGAATATTCCCAGCTATAGATATCTATAAATCTGGTACAAGAAAAGAAGATTTAATCTTAAGTGATGAAGAAAAAGAAGTTGCATATTCAATTAGAAGAGTTATGTATAGAGATGGAAACATAGAGAATGTAACAGAAAAACTTATAAACATGTTGTCTAAGACAAAAAATAATTCTGAATTTATAAGTATGTTTAATAAAAGTGATATAGAACGTAAATAAAAGGAGTTTGATTTTCAAACTCCTTTTATATTATTTATTTATTAACTTATCTGCAAGTTTAACTATATTAATCTTAGAATATGTACTTGCAAGAATATTAAGTTTGTTACGAATAGAATATAATTTATTAGGATTATTAATCAAATCATCTACAATCAGATTAAGTTCTAGTAGGTTATCAGTATATAAAGCATATCCATGTGAAGTAAGAAATTCTACATTTTGAGTTTCTTGACCAGGAATTGCAAATGGAATTAAAATAGGTAAATTCTTATTTATTGCTTCTGTAATGGTTAGTCCACCTGGTTTACTTATTATTAAATCTGAATACTCCATTAATGAATCTACATCTCTAGAAAACCCTAAAATATGAAGTTTTTTATCTTTAATTACATGCTTATATTCTTTTAAAAGATTTTCTTTTAGTTTAGTATTATTTCCACAAACAACTGTGATTCTAAGTTTATGAGAATTATTTAATAGCTCTTTTAATACATAAGATATATTTTTAAGGCCCATACTACCACTCATTAATAGGATGTTGAAGTATTCATCGTTTTTAGTGGTACGTATAAGCGGATTACTTTCGAGAAATTCATCTTTAACTGGTATTCCAAATGGGAAAATTTTATCAGAAGAAATACCTCTTTTAGATAAATCTTTTTTTGTGAATTCACTGGCTGTAATATAGGCATCTATATCTTTATCTATATAAGTTGAATGAGCTTTAAAGTCAGTTACTATAGAAATAACAGGTATTTCTAAACCTTTTCTTTTTAGAGATCCTAAAATATTAACGGCAAAAGGGTGTGTAAGTAATATAATATCAGGTTGAATAGTATTAATATATTTAAACACTTTTTTTCTTAATAAAAAACAAATAAATGAAAGAATTTTATTTGTAAGAAAAGTATCAGTAAGTTTATAAAAAAAACCATAAGTTTTTTGAAAGATAGAAGCTGATATTTCGTATCCGCCAACGAAAAATTTAGTTAAAATTTTGCTATTACTTACTAAAAAATCATTTCTTACAACTTCATAACCGTTCTTTTCTAATGTACTAGATATAGAGTTTGCCGCTTGATTATGCCCTTCGCCAGTGGAAGTACTGAATATTAAAATTTTCTTCATAATATAATTACACTCACTTTTCATAAATATAAGATTTAAAAATACATTATTTTATATTATATAATAAAATCTTAAAAATACAAAATATGCTTAGAAATAAGAAAAATGGGAAAGAACAAGTCTTTCCCATGATTTTCTATTTGTTAAGATTGAATCTCTTGTTGAACTTATCAACTCTACCGCCAACATCAACGATCTTTTGTTTTCCAGTGAAGAATGGGTGGCATTTAGAGCATATTTCTACTTTAAGTTCGTCTTTAACTGAACCAGTTGTAAAAGTATTTCCACATGCACACTTAACTACAGCTTCATTGTTGTATTTTGGATGTATGCCTTCTCTCATATTTTTCACCTCTTTCGATTGTTACATAACTTCTTGAGTATAGCATATGGTATTTGTCCAGTCAAGGCAGTGAAAGGATAAAGTAATTAAATTATTTTAAGAAATTTTTGTAAAAAAATTAATATTTAAATAAATATTAAAGTTTAATTTATTTTTTATAATACATAATAGATTTTATAAATTGAATAAAGATAATATTAATATTTATAGCAAATATTTTCTTTGTTAATATGAATTTATAATGCTATAATCGATATATATTATAGGCAAGAAGGAGAAGAGTAGTGTGAGTAAGTTATATTTTAGATATGGAGCAATGAATTCAGGAAAATCAACACATCTTATGCAAGTTGCACATAATTATGAAGAAAGAGGAATGAAGGTTGCATTGGTTAAACCATCTACAGATAAAAAAGGTGGAGAAAAACTATTATCTAGATTAGGTGTAGAACGTAAAGTAGATCTAATAATAGGTGAAAATGATAATATAATTGAAGAAGTTAAAAAATATAAAAATAAAGTTAACGGAATAGATTGTATATTAGTAGATGAAGTTCAGTTTTTAAAAGCTAAGCAAATAGATGAGTTATTTGAAGTGGCTGTAGTTTTAGATATACCAGTTATATGTTATGGTCTTAGAACTGATTTTAAAATGCAAGGTTTTGAAGGTAGTACAAGATTATTATTAATAGCACATAGCATAGAAGAAATGAAGACAATCTGTAAATGTGGAAGAAAAGCTTTATTTAATGGAAGAAAAATAAATAACAAATTTGTTTTCGAAGGGGAACAAATAGCTATTGATCATATAGATAATGTAGAGTATGAATCATTATGTGGAAACTGTTATTTTAAGTATCAACATAAAAAATAATATGATATGAGAGTGTGATATGAATGAAGAGATGTGAGGTTGGAGGACAGGCTGTTATTGAAGGTGTGATGATGAGAGGTGGAAAAGGGCAAGCTACTGCAGTAAGAACGCCGAAAAATAAAATTGAGGTCGAGTTTGAAAAAGTATTACCAATAACTAAAAGAAAAAAATATTTAAACATACCATTTATACGTGGAGTATTTATTTTAATAGATTCGCTGGTTACTGGAATAAAAACATTAAATTATTCTGCATCATTCTTTGAAGAAGATGAAGAGCCATCGAAATTTGAGGAGTGGCTAAAGCGTAAATTGGGTGATAAAGCTAATGATATAATAATTGGAGTAACTTTAGCTTTTTCTATGGTTCTTGCAATGGGGTTATTTATTGCAATACCAACAGGGGTTGCTTCTATATTTAAGGGGTTAGGCTTTACTCCAATAATATTAAATTTAATAGAAGCAATGATTAGAATATCAATACTTCTTATTTATATATATGGTATAAGTAAAATGGAAGATATATATAGGGTATTCCAATATCATGGAGCAGAACATAAAACAATATTTTGCTATGAGGCAGAAGAGAAGCTTACAGTTGAAAATGTAAAAAAATTTAGTAGATTTCATCCAAGATGTGGAACGAACTTTTTGTTCTTAATAATGTTCGTAAGTATAATAATTTTTACTTTTACAGGATGGGGAAATTTTGCTCAGAGATTAATTCTAAGAATTGTTTTGATACCAGTAGTTTCTGGTATTACTTATGAAATAATTAGATGGCTTGGTAAAAATGATAGTAGTTTAGCAAAAGTTATAGCATATCCAGGTTTAAAATTACAAGAACTAACAACTAAAGAACCTGATAATGATCAAATTGAGGTTGCAATAGCTGCTTTAATGAGGGCAGAAGGGATTGAAATGAAAAATACAATAGGTAAATTAATAGATTCTGGTGTTAAAATTCTTAAAGATAATAATATAGAAACATATATTTTAGATACTCAACTTTTATTAGGAAAAGTTTTAAAAAAAGATAAGCTTTATTTAATTACTCATAGGGATGAAGAGGTTGGAAAAGAAGATGAGAATAGTTTCTTTGATCTTCTTGGTAAAAGAAAAGAAAAAATGCCTATGAAATATATATTAGGTGAATCAGAGTTCATGGGATTAGACTTTTATTTAGAAGAAGGAGTTTTAATTCCACGTGGAGATACTGAAATACTTGTAGAGGAAGTTCTTAAATTAATTTCAGAAAGTGACAAAAGTAAGGTATGTGATTTGTGTTGTGGAAGTGGAGCTATAGGTATAGCATTAGCATATTATAGAAAGAATATAAAAGTAGATGCTATAGATTATTATGATACTCCACAAAAAGTAACAATAGAAAATATAAAAAGACATAGCTTACAAGAGCGAGTTAACTTTATTAAAAGTGACTTGCTAGGTAAAGTTATAGAAAGTGGGGAAAAATATGATTATTTAGTATCAAACCCACCGTATATAAGAGAAGATGTAATAGAAACATTAATGGATGATGTTAAGAAATATGAACCACATACTGCTCTTTCAGGAGGAAAAGATGGTTTAGATTTTTATAAGAGAATAATAAAAGAAAGTAAGTATGTTTTAAATAGTAATGGGATATTAGCTTTTGAAATAGGTTATGATCAAGCAGAAGATTTAGAAGAACTAATGAAAGAGGAAAATTTTATAAATATAAAGGTTATAAAAGATTTAGCTGGATTAGACAGAGTAATAATTGGAAATTTTCATTCTTGATAAACTTCTAAATATTATGATATAATAAAAAAATGTGAAAAAATATAGTACGGAGTGATACTTATGTTATTAGATAAATTAGCTTTTATAGAAAATAAATACGAAGAGTTATCAGTAAAGATATCAGATCCTTCAATTATGGCGAATCAAGCTGAATGGAGGAAGTTATGTAAGGAACATGCTGATTTGGAAATTATAGTAACAGCATATAAAGAATATAAAACTGTAACTGAAGATTTACAAGCTAACAAAGAAATGTTATCAGAAGAAAGTGATAAAGAAATGAGAGAAATGCTTTCAGAAGAGATTTCAATGTTAACAGCAAGAGAAGAAGAGTTAGAAAATCACATTCAAATTCTTTTATTACCTAAGGATCCAAACGATGATAAGAATGTATTCGTTGAAATTCGAGGAGGAGCAGGTGGAGATGAAGCAGCTCTATTTGCAGCAAATCTTTTTAGAATGTACACACGATATGCAGAAAATCAAAGGTGGAGCGTTGAATTAATGAGTGCAAATGAAACTGATATCGGAGGTTTCAAGGAAGTTGTATTTATGATTAAAGGTCATGGGGCTTATTCTAAACTTAAATATGAAAGTGGAGTTCATAGAGTTCAAAGAGTTCCAGATACAGAATCAAGTGGTAGAATACATACATCAACTGCCACAGTAGCTGTGTTACCAGAAGTTGATGATGTAGAAATAGAAATTAATGAAAAAGACTTAAGAATAGATGTTTATAGATCATCAGGTAATGGTGGTCAGTGTGTTAATACTACAGATTCAGCAGTTAGAATTACTCACCTTCCAACAGGATTGGTAGTAGCATGTCAAGATGAAAAATCACAACTTAAGAATAAAGAAAAAGCTATGAAAGTATTAAGATCAAGATTATACGAAGCAGCAGAAGCTGAAAGAGCGGCTGGTATAGCTGAAGATAGAAAGAGTCAAGTTGGATCTGGAGATAGAAGTGAAAGAATTAGAACATACAACTATCCTCAAGGTAGGGTAACAGATCATAGAATAGGATTAACTTTATATAAGTTAGAATCATATTTAAATGGAGACATAGATGAAGTAATTAATGCATTAATTACAGCAGATCAAGCAGAAAAAATGAAACAAATGGGAAATACAGACGCTATTTAGTATATTAAAAGCCTTGCATTTAAAATGTAGGGCTTTTAAAGTAACTGGAGGAATGTATATGAGATTAAAAAAGGCAATAAAAAAAGAGAATGGTAGAAAAAAACGTTTTTTAATTTTTATGATAGTGATATCAATATTTCTTCCTGCAGTAGTATACTTTTATAAAATAAGGTCAACATTTATTTTAAGTTATTTAGGAGTTATTGAATTTCTTATAGCAATAGCAGTATTGGCTAAAGTTAATTATCATAAGTTAGATTTTAAATGTAGTAATAATAAATTAGAGATGAAAAATAGTTTGTTTTTAAAGAAAAATTTATTATTATGCGATAAAGTTGCTTTAGTACATACGGATAAGTATAAAGAAGAGATGGAAATAATTATAATAACTACTGTTGGGTTTAAAAATACCTCTTTAAGTCCAGTTACAGGAGGATTCTTGAAAAGATATCCAGAAGCTGGAGAAAAGTACTTAAAAATAAAGAAAATGAATCCTGAAAATATGTATTATTTTAAAATAATAAAAAGAGGTGGATTCAAAAAATATCAATTGTTAGATGTAATTTATAGAAATTGTGTAAAAGCAGTATATACTTCATCAGCTATAGAAAGTATAAAGCTAGCGAGAGAACAAAATGAATTTAAATAGAAAGAAGGTAGAACTTGTTGGAAACAAGGGTAGCTGTAATAAAAGATATTGATAAAGATAAAAAATATATAGAAGAAGCGGCTAAGATTATAAAAAATTCAGGAGTAGTAGCTTTTCCTACGGAAACTGTATATGGATTAGGAGCAAATGCATTAAACACAGATGCAGTGGATAAAATATTTAAAGCAAAGGGGAGACCGCAGGATAATCCATTAATAGTACATGTTGCATCAAAAGATATAAGTGATATTGTTTTTGATATTCCTAAAGTTGCCCAAAAATTAATAGATAAATTTTGGCCAGGTCCTTTAACCATTATATTAAATAAAAAATCTATAATACCAGATGTTACTAGTGCAGGACTTAATACAATTGGAGTAAGGATGCCTAATAGTAAAATAGCTTTAAAATTAATTGAGTTATCCGAATGTCCAATAGCAGCACCTTCTGCTAATATTTCAGGAAGACCAAGTCCAACTGAAATGGAAAGATGCGTTGAGGATTTATCTGGGAAGGTTGATTATATTTTAGGTGGAGAAAAAAGCGATATTGGAGTAGAGTCTACTATAGTTGATTGTACTGTAGAACCTCCAGTAGTATTAAGACCTGGTGGAATAACTTTAGAAATGTTGAGGGAATTTCATGAAGGTATAAAATTAGATCCAGCAATACAAGGAAAACCATCAAAAGATTTAAGACCTAAAGCTCCTGGAATGAAGTATAGACATTATGCACCAAAAGCTAATTTAAAAATAATAAAAGGAAATAACGAAAAAACTATTGAAAAAATTAGCGAAATGGTACACAATTATATAGAAAATCATAAGAGAGTAGCAATTTTAGCTACAGATGAAAATTTATCTAGATTTAAAAGTGGAGAAATAATTTCTTTAGGTAGTGAATTAAATTTAAATGAAATTGCTAGAAATATTTTTGAGACTTTAAGAAAGTGCGATGATTTAGGAGTAGATATTATTTTATGTCAAGCTTTTGAAGAAAAAGAGGTAGGAGTTGCTATAATGAATAGACTTAATAAAGCAGCTGGGTTTGACATAATAGAAGTATAAATTAAAGGGAGGAAGGAGGTAATCTTTCTTCCTTTTTTTAGATAATTATTCAATAACTAAATAGGAGGAACTATTATATGAAAATAGCATTAGGTTCAGACCATGGTGGAATAGAATTAAAAGAAGAGATAATTAACTACTTAAAAAGTGAGGGATATGAAATAAAAGATTTTGGTACTTGTACTAAAGATTCATGTGATTATCCAGATTATGCAGTTCCAGTAGCAGAAGCTGTTGCAGCAAAAGAATTTGATTTTGGTATTTTAGTATGTGGTACAGGAATAGGAATAGGAATTGCAGCAAATAAAGTTCCAGGAATAAGAGCAGCATTATGTTCAGACACTTTTAGTGCTCATGCAACAAGAGAGCATAATAATGCTAATATACTAACATTAGGGCAAAGAGTAGTAGGTCCAGGGCTAGCATTAGATATAGTAAAAACTTTTTTAAATACTAAGTTTGAAGGTGGAAGACATCAAACAAGAATAGATAAAATATCAGATGTAGAAAAACAGTATAATAAATAATATAAAATTATTATAATTATAGATTTATAGATTAGAGGAGGACATTATATAATGAGTAAGGTAACGCAAATTGATCACCCATTAATACTTCATAAATTAGCTTTTATAAGAAATAAAGATACTGGGGCAAAAGATTTCAGAGAATTAGTTGAAGAAGTTTCAATGCTTATGGCATATGAGGTGACTAGAGACTTAAGTACTGAAGAAGTAGAAATAGAGACTCCTATCTGTAAAGCAAAGTGTCAAATGCTAGCAGGAAAGAAAATGGCTATAGTTCCGATATTAAGAGCAGGACTTGGTATGGTAGATGGTATGCTAAAGCTTATACCAGCAGCTAAGGTTGGTCATGTTGGATTATATAGAGATGAGGAAACTCTACAACCAGTAGAATATTTCTGTAAACTTCCACAAGATATAGCAGAAAGAGATGTAATTGTAGTAGATCCTATGTTAGCAACTGGCGGATCAGCAGCTGATGCAATACAAATACTAAAGAAAAGAGGTGCTAAAAACCTAAGATTAATGTGTCTAATTTCATCACCAGAAGGAATTGAATTTGTACAAAAAGCACATCCAGATGTAGACATATATGTTGGAGGAATAGATGAAAAATTAAATGAACAGGGATATATTGTACCTGGTTTAGGTGATGCAGGAGATAGGTTATTTGGTACTAAGTAAAACTTATATATAACTAATATAATGGGGTTTAAAGTTTGTTATACAAATTTTAAACCTTATTGTTTATAATACATTAATAACTGAACATATAAAAATTGTATTATATTTGAAAATAATATTTTTGTTAGATATAATTAGATACATATAAATGGAAAAAACAAATAGGATTATATAATGAAGATTCCAAACTTTTATAGTAATTTAATATAAAAGTTTGAAAGAATTTTTTTTTTTTTATAATTTTAACTAATTTATATAATTGTAGGGGTGTATAAAATTTGGATAGAAGAGATAAACATAATTATTATTTAGACATTGCTGAGACTGTATTGGAAAGAGGTACATGTTTAAGAAGAAATTATGGGTCTATAATAGTAAAAAATGATGAAATAATATCAAGTGGATATACAGGTGCTCCTAGGGGAAGGAAAAACTGTATAGATATAAAAACTTGTATTAGAGAAAAATTGAATATTCCAAGAGGAACTCATTATGAATTATGTAGAAGTGTTCATAGTGAGGCAAATGCAATAATAAGTGCTTCAAGAAGAGATATGATTGGAGCAACATTATATTTAGTTGGTAGAGACGTAAATGATAAAGAATATGTATTAAATGCAAATTCTTGCTCTATGTGTAAACGAATGATAATAAATGCAGGAATAAAAGAAGTTATAATAAGAGATAGTAAAAATAAATACAGATCAATATTAGTAGATTCTTGGATATATGAAGATGATAGCTTAGATATAAAATTAGAGATGGGATATTAACATAGGAGGATTAATAAGTGGATAAGAAAAAAATAATAACAATATTTGGAACAAGACCAGAAGCTATAAAAATGGCACCTTTGGTAAAGGAATTAGAAAAGAGAAAGGGGTTTGAAGCTAAAGTTTGCGTAACAGCTCAACATAGAGAAATGTTAGATCAAGTTTTAGATTACTTTGATATAGTTCCAGATTTTGATTTAAATATAATGAAATCAAAACAAACATTAACTGGAATTACAAATAAAGTTTTAGAAGGATTAGAAGAAATATTTATACAAGAAAAGCCAGATATGGTATTAGTACATGGAGATACAACAACTACATTTTCAGGTGCATTAGCAGCGTTTTATCAAAAGGTATCAGTAGGACATGTAGAAGCTGGGCTTAGAACCTTTGATAAATACTTTCCATTTCCAGAAGAAATGAATAGAAAATTAACAGGTGCATTAGCTGACCTGCATTTTGCGCCTACAAAAGGTTCAAAAAATAATTTATTAAGAGAAGGTATAAATGATAAAGATATTTATATAACAGGAAATACAGTTATAGATGCAATGCTTCATACTGTAAAAGATAATTATATTTTTGACAATAAAGAATTAAATGAAATAGATTTCATTAACAAAAAAGTTATTATGATTACTGCTCATAGAAGGGAAAATTGGGGCAAAGGAATAGAAAATATTTGTGATGCTTTAAAAATAATTGTAGAAAAAAATAAAGATGTCGAATTGGTATATTTAGTGCATTTAAATCCGGTAGTAAAAGATGTAGTTAATAAAAAATTAGGAAATTTAGAAAGGGTACATTTATTAGATCCGTTAGATACAAAAGAAACTCATAATCTTATGAATAAATGTTTTATGGTTATGACAGATTCAGGTGGTCTACAAGAGGAGGCTCCACATTTGGGAAAACCAGTGTTAGTGCTAAGAGACGTTACAGAAAGACCAGAAGCAGTTAGTTATGGAACAGTAAAATTAGTTGGTACTGATATAGAAAAAATAGTAGATGAAGCCAACAAATTATTAACTAATACTGAGGCTTATAATATTATGAGTAAATCAGTAAATCCGTATGGAGATGGTTTAGCATCAAAAAGAATAGCTGACGCTATAGAGAAGTATTTTGGGATTAGAGAAGAAAAAATAGAAGAATTTGTTAGATAATTTGGAAATAAATATAAAATATAAGGTTGATTATAGATATAAAAGTGGTATAATGAAATTGTGTTAATTGTTTAACAAATAAGAAAATTCTAACAGAGAACTTAGGGAGGGTTTAATAATGAGAGAAGTAGTTATTGTAAGTGCGGTAAGAACACCTATAGGATCTTTTGGGGGATCATTAAAGGATGTATCTGTAGCAGATTTGGGAGCAACAGTAATTAAGGAAGCTGTAGCTAGAGCTGGAATAAAAGGGGAACAAGTAGAAGAAGTATTAATGGGTAATGTTATTCAAGCGGGACTTGGACAAAATGTCACAAGACAAGCAGCTGTTAGAGCAGGATTGCCAGTAGAAATTCCAGCTATGACTATAAATAAAGTATGTGGATCAGGTTTAAGAACAGTAGCATTAGCAGCTCAAATGATAAAAGCTGGAGATGCTGATGTTGTAGTTGCTGGTGGTATAGAAAATATGTCAAGTGCACCATACCTATTGAGAACTGCAAGATGGGGTCAAAGAATGGGTGATGGAAAAATGGTTGACTCAATGATTAATGATGCTTTATGGGAATCATTTAATAATTATCATATGGGTGTTACTGCTGAAAATATAGCTAAGCAATGGAACATAACAAGAGAAGAACAAGACGAATTTGCTCTTCAATCACAACTAAAAGCTGAAAAGGCTATTAAAGAAGGTAGATTTAAAGATGAAATTGTTCCAGTTTTAATTCCTCAAAGAAGAGGAGAACCAAAAGTATTTGATACTGATGAATTTCCAAGATTTAGTTCAACAATAGAAGGAATGAAAAAATTAAAGCCAGCATTTATTAAAGATGGTACAGTAACAGCAGGTAATGCATCAGGTATAAATGATGGAGCAGCAGCTTTTGTGGTAATGAGTGCAGATAAAGCAAAAGAATTAGGAGTTAAGCCTTTAGCTAAAATAATTTCATATGGACAAAGAGGTTTAGATCCATCAATTATGGGATATGGACCTTTCCATGCAACTAAAAAAGCTTTAGAAGTATCAGGATTAAAAATTGAAGATTTAGATTTAATAGAAGCAAATGAAGCTTTTGCAGCACAAAGTATAGCAGTTGCTAGAGACTTAAACTTTGATATGAGCAAAGTAAATGTTAATGGTGGAGCTATTGCGTTAGGACATCCGGTTGGAGCATCAGGAGCTAGAATTTTAGTAACATTACTTTACGAAATGCAAAAAAGAGATGCTAAAAAAGGTTTAGCTACTTTATGCATAGGTGGAGGAATGGGAACAGCTATGATAGTGGAAAAACTATAATATGTAAATTATATATAAAGACTTTCAACTACAATATGTAGTTGAAAGTCTTTTTTTAGTATTAAAAATTAAAAAAACAGATATACTATTAATAATAAATCGACACAAATATACAGTAAAGTTTACTATTTTCAGAAATATAGAAAAACTTATTAAATAGGATACAAGTTCATTATAAATATTAACATATAAATTATTATACAAGAATTTAAAACATTTAATTTAGTGTAAAGTACCTAAAACTAAAGCTTTAATAGGACTATTATTATATTAATAATAATGTAATTATAATATAAAAATAAGAAAAAAAATAAAAAATGAATAAATTTAAAATGAATTATTCATTTATATGAAATAATAAATTAATGAGTTTTTAATATATAATAAAATAATAATATAAAAATGAGAAAAAAATGTGTTTCTCGCAAAAAAAATGTGTTTAAGGGCTTATGAAAATGTTAACACAGAAAAAAATCGTAAATCAGAATATTTAAAATATTCAAATAAATGAATAATCATGGTTAATTTTGCCTGTTACCAATGAAAAACTTAATATTAATGAATTGCATTAAGTAAAATGATAATAAACTACTATAATCACTAAATATAAATTGAAAAGAAGAAATATAAAGAAAAACAAAGTTTTCATTAATGTTTTACCAGGTCTATAATAACAAGAGTCAGTTGGGGGGGAAAGATAAAATGAGTAGAGAAATGAATAATTTGCTAAGGAAAATGATAAAATGTGATTTAGTAGGAGGACTCATTTCTGCACTTATAGTATCTTTATTAGTAAACTTACAAATTGCAAGTATATTTTTTATGGGAATATTAGTAGCTTTAGTAAACTTCCTAGTAAGTGGAATAATTTTAGAATATTCATTAATAAGGGATAAGAAGTTACTAATAATAATGAGTTATTTCATAAAAATAATAGTAATAGTTTGTTTAGCACTGCCATTTATGTACAACTTACAAAAACTAATAGCATATGTTGGAGGATATATAAGTCATTTTATACTTTTAACATTTTATTGGTTAAAAAATGAGAAAGGAAGTGATTAGGTGGAACCATTGAAGCCTATATTTTCCTTTGGACTTGGAGGTTTTACGGTAGATATTACTCCTGATATAGTGGTCCAATGGGTAATAATTGCCTTAGTAGCTATTTTGGCGTGGTGGGCAACTAGAAATTTAAAGGTTAAACCAAGTAAAAAGCAAGTAGTTGTTGAATCAATATATACTACAATTAGAAATGTAGTATTAGAGAATGTTGGTGAAAATTATACTGATATAATTCCATTTATAGGATCCATGGGAATTTATCTACTTTTAATGAATCTTGTAGGTTTAATCGGCGTAGTACCACCAACGAAAAATTTTAGTGTAACTTTAGGTATGGCACTTATAACATTTTTTGTTGTTCAAACTTATGCAATTAAAAAGCATGGAGTTAAAAGTTACATGAAGGGATATATACAACCAATTCCCGTTATGTTACCAATTAATTTATTAGAAAGAGTTATGTTACCAGTTTCATTGTCATTAAGACTTTTTGGTAACGTGTTAGCAGCTACATTTATCATAGAATTAGTATATGAGAATCTACATAAAATAGCATGGATAGCACAAATTGGTTTACCAATAGCTTTACATGGATATTTTGATGTGTTTGATGGCGTTATACAAATGGTGATATTTGTTATGTTAACAATGATAAATATAAAAATAGTTTCAGAACATTAATTTTAAGGAGGATTTTATCATGAATGAAATAGGAATGAGAGCATTAGGAGCAGGTATTGCGGTATTAGTCGGTTTAGGAGCAGGTATAGGTATAGGTAATGCTACAGGAAAAGCTGTAGAAGGTGTTTCAAGAAATCCAGAAACTAGTGGTAAGATTACAACTGCTTTAATTATAGGTGCAGGTTTCGCAGAAGCAACAGCTATTTACGGTTTATTAGTATCAATACTTCTAATATTTGTTGGAGTAAAATAATGAATTTTAGTGACTCCAGAAGGGAGGCAATGTATATATAATGGATATAGACAAGAGTGTAATTATAGCAACCATAATAAATTTCATTATCCTATTAGCTATATTAAAACATTTCTTCTTTGATAAGGTTAAAGCAATAATTGAAGAGAGAGAAAATGATATTACAACTCAATTAGACAATGCCGAAGAGGAACTAGAAAAAGCTAGAATGTTAGCTATTGAAAATGAAAGAGTATTAAAGGGCGCTAGAGAAGAAGGAAAGAAGATTACTGAAAGACATAAAGAAAAAGCAGAAAAGATATATGAAGAAATTATTGATGAGGCAAACCAAGAGGCTAAAGTTATTTTAGAAAGAGCCAAGGTAGAAATCAATAGAGAGAAAGAAAAAGTAGAATATCAACTTAAAAAGGAAGCTATAGATTTAGCAATTGAACTTTCAAAAAAAGTTATCGAAAAGAATATTAATGAACAAGATAACAGAGATCTAATTGGAGATTTTATTAATAAGGTAGGTAAGTAATTATGTACGAATATTTAGACCGAAGATATGCTTTAGCGTTATATGAAGTAGCTGAAGAAAAAGGGAAAGTTCAACAATACTTACAAGACTTACGAGAAATCTGTAATTTAATAGATACGAATAAGGAATTCTACGAAGTAATCAAGCATCCGCAAATTAGCACAAAAAAGAAGAAGAAGACTTTTATAAATATATTTAAAGGTCATATAGATGAAGAATTATTATCATTTTTATTAATTCTTATAGAGAAAGACAGAATACTTTATCTAAGAGAAAAGCTAAAGGAAATGGAAAAGATAGACTTAGAGCGTAAGAATACCTTAAATGGAGTTATAAAAACAACAGTTTCGTTAACTGATGAGGAATTTAATTCTCTAAAGTCTAAATTAGAAAAAAAATATAATAAGCATGTTATCTTAGAACAAATTATTGATAAAAGTATTCTAGGTGGAATATATGTAAGAGTTGGTAATGATGTGATAGATGGTACAGTTAAATCCAAATTAGATGAATTACAGGATTTAATGCTTAGCACAGAATAGAGGTGAAGTTATGAATATTAAGCCTGAAGAAATAACATCCATAATCAAAAAAGAAATCGAAAGATATGAAAAAGAAATAACAACAGTGGACTCAGGAACTATTATTCAAATAGGTGATGGAGTTGCTAGGGTTTATGGCTTAGACGATTGTATGGAAGGTGAATTATTAGAATTCCCAAACAATGTTTATGGTATGGCTTTAAACTTAGAACAAGATAATGTTGGATGTGTTCTTTTAGGACCTGAAGAAGGTATAAAAGAAGGCGATATTGTAAAAAGAACAAATAAAATAGTAGAAGTTCCAGTTGGTGAAGCTCTATTAGGAAGAGTTGTAAACTCTCTTGGAGAAGCTATAGATGGAAAAGGACCTATAAATCATGCAGAATACAGAGCTATAGAAGTTCCAGCACCAAGTATAATAGATAGAAGTTCAGTTAATGAACCATTACAAACTGGTATAAAAGCTATAGATTCAATGATACCAATCGGTAAGGGACAAAGAGAACTTATCATAGGAGATAGACAAACAGGTAAAACTGCAATAGCAGTTGATACAATATTAAATCAAAAAGGTAAAGATGTTATCTGTATTTATGTTGCAATTGGACAAAAGCAATCAACAGTTGCCAACATAGTTAATACTTTAGAAGAAATGGGAGCTTTAGATTATTCAATAATTGTAAGTGGTACAGCTTCTGAATCAGCACCATTACAATATTTAGCACCATATGCTGGATGTAGTATGGGAGAATATTTCATGCATCAAGGAAAAGACGTTTTAATTATTTATGATGATCTTTCAAAGCATGCAGTAGCTTATAGAACAATGTCATTACTATTAAGAAGACCACCAGGTAGAGAAGCTTATCCTGGAGATGTATTCTATATACATTCAAGACTATTAGAAAGAGCAGCTAAACTTTCTAAAGAAAATGGTGGAGGATCATTAACAGCTCTTCCAATTATAGAAACACTTGCAGGGGACGTTACAGCATATATCCCTACTAATGTTATTTCAATAACAGATGGTCAAATATTCTTAGAATCAGATTTATTCCACTCAGGTCAAAGACCAGCGGTTAATGCTGGTATATCAGTATCAAGAGTTGGTGGTAATGCACAAATTAAAGCTATGAAACAAGTTTCTGGTACTTTAAGACTTGAACTTGCACAATATAGAGAATTAGCAGCATTCTCACAATTTGGTTCAGACTTAGATAAAGATTCTAAGAAGAGACTTGAAAAAGGTAAGAGATTAGTCGAAGTTTTAAAACAAGACCAATATTCTCCAATGCCAGTTGAAAAGCAAATTGTTATATTATATGCAACTGTTAATGATTTCTTATCAGATATAAAAGTTGAACATGTAAGAAAATTTGAAAAAGAACTTTTAGAATATGCTGACACTCACTATAGAGATTTATTAAAAGAAATAGTTGACGGAAAAGTTCTTAGTGACAAAGTAAAGTTTGAATTAGATAAATGTATAATAGAATTTAAAAAATTATTTTTACAAGATGCATAGCTTAAAAAGCTATGCAATTCTTTAGGAGGTGGAAGTTTGGGATCAGCAGGACTTATTGAAATAAAAAGAAGAATGAAGTCAGTTGAAAGTACAAGAAAGATAACAAAAGCTATGAATCTTGTATCCACTTCTAAACTTAGAAAGGCAAGAAAAGAACTTGCTGCTAATGAAAAATATTATGATTTATGCCATGAAATAGTAAGCGAATTAATGGCTGCTTTACCAATGGATTATGAAAGTCCATTCTTTAACAGCAAGGTAAAAACTTCTGATAAGCTTTATATTGTTATAAGTTCAGATACAGGTCTTTGTGGTGGCTTCAATGGTAACATAGCAAGCAGATTAAATGATATGGTTGAAGATAAGAGTAAGGCAAAGGTTGTTGTTGCAGGAAGTAAAGGGATTTCATATATGAAAAGATACAGATTTGATACTGTAGGTGAATATGTAGAAATTCCAGATGTACCTACTGTAAAAGAAATAAAAGCAATATATCAAGATGCTTTATATATGTTTAGAAAAGGAGATGTTTCAGAAGTAAATGTAGTATTTACAGAATTCATTTCTCCAATTAAACAAGAGGTAAAAATAGAAAGACTTTTCCCTATTGAAAGAGAAGGAAATGTTCAAGGTGACTTTTTAATTGAACCTAGCTTAGATGAGGTTTTAAATTCAAGTTTAGATGTGTATTTTAAAAGTAAGCTTAGAAGAGCTATGCTACATTCAAAAGTTAGTGAGCAAAGTGCTAGAATGACGGCTATGGATGGAGCTACTAGAAATGCTAATGATATATTACAAAACTTAAGTATTAAATACAATAGAATAAGACAAACAATGATAACTCAAGAGATATCAGAAATTGTAGGAGGAGCTGAAGCTCAAAAATAGTAAGGAGGTATTACTATGCCTAAAAAAGTAGGAAAAGTAGTTCAAGTTATTGGACCAGTTGTTGATATAAAATTTGACTCAGATGCACTTCCTAACATCTATAATGAAATTAGAATAGATATGGAAGATAAAGTATTAGTAGCTGAAGTTGAACAACATATTGGAGATGACATAGTAAGAACAATAGCTATGGAATCTACAGATGGATTAAAAAGAGGAATGAAGGCTACAGATACAGGAAAATGTATATCAGTACCAGTTGGTAAAGGGGTATTAGGTAGACTTTTTAATGTATTAGGTAATCCAATAGATAATGCTGGTGATATTGAAATGGAAGAAGTTTATCCAATACACAGACCAGCACCAAGTTTTAAAGAACAAGCTTTAGAACCAGAGATGTTTGAAACAGGCATTAAAGTTATAGATTTATTAGCCCCATATCAAAAGGGTGGTAAGATAGGTCTATTTGGAGGAGCAGGTGTTGGTAAAACTGTTCTTATCCAAGAACTTATAAATAATATAGCTAAGGAACACGGTGGACTTTCAGTATTCACAGGTGTTGGAGAAAGATCAAGAGAAGGTAATGATTTATATTACGAAATGAAAGAATCAGGAGTTATAGACAAGACAGCTCTAGTGTTTGGACAAATGAATGAATCTCCAGGAGCTAGAATGAGAGTATCTTTAACAGGATTAACTATGGCTGAATATTTCAGAGATCAAGGTCAAGATGTGCTTTTATTCATAGATAACATATTTAGATTTACTCAAGCTGGATCAGAAGTATCGGCTTTACTTGGAAGAATACCATCAGCAGTTGGTTATCAACCAACACTAGCAACTGAAATGGGTGCACTTCAAGAAAGAATTACTTCAACTAAAAATGGATCAATAACTTCAGTTCAAGCTGTATATGTACCAGCAGATGACCTTACTGACCCAGCTCCAGCAACAACATTTACTCATCTTGATGCAACAACAGTTTTAGCAAGAAGTATAGCAGAACTTGGAATTTATCCAGCTGTTGATCCATTAGAATCATCATCAAGAATATTAGATCCAAGAGTTGTTGGAAAAGAGCACTATCAAGTAGCAACTGATGTTAAGAATATACTTGAAAGATACAAAGAATTACAAGATATAATTGCAATTCTAGGTGTAGATGAATTATCAGATGAAGATAAGAGTGTAGTTGCTAGAGCAAGAAGAGTTCAAAGATTTTTATCACAACCATTTACAGTTGCAGAACAATTTACTGGAATGCAAGGTAAATATGTACCTGTAAAGGAAACTGTAAGAGGATTTAAAGAAATATTAGAAGGTAAATACGATGATTTACCAGAATCAGCATTTTTATTTGTAGGAAGTGTTGAAGAAGCAGTTGAAAAAGCTAAAACCTTAGTGTAAGGGGATGAAAAATTATGGCTAAAACTTTTAAAGTAGATATAATTACCCCTGGTAATGAACCAATTCATATTGAAGTGGAATCACTTCAAACTGGAACTTCAAATGGAGCAGTTGAATTTAGAGCTAATCATACTGCAATAATATTAAGCACTATACCAGCAACTACAACTATTATAAAAGCTGATGGTAAAAAGGAAAAGATGTTCACATCAAGTGGAATAATATATCTTAAAGATAATAATCTAAAATTTTGCTGTGATGCAGTAGAATATTCACAGGATATAGATCTTTCAAGAGCTGAGAACGCTAAAGAAAGAGCTGAAAAAAGATTAAAAGAAAATAAGGATATAGATATTGAAAGAGCTAAAATGGCATTAGCTAGAGCAAATGCTAGAATTCAGACTTTCAGTATTAATGATTAAAGAGTGTTTTAACACTCTTTTTTTAATGTACAGGAAAGTATAAAAATTTTGAAGGCTGAAAGTTAGATATTATCTAGCTTTTAGCCTTCAAATATGTTAGATTAATTAATTATAAATTAGAGGTTTAACAGATGAAAAAAGGTAAGATAAAAAGAATATTAGAAGACCATTGGAAAGAGTTTGAAAAGTTATATAAAAATAAGATTAGACCTAATGTTAAAAAGGAAGTAGAAAAAGTTTTAAAGTGTAAAGATACAAAGTATGGATTTATTGAATTGAAGTGTAATAATTGTAATACTACAAAGAGAATCGGATTTACATGTAAAAGTAGATTTTGTACTTCATGTGGAAAGATTTATACGGATAATTGGATTGATAATATGTTGGGAAATTTAATAAATGTTAGGCATAGACATATAGTTTTTACTATACCAAAAGAATTAAGAGAATTCTTTGGACTGGATAGACAAAGACTTAAGATATTGCCGAAGTGCGCAGCGAGAGCTGTTACGAGTTGGATGCATAGTTTAAATAGAAAGGAGGAATTCACACCAGGTATAGTAACTGTAATACATACATTTGGAAGAGATTTAAAGTGGAATCCTCATGTACATATGATGGTTACAGAAGGAGGGAGAGGAAATATAACAGAATGGAGGCATATAAGGCACATATCTTATGAATCATTAAGAAAAAGATGGCAAAAGGTTTTGTTAGATGAAATAACTTATATAAATGGAAATACAAAAGAAATTAAATTACTAAAAAATAAACTATATAAAGAGAAAGATAAAGGTTTTTATGTTCATGCTAAAACTGAGATAAAATCAGCGAAGACAGCAGCAAAATATGTAGGGAGATATGTGGGACGTCCTGCGATAGCGGAATCAAGGATTCTTAAATATGATGGTGAAAATGTGACTTATAAATATACTAGACATGAAGATAATAAGGTCATAGTTGAAACTGTACATGTATATGAGTTCATAAAAAGAATAATAAGACATATTCCAGAGAAAAATTTTAAAATGATAAGATACTTTGGAATTTATTCTAGAAGAAGCAAAGGAAAATTTAATTTTATAAAAATGATAGATGAAAAGATATTAAGTATAAGAAGATCTATAGCAACTTGGGAGAATAGAATACTGGCAATAAGTGGTGTAAATCCGTGTAAATGTCCTAACTGTGGTAATAAAATGAGATTTCATGATATTGTATATCCTAAATATGGGTCCATGAGGGAACGGCTGAGAATTAAGATTATAGAAGAGAATGAAGAAAAATTAGAAAAGGCTATAGAAAATTATGCTATTACTAAACGTATATTAAGTGGTAAAATAATTCCGAAAACAACTTAGTTGGAGGAAGTAAGATGAAAACAGAGGAAATATTATATATTTGTACTATTTGCGGAGCTAAAGAAAATATTCCTAAAGAAGTAGTTGAATATTTTGATGAAATGGATCAAAGCAATGTTGATGAACCACCATGCTTTTCATGTGAAAAGTGCGGAGGAGTAATGAGGCCTAAAGAGTATACTGGAGTATATGGAATAAAGTATTAATTAATAGGAAAAATATAGCATAGAACAGATATCGGTTCTATGCTTCTTAAGGTACTTAAAATTAAATTCCCGAAGGGAGCGTGGCGAAAGCCACTTTTTTATTTTATAATTATATATTTCGGTAAAAGTATATTTTTATCAATATTAGTACATAGATATACATGAATTCTTTGACAATCTATCACAATTTTCAACTAAATTTATATATTATATTATAGTTATAAATTTTGTATAGTATTTCAAAATTTGGACAATAATTTAGAGGAAAGGTGGGGAAAGATATGAAGAAGAAATTTAAGCTAATCCCTTTTATAATCTTTTCTCTATTGTTTATTGAAGCAATTCCATTTGTAGAAGAAAAATCACAAAATAGCTTTAATACAATAGAAAATAAAGTTATGGAAGAGTGTGACTTTGTTCAAAATGGTATTAAAATGGAATATGTATCACAAAGTACCTTTAAAGATGAACAGTATAGGCTATTAATGGAATTGAAGAAAAATATTAAAGATGATATACAATTAAATAAAAATAAAATTATATACAAGGATTTAGAAAAAGAAATTACTGTGAATATTTGGGAAGAAAAGAACAAAACAAAAGTTGAAATTATTTATTTAAATAATAAAAATACAAAGAAATCAGCTGATTTAAAGAAAGAATTAGTAAAATTTCAAAATAATAAATCTATACAAGTAAGATATTTTACTTTCATAAAGGGTAAGATAAAAACATCGGATGAAAATTATGTTCAGGAATTACTAAAAAATTATATAAAAGAAGGCACTTTAGAAAGCCTTGATATCCATAATGGTTATGTAGCAAAAGCTAAATTAAGAGATAACCAAAGGGTTAATGTAGGGAATGTAAAGTACGATACAGGTGAATACATAGTTGTAGGAACACCTATGATATTCATAACATACTAACAATTCATTAT
This sequence comes from Clostridium septicum, assembly GCF_003606265.1. Lineage (NCBI taxonomy): Bacteria > Bacillati > Bacillota > Clostridia > Eubacteriales > Clostridiaceae > Clostridium > Clostridium septicum. The sequence continues at coordinate 2,233,375 of NZ_CP023671.1, forward strand.
GGAGGATAATATGGAAAAAATTATAGTTAAAGGTGGAAAAAAACTCAATGGTGAGGTAGATATAAGTCTAGCGAAGAACTCTGTTTTACCTATAATGGTAGCTAGCATATTAAGCCCAAATGAAGTAATAATTAAGAATGCACCTTTATTGGAAGATGTTTCAGTTTTAGCTAATTTACTTGAAGAATTAAATTGTGATGTAGATTTTTCAAAAATTACAGGTGACCTAAAAATTAATACTAGTAATATAGAACCAATGGATACAAATAATGATTTAATAAGAAAGATGAGAGCATCTTTCTTAATTATGGGACCTATGTTGGCCAGATTTGGCAAATGCAAGATATCACTTCCAGGTGGATGTAACATAGGAAGTAGACCAGTAGATTTGCATTTAAAAGGTTTTAAGATGCTAGGAGCAGATATTGAAATAGGACATGGTTTTGTAGAAGCAGAAGTTAAAGAATTAAAAGGCAATAGAATATATTTAGATTTTCCTTCAGTAGGAGCTACAGAAAATCTTCTAATGGCTTCTGTTTTAGCAAAAGGAACAACAATAATAGAAAATGCAGCAGAAGAACCAGAAATATGGGATTTAGCTAATTTTTTAAACTCTATGGGAGCTCATATAGAAGGGGCTGGAATGGGTAGAATAACCATAGAGGGGGTAGAAGCTTTAAATGGAATAGAGTATAAGCCCCTTTACGATAGAATAGAAGCAGGAACATTTATGGTGGCAGCAGCAATAACAAATAGTATAATTACTATTAATGGTGTAAATGAAGAACATTTACGTCCAACTATTGAAAAACTAAAAGAATGTGGAGTAAAATTTGAAACTAAAGATGATAGTATAGTTGTTGATGGAACAGGTAGTAAAAGTCCTGTAGATATAAAAACATTACCATATCCAGGTTTTCCTACAGATATGCAACCTCAAATGATGAGTTTATTATCTTTAACAAAGGGATCAAGTATTGTTACTGAAACCGTATTTGAAAATAGATTTATGCATGTAGCAGAACTTGTTAGAATGGGGGCTAATATAAAAATAGATGGAAGAACTGCCATTATAGATGGTGTTGAAGCATTGACTGGTTGTGATGTAAAAGCTACAGATTTAAGAGCTGGTGCCGCTATGATATTAGCAGGATTAGCAGCTCATGGTGATACTAAAATTGGAGATTTATATCATATTGATAGAGGATACACCAATATTGAAGAAAAATTTAGAAAGTTAGGTGCAGATGTATATAGAATTGATGAATAAATTCATAAAATTTCTATATAAAAAATAATACATCTATCCAGTTAAAGAACTTAGATGAATTATCTAAGTTCTTTAATTTTGAAAAAATTTATTTATTACAGCTTAACATAGAAAAAATAAAATAAAGTATATTTTAAAAAATAGACTAATATATTAAAATGTAGAAGCTTTACAGGAGGAGTGGAGATGAATAAGAGAGTTAAATTACCAGAAGGAATAATGATGTTAGTAACAATTAGTATATTAGTTTTGTTTTTTATGATTGGGATACCAATTATGGTTATAAATTCTGATAGTAAATCTGAAAAAAAGGAATCTCCTAAAGCACCAAAAGTAGTAACGGAGAATGCAACATATATAGAGATTAAAGGAAGTGACATTATTAAAGTGTTTATAGAAAATGAAAATAAAGTAGTAGAAGTTCCTTTAGAAGATTATGTGAAAAGTGTAGTGTCTGGAGAAATGCCAGCTAGTTTTGAACTAGAAGCTTTAAAGGCTCAGGCTATAGCAGCTAGAACTTATGTTGCTACTAAAAAAATAAAGCCTTGTGTAAAGGCAGAAAAAGCAGGTGGAGATGTATGTGATTCAACACATTGTCAAGTATATATAAGTAAAGAAAGTAGACTTGAAAAATGGAGTGAAAAAGATAGGGATAATAATTGGAAGAAAATAGAGGAGGCTGTTAATGAAACTAAAGGACAAGTTTTAACTTATAATGGAAATTTAGTTATGTATCCACAGTTTTTTGCAACAAGTTCTGGAAAGACAGAAAATTCGGTAGATGTTTTTTCTAATGATGTTCCATATTTAGTATCTACAGAAAGTTTAGGAGAAGAAATTGCACCTAAATTCAAAAGTGAAAAATCTATAGGTATAGATGAGTTTATAAACATTATAAATTCAAATTATGAAAAATCAGGATTAAATATTAATAATTTATCAGGGAATATTGAAATTATAAGTAAAAGTGATGCTGGTGGGGTAAAAGAAATAAGAATTGGTAAGGAGAGAATTAAAGGAACAGAATTTAGACATTTACTTAAGCTAAATTCAACGAACTTTGAATTTGATATAAGTGAAAGTGAAATAATATTTAAATGTAAGGGATATGGTCATGGAGTAGGAATGAGTCAGTGGGGAGCAAATGTTATGGCAAAAGAAGGAAAGAATTTTAAGGAAATACTTTCCCATTATTATACGGATACCCAATTAAAGGATATAGAATTTAAATAATTAAAACAGAGAAGATCTAGAAATTTCAATTTCTAGATCTTCTTTTTTATTGAATTTAATAAATTTATTTACTTTTTGAAAATTCGACAAGAAATGTTGAAATTTGATGTAAAGAAAAATAAAAATACATGTATTAATTTACAGTAAAGGGCAAGAATACAAAAAGGAGGTGTTGATATGGACCAAAATAAAAAAGATAAGGTAAAAAACTTTTTTAGAAAGGAGGGCTTTTATTTAGTTCTATTCCTTTGCTTATGTTTAGTTGCAACAGTGACAGTAGTAACTAGTAAGAAAAATAAATTAAAACAAGAACAAGCAAAACAATCAGAGAAGGAATTTACATTAAATGTTGATGATAAGACTACTTCAGAGGTTCAAAAGCAAAATGCAGATAGAGTTCAAAATAATACAGAAGAAAAAGTAGCTCAAACTGAAAATGAAACCAATCAAGAAGTAGCAACAACAGAAAAGGATGTTAATGTTTCAGCAGGAACAAATTCAGAAGTAAAATTTATCAATCCGATTGAAGGAACTATTTCTAGATCATACTCATATCCAAAACCACAAGGAATGAAAGATGGAACAAGTAGAAATATTAGAGGAATAGATGTAAAAGCTAAGGTTGGAACAGATGTAAAAGCAGCTGCAGTTGGAGAAGTAAAAGAAGTTTCAAAAAGGGCAGAGGAAGGAAATTACGTACTTATTGCTCATGCTAATGGAGTAAATACTAAGTATTGTAATTTAGATTCAGACATAAAAGTTAAAGTTGGAGATAAAGTAACAGAGGAAACTGTTATAGGAAAGGTTGGAGAAAGCTCTAAAATCTTTACTAATAGCGAGTTTGGTGAACATATTAATTTACAAGTTCAAGATTCTAATGGAAAAGACTTAGATCCAACAAAATATTTTACTTACAAAGCAGAATAAAAAAATTTTCATCAGTCTTTTTCTATTTGAAAATGGCTGATGAAAATATACAAATTATATTTATAAAGGAGGTAGCATTTTGAAAGATTATATTCAAGAAAGGGTATTAGAAGTAGCACAATATATTATAGATTCTAAAGATACAATAAGAAAAACTGCAAAGGTATTTGGGGTAAGTAAAAGCACTATACACAAAGATATGACTGAGAGGCTGCCTAAAATAAACCCTGTAATAGCAGAACAAACACATACAATTTTAGAGTTAAATAAAGCAGAAAGACATATTAGAGGTGGAAAAGCTACTAAGCTAAAATATAAGGCAGTAGATTAATAGCTGAATTAAAAAGGAAGGATAAAAATCATTGAATCATCACCATATTCCATATATAATAAAAAAATAAGGAAGAATTATGTAGTATTTAGTAAAATAGAATTAAGTCAATAGGAGTGAAAGAGGAATGTGGTTTTGGAGACGTGGTACTGATTTGGGGATCGATTTAGGAACCGCTACGGTTTTAGTTTATGTTAAGGGAAAAGGTGTAATATTAAAAGAACCATCAGTTGTTGCCATTAATAAAAGCAATAATAAAGTACTTGCTGCAGGTGAAGAAGCAAGAAAAATGATAGGAAGAACACCAGGAAATATAGTTGCGGTTAGACCATTAAGAAACGGTGTTATATCAGACTATGATATAACAGAAAAAATGTTAAAAGAATTCATAAAAAAAGCGTATGGAAAAGCAAAAATAACTGCGCCTAAAGTAATGGTATGTGTACCTTCACAAGCCACGGAAGTTGAAAAAAGAGCAGTTATGGATGCTACAACAAACTTAGGTGCTAAAAGAGTACATTTAATTGAAGAACCTTTGGCAGCTGCAATAGGAGTTGGCTTAGATATAACCAAGCCCAATGGATCTATGGTAGTTGATATAGGTGGAGGAACTACAGATATAGCAGTAATATCTCTTGGAGGGGTTGTTGTTAGAAGCTCAATAAAGGTGGCAGGAGATACTTTTGATGATGCTATAATAAAATATGTTAGAAGCAAGTATAAAATTATGATTGGAGAAAAGACAGCTGAAGAATTAAAGGTAAATATAGGATCTGTATTTAAAGGATCGAGAGATTTGGTTACTACAATGAAAGGTAGAAATTTAGTTACAGGTTTACCAGATGAAGTTTCAATTAGTACAGATGAGATAAGAGAAGCATTAAAAGAGTCTGTAGGATTAATTGTAGAACAAGTTAAGTTTGTCTTAGAAAGAACTCCACCAGAATTAGCGGCAGATATAATTGAAAAAGGGATTTTAATGACCGGTGGAGGATCATTATTAGATGGATTAGATAAGGTAATACAAAACGAAACAGGAGTATCAGTCTCTATTGCAGATAATTCAGTAGAAGCCGTAGTAGAAGGAACTGGTGAGGTTTTAAGATATTTAGATAAAATTGATTCATCATTAATTGGACAAGAAATAACATTAATTGATTAATATTATTTGATATATAGGTATAGAATTTTAAAATTCTATACCTTTTTATTTTTAGTTAGTTATATTAGATAAATAATAAGCTTTGGATATACCCTTAGAAATTACTTTTGCCATACTCATAATTAGATGAAGACGAATGCTACGAGAGGTAAAAAACTCTGCATTGTCACTAGATTCAACTATACCTATTATAGAAGCAGATCCCACATCAGGTAATAATTTACCTACTCCCTTACCAGGATGAATTGGATAATTTCTTATATGAATTTCACCTATGGATTTTGTATCACCTAAGCATGCATCAATACCAATAATTGTAGAGTTAGGATGAAGTTTTTTTATTTGAGACAAACGTTTTTCTATATTTAGTGCATGTATAGGAGATTCTATAGTACCATAAACAGGAAGGTCGCAGTTATTTTCTATTAGATATGTACCTACTAAAGGACCTAGACAATCACCTATACATTTATCTGTTCCAATGCATACAATTACTGTATTTTTAGATATATAGTTTTTTAAAACATTAGCAATCTCATAATAAGCCAAATCAGATTCATAAAAAACTTTATGTTTTACCAAAGCTTCACCCCCTTATAGATAATATATATGAGGAAGGAACAAGGATTATAATATATAGTTATAAAAATAATATAGGATTCAAATATAAATATTTAATTATATAGGTTACTTATGAAGATTTATTCAAAAAAATTAAAACTTAAACAAATTTATATATAGGCATAATATGAAGGAAATAAGAGTAAATTAAAGAATAAATACTTTAATTCTTATAAAATGGTAAAAGTTGAACTTGAAATTAATAGTTAATGATTATATACTAGTCATTGTCAGTCGAGCAGATAAGATTTGTTCGAGACATAAGAATCAAAAAGTTAAATTATGGGGGAGTTCCCGAGTGGCCAAAGGGGGCAGACTGTAAATCTGTTACGTTTCGTTTCGATGGTTCGAATCCGTCCTCCCCCACCATACTTTAATTTTAATTTAACAAATATGCTGGCATGGCTCAACGGTAGAGCAGCTGACTTGTAATCAGCAGGTTGTAGGTTCGATTCCTATTGCCAGCTCCAAATAAAATGGGGGAGTTCCCGAGTGGCCAAAGGGGGCAGACTGTAAATCTGTTACGTTTCGTTTCGATGGTTCGAATCCGTCCTCCCCCACCATTTTATTAATTTTTAAGGGCGCATAGCTCAGCTGGGAGAGCATCTGCCTTACAAGCAGAGGGTCACAGGTTCGATCCCTGTTGTGCCCACCACTTAAAATAAAAAACAATATGCTGGCATGGCTCAACGGTAGAGCAGCTGACTTGTAATCAGCAGGTTGTAGGTTCGATTCCTATTGCCAGCTCCAATAATGGGGGAGTTCCCGAGTGGCCAAAGGGGGCAGACTGTAAATCTGTTACGTTTCGTTTCGATGGTTCGAATCCGTCCTCCCCCACCATTAAAAGCAAGATATTAAATCTTGCTTTTTTTTTATTAAAAAAATTATTAATAATGTTGACCAATAATATAAAAAATGATATAATTTGACTCGTATAAAAAAATGATATTAGTTCTTATCAAGAGAGGTGGAGGGAAAGGGCCCTGTGAAACCCGGCAACCTGTGATATATCACAAAGGTGCCAATTCCTGTGGAATATAATTCTACAAGATAAGAAAGAGTTTGACAGTTAAAGTCTCTTCTTATCGAAGAGACTTTTTTATTACTTAAATTTATTTAGATTATAACAGGTGTATATAGAATTAATATCAATAAAATGAAGGGAGAAATATAAATGAGAAGATTATTTACATCAGAATCAGTTACAGAAGGGCATCCAGACAAAATATGTGACCAAATTTCAGATGCCGTATTAGATAGTATATTAGCAAAAGATCCTAATGCTAGAGTTGCTTGTGAAACAGCAGTTACTACAGGAATGGTATTAGTTATGGGAGAAATATCAACTAATTGTTATGTTGATATTCCGAAAGTTGTTAGAGACACTATAAAACAAATAGGATATGATAGAGCTAAGTATGGATTTGATTGCGATACATGTTCAGTTTTAACTTCAATAGATGAACAATCAGGCGATATAGCTATGGGAGTAGATGAAGCTTTAGAATCAAGACAAGGAGATAATGACTCTGTTGAAGCTGTAGGAGCTGGAGATCAAGGTATGATGTTTGGTTTTGCAACAAATGAAACAGAAGAATATATGCCATTACCAATAGCAATGGCACATAGATTATCTAGAAGACTATCAGAAGTAAGAAAGAATGGTACATTACCATACTTAAGACCAGACGGTAAGACTCAAGTTACAGTAGAATATGATGATAATAAAGTTATAAGAATAGATACAATAGTAATATCAACTCAACATGGAGAAGACGTTACACAAGAACAAATAAGACAAGATTTAATGGAACATGTAATAAGAGCAGTAGTTCCAGCAGAATTATTAGATGAAAAGACTAAATATTTTATAAATCCAACTGGTAGATTTGTAGTTGGAGGCCCACAAGGGGATTCAGGATTAACAGGAAGAAAGATAATAGTTGATACATATGGTGGAGCAGGAAGACACGGTGGTGGAGCATTCTCAGGAAAAGATCCAACAAAAGTTGATAGATCAGCAGCATATGCAGCAAGATGGGTAGCTAAGAATTTAGTAGCAGCAGGAATAGCTGATAAGCTAGAAGTTCAATTAGCATATGCTATAGGAGTAGCTAAGCCAGTATCAATTTCAATAGAAACTTTTGGAACTAGTAAAAAATCAGATGAAGAAATAGCTTTAATTGTAGAAAAAGTATTCGATTTAAGACCAGGTGCTATTATAAGAGATTTAGGGTTAAGAAGACCTTTATATAAACAAACTGCAGCATATGGACACTTTGGAAGAAATGATTTAAGTTTACCATGGGAAAATTTAAATAAAGTTGAAGAGATAAAGAAATATATTTAATATAAAAAAGATATAGAGCCTCAAACTCTATATCTTTTTTTTATTACAATGAATTTTAAGCTGTATGAACAACTTCACCATTAACTATTACTTTTCTTATGTTAATATTTTCATCAAATAATATTACGTCTGCATCGTAACCTTCTTTTATAAGACCTTTTCTATCTTCAACTTTGCAGTGCCTAGCACCATTAAATGTAGCCATTTTAACTACTTCGTTTAATGGATATTTAGTATTATTAAATACATTTCTAACTGCTTTATCCAAAGTTAGAACTGATCCGGCTAAACTACCGCTAGTTAATCTTGCTGCTCCATTAGTAACAACAACATCTTGACCACCAAGTGAATACATACCATCAGGCATTCCACATGCCATCATAGCATCAGTTACTAATAAAACTTTATCAGTTGTTTTTTGATTATAAGCGACTCTTAATGATGGAAATGAAATATGAATTCCATCAGATATGGTTTCTGTAGTTATATCAGTATCAAAGATTGCTCCAACAACGCCAGGTTCTCTGTGAGTAAATGGAGTCATGGCATTAAATAAATGAGTTGAATGGCAGCAACCACATTTAATACCTTCCATAGCTTCATCATAAGTAGCCTTTGTATGCCCCATTGAACAAACAATTCCTTGTTCTGATAGGTATTTAATTAAATCAGTTGCACCAGGAACTTCAGGAGCGATAGTAATTGAAACTACTGCGTCTTTGGCATCTCCAACCATAGAATTATAATTTTCTATAGTTGGAGCAATTAAATACTTAGGGTTTTGAGCGCCAATTGCATTAGGGCTTATAAAAGGTCCTTCTAGATGAGCACCTAAAACTTGTGCCCCATCAGTACCGTTTTCTTTACAAGTTTTTATAGCTTCCATTGATTTTCTTATAGCATCAATAGAAACTGTCATAGTAGTTGGAGTAAAGGAAGTTGTTCCATGCTTTACTATTGCTTTAGATATTTCATTTATAGCCTCTACAGTACCATCCATAGTATCGTAGCCACCAGCACCATGAATATGAACATCTATAAATCCAGGTGAAAGATATAGACCTTCACCATCAATAACCTCATTACATTTTATGTTAGTTGGATTAATTTCTTTTATTTTACCGTTTTCAATTAGTACAGAACCGTTTTCAATTCTGTCTAAGAAAATTATGTTACAGTTTTTAATTAACATAACGCACCTCCATATTTTCTCTTAAGATAATAAATTATTAGATAATAAATTTTAAAAATTATACTTATGTTATAATTATATAATAAAAAGTATAAGATTAAAATATTATTAAGAGATTTGGAGCGATAATATGGAAATCCTAAATGGAATAGTAGAAACGATTGTATTTAAAAGTGATGATACAGGATATGTAGTTTCAAAAATAAGAATAGATAAAGAGACAATTAATGCTGTTGGTGTTGCACCTTTTTTAAAAGAGGGTCAGCAAGTAAAGATTAAAGGTCAGTGGGTAATACATAAACAATTTGGAAGACAATTTAATATAGAGGAATACGAAGAAGTTTTACCTAATTCAGTTGAAGGAATAGAAAAATACTTAAGTACAGGAATAATACATGGAATAGGACCGGTAACTGCTAAGAAAATAGTTCAAAAATTTGGCGTTGATACACTGGATATTTTAGATAATCATATAGAAAGACTTAAAGAAATAGAGGGGATAGGTGAAAGGAAATTCAAAATAATATATGAATCCTACATTGAGCAGCAGGGCTTAAAGGATATTATGATTTATTTTCAAAGTCATGGAATTACAACTAATCAATGCATAAAAATATATAAAAAATATGGAGATCAATCAAGATATGTGGTTGAAGAAAATCCTTATGTGCTTTCAGATGAAATATCTGGAATAGGATTTATAACAGCAGATAAAATAGCTAAAAATATTGGAATTGAAATTACCTCTCCTTATAGAGTTCAAAGTGGAATAAGATATGTTTTAAATCAATTTTCAGCATCAGGTAATACGTATATGCCAAAAGAACAATTAATTGATGAAGTAGCTAAGGTGTTAGTTGTTGATAAAGAGTTAGTAGAAGAAAATATATATAATTGCAGTTTAGAAGGTAAAATAAAAATAGAGAAAATTGGTGATATAGAAGGGGTATTTTTACTACCATATTATTATTGTGAATTAGGTGTAACAAATAAAATAATAACTTTAGGTATAGAAAATTTTAGAACAATAAATACGGATATTGAATTTGAGATAAAATCTTTTGAAAAGAAAAATAATATAGAATTCGCACAATCACAAAGAGAGGCTATAATAGGGGCTTTTGATAATGGAATAGAAATAATAACAGGCGGACCAGGTACAGGAAAAACTACAATTATAAAGGCTATAATAGAAATTTATGAAAACAATGGAATGAATGTACTATTAGCTGCACCTACAGGAAGAGCTGCAAAAAGAATGACTGAATCTACAGGAAGAGAAGCTAAAACTATACATAGACTACTTGAAATGGGAGTTAGTGATGATGAAAATTCTTTTTTTGGAAAAGGAGAAACATCTCCACTAGAAGGAGACGTAGTAATTATAGATGAGGCATCGATGATTGATATAATGCTTATGCATAACCTATTGAAAGCAATAAAGTTAGGAACTCGATTAATTATAGTTGGAGATGTAGATCAATTACCATCAGTTGGGGCAGGAAATGTTCTTAAAGATCTTATAGAAAGTAATTTTATTAAAGTTGTAAGACTTAAGGATATTTTTAGACAAGGAAAAGAGAGCATGATTGTAACAAATGCGCATAAGATAAATAATGGAGAAATGCCTCAAACTAATAGAAAAGATGGGGATTTCTTTTTTGAAAATAAGCAAGATTTAGATGACATATTAAATACAATAATAGATTTAATAAATAGAAGATTACCTAAATTTAACAATAATTGGGATAAACTTAGAGATATGCAAGTTTTAACACCAACTAGAAAAGGAACTTTAGGCGTTCAAAATCTAAATAATAAACTTCAAGAAGTATTAAACCCTAAAGCATCTTATAAGAAGGAAAAATCTTTAAAAGAAGTTATCTTTAGAGAAGGGGATAAAGTAATGCAAACTAAAAATAATTATTCCCTTAAATGGTTTAGAATAAATGGAGAAGGAGATAATGAAGGTGTTGGTGTATTTAATGGAGATATGGGATTTATAGAAAGTATAAATGAAGATGAAAAAACAATTACAATAATTTTTGATGATGAGAGAAAAGTTATATATGATTATATATATATAGATGAGTTAGAATTAGCTTATGCCATAACAATTCATAAAAGTCAAGGAAGTGAATTTAAGGTTATAATTACACCAGCATTTATGGGTTCTCCTTTTTTAATGAATAAGAATCTTTTATATACAGGAATAACAAGGGCTAAAGAGCTTGTAGTGGTTGTTGGAGTTCCTAAAGCATTAAAATATATGGTTTCTAATGTTAGAAGCATGGATAGATATTCTTCTCTTAAAGAGAGAATCTTAGATATAACATCAAAAGAAGTTTTTAGTGAAGAATAAGGAGATTATTATGGGGTACGAGAAAATAATTAATTATAAAGAGTTTAATGATTGTTTAACTAGAATAAATAAATGGTACTTGAAAAAATCCAAAATATTAAACATTGTTACAAGTCCATATAATAGTACTCTAATATATTCAAGTATAATAATTGAAGTTATAAGAAAAGGCGGAAATGTATTATATATATGGGAAAATAATAGTTCAAATAATGAACTTATAAAAGATATTAAACTAAAAAATAGTAATATAACATATTCATACATAGAAAAGGGAGAGTCTAAAAGTAATATAGTATTCTCAAGTTTTAAAAATATGATTGATATAAGAGGAAAGTATGATTTATGTATAATAGATGATATTAGTAATTTCTCACTAATGAATAGTGATGAATTAATAGAACTTATAGAAGCTATGTATATATATAGTAATAGAATAATAATTTATTCTATAGAAAGAATTGTTTCTATGGGAGAGAAAATAGAAATATGCTCATTAGTATCTAATAAACCTCACATAGAGCCTAGAATATTAAATACAAGAATAAAATTAGAAGAAGATATTCCATATAGTTTATATGATTATTTATTATGGTTTAGAGATACTAAGAGAAAAGTTATAATATATGCGCCAACAGAAGAAAAAGCTAAAAATGTTTATAAACAATATACAGATAAATTAAAAATATCTGGAGCTAAATTTATATTGTTACTAAGAAATGATTCATTAAAGGAACTAGAATCATCTTTAAAAACTAAGGAAAAAAGCTTATTTTTAATTACTAGTCATTTTGGAGAATATTTAAAAAGACTACAGGATGTAAGTGTAGTAGTTCTTTTTGCAGATAATGTATATTACTCTTATAAAAAATTAATATATCTATGTGGAAAGGTAGGAGAAAATGATAAAAATCCAGGAGAAATTCTATTAGTATCTAGAGAAATATCAAATGATATGGAAGAAGCTAAGAATTTTTCTAGAGGTTTAAATAAAAAAATATGGGAAAAAGGATTATTAAGATATTAAAGCCTATACTTGATAGTGTATTAGATATAATATATCCTGAAAAATCAAATTGTATTAATTGTTATGCAGATGATTATATAGGTTTATGTCCAAAGTGTATAAATAGTATAAAAAGAATAAAAACTGAAGAAAAAATAAAACCTTTTGCTTATTATAATGGAGCAATTAAAAAATTAATTTTGGAATTAAAATATAAAAACAATTTTTTAGCGGCTAAGATACTAGGAGAATTTATAAGTGCTTTGATAAAGGAAAATAATATAGAAGCTGATGTTATTTTATATGTACCTTTATCCAAAAGGTCGTATAAAAAGAGAGGGTATAATCAATCAAAATTAATTGCTAATATTGTATCAGAAAAGTGTAATATAGAAATATCTAATTCTTTGATAAAAGTTAAAAATACAAAAGAGCAAAAGACATTATCTAAAGATGAGCGAATGTCTAATTTAATTGATGCATTTGATATAAAGGATTACAATGAAGTGAAAAATAAGAGAGTTATATTAATAGATGATGTTGTAACTACTGGAGCAACGTTATTGGAGTGTGAGAAAATTTTAAAAAAATTTAATGCTAGTACAATAAATATATTGACAGTAGCTAAAAGTAATATATAATAATAATGTAATGTTAGGTCTGTGGATGAAAGTCGATGCCAGTCGCAGGCGAAACGATCCACGTAAGTTAGGAAAAGATTCTAATGAGCATGGTGCGGTATAGATGTAAGTCCTACCAATGAAAGTTGAGAGTGTGAGTAGTGAGAGGTTAATTCCGGGTAGCAAAAGCTCCAGTAGGCGAGTGTGGGGGCAAAATCCAGGTCAGCTAACGTTGCAAAAAGACAATTAATTCAATTGAATTAATTGTCTTTTTGTTTTATTTATATAAAAAATAAAGAAATATGAAGTAAAATGGAGTAATAGGGGGTAGTTTTCAGTAAATTCAGAATATTAAAATTGATTAAAACGGCTTCTTGGGGTTATAATATAAATAAGAAAACAACATAAATTAAATTTTGAAATCTTCTAAGTGAATCTTAGAATTGAGAGAGGGGATGACCTTATTATGAAAGTAACAGTTATAACAAGAAATACAAAGCTAACACCAGCGCTAAAGGACATGGTAGAAAGAAAGATTTCAAAGATGGATAGGTATTTTGAACCTAATGTAGCAGCCAAAGCAACCTTAACGGTTCAAAAGAATAGACATATTGTAGAAGTAACTATACCTTTTAATGGAGTAATATTAAGGGCAGAAGAAGCTACTGACGATATGTATAAATCTATTGATTTAGTAGAAGAAAAATTAGAAAGACAAATAAGAAAGCAAAGAACAAAGCTTGCAAGGAGAAATAATGAATCTTTAAGATTCTCACATATAGATGAAGTTGCTACGGAAGAAGATGATGGAAAGCTAGTAAAAACTAAAAAGTTTGGCTTAAAACCAATGTCATCAGATGAGGCAGTACTTCAAATGGAGCTATTAGGTCATAACTTTTTTGTTTATCAAGACGCAGATAAAAATAAATTATGTGTAATGTATAAGAGAAAAGATGGAAATTATGGGTTGTTAGAACCAGAATATATTTAAAAAGAAGTGCCATTTAGCACTTCTTTTTTGTTACTATTGATGTAAAACTTATTTCTTGAATTACATATCAATGAAATGGTATAATTTATAAATGATATACTATAATTTATGATATATTCAAAATAAATGCGTTGAAAGGATAAAAAATATGGGATTCTTAGAAAAAATATTTGGATCATACAGTGATAGAGAAGTTAAGAGGTTAGAAAAAACCGCAAATGAAATAGAAGCATTAGAAGGAAAAATGCAACAATTATCAGATGAAGAACTAAAGGCAAAGACTGATGAATTTAAGAAGAGAGTAGCAGAAGGGGAATCATTAGATAGTATCTTACCAGAAGCATTTGCTGTTTGTAGAGAGGCTTCATGGAGAGTACTAGGAATGAAGCATTATAGAGTGCAATTAATTGGTGGTATGGTATTACATCAAGGAAGAATAGCAGAAATGAGGACTGGTGAAGGTAAAACACTAGTTGCTACGTTACCATTATATTTAAATGCATTATCAGGCAAAGGGGTACACCTTATAACAGTTAATGATTATCTTGCAAAAAGAGACCAAGAGTGGATGGGACAATTATATAGTTTCCTAGGATTAACATCAGGTTGTATAGTTCATGGTTTAACTGCTGATCAAAGAAGAGAAGCGTATGGATCAGATATAACATATGGTACAAATAATGAATTTGGTTTTGATTATCTAAGAGATAACATGGTTATATATAAAGAAGAAAGAGTGCAAAGAGGATTAAACTTTGCGGTTGTAGATGAAGTTGATTCAATTCTTATAGATGAAGCTAGAACTCCACTTATAATTTCAGGAGCGGGAGAAAAATCAACAAAGTTTTACAGTGTTGCAGATAATTTTGTAAAGCAATTATTAGCAGAAAGAGACTATACTATAGATGAAAAAGCTAATGCAGTAATGTTAACAGATGAAGGGGTAGCAAAAGCAGAAAGAGCATTTGGAATAGAAAATTATGCTGATGCTTCAAATTTAGAATTACAACACTATATTACACAAGCATTAAAAGCAAATTATTCAATGAAGAGAGATAAAGACTACATGGTAAAGGATGATCAAGTTATAATAGTTGATGAATTTACAGGTAGACTTATGGAAGGTAGACGATATTCAGATGGACTTCACCAAGCTATAGAGGCAAAAGAAGGCGTTAAAATAGAAAGAGAATCTAAGACACTTGCAACAATTACATTCCAAAATTACTTTAGAATGTACGATAAATTATCTGGTATGACAGGTACAGCACTAACAGAAGAAAATGAATTTAGAGAAATTTATGCTCTAGATGTTATAGTAGTACCAACACATAGACCAATAGCTAGAATAGATAATACTGACTTAATTTATAAAAATACTAAAGGAAAGTATAATGCCATAGTTGAAGAAATAATTAAAGCATATGAAAAAGGTCAACCAGTTTTAGTAGGTACAGTAAGTATTGAAAAATCAGAAATTATTTCTGATTTACTTAAGAAAAGAGGTGTAAAGCATCAAGTTCTTAATGCTAAATATCATGAACAAGAAGCAGAGATAATTTCTCATGCTGGTGAATTAGGAATGGTAACTATAGCTACTAATATGGCTGGTAGAGGTACTGATATTAAACTTGGTGAAGGTGTTCTTGAAGCTGGTGGATTAAAAATAATAGGTACTGAAAGACATGAATCAAGAAGAATAGATAATCAGTTAAGAGGAAGAGCTGGTCGTCAAGGTGATCCAGGTGAATCAACATTCTTCATATCATTAGAAGATGATTTAATGAGAATATTTGGATCAGAAAAAATTCAAGGACTAATGGAAAAATTAGGACTAGAGGATGATGAAGCTATAGATCATAAAATGGTAACTAGGGCTCTAGAAAATGCTCAAAAGAAAGTTGAAGGTAATAACTTTGATATAAGAAAGAATCTTATTGGATATGATGATGTTATGAATATGCAAAGAGAGGTTATTTACAAACAAAGAGCTGAAGTTTTAGAGGGTAAAAATTTAAAAGAACAAATTGAAGGAATGATAAGTGAGATTGTTAAAAGTGCAGTTAATTCTCATTTAACAGGAGATGAAGAAGATTATGAAAGTGAAATAAATAAGCTTCTTACTTATTTAGAAGATATATGTTTACCACATGGAGTAATTTCATCTTCGGATATAATTAATTTATCAAATGAAGAAGTTATAGAAAAAATAACAAATATATTAATGGAAATTTATAACGGTAAAGAATTAGAATTTGGGGAAGAACGCTTAAGAGAAATAGAAAGAGTAGTACTTTTAAGAGTTGTTGATCAAAAATGGATGGCTCATATAGATAACATGGATCATTTAAAGCAAGGAATAGGACTAAGGGCGTATAAGCAAGTAGATCCAATTCAAGCATACCAAATGGAAGGTAGTGCTATGTTTGAAGAAATGATAGAAGGAATAAAGTTAGATACAGTTAAATTCTTATTCCACATTCAAATGGAGAGACCTGTAGAAAGGGAAAGAGTTGCAGAGGAAACTTCAGCTAGCCATGCAAGTAGCGGAGATAGTGCAGAAGTTAAAAAGGAACCTGTAAGAAATGCAGATAAAGTAGGCAGAAATGAAGTATGTCCTTGTGGAAGTGGGAGAAAATATAAAAACTGTTGTGGTAGAGAAGCATAAAAAAGTGCCTTAGGGCACTTTTTTAATTAAATATAGATAGGGTGTGATTAAATGTTAATTAAATTAGAAAATGAACTTTCAAAGCTTATTAATATAAAAAATGACATAAAAGAAATGGGGGCTTCTCTTTGACAAAGAAGCTTTAGAAAAAAAAGTTCAAGAGCTTGAATTACAAATGCAAGAAAAAGGTTTTTGGGATGATCTTAAAAGAGCTGAAGAAGTAACAAAAGAAAGTAAGCAAATAAAGGATAAGATAGAGAGATATGAATCACTTAAATTGAGAGTGGAAGATGTTGAAGTTTTATCAGAGTTAATGGAAGAAGATGATGATGAGTCAGCAGAAGAGATAATAGAAAAAATTAAATCTATAGAAAAAACTTTAGATAAGTATAAAATAGAGATATTGTTATCAGGAGAATACGATAGAAATGATGCAATATTAACATTACATGCCGGTGTTGGCGGAACAGATGCCAACGACTGGACTGATATGCTTCTTAGAATGTACACTAGATGGTGTGAAAAGAAGGGATTTAAAACTGAAATAGTTGACTTACTTCAAGGTGATGAAGCGGGAATAAAAAGTGTTACTTTAAAGATAAAAGGTGAGTTTGCATATGGATATCTGAAAGCTGAAAAAGGTATTCATAGATTAGTTAGAATATCTCCATTTAATGCTAATGGAAAAAGACAAACTTCTTTTGCCTCTTTAGAAGTGCTTCCAGAGCTTACTAATAATCAAGATATAGATATAAAACCGGAGGATTTAAAAATTGATACATATAGAGCTAGTGGAGCTGGTGGGCAACATGTTAATAAGACTGAATCAGCAATTAGAATAACTCATATTCCAACAGGTATAGTAGTTCAATGTCAAAATGAAAGAAGTCAATTTGCTAATAAAGATACTGCAATGTCTATGTTAAAATCAAAGCTTATAGAATTAAAAGAAAGAGCTCATAAGGAAAAAATAGAAGATTTAACAGGGGAATTAAAAGATATGGGATGGGGAAGTCAAATAAGATCTTATGTATTTCATCCATACAATATGGTTAAAGATCATAGAACCAATGAAGAAACTGCTAATCTGAATTCGGTAATGAATGGAGAAATAGATAATTTTATTAAAGCATATCTAAAGAATTTTTAATATTTTAAAAGGGATGAATTAAAGAACAGGAATTCATCCCTTTTTATAGTATAAATTTTATTTTAATTATATTAAGTAAAGATAAACTTTACATATTATTTTATAAAACAACAAATGAAAACTATTACAATGATAAATATTATCAATTGACACTAAAGAAAACTAATTGATTACTAATAATTTCTAAAAAATAGCAAATGACATTGAAAATCTTTATCATTAGTAGTATAATACGGGACATACGGAAGAATAAGGATATTACGAGAGGATTGGTACGTAATATTCAGTGAAATATTAGTAAAAGGGAGGATAAAATTAAAAGCTACTTATAATTAAAATTGAAAATAAAGGGGGGACAAGTCATACTATATACATTCATATAGTATATGACTATTTTAATAATGAAAAAGAATTTATCAAAAACTTTAGCTATGCTAGTATTTATAACCAATGCAGGAATAATGACAACTCCAACTTTTGCGAACACTTTAAATTCAGAGCCTAAGATAGTGAGTGGAGAAAATAAACAAGAATTAAAGGTACCAGTAAAACCAATGAATGCTACTACAAAGGTTATTAAAGATGAAGAAAAACCTGAAGATCAGTGGAATAGTGAATTATTAATAGGATTCGCATCAAATGATGAAAGTAAAGAGAGAGAGTTCTATGATAATGTAACTTCAGTTAAAGTGAATGGAGCAGAATATACCAAAAGTTATTTAAATACAAATAAAACTTATATAGCAAGTAAATTTTATGGTGGTATAGAGGTTAGAAGTAACGAATTTAAAGATGATATAAATATTATAGAAATCAAAGCAACAAGTTATTATGATATGATTATAGAAGTTAAAAAGGATGGAACGGAATTAGCTTATAAACTAATAAATCCTAATACTAGTGAGATTATAAATCCAGAAGATATAAAAGATAAAGATAATAAAAAATTAGATGATAAAGACTCAAATAATAATCCTTCTACTGAAATTGGAAAGCAGGAAGAGAAAAAAGATAATGAGGCTTTAGGGGAGAAACCTCAAGGGGAAGAAAGTAAGGAAATAAAAGGAAATTTAAATGATCTTGCAGATGGAATTTATACAATAAACTTTAAGGCTTTTAAGGAAGAAAATCCAAGTGAAGAATCTATGCTAGGTGGATTCTTTGATAATAATGTAAAGCTTGAAGTTAAGGGTGGAAAGAAGACTTTAACATTTTTAAATACAGTTATGTCTAGTATGATTTATGATTTTAGGTTAGATAATAATGGTGAATTTAAAGAAAGCAAATCAGAGAATATAGGAAGCATTAATGCTAGTGGAGAGTATAAATATAAGAGTTTTACAGTAGAAGCTGGAGATTTAGCAGTACCAAATACTGTGGGAGTACTTGTTAGTGCCATGGGTGGACAAAAAAATGATATAGGAAATATCGAAAAATATAAAAAAGCTATATTGCAATTTGAGAGTAGTTATAAAGAAGGATGGAATGGATTTGAAACAATAAATAATGAAGTTTCAGAAAGTGAAAAATTAAATAGTGCATTAATAAAAGCAGGATTAGATATAGATAAAAATGGACAAGTTACACCGGAAGAAGTATCAAAGTACTCTAAAGATACTTTAAATTTATCTGGAAAAGAATTAACTGATATATCATTATTAAAGCATCTTAATTCTAATGTTAAAGAATTATATTTAGCTGCAAATAGAATAAAGGAATTACCAGAAGGGATTTTTGATAATTTAGTTAACTTAGAAAAACTATCTTTGAGTTCAAATTTAATTGAGGAATTACCAGAAGGAATATTTGATAAATTAACTAAGTTAGAAGAATTGCAATTAGGTAGAGTAAAGTTAAAAAGCTTAGATGCTAATGTATTTAAGAATCTTAAAAATCTAAAAAGTATAGGATTAGTAGAAAATAAAGGCTTAGAAGAATTACCAGATGATATATTTAGTGGATTAGATTCTCTTGAAGGAATTTATATGTATGAGGGTTCTTTAAAGAAAATACCTTCATCAGTATTTACATTAACTAATCTAAGAAGTTTACATTTAAATAATAATAACTTAGAAATAATACCTGATGAATTTGACAAACTTCCTAATTTAAGAGGAATAAGCTTAAATAATAATATTATAAAAGAACTTCCTAAATCCATATATAATCTTAAAGATTTAACTACATTAGCTTTAGAGAATAATGAATTAACATCAGTTCCAAATAATATAAAAGAATTGTTTCCTAATTTATATGGAATAGACCTTACTTTAAATAAACTTAAAAATGCAAATGATATAACTGGACAGGTAAAGGTTACTCCACAAAAAAATTCAATGAATTTAAGTTTAAAAGCCGAAAATCAAAAAATCTTATTAGATTATGATTTATCTGCATTAGATATAATGGCTTGGTCATATTATGGTGATGAAGATGTTAAAACTGTAGAAGATTATAAGAACTGGGTTAAAGACAAGGATGTTGTAGATTTTTTAAATGAAAAAGATAATGACTGGAAGATAGTTACTGAAATTCAAAAGAAGAATAAAGATGGAAATTATAAAACTATTGATACAGTAACTATATTAGATAAAGCAGATGAGCCATTAAATTATGTTGATAAAACTATGAAAAATGGGGATGAATATAGAGTTATAAAAACATTAACTAGAACAGGCGGTTTGGAACTTGTAGTATTTACAGATGTGCAAGAAGCAGTGGCAAAAGCAGATGAAATTAAAGTTGATAATGATAATCAATACAAAGATGGGGTTTATGAAGTTAAAAACAGTATAGAGGATACAAGTGAAACTGGCAAGGCAATGGTAAGAAGAGTATTGAAAGATACAACTAATATGGATGTTAGAGATGGTAAGAATTATTTAACCTTAGAAGTAAATCCTCAAGGTATGTTAGATAACTATAGAATTCTTGTAGATGATTCAGAAGTTAATTATGAAAAAGAAACTTTAGATAATGGCATGTTAAAATTAAAATTTGAAATACCAAGTTTAGATGCAAAGGTGTCTATGAAGTTATACGTAATTCCTATGGCAAGAGATGTAGAATTTACAGTAGCTCATGATAAAGAAAGTGTAAAATTAATTAGTGCTAATAAAGAAAATGAAGACAATAAACCATCTGCAGACAATAATTCTACTAAACCAAACACAACTAATCCAAGCACAACAAAATCGAGTGAAGATAAAACTTCTAATAATGAATTAAATGTTACAGAACATAATAATAAAGTAAATGAAAAATTAGAAGATGCAGTTGTAAAAGGAAAATTATATACTGTGCAAAATGAAGTTTCTCACGAGAGAGAAGTTGGAAGAGAAATGGCAAGAAAATACTTGGAAAAAACTTCAAAAATAGAAGAAATAGATGGAAAAATGTATGCAACAATTACATTTAACAATTCACAATTTATGAAGGAATTTAAAATAGATGTCAATGGAGAAGACGTCAACTATGAAATAGTTGAAAGAAATGGAGATTTATTAAGTTTAAGATTTGAAATTCCTAATATAGATTCTGATGTTAAAGTTAAAATGTTTGTAATACCTATGAATTCTAATGTAGAGTTTGGAGTTAAATTCTTAAAGAATACTTTAAATCTTGTAAAAGAATATGAGGTTAAAAAGTCAGAGTTAAAGCAAGGAGGAAAGCTACCATATACAGGTGGATTAGCTTCAGGTGGATTAGTTACTACATTAGGTTCAATGCTTTTAGGAGTAGGAGCATTTATGAGTAGAAGAAAAAGAAAGTAGGTAATTAAATGAAATATCTTAGAATTATATTTTCAGTATTTTTAATAGGAATGTTTGTTAGTATGTTTGGTGTTAATACTAAAGCAATTGAAAGTAAAGAAATTGAAAGTGGTATATATGAATTAGAAAATGATGTTTATCATAATTCAGAAATAGGAAGATCTATGGCTAGGACATATTTAAATAACATTATGACTTTAGAAGCTAAAGGTGGAAATATGTTTTGTACAATTGAATTTTCTTCAAGTGATTATATGGAGAATTATAGAATGATAATTGATGAAAAGGAAGTTGAAAGTGAAATAGTAGATAAAAATGAAGAAAACAAAACAGTTAAAATAAAATTTAAGATTAATTCCTTAGATTCTAAGATAAATGCTAATATGTATGTAATACCTATGGGAAGAGATGTTAGTTTTGATATAATCCCTAAAAAGGATACATTAAAATTAATTGAAAAGATAGAAGAACCTAAAGCTGAAAGTGATGATTCTAAAACAAATGATGCTGTAGAAAATAATCAAAAAGAAAGCAAAGAAAAAACATCAATAATAACATTTGGAGCAATAATTATAGGATTAGTGGCTATAGTTGTAATTGGTTCAAGAGTTAAAAATAAATATAAACAAGTATAATTTTAATAAGTCAGTAATTGTGTATATTTATATATAATTACTGACTTATAAAGCAATTTAGTTAAAAATGATTTATATATGTCAATATATAATTATTTCATAGGGGGAATATAACAATGAAGAGACTATTATCCATAATAATAGTTGTTTTAGTTATGACATCTTTTACTGGGTGTTATGGCCCAAAAGGAGAAAATAAAGATATTCAAACTAAGAAAGATGGTGAAGTTGTAGTAGCAACATCAGTTGCTGTTACAGAGATACTTGATAAGTTAGGAGTAAGCTTAACAGGAGTGCCAACTACAAATTATACACTTCCTGAAAGTACAAAAGATTCTGTAAAAGTTGGAAATCCTATGAATCCAGATTTAGAAAAAATAAAGTCATTAAATCCAACTGTAGTAGTATCTGTAGATACATTAGGAGATGATTTTAAAAATACATTTATAGAAAACAATATACCAAGTGAATTTGTAACACTAACAAGTTTAGATGGGTTAAAGGAATCTATAAAAAAATTAGGAGATAAATTTAATAAAAAAGAAGAAGCAGATAATTTATTAAATGAAATTAGTGATAAAGAATCAGAAATAGCTAAAAAAAATTATGGAAAAGAAAAAGAGAAAGTTCTGATTATTTTTGGAGCACCTGGAAGTATGATGATTGGAACAAGCAAATGTTATGTAGGAAATTTAGTTGATATTGTTGGTGGAAAAAATATAGTTGAAAATAATTCAACTTCCTTTGTGCAATTAAATATAGAAGAAATTTTAAAAAGTAATCCAGATAAAATTTTAGTAATGACTCATGGAGACCCAGAAGAGGCTAAAAATATGGTATCAAAAGAATTAAAAAATAATCCTATGTGGCAGAAACTTTCAGCTGTTAAAGAAGACAAAGTTCATTATTTAGATAGTAAAAAATTTGGTATGAGTGCTAATCTTAAAGTTATAGAAGCTTTAGGTGAGTTAGATAGTATTTTACACAACTAAGTAATTTAGGAGCAGTATATGAAAAAGAATAATATTATAAAGAAAAATATATACATTGGAATTTCTGTAGTAGTTTTAATAATTTTATCATTAAGTTCAATGAAAATAGGTAGCATAGACATAACATTAAAGGAATTACTAGTAGGTATTTTTACTAATAATGGGGGAGAAACTTGGGATATTATAAGAGATTTGAGAATGCCAAGAGTAATAACAGCAATATTAGTAGGATCTAGCTTAGCAGTATCAGGGGTTTTATTGCAAGCAGTTATAAGAAATCCATTAGCAGAGCCGTCAATTACGGGGATTTCTTCTGGAGCAAGTCTTTTTTCAGTTGTAGTTATGGTATTTCTACCTTCATTAACTTCTTATAGATATTTATTTGGATTTTTAGGTGGAATTTTAGCATGTATAGTGGTTTATTCTTTAGCATTTAAAAATACATTATCTCCAATAAGGATTGTTCTAACAGGTATAGCTGTAAATGCTATGCTTGGGGGAATTATATCTATAACAACTATATTTAACGGGAATAATGCTTCAAGTGTTCAAATGTGGCTTACAGGAAGTCTTGTAGCTGTAACTTGGAAAGATGTGTTTCCACTTTTGGCATATACAATAATAGGATTAATTTGTGCTTTTATTTTATCTAGAACTTGTAATGTAATAGTTTTAGGAGATAAAAACTCAAAAGGACTTGGATTTAATGCTGATAAGACTAGAATAATTATATCTTTAGTAGCTGTTTTTTTAGCAGGAGTTTCAACATCTGTAGCAGGAATTATATCATTTGTAGGGTTAGTAGTTCCACATATTTGTAGAATTATTATAGGTTCTAATCATAGATATTTAATACCATTTAGCTGTACATTAGGTGCAATCTTACTTTTAATTGCAGATACATTGGGAAGAACAATAGCAAAGCCTTATGAAATTCCTGTTGGTATAGTTATGGCA
Source organism: Clostridium septicum (assembly GCF_003606265.1). Lineage (NCBI taxonomy): Bacteria > Bacillati > Bacillota > Clostridia > Eubacteriales > Clostridiaceae > Clostridium > Clostridium septicum. Next base: position 2,257,615 of record NZ_CP023671.1, read on the forward strand.
ATTTTAGGAGCACCATTTTTCTTATATCTTTTAAGAAAAAGTAATGTTTAATGTTGCAGCAATTATTAAAATTGAGGTGATAATATGTTGATAGGAAAAAATATAAGTTTTTCTTATGATGATAAAGAATTTATAAATAATTTAGATATAAAAATAGAAAAGGGAAAAATAACTACTATAATAGGTCCTAATGGAAGCGGAAAATCTACTTTATTAGGTATGCTTTGTTCAGTTAATAAAATAAAAAATGGCTGTATTTATATAGATGGTAAAAATATAATTAATTATAAAAGTAAATTACTTGCACAAATTATTGCTACAGTATATCAACAAAATAATGTACCTGAGGATATAGTTGTAGAAGATTTAGTTGCATATGGAAGAATACCACATAAAGGCTATTTTGAGAAGAATAATGAAAATGATTATAAAATTATAGAATGGGCTATTAAAAGTACTAATGTAGAACATTTAAAAAATAAGCCTATTTCACATTTATCTGGGGGAGAAAAACAAAGGGTATTTATAGCTCTTGCTTTAGCTCAAAAACCTAAGGTTTTATTTTTAGATGAACCTAACACTTATTTAGATATTTTTAATCAAATAGAGCTTTTAGAGTTAGTAAAAAAGTTAAATGAAGAAAATAATATAACCGTAGTTATGGTTCTTCATGATATCAATCAAGCTGTAAAGTATAGCGATAATTTAGTAATTATGAAAAATGGGAAAATAATGAAGTTTGGTAAGTCAGAAGATATAATAAATGCAGAGATAATAGAGTCAGTATATAATGTAAAGGGAATTGTAACAGAAGTAGCAGAAAATGAAAAATACTTTATACCTATAAGTGTAGTGCATTAATATATTTTTATAGACCATCTATAAATGGATGGTCTATAAAAATATAGTTTATGCCATGTTAAAATTTAATTATAAATTTAAGAAATAAAAGAGCAATAGTAAGATTAAACATCTTAAAATGTACTCTATAGATTAGATATGAAAAAAGTCTATTCTATAGGGTTTTTCCATTTATAATAGAGTTATAACGTTAGGAGTGAATAAAAATAAGTGAGAAATTATTTTCAAATAATGATATCGTAGAAATAATGCTACTTTAAATAATATATTTGTAAAATGGAGGAGAAAAAATGAGTAACTTTGTATTAACAAAGAGAATACTCTTTACAATTACCAAATAACTATGTAGAAATTAACAGATATGAGATAGAATATGTTGATGGAAGAGGATGGTCTGTATATACATTAGGTAGAAGTCTTAATAATTTGAGTACACTTGCTGAAAATCATATAAATCAGAATAAAGCATGGACTTTCTCAAGTGCTGGAAAGGAATTAAATTTTGCAGGGAGTTACTGGCTTACAGTATCAGTACTAGGAGCGAAAGTTTCTGCTGCAGTAGGAACGGTATCAGCTTTTGTAACTGGATTAGTAGCGTCAGCAATAGCATTTTCAGCAGGACTTGCATCAGGTTCATTGATTACATGGTTGGGTACTGAAGAAAGATTTTACTAAATAATTAAAAGTTATAGAAATATATTTTATATATTGATATAATTATAATAATATTATAATTATAATAAAATTTAAGTTAAAACCTAACAATTAAGGAAGTATATATTAATGATTCATTTCAAGTTAACATAAAGAGGGAGATATTATGTTTAGTTTATGGTATAAGTTAGCTTTTCTAGATGGTGATATTATAAGTAAAATTAAAAAAATTATAAAATCTATTTGTATTTATATTTTACCTACTATTGTAGCTATTATAGTTTCAGATAAAGTTTTAATAAGGGTTCAATATAATTTGTTTGGTACAGTTACTAATATAATTGTTTTCAATTTGCTATATAGTAGTATTATTCATATATATATTCAGAAAAAAACCTTATCTTCTTTGCAAGGGGATGTAATAGTAAAGTTTGTTCCTCAGAAATTTAATGTTTACATAATATTAAGGGTATTAATGGTTTTTATAAAAACATATTTACCTATAATAACATTATCAATACTAACATTTAAAGATATTTTTATAAATCCTGTTTATATTTTTTATATATGTTCGTTAGCATTTATAATTTCAATTATATTTTTAAATGTTATAATAGCTATTTTGTATAGATATTTATTAAATATAGTAAATAAATTAATTTATAAATTAATAAACTTTATTACTTTTATTTATATTACTAGTTTAGTTATTTATCAATCAACTGTTACACCTATATGGTATTTAGAAAGTTTAGAGAGATATTTAAAAAAAGAGGACTTGATTTTGAATAAAATAGATATAAATTTTTTTCAAATTATGCTTATTTTAATAATATTTATACTCTCTATAATGAGTATTAATTTTTTAAAGAATTTTTTAAAAATAAGGGGTAGAAACTTAATTTTTATTAAAAATATAAGTGTAAATGAAAAAAGTAATAAGATAACAAAAGTAATAGAAGATTATTGTGAAAAAGTCTATTCAATTTATTTTTCTAATATTGAAAAAAGTTTTTTTGTTAAGGATATAAAAGAAGCAGTAAGAACAAATAAATATAGTTTATTTTTTATTTGTTTATATCATATAATTAATATTTGCTTTATATTGTTTTTTTTCTTTGCAGATAATATTAATAGTATAGAAATATCTATTATTAGCGTTAAGATATCATTAAGTATTACGATAGTTCAAATCTTAATTAGCTATTTTCTTGGAAAGGCTAGTTTTGAAAAGAATATAAATATAGATACGGATTATAAAGTTTTGAAAAATTACAATATTAGAGTTGCAATGAATGGAATAATTAAAGTTAAAACAAAAGTATTGTCAGCAATTGTGTTTCCTAAAGTAGTATCTGTTTTTTGTATTATTATTATTTCAAGTTTAATTATTTATTCTAATACCTATTTAGCATTAATTTATTTTATATTAATGCTCCAACTTTTATTTTTAAAAGAAATAATTGGACTTTGGTTAATAAAATCCATAAATAAGTTTAATAGCAATAAAATGATAATTAAAATATTAAATTTTATTTTGATAGGTATTACTTTAGTGATATTAATAAATTTATATTTTTACACACAGATAATTCAATTTATATATGGACAACTAGTGCTATTAGTAATTTTAATAGTTTTGTATTTGTTTAATTTATTTATAAATAAGGAGAGAATAAATGTTAGAAATAAATAATTTAAATTATAGTTATGATGGTGAAGTAAAAGTTCTTGATGATGTTACTTTTAAAATAGAAAAAGGGAAAATATATTGTTTACTTGGAGTAAATGGAGCAGGTAAAACAACATTATTTAATTGTATTACAGGATTTTTAAATAGCAATTTAGACTTAGATGAGAACTTAATAAATGATAAGATATTATATATTCAGGATGAAATGAACTTTTATAAAAATTTATCTGGAATAGAATTTATTAAATTAATTTTTGATTTAAAGGAAAAGTTATTGGATGAAGAAAAGTTAAAAATATTATTAAAAGATCTAAAAATGGAAGAAAAAATTACTGATACTATTTCAACTTATTCATTAGGAACAAAGCAAAAGCTAGTACTTATAATAGGATTTTTATTAAAGTATGAATATATTTTTATGGATGAACCATTTGGAGCTATTGATTTTATAAGTGCTGAATATATTATAAATCTATTACAGAAATATAGAGATCAGAATAATGGAATAATTATATCTACACATTTAATTGATATTGCTCATGAAATAGCTGATGAAATTTTATTTATAAATAATGGTAAAGTATATCAGAAAAGAAATGATTTTATTGATACTAAACAATTAAAGGAGTGGATAAGAAGAAATATTTAAAATATATATAGAAATATATAGCGAAATGAAAATCAAGTATAAAAATTATTTGAGATGTGAAGCAATGTAAAAATATTATAATGGCTTTTACTGTTTGTGAAATAATTGCAATTTATATCTTTTTTTCGAATTAAAGCTTATATAAATAAATAATTAAAATATCTATACTATTAATAAAGAAGTAATTATAGTACATTAATTTTGAGAATCTGTTAAGCTGTTATGAAAAAATAGCTTAATAAATCTTAGAATTTCTCGTTCTTTGAAAATTATATAAGTTTGATTATTTTTGTGTATAGGAAATAGACCTGCAAAAATATAATTTTTTCCAGCAGGTTAATCGAAAATATTTAAAGGTACTATGAAGCTATAAACCAAGATTGTCTTGTTATATTATTGCTAGCAAAGCCAGCAACTTCGGCAGGTGTAAGGTTATTCAATGAACCATGAGGTCTAATAAAGTTATAGTGAAATATAAACATAAAAATAAGATTATTAGCTTTTTCAAATGAATTAAATCCTTTTTTAGATTTATACCAAGCCTTAAAGGTTTTATTAAAGGATTCTATAAGATTATTGTTTATATAACTAGACATCGGTTTTACAGGTAAATGTTTTGTATTCGGTAATAGCGTAGCTATCGCTTCGTTATAAGCTGGCCATCTGTCTGTTACTAAGTTAAATGGAGAACCGTATTTTTTAACCTCATTTATTAGAGAAAAAGCAGAGTTTTCATCTCTATATTTACTTAAATGAAAAGATACTATAAAACGTGTTTCGGAGTCTATAACTAGCCATAGATAGTGCTTTATACCATTAATAAAAACAATAGTCTCATCGGCATGCCAGTCGTCAGATTGTAAATCTACTTGATGTTTAAATTTATCAACTTTCAGTTTGAAGTAAGGAGCAAATTTATTACTCCAATTAGCTACAGTTACATGAGATACTTTGATATTAAATGTACTCATAAGAAACTGAGATATAGCTCTAGTTGATGTATTATTTAAATAGTATAAAGTTAAGGCAGTAATAATCACTTGTAAAGGAAATCTCATGCCTTTCATAGAAAGTGATCCGGTAATAGCTTCGCTAGAAGCTGGATCAATGTTAAAATTGTGATGATTGACTATAATATGGTTACATTTTTTATTATTACATTTATAGCGATTATAATGTTTGTAGGAATGATGTAAGTAAGTGCCTTTACCGCACTTAGGGCATCTAGGATAGTTTTTTAAAACTCGGCTACTGACTTTGTCAGGAGCGAATTGTCGCTTGCAATTTTGGCATTGATATTTTTGATTAGGCTGCTTGTCTAAACCAAACTTATATAGTTTATTTGAATGACAGCGAGGACATTTAATATTTGTTTTGTTCATTGTTCTTCTCTCCTTTTCTAGGGGGAAATTAGTTCTTGTCAAACTTATTGTATTTCCTAGAGTTGAGAAGAGCAATGTTCATATAATTTAACAGATCGAATTTTGAAAATCGGAGGAATATTATGGAGAAAATATATTTTGGAAGTTCATTTATAGCGCTGATAGGTTTAATGATTATTCTAGTACTATTAATGCTAGGAAAACCAATCCCAGACTTAATTTTTAATATATTCTGTGGGATAAATATTATATGTATACTATCATCTATTAGTATAAATAGAAAAAATCGTATCAATAATAAATCAGAAAAAAATTTGAAATTTAAAAAAATATATATATATGCATATATATTATTATTTATACCTATAATAGTAATGCAGTTATTAAAACTATTATAGTAAGTTAATTAAGATTTAGCCATCAAAAAATTGATGATTAGCAGGAATTTTAACTAAAAAAAATATAAATTTTGAAGTGATTGAGAAAAGTATTTTTTTCTGCAAATTGCAATATTCAATATAAGCAATTTCATTAACGCTATAATTATATATAGATTTATTTTTGGAATGAATCTTCTTATTATTTAATTATGTCGTTCATTGCACCATTTCTCAAAATATGAATAAGAGTGCGTGAAATAAACCTTAGTATCAGTATTTTTCTAATATCACTAAGATTAGAAAATTTTGATCCATTATCATTGGTTATTGTTTTGAACACTTGACTGAATTTATCACAAAATTCAGTGTTAATTCTCAGAATCCCCGCTGATATGGCTTCAGTTATTTTCAATTTAATTTTTCTATGAATTGAATTTAATGTATTTCTTTCTACAGTAGTTAAGAGTACATTATCTTTCTTAGATTTTGATCTTAGTACAGTATTAATTTCCTAGTGGCCAAAATCTTCTCTAGTTTCAATACTTCGTTAGAAGAGTAGAATACTTAAAAGAACTTAATACTTATTTTGTAGATTTACATACTTGTAAACTAAATTTATTAGAGAACAAATATTAATGAATTTGGAAGAAAATTATTTTAATAAAAATAGTCCAAGACCTACTTTGGTAATTAAACTGTCCTATTTGTCAAGGGCAGTTAAAAAAAGAGTAGACTGGAAGTGGTATATTTAAGTAGACACTGAGTTAACAGAAAATAGTGAAAGGTGGTCTACTTATGAGAAGAAGTTATGATAAACAGTTCAAAATTGCTGCTGTAAAATTAGTCCTTGAAGATGATATGTCAGTTATAAGTGCTAAGATAGGAATGTAAACAAATGATCATTTAAGAATGTAAGAAAATAACTTTATAAAGTATAATTACCAAAGAGGGATCGGAGGTAATTATGATTATAAAAGTAAATGTTAATTCAGAAATTAAAGTTAATAGTTTAGTAGATCTTCATAAATTAAAAGTAATTATGGAGGTAAATAATTTGAAGGTTAATAAGAGCCAAATCGCAAGAGAACTTGGTGTGGATGCCCGTACTGTAGGAAAATATTTAAATGGATATGTTAAGCCAGCAACTCGAAATCGAAAATCACCAATTGATGATTTTAAGCCTATTATACAATCTCTTTTGAGTGAAGAGTCAATTCAAATATTCTATTATAAGCGTGTTCTATGGCAATATCTTAAAGATAACCATGGCTTAGACTGTGCACAATCTTCTTTTAGAAGATACATATCTAACAATGTTGAGTTTAATGATTATTTTAAACGTCGAAAAAAAGGCTACATATCTAATAAATCTACTATGAGATTTGAAACGGATAAGGGACATCAAGCACAATTAGATTGGAAAGAAAATATTGATTTTGTTTTAAGCAACGGTGAAGTTATTAACATAAATATATTTGTTTTAATACTGTCATATTCAAGGTTTAGAATTTATAGATTATCATTAGAAAAAACACAAGATATATTATTTTCATTTTTAAATGAATCATTTGAAGCCTTCGGCGGCGTTCCTAAAGAATTATTAACAGATAATATGAAAACTGTTATGGATCAACCAAGAACAACTTATCAAAGCGGAAAGGTAAACAATAAATTTCAACAGTTTGCAGATGATTATGGCTTTAAAGTCCGTCCCTGCATAGCAGGTAGACCGAATACAAAAGCTAAAGTAGAAGCACCAATGAAATTACTAGATGAGATTAGAGCTTATAATGGTACTCTCAACTTTGATGAATTGCATGAATTAATTTTAAAACTTAATGATAGAATTAATGGGACATGCCATACTTCAACTGGCAAAATTCCTGTTCTCCACTTAGAAAAAGAAAAAGATTTCTTATTTGCGCTTCCAACAGAACAAATAAGAAATCAATACAACATCATAACTACAAGTGTTAAGGTTAATAGCCAAAGTATGATTTCTTATAAATCAAACCAATATTCTGTACCACCAGAATATATAGGCAAAAAACTTAAATTGCAAGTATATGATAATCAACTACATTTGTATTATAGCACAAATTTAGTTACTATCCATGAAATTAAAAATCAAAAATTAAATTATCATAATAATCATTACTTACAGATTAGTTCTTTAACATTTAAAAATTCCAAATATGAAATGAATGAAATAGCTAAAAATAATTTAAAAATGATAGGAGAAATATATGGTAACTAATAGTGCGTATATGCAATTAATTAATAATTTAGAGTATTTAAAACTAAAGCAAATGGTTAATCATTTAGATGAAGTTATTGATTTTTCAACAAAAAATAAATTATCATTTGTTGATACTCTTATCAAACTTACATCTCATGAAATAGATTGTAAAGAAGCAAATATGATTAGATCAATGGTTAAGGTAGGAGCATTTCCCCATACTAAAGAACTTAAAGACTTTGATTTTAATTTTCAACCAGGAATAAATCAAGATCAAATATTAGATTTTGCATCATTACGCTTCTTGGAGGCAAAAGAAAATATTGTATTTTTAGGGACAAGCGGTGTAGGAAAGACTCACCTGTCAACTTCTATAGGTATCGCTGCCGCGAAGCGAAGATGTAGCACATACTTTATTAAATGTAATGATTTATTGCAACAATTAAAAAGGGCTAATTTAGAAAATAGGCTTGATTCAAGGCTTAAGCATTTTAGTAAGTACAAGCTTCTTATCATAGATGAATTAGGATATTTACCTATAGACAAAGAAGATTCAAAGCTATTTTTCCAACTTATAGATATGCGTTATGAAAAGAAAAGTACTATTATAACTACTAATATAAATTTTAATGCTTGGGATGAAATATTTTGCGATCCTATAATAGCTAATGCTATTTTAGATAGAGTACTTCATCACGCTCACGTAGTTTCTATTACTGGAAATTCTTATAGACTAAAAGATCATTTTAATTTTGAAGAGCACTAAAAACTACACTCTTAAATGATCAAAAACTTACAATATTAACTTGACATTTATATCAGTTTCTAATGTGGAAAAAGAGATATCTATACATTACAATTCTTTGTATAGATAGATAAGTGAATATGAAGAATATGGAGAAAGTGCGTTTCCAGGACATGGAACCGGACTTTATTCATGTCAGTATGAGATAAAAAAATTGAAGCAAGAAAATCTTGAGTTAAAAAAGGAGCTTGAATTATTAAAAAAATATCAGGCCTTCTTGAAGCAAAAGAACAAATAAGATTTCAGTTTTTAAAAGAAAATCATAATAATATAATATCAATAAGGCCTGCAAAGCATTAAATGTATCAAGATCAGGATATTATAAATTTTTAAAACATAAGCCATATAAAAGGGATATTGAGAATGAAGTATTGAAGGGGAAAATCAAACAAATTTTTGAAGAAAACAAGGGACGTTATGGCTCTATTAGAATAGAAAAAGTTTTAAATAATAAAGGAATTAATATTAATAGAAAACATGTAGCAAGGCTCATGAGAGAACTAAAGTTGTGTCCTAAAGGAACACTCTATAGATATAAATATTATAATAAAAAATCAAATGCCATTGAACGTCCAAATTTATTAAATCAAATGTTTCAAACAGATAGCAAAAATAAAATATGGGTTAGAGATATTACATATATACCAACTAAAAAAGGAACTCTCTATTTAGCAGTTTTTCTTGATATCTATTCACGAAAGGTAGTTGGATGGTCTATGGAGTCTTTTTACAGAACTATAAAAAGAGAGCTTATTCTAGATGCTAAATATCAAACTCTAGAACAAGCTCAAAAAGAAATATTTAAATATATTGAATTATACTACAACACTAAGAGAATTCATTCTTCATTAGGTTATATTTTACCTGCTGAATTTGAAAAATTAAATTCATAAAATTATCTTAGCTTTGTGTCTACTTTTTATTGACAACTCCAAAGCAGACTTTAAAAAAAATGTCTACTCTATAGGGTACATCTTATTCAGACATTTCTTTTTATTTTAATTAGAAACTTTTCTTTTTTTAACACCATAAGCTATCCATACAATTAATAATATTGAAAATAGTATAATTGAAATTTTACTATAGAAAAATCTTGTTAAAAATCCGTATGATGAACCTAATATTTTTGCTTCAACGACTTCATAAGCTGTATCTATAGCATTTGTACTAATAAATTCCGCAGTATCATTAGGTGTGTGAATTCTTGAGACATCGCTATGACAAAAGCTTAATGAATCAATACCGGCATTATTAAAACTAGCATGATCACTTGAATCTTGATAAACTACTTCAGTTTTAACACCTTTATTTTTAGCTATTTTTTCAACAGACTTTAATAATTTAGAATCTTTATCTTTAAAAGATAGACCTTGCATAAATGTTAGAGGATATCCTTCACTACCAATCATATCAAAGTTTATAACTTCTGCATCATGTAACTTATCTATATTCTTTTCTGCAAATTCTTTAGAACCAAGAAGACCGAACTCTTCTGCATTTAGTGCAACAAAAATTATATCTCGTTTAGGTTTACCATAAGTGGATAGACTTCTTTGTAGTTCAAGCAAGAAAGATGTTCCAGAAGCATTATCTAATGCACCAGAATATAAATTTTCTAAGCCATCTTTTCCTAAATGATCATAATGAGCTGTTAATACAAGTGGTGGTAGTTTATGTGAAGATCCTTTTAAAACTCCAACTACATTAGAAATAGTTTTTTCCTTATTTTCAAATGGTACATGAACAGAAATTTCAAGTCCCTTACGTACAGAATCTAATATTTTATTGTAAGTATTAGTATTAACTGAGATTACCATATCATAAGGAAAATCGCTTGAAAAAGAACTTCTAAAAGAGAAATCTTCTTTGCAATTCACATAAAATAAACATTTTGCATCAGAGGTAATAACATCTATAGATTTAGTATAAATGTTTACAGTATCGGCTCTTGAGAATGTAATAGTATTTTTTTTAAAATTAATCATATCATCTTTAAAATCAACACCATATTTTAATTCCTCTAAAACAATACCCTTAGTAGAAATTTGCATGTAAGGCTGAGTATTTGTTTTTACAGGACAAACAGTATTAAAATTCTCTCTATAGTTATCATTTAATGGTGTTAATTTGTTATCTTGAAAATTCTTTCGAATTATTTCAGCAACTAAATTATTTTCATCACTTCCAGGTAAACGACCACTATAGGTTTGTGAAGAAAAGTTTGCTATATTTTTCTTTACATTATTTGAATTAAATTGCGAATATGTAATATTAAAAAAAATAGAAAAACCCAATGCCGTAGTAATAAATAATATTAACAAATAGTATGAAACTTTTTTCTTCATAAAAATACCTCAAATAATAGTTTTATTAAATACTATTACTTGAGGTGTTAAATTATGAGAGATAATTTTATAATGGTCAAATTAAATTAGGATTTTTTATATACTAAGTCTATAAATCCATAGCTTACAGAAAATAGTATGCAAATATAGATAAATAGATTAAGTTGATTGCTTATAACTGAAAATACTCCACCAATAATAGAACAAAATAAAATAATTCCATTAATAAATCTAGATAATCCAGATTTGTTAGTTAAAAGTTCTTTCATTGCAGAGATAAGGATTAGAATAAATGTAAGAAAAGCAAAAACATTTCTTAATGTTTTTGAAAATTCTACAATATAATATTCATTTAATATTAAAAACACTACAAAAAATATTAATAATATATTTATTGTTTTGTTTAAAATAGCAGCAAATTTTTTCATACAATCACCTACTGTAAAATATTTACAATATAATTATATCTATTTATTTACATAATATCAATAGGAATAATAAAATATATCATAAATTTATATCACTAAATATTTGAAAGATGTATAGTTGTATTAATTATAAATAATATTATAATAATATTAGTATTATGTAAATTTTAGTAAAAATAATAGGAGGAAACAATGGTTAAGATAGAGGGAAGACTAGCAGAAGAACTAGGAATAAAATTATCTCAAGTGGAAAATGTAATAAGACTTCTAGATGAGGGAAATACAGTTCCATTTATATCTAGATATAGAAAAGAACAAACTGGGGGATTAACAGATGAGATATTAAGAAAATTTCAAGAAAGATTAACATATCTTAGAAGCTTAGAAGAAAGAAAAGCGGATGTTTCAAGGCTTATAGAAGAACAAGGAAAGTTAACAGAAGAAATAACAAAGTCTTTACAAAAAGCTATGACTTTAACAGAAGTTGAAGATATATATAGACCATATAAGCAAAAAAAGAGAACAAGAGCGACTATTGCGTTAGAAAAGGGATTAAAACCTCTTGCGGAATTAATTTTAGAGGGAATATTTAAAGGGAATATTTTAGAAGAAGCTAAAAAGTTTATTAATGAGGATAAAGGCGTTAATAATTGTGAAGAAGCTTTATCAGGGGCTTTAGATATAGTTGCAGAAACAATATCGGATGAAGCTAAATATAGAAAATGGATTAGAAAATTAGTTTTAAAGGAAGGTAAAATTGAGTCAAAAGGAAGTAGTGAAGAAACAACTCCTTATGAAATGTATTATGAATATAATGAAGAAGTAAATAAGATACCTCCACATAGAATATTAGCAATTAATAGAGGTGAAAAAGAAAAAATACTTTCAGTTAAAATTGTAGTTAATGAAGATAAAATAATAAATTATTTAGAGAAAGAATTGTTAAAAGGAAATTCAATAACTGATAATTATTTGAAATCTGCAATAAGAGATTCTCTAAAAAGATTAATATATCCATCTATTGAAAGAGAAGTAAGAGCAGAACTTACTGATATAGGTGAAGAGGGGGCAATAAAGATTTTTAAGGAAAATCTAAAAGCGTTATTAATGCAACCACCTATAAAAGGAAAAGTAGTTATGGGATATGATCCAGGTTTTAGAACAGGGTGTAAAGTTGCAGTTTTAGATAGTACAGGTAAGTTTTTAGAAAAAGCAACTGTATATCCGACTCTTCCTAAAAATGATGTTGAAGGAACTAAAAAGGTGTTAAAAGAACTTGTAAAAAAATATGATGTTGATGTTATATCATTAGGAAATGGTACAGCATCAAGAGAGTCAGAAGAAGTGGTATCAGAAATAATTACTGAAATTAAAAATGAAATTGGAAAAGAACTAGCTTATGTTATAGTTTCAGAGGCAGGAGCATCAGTATATTCGGCATCAGAGTTAGCAACTAAGGAGTATCCAGATTTAGATGTTACTATAAGAGGAGCAATATCAATAGGAAGAAGATTACAAGATCCTATGGCAGAACTTGTTAAAATTGATCCTAAAGCTATAGGAGTAGGACAATATCAGCATGATGTAACTCAAAAAAGATTAGAAGAATCATTAGCAGGAGTAGTTGAAGACTCCGTAAATAAAGTAGGTGTAGATTTAAATACAGCAACGCCATCATTACTTAATCATATAGCTGGAATAAATACAACTATAGCAAATAATATAGTGTTATATAGAGATGAAGTTGGTGGATTTAAAAGTAGAAAAGAACTTTTAAAAGTTAAGAGATTAGGGCAAAAAGCATATGAACAATGTGCAGGATTTTTAAGAGTGATGGAAAGTAAGGATCCTTTAGATAATACGTCAGTTCATCCAGAATCATATAACGTAGCTAAAAATTTAATTAAAGTATTAGGATATACAAGAGAAGATTTAATAAATAAAAGGCTGAATGATATAGAAGAGAGAGTTAAAGAAAAGGGATTAAATAATTTAGTTAAAGAGTTAGAAGTTGGAGAACCAACTCTTAAGGATATAATTAAAGAATTACAAAAGCCGGGAAGAGATCCAAGAGAGGAAATGCCTAAGCCAATTTTAAAAACTGGAGTAATTGATTTAAAAGACTTATCATCTGGAATGGTTCTTATGGGAACTGTTAGAAATGTTTCAGATTTTGGAGCATTTGTGGATATTGGAGTTCATCAGGATGGTCTTGTTCACAAGAGTCAAATGGCCAATAGATTTGTAAAACACCCTTTAGATATAGTTAAAGTAGGAGATGTAATAAAAGTAAAAATAATGGAAGTAGATGAAAAGAGAAAAAGAATTTCTCTTTCAATGAAAGATATAAAAGAAAATGAATAAAATACTTGTAAAATCAAAATGATGGTAATATAATGGAATTATAATAAAACATTATCTTCAGGGCGGGGCGAGATTCCCCACCGGCGGTAAAGCCCGCGAGCTAATTTAGCATGATTCGGTGAAATTCCGAGGCCGACAGTATAGTCTGGATGAAAGAAGGTAGGAAGTTAGATTAAAGAGGTTATTTGTATTTAATTTACATTTAACTAATTTCTTTTACTTGAATTTTTGCCCTGATGTATTTAAAACATCAGGGCTTTTTTATATTTAAAGTAAGACTAGAATTTCTAACTTAATGCCCCAGAGGATAGACTTTTGGGAGGGAATAAAAATGAACAATGAAAACAAAAATTTAAACAAATTAGTAAAAATATCATTACTAGGAGCAATTGCAGTTATATTAATGTATTTTGATTTTCCTGTAATACCAGCATTTGATTGGCTAAAAATAGATTTAAGTGATGTTCCGGCTCTTATGGGAGGGTTTGCTTTTGGACCTCTTGCAGGAATAGTTATAGAACTTATAAAGAATTTATTAATTTTGATTGTTAAGGGAACTAATACGGGATTTGTAGGAGAATTTGCTAATTTTATTGTAGGAGTTTCATTAGTAGCACCTGCGGCTTGGTTTTATCATAGAAATAAGAACAAGAAAACAGCTCTTATAGGAATGGGATTAGGATTTATAGCAATAGAAATAGTAGGAATAATAGCAAATGTGTATTTATTATTACCAGCCTATGGAATGCATATGGAATCAGCTGCATTATTACAATATATAACAGTTGGGTTATTGCCTTTTAACGGAATAAAAGCCGTTATTGTATCTGTAGTAACTTATGTATTATATAAAAAAGTATCAATGGCAATATTTAAAGTTGATTCAAACTTTAATAGTGAAAAAAAGGAACAGCTTACGGAAGCATAATATAAAAAGGAGTTATACTTTAAAAAGTATAACTCCTTTTTATATAATAAAATTAAAGTTTTTTATATTGCATTAATATAGCATTTTCTTTATTATCTTCGTAATAATTTTTTCTAATCCCAATTTCCTTAAAATTAAATTTTTTATATAAATTTTGAGCTGGAGTATTTGATTCACGAACTTCTAAATTTATTATTTCACAATTTAAATCATTGCATAGTTTAAATAAATATTTTAAAAGGTTAGTAGCAATATTATTTTTTCTATAAGAAGGGTGAACGCCTATATTAGTTATGTCACCTTCACCAACTATAATCCAGATACCTACAAAACCAACTATACTATTTGTAGTTTTATCTTTAGCAACTATATATTTAGCTAATGGATTATTAAGTTCAGCTTTTATAGATGAAACGCTCCAAGGAATAGCAAAACAAAGATTGCTTATTTCAAAAACTCCGTTTATATCATTAAGAGACATTAAATTATAAGTTATTTCCATTTTTTAATGCCAACCTTTTTTCAAGCTCTCTTTCTGCTTGAGGTTTTTTTAAATAAAGCGGTGATGAATTCACGCTATCATATTTACCTTCAATAAGCATTTTAATTCCAAGTTCACCTAAAGATGATGCTCTAACTATGCTTAAATGATTTGGAGCAAAAACAGCATTTGGTAAATGTTCTTTTAAGTAATCTTTATGTTTATTTATGCCATCACCAGTAAAGATTACTTTATCTCCTTTTTCTTTAATTAATTTTACTAAATATGGTAAATCAAGAGCATCATAATCAGTTATAGCAGTAAGATTTCCATTTTCATTTTTATATAAACAAGTATAAACACTATTTCTTAAAGCATCCATAATAGGACAAATTATACCATCAAAATTTATTAAAGAGTATGCTAATGCATCTAAGCTAGAAATGCTTACATAAGGTTTGTTTGAGCCAAAGCTTAGCCCCTTAACAGTAGCCATCCCAATTCTTAAACCAGTAAAAGAACCGGGGCCTTTAGAGACTACAAATCCATCTATATCATTTATATCTAAGTTGTTATCTTTTAAAAGCATTTCAACCATATCCATAATTAAAACTGAATGTTCTCTTTTATGATTTAATGTATATTCTCCAATTAGACAATCATCTTTCATAAGAGCTACAGTAGCAACTTGAGAGGATGAATCTATACTTAAAACAATCATATTTTTAACTCCTTTACGTAATTATATCTATCTCCATATGGTGTTATAGTTATTTTTCTAAAATTCTCACCCTTATCCAAATCTTTTTCTATTAATATATGAATAAAGTCTTTAGGTAAAATATCTTCTATGTAATTTGCCCATTCAATAATTGAAACACCATCAGAAAAAATATAATCATCAAATCCTATAGCATATATTTCATCTGGATCACTTACCCTATATACATCGAAGTGAAATAATTTTAGCCTTCCAGAATCATATTCATTAACAATTGTGAAGGTTGGGCTAGTGATATGTTCATTTATATCTAAACCTTTTGCAATTCCTTTAGTAATATGAGTTTTTCCAGTGCCTAAATCTCCTGTTAGGCAAACTATATCTCCGGATTTTAACAATTTGCCAAGAGCATATCCTATAGCAGTTGTACTTTCAACATTATCAACATTAAAGTGCATATAATAGCTCCTTTCTATATAAATCTTTATATTAATATATTTTATCCAAATTCAAGTAAAAAAGAAAGGTAATTTGTAACTATATATAAGTAAATATTTAAAATTATAAAAAATAGTTATGAAAGTAATTTGCTTTTAAGAAGGTTTAATTTTATAATATTGTAACATTATTGTAATATTACTGGAAAAGTGATATAGTATAATACTATTAGGATAATATAAGAAAGTATAAACATATTGAATTTAAAAAGAGGTATTATTATGAAAAAGCTTACTTATATATTAGTTATAGTCACATTAGGTTTATTTATGGGACTTGGTATATTTTCAAGTCCATTATTGGTAAATGCAACTAATGAGTTTGATAAAGAAAGAGAAGTATTTTTAAATATAACGACTGTGAGCAAACCGCAATATTATATGGTGAAATCATTAGTTGGAGATAAACATAATGTAGAATATTTATTTAGCACAGAAGAAGAAATAGAAAAATTTAAAGTAGATGAAAATATAATAAACAATGTATCCAATATAGATTTGTTTATATACACAGGGTTGAACTATGAACCTTGGATAAATAACTTAATTGATAACTTAAAAAAAGGTAGTATAGGAGTAATAAATATTAGCAGAGGTGTTAGACCGCTAGGATATGAAGTTAATAATAGCGCTAAAGAAAATCCTTATTATTTTTTAGGTTATAATGAATATAAAATAGCACTATATAATATAAAACAGTCATTGCAGGAGAGAGATATAAAAAATAAAGATTTTTATGAGGCTAATTATAATAAAAAGATAGAGGAACTTAATGGGATTATAGAACCATTAAAAAAAGAAATTGGAAAGCATAAAAATTATACTGTTATTGTTAATACTGATGAATTTGATTATTTATTAAAAGATTTAGGGATTAATTTTATAAAAATTAAAGGTGAGCCAAGTAAGAGGTCTATAGATGGAAAGATATTAAATGAATCAAATATAGTTTTTATAAAAGATAAATCTAAGCCAATGAAAGAAACTGAAGAATCAACAGATATTTCAAATGAAGAAAAATTAAAATATGATACTGTTGAATTAATTAAATTTGATGGAAAAATTTCATTTGATGAATTGATGATTAATAATATAAAACTAATTGCAGATACTTTAAAAAAATTACCATTGCAATAATTTTAAAAAAAAGTATTGATATTTATGTTAACTTAATATATAATAATAGATGTCTTAGGGGTATGGCTCAACGGTAGAGTAGTGGTCTCCAAAACCATTGGTTCTGGGTTCAAATCCTAGTGCCCCTGCCAAGAAATCTAGTAACGTTAGTTACTAGATTTTTTTATTAACTTTTATAGTAAAAAGGAGTTGTTTTTTAGACAACTCCTTTTTTATGAGTATTTTTATTATATTATGCTAATTTTATTTCTTCAGTAAGCTCATTCATAAGATCTTGAACTGAAACTATTTTTTTTATTTTTGATGCATTTTCACCACAGAATATTAAACCATTTTCAACATTACCTTTTACTGCATTTATTAATGCTTCTGTAATGCAATAAGGTGTAGTTGCTGGATTACAAGGAATTAAACAATTATAGCATTTAGAAACATTAATATTACTATTTAAAGTTCTTTTAACAAAGTTGTTTACTATGGCTCTTCCAGGCATACCAACAGGACTTTTAACAATGTCTATATTAGCCTCTGAGCAATTTATATATGCTTCTTTAAATTTAATATCTGCATCACATTCATTAGTGGCTACAAATCTAGTCGCCATTTGAACTCCAGAAGCACCTAATTTTAAGTATTTTGCAATGTCATATCCATTAAATACTCCTCCTGCTACAATAACAGGAATTGATTTTTTATATTTAATTTCAAAATCTTTAATTACTTTAATAATATTAGTTATAGTTTCATCAAATGCTTCAGTTTCTTCTTGTAATTTTTCTTTATTAAATCCTAAATGACCTCCAGCCTTAGGACCTTCTATTACAACCATATCAGCCGTTATACCATAATGTTTATCCCAAATATTTAATATTACTTTAGCTGCTTTACAAGATGATACTATAGGAGCTAATTTCACTTTAAATCCTTTGGTGTACTTAGGCAATTTAGTAGGTAAACCAGCTCCTGATATAATTAAATCTACACCAGCTTCTATAGCCGCTTCAACATGTTCCTTATATTTATTCATTGCAACCATAAGGTTAACACCAATAATTCCGTTATTAGATTTTTCTTTTGCAAGTTTTATATGCTTTTTTAATGCTCTTAAATTTGCTTCAAGAGTATTTGTTTCAAAATCATCTTCTTTATATCCAGTTTGAGCACCAGAAATAATACCTATTCCACCAGCTTTAGCAACTGCAGAAGCTAAATTTGAAAGAGAAACACCGATACCCATACCACCTTGTACTATAGGTATTTTTGCTATTAAATCTCCAATTATAAGTGGTTTTATATTCATAACAAAACTTCCTTCCCTAAATAATTTGATTATAAAATAATTTGATTATAAAACTATTTTAAACTATTATAACAAATTAAAAAAAATTAACAAGGGAAATTTATATCCAATTAGTTTTTATAATAAAAAGTTAATATTTTAGTATTTACTTAACTATATATTGACATATATTTGTTAGACATGTTAAAATGATTTTTGTTAAAGGGGTATGGCTCAACGGTAGAGTAGTGGTCTCCAAAACCATTGGTTCTGGGTTCAAATCCTAGTGCCCCTGCCAAAAAAAGAGTATATTTTAAATATACTCTTTTTTTTATGTAAAAGAACAGAAAAATTTGTTATAATTAATCTAATATAAAGAAATATACTAAGAGGTAAGGCTATGATTAATAGGGTTAAATATATTGTATCTGTATTAATTTTTATTTCTATTAGTTTGGGTTTTTTTTCAAATATTACATTTGCAGTTAATAATATTGATAGAAATATAAATTTTAAAAGTATAACTATAGAAGATGGCTTATCACAAACATCTATAGAATATCTTTTTCAAGATAGTCAGGGATATATGTGGATAGGTACTGTAGATGGATTAAATAGATATAATGGACATGAATTTGAAATTTTTAGATATAAAGAAGACGATAAAAAGAGTATAACTGGGAATTATATAGCAGCTGTAAATGAAGATTCGGAAGGGAATATATGGATAGGAACATCTAAAGGTCTTAATAAAATAAATACTAAGACTAAGGAAGTAAAATCATATTTTCCTGGTAAAGACGGATGTAATATATCTCATTATAACATAACTGAAATATTAGTTGATTCTAAAAATGATATATATGTAGCAACTGTAGGTGGTTTGAATAAGTACGACAAAGAAAATGATAATTTTGTAAGGATATATAATTCTATTAATACTGAAAGGGCTTTAAGCAATCAGTTTGTTTACTCGATAACAGAAGATATGAACGGAAATTATTGGGTTGGAACTGAAGGCGGTTTAAATAAAATAGAAAAAGATGGTTTAGTAACTAAGTATTATAAGAATGATTCAGATAATAGCATAAGCGCTGACACAATATTCAAAGTTTATGCAGATAAAGAAAAAGGATATTTATGGATAGGTACAAATAATGGAGGTTTAAATAAATTAGATTTATCAACTAATAAAATTGAAGTATTTAAAAATGTACCAGGAGATTCAAAATCCTTACCAGGTAATTTTGTTCAGGCTATTTTAAGGGATAGCAGAGGTACAATTTGGATAGGAACGGATAATGGCTTTTGTACGCTAAATGAACAGACAAATGAATTTACAACCTATAAAGCAAAAGTTTATGATCAACAAAGTTTAGTAAATAATAATATATTAAGTTTGTGTGAGGATAAATCAGGAACTATTTGGGTTGGAACCTATGATGGAATAAGCTTATTTAATCCTGATAATATATTTAAACATTATAAAAAAAATCCTTTTGATGATAATTCATTAAGTGAAAATATGATTGCAGGGATATATCAAGATAAGGATGGATTATTATGGGTAGGAACTGTACATAGTGGTGTAAATACAATTGATAGAGAAAATAATATTGTAACTAGATATAAGAATAATCCTAATGATCCTAATAGTATAAGTGACGATAATATAAGGGAAATAGTTGGAATTGATAATGAAATTTGGATTGCAACAGAAAATGGATTAAATAAATATGATAAAAGTACAGGAAAGTTTACAAGCTATAAATCAGACGGAAGTGATAATAGTTTAATACATGATGATGTGAAGACTTTGTATATTGATAAAGATGGAATACTATGGATAGGGACAAAAAACGGACTTTGTAGTTTTGATAGAAAGAATACATTCACTCAATATACAGATATGCTTAAAGAAAATAAGATAGATGATACAATGTTTGCAGACATTTATCAGGATGAAGATGGAATCTATTGGTTTGCTTCAGGTTTAGAGGGTGGATTAATAAAATATAATAAAGAAACTGGTGAAGTTAAAAATTATAGAACTAATGAAAAGAATAAGAAAAGTTTATCTTATAATGCAGTAAAGTCGATTGTATCAGATAGTAAAGGGACTTTATGGATAGGGACTCAATATGGATTAAATAAATTCGATAAAAATAAGGAAGAGTTCACAAGATATACTGAATCAGATGGTCTTAGTAATAATTTTGTATATGGAATATTAATAGATAGTGAAGATAATCCGTGGATGAGTACAAATTATGGATTATCAAAGTTTGATGTTAAGAAGAACAAGTTTATGAATTTTAATGTAACGGATGGCTTACAAGGAAGTGAGTTTAATGGTCATTCTTACTATAAAAGTGAAAATGGAGAAATGTTCTTTGGTGGAACAAATGGATTAACAAGTTTTTATCCAGAGCATTTAATTGAAAAGAAGTTTATTCCTAAGGTAAATATAGAAAGTGTATACAATAATGGAGAGGAAATTTCTATTGAAGATACAATAACACTTAATTATGATACAAATCAATTTCAATTGAATTTTTTTATGCCAGACTATAGAAATATGAGTAAAATTCAATATGCATATAGATTAGAAGGGTTAGATGATGAATGGGTATTTTCAGAAAATAGAAATTATGCTAACTATACTAATTTGCAGCCTGGACACTATAGATTTTTAGTGAAAGGAAGAAATTCTACTGGAGAATGGAGCGAAGTAAGAGCTATAAATATAAAGGTTAGCAACCCACCTTGGAAAACTCCTATAGCTTATATAATATATTTAATTATATTAATAAGTGTACTATATATTATATGGAATAGAGTTAAAATTTTAGATAGTTTAGTAGAACAAAGAACAAGGGAACTAGATAGTAAATTTAGAGAAAATGAAGAACTTTATGCTAAATTAATCAGAAATGAAAAGTATAAGAATAATTATTTCGTAAATTTATCTCATGAATTAAGAACACCGTTAAATGTAATTTTATCAACTCAACAGCTTATAACTAAATTAAATGAAGATAATAAACCTATACCAAAAGAGAAAATAAGTTATTATATGAGTACATTAAATAGAAACTCTAATAGATTATTAAAATTAATAAATAATATAATAGATACCTCTAAAATAGAGTCGGGGTCATATAAATTAGATATACAAGAATATGATATTGTATATCTAGTTGAAGAAGCAGCTCTTGCAATGAAGGATTTCATAGAAAATAATGGAATAGAGCTTATAATAGATCCAGAGATAGAGGAAAAGGTTATAGAGTGTGATAACACTGAGATAGAAAAATGTGTAATTAATCTCATAGCAAATGCAACTAAATTTACTCCATATGGAGGTAAAATACAAGTTAAATTATATGACTTAAATGATTGGGTTAAAATAAGTGTTAAAGATACCGGAATTGGTATAGAAGAAAAGTATCATGAAGCTATATTTAATAGATTTGGTCAAGCGTATAATGATGTATCAGAAGAACACGGTGGTAGTGGCTTAGGATTAACTTTAACAAAGCAGTTAGTTAATTTGCATCATGGTGAAATTACAGTTAATAGTAAATTGGGAGAAGGTAGTGAATTTGTAATTACATTACCAACAAATCAAAAAAATTATTAGTTATATACTAAGGAGGTTTAATTTTTAAATCTTCTTAGTATAATTGTAAATTTCAAGATTTAAATGATATAATAGAAATATAATTTTGGAATTTTTATAATAATAAAACAGGAAGTGATAAAATGAGAGCAGTAAATGCAAAGGTTATTGCTAGAAGGCAAAATGGTGTTGACGTAAAATTTAGTAATGGCATGAGAGATTTTATTGCATCTATAGATAAGGAGAACTTAACAATTGAAGATATAAAAAACTATAGTGTAAATGTTAAGGTATATTCTATAATTAGAAATTGCTGTAATGCATATCCAGCTAATGTTTTAGAATTAGGAACTAGTAAATCCGATGATGAAGAAATAAAAGATCTTTTAGATAAAATAGTGGATATGGTAGGTTATACAATTTAATAAACATATTTAAATTAGATTAGGAAGGTTTTAAGTAGTGGCAAAAGTTAAGACAAATGCAATTAGGATATTAGAAAAAAATAATGTTAAATATGAAATAATTACATATGATTCTAAAGATGGAAAGATAGATGGTATATCTGTAGCAGAAAAAATTAATAGGAATATAGAGGAAGTTTATAAGACTTTAGTTACTATAGGAAATAGTAATGAATTATATGTATTTGTTATACCAGTAGATAAAGAGTTGGATTTAAAGAAAGCAGCTAAAATAGTTGAAGAAAAAAAGATAGAAATGATACACGTTAAAGATATATTAAAATATACCGGTTATATAAGAGGCGGCTGTTCTCCATTTGGAATGAAAAAGCAGTATAAAACATTTGTAAATGATACGGCTAAAAACTTAGAAAAGGTAATAGTAAGTGGTGGGAAGATAGGAATTCAAGTAGAAATTAATCCAGAAGCCTTAATAGAAATTCTAGATGTAAAATTTCAAGATATAATAAAATAGTAGGGAAAAATAAAATATAAATAAAAGTATATAGAAATAATCAAAAAATCTTGACATCGGTTACTAAAGATGATATTATTAATGCATAAATTAAATGTATGGATTGTTACTGAGACGCAGGCAATACTTAAATTGAGAATGTGGGTTAATCATATCTTAGTTTAGGTTTTTTTTATTTTTCCGCTTTAAGGAGAATTAGGTTTTATGATTGTAGAAAAAATTTTAAACAATAATGTAGTTGTTTCAATAGACCCTAAAACAAAAAAAGAAGTTATCCTTATGGGGTGTGGAATTGCTTTTAGGAAAAAAGTAGGCCAGGAAGTTGATGAGAGCAAGATTGAGAAAGTGTTCATGGTTGATGATAAGAGGTTAGGGAACAAGCTAAAGAAACTAATCAATCAAATTCCAGATGGGGTATTTGAATTATCACATGAAATAATTTGTCATGCTAGTAAAGAGTTAGATAGAAAGCTTGATAAGCAGATATGTATTTCACTTTCTGATCATATAGCTTTTGCGTTAAAAAGATACAGAAATAAAATCCAGATAAAAAATGATTTATTAGATGAAATAAGACGTATTCACAAAGAGGAATACAAGGTAGCACATTGGGCAGTTGATTATTTGAATAAAAAATTAAAAATTAATTTGCCAGAAGATGAAGCAGGATTTATAGCTTTACATTTAGTAAATGCTAGTTACAATGAGACGGCTAAGGAATCACTTATTGCTACAAATGTTATAAAAGGAGTTTTAAACATAATAAGATATTATTATTCGGTAGAATTTAATGAGGATGACTTAAATTATGATAGACTTCTAACCCATCTTAAATATTTTGCGAAAAGGGTTATAACAAATAATCAACACAAGGAAAGTGATAGTACATTTATAGAATTAGCATCTCAAACTTATCCAGAGGCTTTTGATTGTGCTTTAAAGATAAGGTATTACATAGAAAACAACTATGATTATGAGGTTAATAATGATGAAATAGTATATTTAACTATGCATATTCACAGAGTTATTTCAGTTTTAAAAGATAGCAATTAAATAATTAGATTGTTACTGGTTATGCAGGCAAGACTTAGATTTATTGGAGTAATTTTATATTATATATTTAAACCTATTGGTTAATAATATATATGTATAAAAGTAAACTGCTCTAATAAATTTAAGTCTTTATTTTTTTATATTATTATTTATAAATTAAGGAGGAATTATAAAATGCTACAACAATTACAAAGAATTGGTAAGGCTATCATGCTTCCAATAGCAGCCCTTCCAATAGCAGGTATTTTACTAGGAGTTGGTGGTGCATTACTAGGTATTGCAGGATTAAATGATGCACCAGCAGTATATCAACCATTAATAGCTTTCGTTTCTATTCCAGCAGTTACTGCGATTCTTACAATAATGAAGAATGTTGGAGATATAGTTTTTGGTAACTTACCAATACTATTTGCAGTAGGTGTTGCTGTAGGGCTTGCTAAGAAAGATAAAGGTACAGCAGGTTTAGCAGCAGTATTTGGTTTCATAGTAATGAACCAAGTTATAGGAACACTTTTAGGATTAGGTGCTACTCAATTAGGTACGATAACTCCAGATAATGTAGGAGATTATGGTACTTATGTAACTACAACAGTTGGTATATTTAATTTAAACATGTCAGTTTTTGGCGGTATCATAACAGGTATTGTTACAGCAATATTACATAATAAATATTACAATATTCAATTACCACCAGTAATAGGATTCTTTTCAGGATCAAGATTCGTTCCAATAATTACTGCTTTAGCTATGGCTCTTGTAGGTGCAATTTTAGCATTCTTATGGCCAATAGTTCAAAATGGTATAACTTTAATAGCTAATTTTGTTAGAGATGCAGGATTTATAGGTACATTCTTATATGGTGTTGTTGAAAGAGCATTAATTCCATTTGGTTTACACCATATATTCTATACTCCATTCTGGTTTGGTTCTTTCGTTGAAGGACAAGTGCTAATAAATGGAGCATTCCAAACAATTGCTGGTGCTAATACTGCATATTTTGCTCAATTATCAAGTATGTCTGATTTAGTAGGTGCTTCAGCAGATACAATGAGTACTATAGTTCAAGGAACTACTAGATTTATGGCTGGTAAATTCCCATTTATGATGTTCGGATTACCTGCAGCAGCATTTGCAATGTATAAAACAGCTGCTCCAAGTAAGAAAAAGGTTGTTGGATCATTATTAGTATCAGCAGCAGTAACATCATTCTTAACAGGTATTACTGAACCATTAGAATTTACATTCTTATTTGTTGCTCCAGTATTATATGGAGTTCATTGCTTACTTGCAGGTTTATCATTTATGTTAATGGATATATTTAGAGTATTCATAGGTATGACTTTCTCAGGTGGATTTATTGATTTCGCATTATTTGGTTTACTTCCAGCAGGTGCAGGAGTGCCAACAAGATGGTATATGATAATTTTAGTTGGACTTGTTTACGCAGTAGTTTATTATTTCTTATTCACATTTATGATTAAGAAGTTTAACTTAAAAACTCCAGGTAGAGATGAAAGTGAAGAAGAAACAAAACTTTACAGTAAGGCAGATTACCAAAAAGCAAAAGGCTTAAACGGTTCAAAAGAAGAAAAAGCTTCAAAAAATGGTAATGGTTCAAATGAAATAGTTGAAAAAGCTCCATTAGTATTAGCAGCTTTAGGTGGAGAAGAAAACATTGTTAGTGTTGATGCTTGTATAACAAGATTAAGAGTAGAAGTTAAGGATAAAGCTAACGTAAATAAAGATGAATTAAAGAAGCTTGGTGCAGCAGGAGTTGTTGAAGTAGGTAATGGAATTCAAGCAATATTTGGTGCTAAAGCTGATGCTTACAAACATGAGATAAATGGTATTTTAGGAGAGTAAGCTAGTTTGAAATAAATAAGTGGTGTTCTAAAGAAAAAACTTTAGAACACCTTTTTGTAGTTTAGTAAGGAGTTAATATGAGGGAGTCAATAAAGAATATATTTGGAGGATTACAGAGAATTGGTAAAGCTTTAATGTTACCAGTAGCATTATTACCAGCAGCTGGATTATTATTAGGATTAGGAGTAATATTACAAAATCCGAATTTTTTGGATTCTGCTCCTATATTAAATTTGGACTGGATAAGGTCAATGGCAATAATAATGGAGTCATCTGGAAATATTATTTTTAATAACTTACCATTAATTTTTGCAGTAGGTGTGGCAGTGGGATTATGTGATGGTGATGGTGTTGCAGGTCTTGCAGCAATTGTTGGTTTTTTAATTTTAAACGTAACCATGGGGATAGCCGGTGGGATTTCAACTGATATGGTTTCTGAAAGCCCAATTTATGCATACGTTTTAGGAATACCAACTCTTCAAACAGGAGTATTTGGGGGAATAATAGTAGGACTTGTTTCATCATATCTATATCATAAATTTTACAATATTGAACTACCAGAGTTTCTAGGCTTCTTTTCTGGAAAAAGATTTGTTCCTATAGTTACAGCTTTGTCAGGTTTAGTTATAGGATTGATTTTATCATTTATATGGCCAACAATACAATATTCATTAATAAATTTTTCAAGAAGTTTAATATATGCAAATCAAACTATAGCAGCATTTGTTTTTGGAGTGGTTGAGAGAGCCTTAATTCCATTTGGGTTACATCATATTTGGTATAATCCTTTTTGGTATCAATTTGGGGAATATACTAATGCAGCAGGACAGGTAATAATGGGCGATCAGACAATATTTTTTGCACAATTGAAAGATGGAGTCACTATTACAGCTGGAACTTTTATGACTGGAAAATTTCCTTTTATGATGTTTGGATTACCAGCAGCGGCTTTAGCAATGTATCATGAATCCTATTCAGAAAATAGAAAAGCTATTGCAGGATTACTATTTTCAGCAGCATTAACTTCATTTCTAACAGGGATTACAGAACCAATAGAATTTACTTTCATTTTTGTAGCACCCGTATTATTTGCTATTCATTGTATTTTTGCAGGGCTTTCATTTATGTTAATGCAATTATTAAACGTAAAGATCGGTTTAACTTTTTCTGGAGGACTTATAGACTTTTTAATTTTTGGAGTTTTTCCTAATAAAACACCTTGGTATTTTGTAATTATTGTAGGAATTATTTTTTCTATAATTTACTATATAGGATTTAGATTTATTATTAGAAAGCTAGATTTAGAAACACCAGGGAGAGAAGAAGAAGAGTTTGGTGTAGATATAAATCTGCAAGGAAGTGAATTAGCTAACAAGATTTTAAGTGCATTAGGTGGTAAATCTAACGTTACATATTTAGATTCTTGTGTAACTAGATTGAGAGTAACAGTATTAGATTTAAGTCAAGTTCGAAAAGGAAATTTAAGATCCTTAGGAGCAGCTGGAATAATGACAGTAGGAAATAACTTGCAAATAATATTTGGACCAAAATCAGATATTATAAAGGAACAAATTAAAGATGTAATAGAGGGAAGAGTTTTAAAAGAAATTCCTAAAAAAAAGGTTAATATAATGAATAAGGGAATAGATACTGGAATGAAAATTTTTATTCCTGTTTCTGGAAAGTTAATTGCATTAGAAAATGTACCGGACGATGTGTTTTCTATGAAGTTGATAGGAGATGGATTTGCTATAGACCCAATAGAAAATTTATTATTTTCTCCAGTAAAGGGGGAAATAATATCAATACTTCCTACTAAACATTCAATTACTATTAGAACTGAAGATGGATTAGATGTATTTATACATATAGGAATAGATACTGTAAAACTTAAAGGTGAAGGTTTTGATGTTTTTGTAAAGGAAAATGATATTGTTGATGTTGGTGATAAGTTAATAGAGTTTCCTAATTATTTGATGGCAGAAAAAATAAAATCAAAAGTAATACCAGTAATATTTAGAAATCTACCTAGAGGTGAGTTTGTATATTTTGAAGAAAATAAATTAGTTCAAGCAAAAGATAAAAATTTAATACAAATACATAAAAAGATAGAGAGTTAAATATATTATAAAGATTATATTTAAATAGATTTATTTGGTAAATTTAGCTTTATAACACCTTAAATTTAAAGTATAATAATATAAAGAGTGCAAATATCAAAATTAATTATATGAATAAAGGGAATGGTAAGCCAAGCCGTTCCCTTTTTATATTATAGAATAATATAATTATTAATGGAAAGAATTATATTTAAAATAAGTATAATTAAGGGGGATATATTATGGGGAAAAAAGATAAGAATATTATTGAATATAATTTTTATACAAAGGGTGAAGAAATAGCTAATGCAATAACACATGGTATAGGAACAATACTTTCAGTAGTAGGAGTTGTTTTTTTATTAATTTTGGCGGTAAAATCACAAAATACTTACAAAATATTAGGAACATCCGTGTATAGCTTTTGTTTGATAATATTATACTTAGATTCTACATTATATCATTCATTACCAGGTAAAATTACTAAAAAAGTATTTAGAATATTAGATCATGCATCTATATATTTGCTAATAGCAGGAACATATACTCCATTATTAATTATATTATTGAATCAAGATAAGACATCTATGATAATATTAATAACTATATGGATTATGGCTATAATTGGAATAGTATTTAAAGCTATATGGGTAGGTAAAATGGAGTTATTATCAACCATAATTTATATTTTTATGGGATGGGCTATAGTATTTAACATAAAAACTGTTTTAAATATTGTTCCAGCTAATATTCTATTTTATGTTGTAATAGGAGGTATAGCATATACATTAGGATGTATATTTTTTGGATTGGATAAAATGCCTTATAATCATGCAATATGGCATATATTTGTTATGATAGGAAGTGCATTACACTATATTGCTATATTTTTATGTGTACTAATATAAACAAAAGGAGATAGAAAATGAGAGATATTTTAAATAGTAGAGGAAAAATATTCAGACACTTTAAAGGTGATTTATATTTATTAGAGGATTTTGTAACTCACTCAGAAACGCAAGAAAAATTAGTTTTATATAGAGCTTTATATGGAGAGTGTGGTTTATATGTAAGGCCATATAATATGTTTTTAGAAGAAGTCCCTAAGGAGAAAATTAATCCAACAGGGCAAAAATATAGATTTGAAGAATATATAGTAAAAAGTAAAAAATAAATTATTAATAAAATATGAATAAAAAATACTAGTTAATAATTAGATTACTGATTATATTAAGTCTAAATAATAAGGCCTAATTAGATAAAAGATTATCATTTTAAGTTGAATATTAACAAAGAATAAGTTGTATTCATAAAAAGTTATTATTTATAACGTTGATTTATTCACTAACAAACAGTAGAATAAGATTAAGAAAAAAACGATTACAAATATATTAGGATTGTTACTGAAGAAGGCAATACCTAAATCGAGATTTTATTATTAGTATTTCTAGCATATCTTGATTTAGGTATTTTTTTGTTTGTAATTATTTTATAGTTGTCGCTACAAAAATAGTTATTATTTTAAATATAAGGAGTGTTGATTAATTATGGCTTTTAGAATGAAAAAAAATCTATTGTAACTTCATTAGTTTCAGTTGCAATAATTGCTAATTTAGGAAGTATTAATGTTTTAGCTCAAGATAGTAGATCAAAAATAACAGATTTTGCAAATGTATTAAATATAACGGCAGCACCAACTAATCAGTTATATGCTGGATACTCAACAAATAGATATAATAACTTTTCTGATATGGGAGCATGGCATGGATATTATTTACCAGAAAAAGAAGCAACTAATTTATATGGTGGATTTGCGGGACCAGTAATAATAGGAGAAGAATATCCTATTAATATGTCAGACACTATAAGTAAAATTACAGTAAGTGATGCAGGAACAGGAAAAGTATATGATTTAACTGATTCAGAAGTAAAAAGCAGTTTTAATTATTATCCTGGAAGATTAGAGCAAGTATATGAGCTTAAAGATTTTAAATTAACATTAGAATTAATTTTTGCTAGCAATAGAAGTGCTTTAATAAAAACAAACATAGAAAATAAAACAGACAAGGAATTAAACTTAGATTTAGAGTGGACTGGTAGTATATTTAATAATTATAAAGAAAAAGAAAATGGCACAGTTTATAATTTAGGACAAACTATAGAAGAAACTACAAAAGGTGTACAAGTTAATTTCTCAAATATTAGAGATACTTGGAGATTTTTCTCAACAGAAGAAGCTAAGTTTACAGTAGAGTATGGTGGAGAGAATATTGAAACTTCTATTGATGGAAATAGTTATAAAAGTGTACTTAAAGATGATGTAATAATACAACCAGGAAATAGTTTTGAAACTTATTCAACTCAAAGTTATACTTTTACAAATACTGAACTTGAAGCAGAAAAAGAAAAAATTAATAATATGTTAGTAAATGGGAATAAATATTTTGAGGGAAATAATTCAAGATGGCAAGGATATTTAGATAAAACTTTTGCTAGTGTTGAAAAAACAACAGATAAGGATTATAAAAATGTAGCAGTAAAATCAATAGAAACATTAACAACTAACTGGAGAAGTGCAGCAGGTGCTATAAAGCATGATGGTATTGTTCCTTCTATGTCATATAAATGGTTTATAGGAATGTGGGCATGGGATTCATGGAAACAAGCAGTAGCTACAGCTAAGTTTGATGGAAATCTTGCTAAAAATAATATAAGAGCGTTATTCGATTATCAAATAACAGAAGAGGATGAATTAAGACCTCAAGATGCAGGAGCTATAATAGATGCTATATTCTTTAATAAAGATGGTGCTAGAGGCGATGATGGAGGGAATTGGAATGAAAGAAATTCAAAACCAGCATTAGCAGCTTGGGCAGTTTGGAATGTATATAAAGCTACAGGAGATGTTTCTTTTTTACAAGAAATGTATCCTAAGCTAGTTGCATATCACGAATGGTGGTATACTAATAGAGATCATGATAAAAATGGTATAGCAGAATATGGCGGAATGGTACATGAAGCTAATAATAGTAAAGATGAAATTATATTAGCAGCAGCTTGGGAAAGTGGAATGGATAATGCACCAAGATTTGATGTTGATAAGGGTGTAGATGTATTTGAAAATAAAGATGCTACAGGGAAAGTTGTAGGATATTCAATTAATCAAGAATCTGTAGATTTAAATGCATATCTTTATGCAGAAAAAGGGTTTTTAAAATCAATGGCTGAGGTGTTAGGGAACACAAGTGATGCTAAAAAGTATGAAGAAGAAGCTAAAAATGTAAGAGAATATGTTAGCCAATATATGTATGATAAAGAAACTGGTTTTTTCTATGATTTAAAAATAAATGAAGATGGATCACAAAAAGATTTATTAGTAGAAAGAGGAAAGGGACCAGAAGGATGGATTCCATTATGGGCCAAGATGGTTACTCAAGAGGAAGCAGATGAAGTGGTTAAAAATATGGTTGATTCAAATAAGTTTGATACTTTTGTTCCATTAGGAACAGCATCAAAAGATAATCCAAGTTTTGAACCAAGTAGATATTGGAGAGGACCGGTATGGCTAGATCAAGCTTTATATGGAATAGAAGCATTACAAAACTATGGATATGAAAAAGATGCTGAAAGAATGTCTAAAAAGATGTTTAATAATGCAGAAGGATTAATGGGAGATGGACCTATAAGAGAAAATTATAACCCTGAAACAGGTGAAGGATTGCATACTAAAAATTTTAGTTGGTCAGCATCAGCATATTATTTAATGTACCAAAATACATTAACATCAAATAAAACAACTTCACAAACTGGATTAGAAATACCTAAGAATGAGGTAGCAACACCAAATCCAGAACCAACGCCAAATCCTAATCTAACGCCAAATCCTAATCCAACACCAAATCCTAATCCAACACCAGAAGAAAATGTAGGAAAGCCTGAAGAAAAGCCAAATGGTAATCTTCCAAATACAGGTACAGCGGTTGGAATATCAGTTTTAGGAATATTAGGAGCAATTGCAACTGGGGCAGGTGCTTTCTTAAGAAGAAAGAAAAAATAAATTTGGTATTAAAGTTAATAATTAGTTATAATAAGAAGCAGCGAGTTAATTCTCGTTGCTTTTTTTTATAAACTTAATTGTAAGGAGGAAGTAAATAGTGAATAGTAAAACAAAGGGAGTAATATATGCTATTCTATCAGCAGTAGCATTTGGAGCCATGCCAATATTTGCGAAATTGGCATATAATAATGGTTCAAATTCTACGACAGTTTTAGCAGTAAGATTTTTATTAGCCTCACTAACATTATTTATATACTTTAAAATTAAAAGACAAAACTTTAAAATAAATAAAAAACAACTTTATATTTTATGTGTACTAGGAGTTTTTGGTTATACAATTACAAGTGAGACTCTATTTATGTCATATTCTTATTTAAGTGTAGGACTTGCTACAACGGTACATTTTATATATCCAGCTGTTGTATGCCTTATAGGATACCTATTCTTTAAAGAAAGAATAGGTAAAATGAAATTAATAGCATTAATTTTATCTATTATAGGTGTGTTTATTTTAGTTGGTTTTGAGAATAAAACTATTAGCATTCTAGGAGTAACATTGGCTTTAATTTCAGGAGTATCCTATGGAGCCAATATAATAGGTTTAAGTTTAGAGGATATATCTTCTTTAGATAATAAGATAAGTACTTTTTATATATCTATATTTTCAGGTGTAACTATGCTTATTTTAGCTATACTTACTAAAAGACTTAGTTTAGCGATTAACACAGAAATATTTGTATCATATATTGGAATATCATTAGTTTCAACAATTACATCTATTATTTTTTTGTTAAAAGCCATAGAGGAGATTGGAGCTACATCGGCATCTATATTAGCTACCTTTGAACCAATAGTAAGCATAATTTTAGGGGTATTATTTTTTAAGGAAAGTTTTACATTTCCAATGCTAATAGGAACAATGGTAATTTTAATATCGGTAATTATTATTGCTAAAAGTAAAGAAGAAAAAGTTATAGAAAAGGAAGAAGATACTAGAAGTAGTTTATAAGAATATTTAAATTAAAAATAAAAGAGATTTGAATCTCTTTTATTTTTAATTTGTAAGCTTATTAGAAGAAAGCCATGAAGAATAAGAGGTTTTATAATTGGAATCCATATTTTCTAAAGTATAGTTATAAAAGTACTCTAGAAATTTTGCTCTAGACTTATTATCTGTAAGAACTACACCACCATTAGTAACTTGCTCTTTTAGTATATCTTCTAATGGAATTTTATTTTTATTTTTCATCATTTGATAAAGAACCATGAAAGTTGTGGTTCTACCTTGACCTTGATGACAATGAAAATGTAGATGTTCATTGCTATCTAGATTAACAATAAATTCAATAAAATCATCTACTGTTGAAGGTGTAGGTATTTTAGCATCTCTAACAGCGAAGCGAACGTAATTAAGATTTGCGTTTTTAACAGCTTTACCTTCACTTAAAACATTTTTTACTTCAATAGTTTTCTTGAATTCACCAGATTTGCTATATAAATTTAATGATTCTTCTTTAGCTATAGAAGAAAGGTCCTTTTTTTCAGATTTTAGTGTCTCCTTAGATGATAATCCGCTATTAATTAATTTAAATAGACTATAAAAGCTTATAGCAGTATCATCTACAAAACCATGAGATTCTTGTCTTAAATCCACAATAGTAATATTATCTGTTCCTACAGCCTCTTTTATATCATCAAGTTGACTAGGAACAAATTGAGCACTACCTGAAATATTTAAATCTTTAATATCTCTAAATCTATTAGGCAATGAATTTTTTGAACGAGTA
Organism: Clostridium septicum; assembly: GCF_003606265.1. Classification (NCBI taxonomy): domain Bacteria; kingdom Bacillati; phylum Bacillota; class Clostridia; order Eubacteriales; family Clostridiaceae; genus Clostridium; species Clostridium septicum. The sequence goes on from NZ_CP023671.1 coordinate 2,291,878, forward strand.
TCAAGAATATTGAATTTATCCGCAATAAATGGATAAGGTGTAGATAAAGGTATTGGTTCTGTAGAAGCATAGCTTATAATAAAAGTAGGAAATAAGCAAATGGGCAATATTAGTAAAGAAATTCTTATAAGTGTATTTTTAAGTATTTTTGAATTATATTGTTTAGTACAGACAAACTTTTTAAAATAAATCATATATCTAAAACCTCCTTAAGTATAGTTTTAAATATAGTTTGTACTTATATAAAACAAAATATCCAACTTTTACTTAGAATACAAAAAACAAAAAAAGGTTAATATAATAGTGTAAACAAAATAACTCATTAAAAAGAAATTTTTAATATGTTAGTTTACAAAAAAGCCTAAGGCCAAAGGAGGAATTGCAAATGTCAAAAGCATTAGTTCCAGAAGCAAAAAATGGATTGAACGCATTTAAAAATGAGGTAGCATCAGAAATAGGAATACTATTTTCAGATTATAATGGTGACCTAACAGCTAGACAATGTGGTTCCGTAGGTGGCGAAATGGTAAAAAGAATGGTTGAACAATACGAAAGCTCACTAAAATAAGCCATAAGGACAACATTACTAAATTAATAGGACAACGGTTATGGATATACCACCAAAGTTTTAAGTAATGTCAACCATTCAAAAATGAAAAGAGAGATACTTTTAAAGTATCTCTCTTTTCGTTGTATATAAAAATTATTTATGATAAAATTAGAACAGAAGTTCGCGATAAAGGTGATATATTATGAAAGAAGTGAAAATATTACAATGTGGAGATTTACATTTTGATACTCCATTTAAAGAATTAAGTAATAGTCTTGCTTTAGTAAGCAAAGAAGAACTATTAGAAGTGTTTAAAAGAATAATAGATATATGTGAAAAGGAATATATAGATATATTTTTATTATCAGGAGATATTTTTGATAATTTTACAGTTAATAAGAAAACTTTAAATTTTATAAAAAGTCAATTACAAAGAATCTCTAATATACGAATATTTATTTCACCAGGAAATCATGATCCATATAATGAAAAATCTTTTTATAAAATGATAGAATGGCCTAAGAATGTTCATATATTTAAAGGTAAATTAGAAAATATATTTATAGAAGAACTGGAGACAGTAGTTTGGGGAGCTGCATTTAACTCCCAATATGTAAAAAAAAGTCTTATCGAAGGAGTGCAAATTAAAAATGATTATATAAATATAGCACTTATTCATGGAGATATTTCAAATGTAGAAGAGGGAAATGAATATAATCCTATTACTTTAAAGGAAATAGGTGAATCTAATATTGATTATATAGCTTTAGGACATAGACATACTTATAGTGGAATACTTAGAGAGAGAAATACATGTTATGCTTATTCAGGATGCCCTCAAGGACGAGGATTTGATGAATTAGGAGATAAAGGAGTAATTATAGGTAGTATTTCTAAAGGTGCTGTAGATTTGAAGTTTATTAAAACATCTAAGAGAAATTATTATGTAGAGGAAATAGATATTACTAACTCTATTGGATATGAAGAAATTAAGTCTGTAATATTAGATAGTATAGATAGAGATAAAAGAGAGAGTAATTTATATAAAATTATATTAACTGGAGAATTAGATGACTCTTTTAATTTAAGAGAAGAAATAGTATTAGATAAGATAAAAGATGATTTTTATTTTGTAAAGGTTATTGATAAAACAGAAATAAAAGTTGACTATAGTGAAATTTCAAAAGATTTTTCTGTGAAAGGATTATTTGTTAAAAAGCTATTAGAAAAGTTAGAGCAATCAAATGATGAAGAAAGCGAAATTATAAAAATGTCACTTAAGTTGGGTATGCAATGTCTTTCAGAGGAAGAGGTGAGAAGAGATGATTATTAGAAAAGCTAATATAGTAGCTTTTGCAGGAATAACAAATAAAATAATTGAGTTTTCAAATGGAATAAATATAATATATGGTGGTAATGAGGCAGGAAAAAGTACAATACAAAACTTTATAAAAATATGGTTATTTGGAATGAATTCTAAAAGAAGTAAATATATAAAAAATAATGATAGGTTAAGGTTTACTCCAATTTCAGGAGAAAAAATAAAAGGCCAATTATATGTAGAACACTTAAATAGGATTTATATAATAGAAAGAAGTTTTGGATTATCTAAAAAAGAAGATACTTCAGAAGTTTTAGATGCTTTAACAGGTGAAAAAATAGATTGGATCTCTAAGAATGAGCCTGGAAAATATTTTTTAGATGTTAACTTAGCAACATTTTCTAGAACATTATTTATTAGTCAGCTAGGAGTAGGGGTATCAAAAGATAAAGATGATGAAATAATGGAGAGAGCAGCAAATCTTTTAGGAAGCGGAAATGAAAAAATATCAATACAAAAATCCATGGAAAGATTAGAGTCTATAAAAAAATCTTTAGTAACAATTAGAAAAACAGGACAGTTAGATTTATTAAGATCTAGATATTCAGACTTATTAGAGGAGCGTTATGAAAGAAGTAAATTAGCAGAACAAAATATAGATAATGAAGAGAAAATTATTGTTTTAAAAGATAAAAGAAGCTTTTTGAGAAAAGAACTTAAAAATTTAGAGATTTATAAAAAGTATAAAAAGAAAATTAAGTTACAAAAAGAATATGAAGAGATTACAGAATATTTAAAGAAAAGTGAAGAGTTAAAGCGAAAAGAAAGATTTATAGAAGAGTCTATTTCAGCTAATGGGAATATAATTGATATATCATTTCTAAACGATATAAAAGAAGAGAATTCTCTTTATTTAAGTTTGTTAGATTTAAAATCTCAAAGTTATGAGAATCTTAACGAGTCTGTAGAAGCCTATAATAGAAAAAGAGATTCTTTTAAAGATGTTTTATTTGTAGAAAAACTAGATACAAGCGTAAAAGAAAAGATTTTAAGAAACACAATGGAACAAGAAGTTTTAAAAGAAAAATTAAGTGCTTATGAAACTCTAAATGATGATATCAAAAAATTAAATTTAGAAATGGATAAAAGGAAAGCATTTATAGGAGATATTATAAAATTCAAAGGTGTACGAGAGGATATAGATAGTTTACTAAAAAAGTATGAAGAAAAATTAAAAGAACTAAAATTTAAAATGGAGAATAATAAATCTTTATCAATAAATGAAGCGGATATTAAGACTATGGAGAAAAAATTATTATCTAATAGGCTTATTTTTTTTATTACAATAGGAGTTTTAACAGTATCAATAATGCTTTTTAAAGTAAATTTAATAATATTACTGCCTTTAATTGTTATATCTATATTTTTCGGAAACAAATTATTTAGAATATCTGTAGACTTAAAAGGTGTAGAAGCAAGTAAAAGAAATATATACAATATGGAAGAGTTACATAATGAAATAGCGTGTATAGAAGAAAAATTATTTTCTTTTAATGGTTTAGTAAATGCTAAAAATTATGAGGATTTTATAAAAAAACTAAAAACTTATGATGATTTTATAGTATATGAAGAAAAACAAAAAACCAAAATAAGTGAAAAACAAATACAATTAAAGAGTATAAATATAGAAGAAGTAAAAGAAAGATATAATGAAAATTTACACCAATTAAATTATATATTTGAATTAGCGAATACTGATGACATAAATGAAATAATTCAAATGATATCTAAATATGAAGTATCTAGCAAAGAGGTATTATCTTTAAAAATAGAGATTGAGAAGGAAAAAGAATCTGTAGAACGTTTAGATAGGGAAATAAAAATTAGAGAGGATAGATTAAATGATAAGTTAGAAAGTTTAGGATTAAAGGAAATTAATTTAGAAAATTTAGAAGAAAAACTATTGGAAATAAAAAATAAGATATTGCAAAGAGATGACATAAAAAGGTCCTTAGAATCTATAGAAGAAACTTACAAAGCATTAACTAAAGATAAGGATATAGGTGGTATTAAGGAAGAGATTAAAGAAATTATAAATGAGGATATAAGTTATTCTTACGAATCTGAGGAAGAAATAGATAATCAGATAAAAAGTAAATCAAATGATTTAATAGAACTTGAAAAGTCTATTAAGGATGTAGAAAATGAAATAAATACTAAGTTTATAGGGAAGAGAGATTTGTCTACGATAGATGAAGAAATAGAAGAGGTTTCTTCACAAATTTCTAAATCAGAAAAAAGACTAAAGGCTACTGAAGTTGCAATAGAAACTTTAGAAGAAGCCTTTAGAGAAGCTAGAACGAATTTTGGACCTATGCTTAATTCAAAAGTATTAAATTATTTTAAAGAGTTTAGCAAGAATGAATACAGTGAAGTTATGGTTTCTGACTCTTATGAAATAAAAGTTAGGAATAAAGAAAATTTATTATTGCCAGGAGATCTTTTAAGTAATGGCGCAAATGATCAACTCTATTTATCACTAAGATTAGCTTTTATTGAAATGTTATATAATGAAAGTGAGATCCCTATAATATTAGATGATGCCTTCGTACAATATGATGATGAGAGGGTAAAAAATGTTTTAAGTGTTTTATATAAAAATGAATTTAAACAGCTATTAATATTTACTTGTCAAAATAGGGAAAAGAAAATATTAGATAATAAAAACTTAGATAATAATTATATTTGTTTATAATGTTGACAATAATACAAATGCAAGGTAAAATTATACCAAAAAATAATGCAAATCATTTGCATTTGAAGAGGTGAATTATGAAAAAGAAATTAATAGCGACGGGTTTAATAATATTAGGCATAATATCAAGTGTTGGGTGCACAACAAAAGAAAAACAAGATAACACAAGTAAGTTAAGAGTTCAAGTAACTATAAGTCCTTTAAAGGAATTTGCAGAGTCTATAGGAGGAGATAAAATTGAAGTATCATCAATTATTCCTAATGGAAGCGAACCTCATGATTTTGAACCAAAACCTAAGGATTTAGAAGCACTTACAAATAGTGACGTTTTTATTTATAATGGATTAGATATGGAACATTGGCTTGAACCAGTTTTAGGAACAATAAAAGACAAGAATGTTGAAGTAGTTAATTCAAGTGACGGAGTTAATGTAATTAAAACAGATGGAAAAGAAGACCCTCATGCTTGGTTAAGTTTAAAAGAAGCTACTAAACAAGCTGAAAATATAAAAGATGCATTAGTTAAAAAAGATAGTGTAAATAAAGAATTTTATGAAGAAAACTTTAAGAAGTTAAAAAATGAATTTGATTCTTTATATTCAGAGTATGAGGTTAAATTCCAAGAGATTAAAAATAAAGATTTTGTAACCGGTCATGCAGCTTTTGGGTATCTTTGTAGAGATTTTGGACTAACACAAAAGAGTATAGCAGATATATATGGAGAAGGAGAACTTACACCTAAAACTTTAGAAGAATTAGTTAATTATTGTAAAGATAATAACGTAAAAACTATATTTAGTGAATCAACTGCAAGCTCTAAGGAATCAGAAACATTAGCAAAAGAGGCTGGAGCAAAAGTAGAAAAGATTTATAGTTTAGAAACTAAAGAAGATAATAAAACGTATTTAGATGGAATGAAATATAATTTAGAAAAAATATTAGAAGCATTAAAATAATTTAATATGATAAAATAAGGGGGAGGGGGTTGGGAAATGAATAATAGAGAAAAGTTTTATAAAGATAATATAGAAGAAGGAAAAGTAAAAGAAGATAAACTTAAAAAAGATTTATATGTGTTTTCAGTTATAAGACTTGTGATAGTTGTATTGGCAATATGTACAACATATTTACTTTATAAAAAGGATATGTTACTAGGTATATTCTTAGAGTTAATTATATATTTATGTATATTTCTTGTTATTGCTTATTTTCATAATAGAAAAATAGAGTGTAAAAGAAAAAATGATATTTTTATAAAAGTAAATGAAGATGGATTAAAAAGATTAGATGGAACGTGGAGAGAGTTTGAAGATCAAGGAATAGAATATTTAAATGAAGAACATGGGTTTATTAATGACTTAGATGTATTTGGAAGAAGTTCTTTATTCCAATTGATAAATACCACTAAAACAAAATTTGGTAGAAAAGTTTTATCTGAAAAATTAAAACTTGAAAATTTACCTACTAAATCAGAAGTTACTAAAAAGCAGGAAGGTATAAAAGAGCTTGCAGAAAAAATTCAATGGAGACAAAAGCTTATTATAGAATCAACTTTTAATAAAGGTGGTAAAAATGAAGTTAAAGAATTATTAAATTGGGCCAAGGGAAAAACTAAGATAGGATATTCATTGAAAGTTATTCCATATATATTTATAACATTGACTATATTATCTATGTTATTAGTAGCATTAAAAAAAATACCTTTTAGTTATTTAATTCTAGTATTTATGACAAATTATATAGTGGTAAAATTACTTACTAAGCCTTTAAGTGACATTATACAATTATTTCATAAGCATAGAAATGATATAGAAGCTTATTGTAATATATTAAATCTTATAGACAAAGAAGAATTTAAATCAGAAATATTAATAGAACTTAAATCAAAAATTAAAAATACTGATATAGATTGTTGTAAAGAAATGAAAGCTCTTAAAGAATTAGTAGACTGGTTGGGAGATAGTTCTTCAAATGCATACTATTTAATAATAAATGTGATTATGTTATCTGATACATTTATTTTAAGAAATCTTGAGAGTTGGAGACAAAGGAATGGAGATTATTTAGAAAATTGGCTTAATGTAATGGGTGAATTTGAGGCTTTAGCTAGTATATCTAATCTAGCATATGACTTTAATAAATGGAATTATCCAACTATACTAGATGATAATGAAGTTTATGGAAAAAATATAGGTCACCCAATGTTAGGGGATAGAGCTAAGGTCAATGATTTCTGTTTAAGAGGTAACGAAAAAGTAGCTTTAATTACAGGATCAAATATGTCAGGTAAAAGTACATTTTTAAGAACTTTAGGAATTAATTTAGTATTAAGTTATATCGGTTCACCAACTTATAGTGATGAATTTAACTGCGGAGTTTTTAGTATTTATACATGCATGAGAACCAAAGATAATTTAGAAGAAAGTATCTCATCTTTCTATGCAGAAATACTTAGAATAAAAAAAGTTATAGAGGCATCTAAAGAAGGTAAGAGAGTATTCTTTTTATTAGATGAGATATTTAAAGGAACTAATTCTATGGATAGACACGAAGGAGCTAAAGTGCTTATAAATCAACTTGTGAGCTTAGGAGGAATAGGATTAGTATCTACTCATGATTTAGAGTTATGTGAATTAGAAAAAACTAAAAAATGGCTTGTAAATTATAATTTTCAGGAGTATTATGAAAATGAGAAAATAAAATTTGATTACAAGCTGAGAGTTGGCAGAAGTACCACACAAAACGCTATTCATTTAATGAAATTAGCTGGAATAGATTTTAATGGTAATTAAGTGAAAAATATTAAAATAAATATAGTATTCTTAAAAATATTTTATTATAGAAATGTAAGACAAATCTCAAGAATATATTTTCTTGAGATTTTTTACGTTTTAATATATTATAATATTCAAATTTGCTTTTTACAAAGGGAGAGAGTTTGTTATGTCAAGAAAAAATATTATTTCAATTATTTTAATTATCTGTATGGCAGTTAGCTGTACAAGCTGTGCTAATAAAGGGAGCAGTAAAGAAGAGGGATTAATTAAACCAATAGCTATTAAAGGGGAATCTATTAAGTCTATAGGAGATAAAACTAGACAAATTAATGAAGAGATAAGAGATATTGTTGGTGATGATATAGATAGGATGGGATTATATTATTATGATATTAAAACTGGTGAGAATATAGCTATAAATGAGGACAAGGTGTTTAGAGCTGCTAGTACTACAAAAGTAGATTTAGCTATGATGGTTATGGATGCTATGAATAGAGGAGAATTATCTCCAAATGATACTTTTAGTTATGTAGAAGAGTTAGATTATGAAGATGGAACTGGAATACTTCAAGATTTAGAAACAATAAAACCGTTAACAGTTATGGAACTTATAAAATTATCAATTGTATATTCAGATAACATAGCAACTAATATGTTATATAGAACAACTCCATATAATAGATCAGATTATATATATAAAGTAACAGGAATACCATGTAAAAAAGAGATTAATGAGAGTACACCTAAACAGCAATTTTTAATGTTAAAGAAGCTTTATGAAAATAATGAAAAAAATCCTTATTATGATAAGTTAATTGAATTTATGAAAGAAACTGAATTTCATGATAGAATAGACAAAGATATTCCTTGGGAGATTTGCGCGCATAAGATAGGAAATAATGATATGTATATTCATGATATTGGAATTATATATACTGAAAACCCTTATATTTTAGTTGTGTATACGGAAGATTTAGGAAATGAGGAATATGCTATGAATGTAATTTCAGATATTTCAAAAAAAATATATGAAATAAACCAAAGTAACTAATGAATTTTAATTAATTTAATGGCATAATATACCTATAAGCATAAATGGTGAAAGGGTGCATTAAATGGCATTTATAATAATTGATTTGGAATTTAATAATTTAAGTGGTATTACTAAATATTATCCGAATATATATGATGAGTATGCTAATTTAAAAGATATAGAAGTAGAAAATGAGATAATAGAAATTGGGGCAATAAAGCTTGATAATTATATGAAGCCATTAGAGGAATTTAAAACATATATAAAACCAACAATTTTTCCAATTTTAAATCCAAAAGTATCAGAAATAACCAATATAACAGATAAGGATTTACAGAATGGAGTTTCTTTTAAAGAAGGTATTAATAATCTGAGAAATATAATTGAAGATGGTGATATTATATGTTCTTGGGCAAAGGATGATATTGCGCAAATAATAAGTAATGCTATATATCATAAATATGATGATTTAAGTTGGATTAATAATTATTTAGATATACAAGAATATTCAACTAAAATATTGGCTAAAAAGAAAGTATTGAGTTTGAAGAAGGCATTAGAAGAGTTGAAGATAAAAATAGATAAAAAAAACTTACATGATGCTTTAAATGATGCTATTTACACATCTTTTGTTTTTAAGAGAATATATAACTCTAGAATAATTAGGAATTATATAATTAAAGACCTATATAATATGCCAGTTTTAGAGGTTAAAAACTTAAGTGATTTTAATATTGATAAAAGTTGTGTAAAAGAATATTGTCCTAAATGTAAGATTAAAATTGATATTGAAATACCATTGAAAGCTATGGGTTGGAGGTTTGTATCTTTAGGTAAGTGTCCCAAATGTAATAATAGAGTAATAAATGAAGTGCAAGTTAAAAAAACAATAAGTGGAAAAGTAGTATATAAGGAGATTTCAACTATAATAAATGAGGTTGAATATATGAATTATTATTATAAGATTAATAAATAGTAGATTATTTATTAATCTTATAATAGAATTGAAATTTACAACAATTACATTGTAAAAACAGTAAAAATGATATATACTTTAGGTGGTCCACTAAATGTATAAGGGGAAGGGAAATATATGAATATTGCGTTTTTTTTAACACCTAAGAACGAAGTTATATATGAATATTTAGATGCAACAATGCGACAAGTTATAGAAAGAATGGAGCATCATGGATATACAGCAATTCCTTTAATAGATAAGGGAGGAAAATATGTAGGTACACTTACAGAAGGTGATTTACTATGGAAATTAAAAAATACACCTGAGTTGAATTTTAAAAATACGGGGAGTGTAAAAGTAACAGATATACCTCGTAAAAGAAAGCATAGAAGTGTATCAATTAATTCAGATGTAGAAAGCTTGATATCACTTGCAACCACTCAAAATTTTGTTCCGGTTGTAGATGATGAAGGAACATTTATAGGTATAATAAAAAGAAGTGATATTATAAATTATTGCTATAATGAAATGAAAAAAGAAATATAGAATATATGATTAAATAGGGATTTGTTATTCAAATCCCTATTTTTATGTAAATTTAAAGTGGATAATTGTGATTAATTGAAAATTATTATTGGTAATGATATTATATTATATATAAAGGAGGGAGTTAAAATGTTAGTAGTTATATCTCCGGCGAAAACATTAGATTTTGATTATATAAATATTAATACTCCAATGAGTGAGCCGAGATTTTTAGCAAAATCAAAAGTTATTATGGACGAGCTAAAAAAGCTTGATGCTTATTCTCTGTCAAAATTAATGAAGATAAGTGATAAGTTAGCAACTTTAAATAGAGATAGATTTGAAGAATGGACTGAAAATTTAGATAAAGCAAAACAATGCTTACTTGCATTTAAGGGTGATGTATATAGAGGATTAGATGTAGGTAGTTTTACAGAAGAGGATTTATTTTATGCAGATGGTCATTTAAGAATATTATCAGGATTATATGGCGTTTTGAGACCTTTTGATGGAATAAATCCATATAGATTGGAAATGGGTACTAAAATAAAAGTTAAGGATGAAAAAGATCTCTATAAATTTTGGGGAAATGATTTAAGAGATTCTTTAATAAAGGAGTTATCTAATCATTCAGAGAAAGTACTTATAAATTTAGCGTCACAGGAGTATTTTAAGTCGGTTGAAGGTATAGAAAATATATCAGATGTAAGAGTTATTACACCTATTTTTAAAGAATGGAGAAATGGGAAATATAAAATAATATCATTAAATGCTAAAAGAGCTAGAGGATTAATGACTAGATATATAATACAAAATCAAATAGATAATGTAGAAATAATAAAAGATTTTTCAGAAGAAGGATATACTTTTAGTGAAGAAATGTCAGAAGATAATCAATGGATTTTTGTTAGAGAATAATAAGTAAAATATAATAAAAATATGATTCTATAAAAAATAGAATCATATTTTTATATTAATAATCAGATTGTTCAAATGTATTAACTATAAAATCAAACTCAGAGGTATCTGTTATTTCTCCAAATTCATCAGATGAAATTGATGGATAGTAATAAAGTATATATTTATCAGTATTATCCTCTATATTTTCTAGAATGATATATAATTTATCTAATTGTTTATCTTCAAGTGTAGCTAAAACATTATATTTGCTTGATTTTCCTGTATTATTATTAGTTAAATCTAAAAAGAAATTTTTATGTTTTCTTATATTGATTTTATTTTTATCGCACTTTTTTATATAAGAATTGGATCTACAGCCCAAGCAACCTTTAAATTCACATTCTCTAATACAGTTTAAACAAGCACATTTAGAGCAATTTTCAAATTGTAAAAAAGATTCTCTATTGTCATTTTTGAATATTTTTAGATCTTCATGTGAATTATTTGTGGAAAAAAAGTTAATTAATTTTTTTTTCTGTGACTTTGTTTTAGAAATATTTAACTTTTCTATATAAGTTTTTAATATACTTATTTTAGAATAATATTTTCTTTTAATTAATTCATTTTCATCTAAAAAAGGAGATATCTCACTTATAGCATAAGTTAAATCAGTATATATTTTTCCAAAGTGGTCAAGTTCTTCTTTTATGAAATCGGAGTTATTAGCCATTTATATCACCTTTAAGAATTTTTATATTTTTCAAGCTCTAGATCTAAATCAACAGAATCTAAAGCTTCAAATTCACTTTCAAAAGTATCAGTATTTTTAAGTTCACCTAAGCCTTTAGCTAAAGCCTCTTGCTTTTGTATCTTTCTTTCTATATCATCTATTTTAATTGAATTTGATTTAGTTTGAACATTTGCAAGAACCTCATTTACTTTTTTACTTGCTTCAGCATTACTAAATCTTGCAGCTGCTTCATCTCTATAACTTCTAGTTTTAATTATTTCATTTTCTAACTCAGATAAGTTTTTCTTTATAGAATCAGCTTGATTTCTTGCGGCCTCATAAGTTTCCTTTAAGCTTTTATATTTCTTTTCGGTTTCTATTTTTTTAGCTAAAGCTCTCTTAGCTAAATCTTCATTTCCTTTAGATAATGCTAGTTTAACTTTTGATTCTAAATCATTAACCTCTAATTCAGTAGCTTCCAACTTTCTTTTAATTTCATGAGCATTACCGATAATTTGAGCAGAATTTAACTTTGCTTTATTAAGTTGATTTTCCATATCTCTAATTTTTTGATCAAGTAACTCAATTGGATTTTCTAACTCATCTAAAGTTGAGTTTACCTTTGATTTAAACATATTTGACATTCTATTAAAAATTCCCATAAAACAACCTCCTAGTTATTTTCTTCGATCTGTTAAGTTATATGAACATTGCTCTTCTCAACCCAAGGAAATACAATAGGTTTGCAAGACTAAATAATACCCCCTTCGAAAAGGAGAGAAGAACAATGAGCAAAACTAATATAAAATGCCCACGCTGTAATTCTGATAAACTATATAAGTTTGGTATGAATAAGCAGGCTAAACAAAAGTATCAATGTAAGCAGTGTAAGCGCCAATTCGTCCTAGGCGACGGTGACGGACGTCCTAAACTAAATAATCCTAAATGTCCTAGATGCGGTAAGGGAACTTACTTACATCATGCATATAAACATTACAATCGCTATAAGTGCAATAACAAGAAGTGTAATCACATAATAGTAAAACATCACACCACCAATATTGATACAGCTTCTAGTGAATTAGTTAGTGGTTCCCTTTCAATGAAAGGAATGCGTTTTCCGCTACATGTAATACTAACTGCATTAACACTATATTTTTTAAATAATTCATCAACAAGAGCCATTTCTCAATTCTTGATGATTAACTCTGGAATTAAAGTATCTCATGTCACGATAGCCAGTTGGACTAATAAATTTGCACCTTTCTTTAAACAAAAGGCTGATAAATTTAAAGCTAGTTTAAACTTACAATCTGACGATTGGCACGCTGATGAAACAGTAGTATTTATTAATGGTGAAAGATACTACCTTTGGTTAGCTATTGATTCAGAAACTAGATTTATTTTAGCATTTCATTTAACTAAATCTAGAAGTTCTGATTCAGCATACGCATTGGTAAATGAAGCTAAAAAATTTGGTGAACCAGCTAATTTTATAACTGATAGATTACCTTCATATAATGAAGCCGTGGCTACGCTATTGCCCAATACAACTCATATTCCTGTAGCTCCAATGTCTAGTGATACAAATAATAATTTAATTGAATCATTTAATAAAACATTTAAAGCCTGGTATAAAACCAAGAAAGGATTCAACTCTTTTCAAAAAGCTAATAACCTTATATATTTATTTATCTTTCACTATAACTTTATTAGACCACATGGATCATTAAATAACTGTACTCCAGCAGAAGTTGCCGGCTTCGCCAGCGATAGCTTTGCTAAAAACTCTTGGTTTTCAGCATCTTAATTAAATTTAATACCTTTGATTAACCTGCAAAAAATCAATGCTATTGTAGGCTTATTTGCCATACAATAAAACATTCAAACTTATATAATTTTCAAAGAGCAAGTAATTCTATGAAAAATCAAGCTATTTTTTCATATCAACTTAACAGATTCATTTTCTTTAATATTTTCTTTTCTTTAAATAGATCTTAATAAGTACAACTATTAAGATAAATATAATAGATATAGTAAAAAATGTACTTAGTGAAAAACCACTACCATATCTATAATTAGAGTACCTTCTAGTTGGAAATCCGAAAGGTATTCCAAATTTTTCTTTTGGTTTTGTATTATTTTCATAATCTTTATCTTGGGTATCTTTATTATTATTTTCTTTATCAGTTGTTGAAAAAGATCCACTACTAAATCCTTTTGAACTACTGTTGCCATTATTTTTTGATTCACTAAAGTTACCAGATTTGAATTCATTTGAACTTTTTTTATTGCTACTAGAGTCTTTATTATTAGTGCTAGAATCTTTATTATTAGTACTATCACTTGATTTAAAGCTACCAGACTTAAATCCACTTGAATTTTTATTAGTATTAGAATCTTTATTAATTGTGGATTTTTTAGTACTATTATTTGATTTAAAGCTTCCACTTTTAAAGCTACTTGAGCTTTTAGATTTTGAGCTAGAGCTACTATGTTTACTGGAGGAGCTGCTACTTTTACTAGAAGAAGATTTTGCAAAAGTTATGGTTTCCCCCCCTGTTACTGGAGATAATATTGAAATCGTATCTATAGTAAAACTAGAAATAATAAAAACTATAGTAAGACAAAATGTTAAAAGAAGTTTATTTTTTATGTTTAAGTATTTTTTTATGCTTTTCACCTCCAAGAACAAAGATTATATACCTATATTATACTATGTATAAAAAATCTTCAAAGTTCGTTTTAGGTAATTTTTCCTTGAATTAGTATATTAGAAGTTTATAAGTATACAATAACTATTAAAATCGTATTATTACTAACTTATAATAATAAAAATAAGTATATAAAAAAGTATAAAATAACTCTTATATAAAGAAAATGTATATTTAATTGTAACATAGTATTATGGTAGTATTCATAATATTAACAATTTAAACTCTTGTAATCAATAACATATTAGCTTAAAATTATACTTATAATATATTTAAAGTACAATTCCAAGGAGTGAAAAATTCATGATTAATGAAGCAAACGAAAACTCAATGAAAGATTTACTAAATGATTTTGATGTAAAGAGAATAAATAAAGGTGATATATTAGAAGGAAGAGTTATAGATGTTAATGATAAAGAAGTAACAGTAAATATTAATTATGCTTTTGATGGTATTATATCAAAAGAGGAATTAACAGCGACTTTCGAAAACCCATGTGACATAGTAAAACAGGGAGATAATATAAAAGTATATGTTATTTCACCAAATGATGGGGAAGGATATGTATTACTTTCTAGAATAAAGGCTTTAGCTATCTCAGAAAAAGAAGACTTAATAAAAGCTTTTAAAAACAAAGAAGCTATAAATATAAGAATAAAAGAAGAAGTTAAAGGTGGATTAGTTGGATATTATGGTTCTATTAGAGTATTTATACCAGCATCTTTAGTATCAAGAGAAAGAGTAGAATTAAAACAATTTATAGGAAAAGATTTAGAAGTTAAACTTACAGAGGTTGATTTTAAAAATAGAAGAGTAGTTGCATCAAGAAGAGTTATAGAAGAAGCTATATACGAAGAAAATAAGAAAAAAATATGGAGTTCTCTTAAATCAGGAGAAAAAAGAAATGGTGTAGTTAAAAAAATATTAAAGGTTGGAGCTATTGTTGATATTGGAGGAATAACAGGACTTATTCATATTAATGATTTAGCTTGGGGAAGAGTAAATAAAGTTGAAGATATAGTTAAGGTAGGAGATAAGGTTGAAGTTGTAATAGGAGAAATAGATAAAAGTAAAGAGAGAGTATCTTTAATTCTAAAAGATGTTAATAGTGATCCTTGGATAGTAAACACAACTGGTTTAAAGACAGGAGATATTTTATCAGGAAAAGTAGTTAAATTCCTTTCATTTGGAGCGTTTGTTGAAATATATCCAGGGGTAGAAGGGTTAGTTCATTTAAGTGAAATAACAGAAGATAACATAGCAAAACCATCAGATGTTTTATCAATTGGTCAAGAAGTTAAGGTTAAGGTACTAGATTATAATAAAGAAAATAAAAAGATTTCTTTAACTATAAAAGATGCAGAAGAAAAATCAAAAGAATATCTTAAGTATAATGATAGTGATGAAGGAGTTTCATTAGGGGATTTATTTAAAGGTATGTTTGATAAATAAAAAATTAAAGGAAGTTAGCAAAAGCTAAATTCCTTTTTTATTTTTTAGAAAATTATATTAATAAAGTTGCCTTAGGGATTTTTTTTAATTAGACTTTTTCTATTTTTAACATATTTGTACCACCAGTTTGGATTGTTGGCATACCAGCAGCTACAATAATCTCATCACCTTCATTTGCAAAAGATAAATTTTTAGCAACTTTTTTTGCTTCTAATAAAATATCATCAGTAGTTGAGAATACTTTACATAGTTTAGGGAAAATTCCGAAATTTAAATTTAATCCACGAAGAACTTCCTCATGAGGTGTTATAGCTATAATTGGACATTTAGGTCTATACTTGGATATTAGTTTTGCTGTTGCTCCACTTGTAGTAGCTGCAACCACTGCTTTAGAATTAAGTAAATTTGAAGTTCTACATGCAGAATAGCTTATAGCCTCTGAAAAAGCATATAAAGCAGGTTCTTTTAATCTTTTATTTAAGTAATTATAATCTAAATGATCCTCAGTTTCTTTAGCTATTTTTGACATTGTACTTGCTGCTTCTATCGGATAGTTTCCACTAGCACTTTCTCCACTTAACATTATAGCATCAGTTCCATCAAATATAGCATTACAAATATCACAAGCTTCTGCACGAGTAGGTAATGAGTTTCTAATCATAGAGTCTAACATTTGAGTTGCTGTAATTACTATCTTACCAGCCTCATTACATTTTCTTATTATATTTTTTTGTATAATAGGAACACGCTCTATAGGTATTTCAACTCCCATGTCGCCTCTTGCAACCATGATACCATCTGCAGCTTCAATAATAGAATCTATATTATTTACACCCTCTTGATTTTCTATTTTAGCTATTATTTGGATATAATCTCCACCATTATTTTTTAATACATTTCTTACATCTTCAATATCAGATGCTTTACGAATAAATGATGCAGCAACAAAATCTATTTTATTTTCACAACCAAAAATTAAATCTTCTTTATCTTTTTCAGTTATTGCAGGTAGATTTATACTAACATTTGGAACATTTACTCCCTTATGGTTTTTAATAATTCCACCTACTATAATTTTACATTTAATTTGTTTTTCTTCTATATTAATAATTTCAAATCTTAAAAGGCCATCGTCTACTAAAATTTCTCCTCCAACTTCGACATCTTTATATAATTCTGAATAAGAAATAGAACATCTTTCGTTGTTTCCTAAAATTTCTTCACCACATACAAAGGTAAACTCATCACCAATATGAAGTTCAGCTCCATCATTTATAAAATTATGGGTTCTAATTTTAGGACCTTTTATATCTAAAATTATTGCTGTTGGAGAATTCATTTCTTTACGAACTTTTTTTAAAAGTTCGATTTTTTCCTTGTGAGTTTCATGAGTTCCATGAGAAAAATTTAATCTAGCGGCACTCATACCGATTTTGATAAATTCTTTTAAAGTTTCTTCATTGTCACTGGCAGGACCAATTGTAAAAATCATTTTAGTCTTTTGCATAAAAACACCTCACAAATTAATAATATTAATAAATTAAATAGAAATAATAAGAATAATATCAAAATTAAAACAACTTTTAATTTTAAGTATTACATATACTATGATATACTTATTCTTATATAATAATTCTAACATAATTTAACAGGAAGGAAGATATAAAAAATGAATGTTTTACAAAATATAGAACCAAAAGCAGTTTTTAAGTATTTTGAAGAGATTTCTAAAATTCCAAGAGGATCAGGAAATGAAAAAGAAATAAGTGATTATTTAGTTAAATTTGCAAAAGATTTAAATTTAGAAGTTATTCAAGACAAGGCTTTAAATGTTATTATAAAGAAACCAGGAACAAAAGGGTATGAAAACTCTAATATTGTAATTATTCAAGGTCACATGGATATGGTTTGTGAAAAGAATAAAGGTACAAATCACGATTTTGAAAAAGATCCGTTAAAGTTAAGAGTTATAGATGATATGATTTATGCAACTGATACTACATTAGGAGCTGACAATGGTATAGCTATAGCATATGCTTTAGCATTACTGGCTTCTAATGATATAGCTCACCCACCAATAGAAGTTTTAATTACAACAGATGAAGAAACTGGTATGTCAGGAGCTATGGCAGTTTCAAAGGAAGATGTTAAAGGTAAAGTACTAATAAATTTAGATAATGAAGAAGAAGGTGATTTATTAGTTAGCTGTGCAGGAGGAATAAGAAGTAAGTTCACTATAGATGTAGATTTTGAAGATATAGACAATAGTTCTATTATTGAGTTATCAGTAAGAGGCCTAAAGGGTGGACATTCAGGAATGGAAATAAATAAAGAAAGAGGAAACTCAAACAAAATTATGGGTAGAATCTTAAAAGATATGCTTTCAGAAATTGATTTTAGAATAATTTCAATAAATGGAGGAGCAAAAGATAACGCTATTCCTAGAGAAATGGATGCTATAATTTCAGTTAAAGAAGTAGATATAGAAAAAGTAAAAGCTTTAGTTGAAAAATGGCAAAAAATATTATTAAATGAATTAAAAGCTCAAGATTCTGGAGTAAAGATCTTAGTTAATAAATTAGATAATACCACTACCAAAGTATTTTCAAAAGAATCAACTAATAAAACAGTTAACCTTTTATATTTAATACCTAATGGAATTAATACAAGAAGTGTTGAAATTGATGGATTAGTTGAAAGTTCAAGTAATATAGGTGTAGTTAAAACAATAAATAATAAAGTAACATTTGATAGTGCAATAAGAAGCTCTGTTTCCTCTTTAAAGGATGAAATAGTTTTGAGAAGTAAAACTATAGCAGAATTATTAAATGTAAAATTTGAAACAAGTGCTAGATATCCAGAATGGCAATATAATAGTGACTCTAAATTAAGAGATTTATGTCAAGAAGTTTATAAGAAAATGTATGGAAAGGATGCTAACATAGTAGCTATTCATGCTGGAGTAGAATGTGGTTTATTTAATGAAAGATTAGGTGGATTAGATATGATAAGTTTTGGTCCAAATCTTTATGATGTTCATACTCCAGAAGAACATATGAGTATAGAATCAGTTCAAAATGTTTGGGAATATTTAAAAGAAGTATTAAAAGCTTTAAAATAGTAATTCAAATAATAAGTTAATAAAAAAGATATATTATTTTCAACTCCTTAAATTTAATTTTTAAAATAAGGAGTTTTTTTTGCTTGGAAAAAATTTACATAGAGTATTTATGATGATATACTATTTATAGAATATTAAATTGTAATTTTTTTACATAATGAATATTATTACTTATAAAATAATATATATTAATATATCAAAAAATAGGGGGAGGAATATGAGGTATACTAAATATCAATACAAGAAGAAAAATAATGGAATAGGTTTTCTGACGTCTGTAGTAATGACTGTATTTGCAGCAGGCATTATTGGTCTTGTTATAGCTAAAGTTATATTTAGTTTTATTCCTGTAAAAGATGATGGGTCTATAAGTACAGGAATAGAGTCACCTGAGAAGCCAGCTACTGTTGGACAAGGAGAAGAAGTATTTAGTTTTGTGCAATGTGGAATGTTCTCTAATCAAGATAATGCTAATAAAGCTTTAAGTGATGTTGGAAATGACTATAATTCCTTCATATTAGAAGATGATTCTAAATTTAGAGTATCAGCAGGAATATTTAATTTAGAGCAAGGAAATAAGATATCTGAAGAGCTAACTAAAAAGGGAGTAACAAATGCACAAATGAAATTTGTCTTGAATAAGGAGGATGAAATTGAAAATCAAATATCAGCAATTACTTCTGGTTATTTAGATATTGTAAATGCTTTAAACGATAAAGAAGTTAAGTCTGTAAAAACAACGGATTTTAAAAACTGGGCAAATGAATTACCGGAAATATCTAAGGGAGATAATTTGGAATCCTTAAATGATTTTAAAAAACATATATCAGAATTACCAGATGAATTAAAAAAAGAAAATGTTATTCAAGAACTAAAATATATTTATACTATATTAGTAAAATATAAAAAATAGAAAAACACTGTATAAAATTGGATAAAATATTACAAATAAATAAAAATTAAATAAAGAAAGGTAAAGCCACTTGTGTCCACTACTATATAATGATAAACTATATGGGATATAGTAATAGAGATGATATGGCTTTGCCTTTATGTTTTTTTTATTTATATAATTAAAAGAAATTTTAATTTGTATGTGTAAGAAATATATGTTTTTGGCAATACTATAAAATATGTACAAATAGGGTGTGATGATTTGAAATATATTTTGGCATCAGCTTCAGCAAGAAGAGAGGAACTTCTACATAGAATAATAGATGACTTTGAGATTAAGGTCAGTGATTTTAATGAAGATAGTATTTCTTTTGATGGCTATAATATTCCTGAATATGTTATTAAATTAGCACAGGGAAAAGTTTTTAATGTAGAAAAAACTACAAATGATAAAGCTATCATTATAGGTGCTGATACAATTGTTACATTAGATAACAAAATATTAGGAAAACCAAAAGATGAAAAAGATGCATTTTATATGTTGAGATTGTTAAGCGGAAAAACTCATAGAGTTTACTCAGCTGTTGTTGTATTAAATACAGATAACTCAAAAATAGAAAAAGAATGTATTTATACAGAAGTGAAGTTTTCAGAGTTAACAGATGAGGATATAAAAAAGTACATAAAAACTAAAGAGCCACTAGATAAAGCTGGATCTTATGGAATCCAAGGAGTTGGGGGCGTATTTGTAGAGAGTATCAATGGATGCTATTACAATGTTGTAGGATTACCTTTAAATGTCCTTAACAAGATGATTAAAAGCGTTATGTAAATAGGGATGGGTATATTATTAATGAAGGAGATATTTAATGAAAAATGATATTAAGATTAGTGATATACCAAAAGACGAGAGACCTATAGAAAAGCTATTACTTATGGGACCAGAATTTCTAAGTAACGCAGAATTATTAGCAATTATACTTAGAACAGGTACAAAAGGTGAAAATGTTATTTCATTAAGTACTAGATTGCTTTCAGAATTTGAAGGTTTAGATGGTTTGTTTAATAGTAATATAAAAGATATGACAAGCATAAAAGGTATAAAAGATACAAAAGCAAGTCAACTTATTGCTATGATTGAGCTATCTAAAAGGTTTAATACATTAAGAACTTGCAAAAAAGATATAAAAATAACGTCGCCTAAAGATGTAGCAAGTTTACTTATGAATGAAATGATTAATTTAAAACAAGAAGTTTTGAAATTAATAATGTTAGACACAAAAAATAAGATTATTGGAAATAAAGATGTTTTTAAAGGAACCTTGAATTCATCTATTGTGCATCCAAGGGAAATCTATTCTGAAGCAATAAAGAGGAATAGTGCTAATATAATAGTGTGTCACAATCATCCTTCAGGGGATCCAGAGCCAAGTAAGGAAGATATAAATATAACAATGAGATTAAAAGAATGTGGTAAAATTATGGGTATTGACTTATTAGATCATATAATCATAGGAAATAACCAATTTATTAGTTTGAAAGAAAAAGGAATAATTTAAGCGAAAGGGGAATTCAAATGGGATTTTTCAGTAGTAATAAAGATATGGGAATAGATTTAGGAACAGCAAATACACTTGTGTACGTAAAGGGCAAAGGAATAGTGTTAAGCGAACCTTCAGTTGTAGCAATAAATAGTGCAACTAGGAAACCTCTAGCTGTTGGAGCAGAAGCAAAGTTAATGATTGGTAGAACACCAGGAAACATAGTAGCTATTAGACCATTAAAGGATGGTGTTATAGCTGATTTTGACGTTGCACAAACGATGTTAAAGAAGTTAATAGAGAAGGTAATAAGCAAGAGTGCTTTTACAAGTCCAAGAATAATTGTTTGTTATCCATCAGGGGTTACGGAAGTAGAAAGAAGAGCTATAGAAGAAGCTACAAAAAATGCTGGAGCAAGAGATGTTGTTCTTATGGAAGAACCAATGGCAGCAGCAATAGGAGCAGGACTTCCAGTTGGAGAGCCAACAGGAAGTATGATAGTTGATATCGGTGGAGGTACAACAGAAGTAGCTATAATTTCATTAGGAGGAATAGTTACAAGTAAATCTTTAAGAGTTGCAGGAGATGAATTAGATCAATCAATAATAGCTTATATAAAGAAAGAATTTAACTTAATGATTGGAGAAAGAACTGCAGAGCAAGTTAAAATGGAATTAGGTTCAGCATATAAGATAGATGATGAAGTTAAGGAAATGGATATCAAGGGACGAGATATGGTTACAGGGTTACCTAAAACAGTAACTGTTTCAGAAGATCAAATAAGAGAAGCGTTAAAGGAACCTGTTTATGCAATTATAGAATCAATAAAAACAACTTTAGAGAAAACCCCTCCAGAATTAGCGGCAGATATAATGGAAAAGGGAATAATGTTAGCTGGTGGAGGTGCTTTATTAAAAGGACTAGATATGCTTATTAACCATGAAACAAATATGCCTGTTCATATAGCAGAAACACCACTTGACTGTGTTGTATTAGGTGCAGGAAAAGCTCTAGATAATTTTGATGAATTAAGCAAAACTCAAAGAGGACAATAATGAAGCTTTTTAAAAATAAACTGGCAGTTACTATAATAGTGCTGTCAGTTGCCTTTTTAGGCATAATTATGTACACAGTTAATAGTCAGCAAAAGGA
This sequence comes from Clostridium septicum, assembly GCF_003606265.1. Lineage (NCBI taxonomy): Bacteria > Bacillati > Bacillota > Clostridia > Eubacteriales > Clostridiaceae > Clostridium > Clostridium septicum. Next base: position 2,314,301 of record NZ_CP023671.1, read on the forward strand.
TATTGTATCTAGTGGTGTTGGTACAGTAATAGGTCCTTTACAAAAAATAGTATATAAAGTAAATGACAAAATAAAAGGAAGTCTAAGTTTTGTATTTAATTTTTCCAAGGTTAAAGAAGAAAATGAAGAACTTACTAAAAAGAATATAGATCTTGAAAATAAATTATTAGAATATGAAAAATTAAAAGATGAAAATAATAGGCTAAGAGATATATTAAATTTTAAAAACTCTAAAAATAATTATGATTATTTAGGGTGTGAAATTATAGGTCATAGCGGCGGAAATATTACAAACGGATATATAATTGATAAAGGTGAAAATAACGGTCTTAAAAAAGGAATGGTAGTAATTTCAGATAAGGGACTAGTTGGTCAAGTAACATCGACAGGATCAAATTGGGCTATTGTTGAAAGTCTAGTTAACGAAAATATTGCAGTTTCTGTAATGGTAAATAGTACAAGAGAAACTACTGGAATCTTAAAAGGATATAAAGATCATAGTAATCAAAATCTAACTCAAGTAACTAATCTTCCTATGGATTCAGCAATAAAAGAAGGAGATGTAATAGTAACATCAGGACTTGGAAAAGTATATCCAAGGGAAATTAGAATAGGTGAAGTAGTATCTGTGGAAACTGATAATGTAAAAGTTATGAAAAGTGCAATAGTAAAACCTTATGTAGATTTTAATAAACTTGAAGAGTTATTTGTTATTATTCCTAAGGAAACAAGAGATGTAAAATATGATAATTAAGAGGGTAGTATATGAAAAGGTTGATTTTAATTTTAGTTTTAATAGGCCTATTAGTTCTAGATAATTCTCTTATGCCATTTTTATCAATAAAAGGAGCATTTCCTAGTTTATTATTTATGTTTTCTATATCATATTCAATAATTAAAGGAAGAGATGAAGCGGTTTTTATAGGGATTTTATCAGGATTACTTCAAGATGTCTTCTTCTATAATATATTTGGCATTAATGCATTAGCAAATATGATATTATGCTTTTTAGCAGCTATCATAGGAGAAAATATATATAAAAATAGAAAACTAATTCCAGTATTTACTGGGTTAATAGCATCACTTTTAAAAGTATTAGTTGTATATATAATTTTATTCTTAAGTAATAAATATTTAAATGTTGAGACGGCATTATTTTCAACATTATATAACACTTTTATAATGTTTCTTTTTTATAATATTATTTTTAAATTTTGCTATAATGAATATAGTATTAAGTCGTGGAAGATTAGAAAATAGGAAATGGAAAAAGTATATTTATAACTATCTGTAATAGTTTAAAAACTTGTTTATATATAAGTATGAGAATAGTATAAAGAGAAAAATTATAACTTAAAATAATTGATTATCTAAAATTAATTGAAATTAATAATTCTAAAATAAAATGAAGAATTTAATTAACATCTAAAAGATAATAAAAATACTGAAAAGTGAAATATAGAAATTGATATCCCATAATATCAGATATTACTAAGGAAGCCTTGTTTTTATCAAGGTTCCTTATTTTTTTATTAAAATATGTTATTTATTGTTGTTTAATGATATAATTAAAAGGTATAATTATAAATAGATAATAATTATTTAGTAATTATAGTATTAGAATTTATACAAGTTGCTGGAGGGCGGGCAATTATGGATGACAGAATTCAAATAAGAGGTAATAAAGAAGGTATCAATGCCATAATAGAAATGGAAAAGTTCAATAATTTTAATGATATGCTAGATTTATTAATTAATAAGTTAACAGCAGGAAAAAGTTTTTATAAAGGCTCTTCATTAAAAATTACGGCTAACCTTGAAAAGGTTAATGAAATTGATATCAAAAGGTTAAAAGATACTCTTTTTGAGGAAATTTTAATTAAAGAATGTACCTTTGAAGAATACAAAAAAGATGAAGAAAAAGATGATAAAATCTTTAGTGGTGTGTACGAAGGAAAAACGAAATTTATCAAAAAGACGGTAAGAGGGGGTCAATTAATCAATTACCCAGGAAATATTGTCATAATAGGGGATGTAAATAATGGTGCAGAAGTACATGCAGGGGGGAATATTGTAGTTTTAGGTACAATAAAAGGAAAGGTACATGCAGGAGCTTCGGGAAATAGTAAAGCTATAATTTCAGCGTTTAACCTTCAACCTGAACTTCTTCAAATTGGAGATGTTATAACGATATCGCCTGAAGATAGTTCTAAACCATTATATCCAGAAATTGCGAAGATTAAGGATGATACAATAGTTGTAGAACCTTATTTGCCAAATAAATATATATATTAACGTTGGAGGGAGAAAAAATGGGAATTTCAATAGTTATTACATCAGGTAAGGGTGGCGTTGGAAAAACAACAACTACTGCAAATATTGGTACTGCTCTAGCTACATTAGGTAAAAAGGTTGTAGTGGTAGATGGAGATACCGGGCTTAGAAATTTAGATGTTCTAATGGGATTAGAGAACAGGATAGTTTATACACTAACAGATGTTATTGAAAATAGATGTAGACTTAAACAGGCATTAATAAAAGATAAAAGATATCAAAATTTATGCCTTTTACCAACTGCCCAAACAAAAGATAAAGATGACGTTAGACCACAAGATATGTTAAAAGTTGTAAATAGCTTAAAAGAAGATTTCGATTATGTTTTAATAGATTGTCCAGCTGGAATAGAACAAGGGTTTGAAAATTCAGTAGTTGGAGCAGATAGAGCTTTAGTTGTTGTAAATCCAGAAATAACATCAGTTAGAGATGCAGATAGAGTTATTGGGAAATTAGATGCTAAAGGTTTAGAAGATCATTCAGTTTTAATTAATAGATTAAATTATGAAATGACTCAAAGGGGAGATATGTTAGATATTTCTGATATAATAGAAACATTGTCTATTGAGTTAATAGGAGTTGTACCAGACGATAAAAATATAACTGTGTCTACTAATAAAGGAGAACCTATAGTATTAGATGATAAATCAATGTCAGGACAAGCTTTTAGAAATATAGCAAAAAGGTTAACCGGAGAAGAGGTCCCTCTAATGGATTTAAGGGAAGAGAGTGAAGGATTCTTTGCATCATTAAAGAAATTATTTAGAAGAAAATAAAGGGGGATGTGAGAGGTGGAATTTTTTAAAAAATTTTCTAGTAAGCCAACTCCAAAAGAAGTTGCTAAAGACAGGTTAAAATTAATCCTAATACATGATAGAGGAGATTTATCTCAAGAAACTTTAGAACAAATAAGAACAGAAATATTAGCAGTATTATCTAAGTATATAGAAATAGAGGCTGAAGATGTGGAAATTGCAGTAAGCAAACCAGAAGCTATAGAAGGTAATAACCCTGCGTTAATTGCAAATATTCCTATAAAGAATATAAAAGGTAGATAATAGAAAAGTGCCCTATGGCACTTTTTTATATTAAAATAAAAATTAATTATTAATTAAGATTGTATTATATAATTGCAAAAAATATAGAAAAAGTTATTAAAAAGGTTATAATATATGATAGGATAGTTGACTAGGAGGTGAAATATGTTTTCAAAATTCACGATAAATTTTAAACAGTTAAAGGAAATAGATAAAGGTATTCTGTTTTCAATGATTGGACTAATGTTGTTTGGAATAGTTAATATTTATTTAGCAAGTAGAGCTGAGTATGGAACTTTATTTTTAAAAAGACAATCTGTATGGTTTGTTGTATGTTTGATTGCATTATATTTTATGATTGCTATAGATTATACAGTCTTAAAAGTATATACTCCTATATTTTATTGGGGCTCAATTTTGTTATTAATTGTAACTATGTTTATAGGAACAGATATAAATGGTGCTAGAGGGTGGATTAGGTTAGGACCATTATCATTTCAACCAGCAGAGCTTGCAAAAATAGCTACTATTATGATGTTAGGACGACAATTAGATGATATGGATGGAACTATAAATGAATGGAACAATTTTTGGAAGATGGCATTTTATGCAATAGTTCCAGCTGTATTTATAGTAATTCAACCTGATATGGGAATGACTATGGTTTTATTTTTCATAGTAGTAGGTATATTCTTTATCGGTGGACTAGATATTAGGGTCATAGGTGGAGGGTTACTATCATTATTTATAGTGGTAATATTAGTGTGGAATTCAGGTGTAATTCAGCCATATCAAAAAAAGAGAGTTACATCGTTTTTGAATCCAGAAGCCGATAGTTCAGCATCTGGATATCAGCTTAGGCAATCTTTAATAAGCATAGGATCAGGAGGAATTACTGGATCTAATAATTCTAAATTAAAGGACTCAAGTAATGGATATGCATCTCAATATGTTCCTGAAGTTCAAACGGATTTTATATTCGCAAGTATAGGAGAACAATGGGGATTTTTAGGAGCATCATTTTTATTACTTTTATATGGAATATTAATTTCTAAAATGATTGCTATAGGAAGAACTGCTAAGGATAAGTTTGGTTCTATTATATGTGTTGGATTAGTTGCATATTTCTTATTTGCTATATTACAGAATATAGGTATGACAATAGGACTTATGCCAATTACAGGAATAACACTTCCATTAATAAGTTATGGAGGGAGTTCTCTTTTAACAACAGTATTATCAATAGGTTTAGTAGTAAATATAGGTATGAGAAGAAAGAAGATTTACTTTTAAAAGTAAATCTTCAGTTTGTTGAAAAACCTCTGTTAAAAAACAGAGGGTTTTTCTATTATTAATTATGAATAAAACTTATATTTAAAATATCATCCAAAATAATACGAATAAAATCTAAAAGTAGCAAAGATAGTCTTGTTGCTATCTTTTTCATATTCTGCACTGCTGCAGTTAGTAGGCATTGCTCGGATACTTTTTCGCGTCCGCGGAAGCGAGCATAGCGAAGCCCATGCAAATTTTTTGAATCTGCGAAGCTTCGCTCAACTGTTTCTTTTCTTCTATTGTAAATTCCCTTTCCTTTTTCAGTTTTAAGAAAGTTCTTATTATCATCTTTATGATTTTCCCAAACATGTCGTCTAATTGTTTTATATTTAGCTTTTTCTCCAAGACACTTATCTTTATGAGGGCAATACATACAAATTTCTTCAAAACATCTATATTCTCTATAGCCTTCGCGAGTCGTAGTTTTATATATTAACGCAACATTATTGGGGCAAATATAGATATCTTTATCATAGTCATAAATATATTTATTCTTAGTATACATTCCTTTTTTATGAGGAGAACGTCTATATGCAACTACTGGTATTATATCTCTATCTACAATCCCCTTGAAAATAGGATTACTTGAATATCCTGCATCTAAACCAAGATATTTTGGCTTTATACTAAATACTTCTTTAATTCTATCTATTCTATTTAGTATTGGCTCGCTATCGCTGACATTACCAGGGGTAACATGTACATCCATAATAATATTATTTTTACTATCTACAGTTCTATGATCTAAATAAAAGAATCCTTCTGGTTTATTATCTCTCATCATATATCCACTATCAGGATCTGTAGTACTTTTCTTAATTTGCTTTGTTTCTTCTTTTTCTTTTCTTGGTTTTAAAGGTTTTTTATTATGATTTTCTCTATCTAAATTCACATCAATATCTAGTTGTTCTATATACTCTTTAGGTGTTACTTGTACTTCAATTTTTTCAAACTTACGCTTATTAGCATTAGCTTTTATATGTGTTGAATCAGAGTAAAGAATCTTACCACCAACTAATCCTTTTTCCATAGCTTGAAGAACTATATTATCAAATATTTTTTGTGGAATATCAGTACCTTTAAATCTTCTAATTCTATTTTGACTTATTGTAGATGAATCTGGAATTTTTTCAGTAATTGAATAACCTAAAAACCATCTATATGCTAAGTTTACTTCTATGTCTTTAACTAGTTGCCTTTCGGAGCGGATGCCATAAAGATATCCTATAAATAACATTTTAAATAGTACTACTGGATCAACAGCTGGTCGACCATTTGTATGGCAATACAAATCATTAGTTAACTCTCTAATAAATGAAAAATCTATGTATTTATCAATTTTTCTTAATAAATGGTCTTTCGGAACTAATTGTTCTAGCATAACCACTTCCATTTCATTTTGCGCTTGTCTTCTTTCGTTTATCATCACCAAAACCCCTATGTAATAAATTAATATATTTTAAATTATATTACATATTTGTATAAAATTAAAGACTGCTGACACTTTGTCAGCAGTCTGAAGATTTACTTTTAAAAGTAAATCTTCTTTTCTTTTAATCATAAAATATTATTAATCATAAAAGGAGCTTTGAGGAAATATAATTTAAAGATTAAGGTATTAGGAGGAGATCTTTATGGGGGATTATAGAGAGGAATATAGAAAATATTATGAAGAAGTTAAACGTAAAGCTAATATAAAGACTAATGTTGAAAATTATAAAGAAACTCCTGTAGATAAAACTATTAGTATAAAAGAAGAAAATATTTATCCTAACTCTAAAGCTGCTTATGGAAGTAATTATATAGGAAATTATGTAGTGGGGTATAGGGGAAATTATAGAGGACCCGGATTAAGTTATAATTATGGATATAGTAGAAGAGAAGAATTACAAAAACCTAATAGATATGTAAGAAGAATAATTATGAGATTAACAGCAACTGCATTATTATTTATTTCAGTTTTAGTATTAAAGGTATTACCTTATGAGCAAGCTAAAGATATTTATTCAACTTGTAAGGAAATGGTAAGTGAAAATTTTAATTATGTAGGTTTCGTAGAAGAGCTTAAGAAGTTTAGCAGTAATGCTGTAAAAGAAGTACAAGGAAGGATAGATGAAGCAAAAGAAAATCAACAAAATAAAATTCAAAACAATGAAAAAGAGTAGAATTAAATGTTTATTATAAAAGTTATTAAAATTTCATAAGTTACTTAAAGTTTAAGTGTTTTATATTATTATGAAATAAAATTATATAGTTAGGTTTTAATAAGAAACATTAGATAGAAGGTGATTAAAGGGGATTTATAGCAATTTTTAGGGAGATATAAATGAAGAAAGAAGCGAAGATATTTTTAGCAGAAATAGTGTTAATTATGTTAATATGTACAAGTAGCGAGGTTTTTTTATCAGCTTTTTTATGGGTAATTTTGCATGAAATTTCACATATAACATTAGCTTGTATGTTTGGATGTAAATTTTATAATATAGAACTCCATATATTTGGTGTAAGGGCAGAACTTGGAGATTTAGAAATATTAACAGATATAAAAAGAATGCTTATATATTTAGCTGGACCACTATTTAATTTTATAATGTTTATAATATTTTCTATAATAAGTCTTAGATATAGTTCTCCATGGATTATAGCTAGTTTGAATTTAAACTTAGGATTAGCTATTTTTAATTTATTGCCTGCATATCCTTTAGATGGTTCTAGAATATATGAAATATTAATTTCAAAAAAGATTTTATATAAACAAGCCCAAAAAATAATAAGGTTAACAAGCTATTGTATAGCTATAAGTTTTGTTTGTATATCTTTATTACTTTTTATATCAATACATAAACTGAATTTGAGTATGTTTATTGCCGCTTGTATAATTATATATATTACAAGATCAGAGCAGAGAAGCACAATGTATATAACAATGGGAAATATGGTTAAGAAGAGAAAGAAGTTAATTAAAAATAAATATATTGAAAATAAGACGGTATCTGTTTATTATAAAAATTACTTGGTAAATGTCTTAGGATTAGTAGATAGAAATAAGTTTAATACTTTTTATGTTTTAGATGATGATATGAACTTATTGTATATATTACAAGAAAATGAACTTATAGATGCTTTGAAGTTTTATGGAAATATAACTTTAGAGGAATATAAAGACATAAGATTACAGAAACACTAATACATTTACTTTTTTGACTTATGTATGCTAGAATAGTAAGATATTAAGAAGTATAGAGATATACTTCTTTTTTAATTGTTAAGAATTCAATATACAAATAATAGATTAAGTTTAAACCGAAGCTAAGAACTATAAAAATTAAATTTTAATTTATAGGAGGAAGGGTAATGAACAAAATTACAGACCATATTCTATATAAGGTTGAAAAACCATCAAGATATACTGGTGGAGAATTAAATCAAGTAGTAAAAAATTTAGATGAAATTGATATAAGATTTGCATTTTGTTTTCCAGATGTATATGAAGTTGGGATGTCTCATTTAGGAACAAGAATACTTTATCATACAATAAATCAAAGAAAAGATACATATTGTGAAAGAGTTTTTGCGCCATGGCCAGATATGGAAGCAGAACTTAGAAAAAATAATATTTCATTAATGACATTGGAAACTAAGGATCCTTTAACAGAATTTGATATTTTAGGATTTACACTTCAATATGAAATGAGTTATACAAATATATTAAATATGTTAGATATGTCAGGAATAACTTTAAGGGCATCAGAAAGAGGAGAAGATGAACCTATAGTTATGGCTGGTGGACCATGTGCATATAATCCTGAGCCTTTATATGATATAGTAGATTTCTTTGAAATAGGCGAAGGTGAAGAAATAATGAATGATGTCCTTGATATCTATAAAAAGTATAAGGGGAAAGGGAAGAAGAAAGAATTTTTAAGAGAGATATCTAAGATAGAAGGTGTTTATGTACCTTCATTATATGATGTTACATATAATGAAGATGGAACGATAAAAGAATTTACACCTAAATTTGAGGATGTAAAACCAAGAGTTAAGAAAAGAATAATAAATAACTTTGATAAAGTAGATTTTCCTATAGATATGATAGTTCCTTACTCAGAAATAGTTCATGATAGAATTGTGTTAGAAACAACAAGAGGATGTACTAATGGATGTAGATTTTGTCAAGCAGGAATGATTTATAGACCTGTTAGAGAAAAAAGTACAGCTACTTTATTAGAACAAGCTAGAAAAATGATTGAATCAACAGGATATCAAGAAATTTCGCTTGCATCATTAAGTATATGCGATTACTCAGATATACAAAATCTTGTAAGTAAGTTAATTTTTGAACATGCATCAAAAAATGTTGGTGTAGCATTACCGTCAATAAGAGTAGATGCATTTTCAGTAGATTTAATAAAGGAAATTCAAAAGGTTAGAAAAACTGGTTTAACATTTGCTCCAGAAGCTGGCTCTCAAAGAATGAGAGATATAATAAATAAAGGGCTAACGGAAGAACGAATATTAGAAGCAACAAAGAGTGCCTTCGAATCAGGATGGAGCACAATTAAGCTGTATTTTATATTAGGATTACCTTATGAAGAAATAGAAGATGCTGCTGGAATAGGTGAATTAGCTCAAAAGATGGCCAATGTTTATTATGGGATTCCAAAAGAAAATAGACAAAAGGGATTAAAAATAACAGTAAGTACATCAATATTAGTTCCAAAGCCATTTACACCATTCCAATGGGCTAAAATGGCAAGGCCAGAAGAAATATGGCAAAAGATTGATGCTGTAAAGGGTGCTATAAAATCAAGATCTATAAATTATAATTATCATGAACAAAAAACTTCACTTATGGAAGCTATATTTGCAAGAGGAGATAGAAGAACTTGTGATTTATTAATTAAAGCTTTTGAAAAAGGAGCTAAATTTGATGGATGGTCAGAATACTTTGATTATGATTTGTGGGTTGAAGCTATGAAAGAATGTGATATAGATCCAGAATTTTATGTGTATAGGGAAAGAAGTTATGATGAAGTGCTTCCATGGGATTTCATTGATATAGGAGTAAATAGAAAATATCTTGAATTAGAAAATGAAAAGGCTAAGAGAGCAGAACTTACACAAAACTGTAGAAAAGGCTGTACAGGATGTGGAGTTAATGTAAACTTTAAAGAAGGGAAGTGTTTCGAAGGTGCGTTACGTAATTAAGTTCACTAAAGAATCAAGCATAAAATTTATATCTCATTTAGATTTAATGAGAACAATTCAAAAGGTAATTAGAAGAGCAGATCTTCCTATGCAATATTCAAAAGGATTTAATCCGCATATGGCATTATCAATAGCACAACCTTTATCAGTTGGAGTTTACTCAGAGGCTGAATATATGGATATAGTATTAGTTGAAGAGTTAGATGAAAATGAAATAATTGATAGATTAAATGAAAAAACTGCACAGGGTATAAAATTCATAAGTGCACATAAGGTTATAAATGTTGATGGAGAAAAGAAATTACCTCAAAGTATGGCTTTAGTTGATGCGGCTAGATTTACAGTAAAAATGCTCTGTGATAAATCGGAAGAAGTTTCTTCTAAAATGGAATCATTATTAGGTGAAGAAAAGTGGATTACTATAAAAAAGAGTAAAAAAGGCGAAAAAGAAGTAGATTTAAAGACTATGATTAAAGGCTTTAAATATTGGGTGAAAGATAATGAGATTATAATAAATATGTTAATTTCTTCAGGAAGTAGGGAGCACTTATCACCTGATTTAGTAGCATCATATATAAAAGGTAAAATATCAAATATAATTGAAGATGCATTTGTAGATATAAAGAGGGAAGAAATGTATGTATTAAAGGGAAAAAATTACGTGGCTCTATATAAAAGTATTTAGGAAGTGTGATTTATGAAAAAGATATTCATCGAGAGGAAAAGAAATCTTTTAAGGATAGCTATACAGGATAAAGGAAGATTATCAGAGTGTTTTGTTGAGGAGTATTCTTTAGATCCTCAAATAGGAGAAATATATAAGGGACGTGTTAAAAATATAGTTCCAGCTATTAATTCAATCTTTGTAGATATTGGGTTATCTAAGGAAGGATATATGTATTTAAGCAATGAGCTTAAAGGTAAAGGAATAAAAAAAGGCGATGAAATTTTAGTTGAAGTAGTTAAAGAACCATTAAATAACAAAGGTGCAAAGTTAACATCAAAAGTAAGTGTTTCAGGGAAGTTTATGGTTATAACCTTAGGTGGAAGCGGAATTAGCTTTTCAAAAAGAATAACAGATTATAAAGAAATAAATAGATTAAAAGACTTTATTACTCCATTAGATGGATATGAATTATTATTAAGAACTAATTCAGTTAATGCAACGAAAAATCAGTTAGAAGAAGAGCAAAAAGCTTTAATTGAAAAAATAGATTGTATAAAAAGAAAATTATTTTATAGTTTAAAACTTGGAAAAGTATATGGCGAAAATATAATTTTAAATAAGGTTTTAAGGGATAAGGTAGATGATGAAGCTGAGATAATAGTAGATAATGAGGATGACTATAATCAAGTAATGGAGTATTTTAAAAATAATGAAGATATAAAAATATTCTTATTTAATGAAAACAGAGGATTATTTCATTATTATGATATAGAAAAAGAAATATTAAAACTTAGGCATAATAAAGTTAATTTACCTTGTGGTGGAAATATTGTTATTGATAAAACTGAAGCTATGTATGTTATAGATGTAAACTCAGGGAAAAATATAAAAGGTAGATCTTTTGAAAAAACAATATTAGAAACTAATGTAGAAGCAGCAAATGAGATAGGACGTCAAATAAGACTTAGAAATTTAAGTGGAATAATAGTGATAGACTTTATAGATGTAAGAAATAAATTACATAAAGCTATAATAATGGATGAATTAAAGAAATCATTATCACCTGATAAAGGCAATGTAAGAATATTTCCATTTACAGAATTAGATTTAGTTCAAATATCAAGAAAAAGAATAGGAAAGTCAATTTATAATTATTTGGATGAATCTTGCAAAAGATGTAAAGGGCAAGGCGAAGTTTTAAAAATATCATATATAGAAAATTTATTGGAAAATGAAATTATTAAATGCAATGAAGAGAATTCAATAAATGATTTTTATATAGAGTTAGATAAAAATTATCAAGAAGAAATAGAAGGTAACATGTTTAACTTTTTAAGGAATATTCAAGGATTAGATAAAGAAATATATTTAAATTTTGTTGATGGAATTGAAGGATATAAAATAGAACCTTTAATATTTAATACACAAAAAGAAAATGTAAAAAAATTTAAAGTTAATGCTTATGAAAAATATGAATAAAAATCTTTACAAGTAACATAATAATATGATAAAATATCAAATGTTAACCGCACATAAGAGGTTTTTTAAAAACAAAGTTTAAACTTTGTACCTTGGTTGGCGAGACCGTAATAAGAGGAGGTGTTTTTAATGTACGCAGTATTAACTACAGGAGGAAAACAATACAGAGTTCAAGAAGGAGACGTAATATACGTTGAAAAACTTAACGCTGAAGTTGACTCAACAGTTGAATTAACAGAAGTTTTAGCTGTTTCAAACGGAGAAACTTTAAAAGTTGGTGCACCAGTTGTAGAAGGAGCTAAGGTTGTAGCTAAGGTTGTTGCTCAAGGCAAAGCTAAGAAGGTAACAGTTTTCAAGTACAAACCAAAGAAGGACTACAGAAAGAAGACTGGACACAGACAACCATACACTAAGTTAGTAATCGAAAAGATCGAAGCTTAATATTATGATTAAGATTACGATATTTAAGAAGGATAACTTAACTCTAGGATTTAAGATTAAAGGTCATGCTTTATCTAGAGAGGAAATGAAGCGTGCAACTGGAGAAGTTTTTGATTTAGTTTGCAATTCAGTTTCAGTATTATCTCAAAGTGCTGTAATAGGTATGGAGGAAGTTTTAAAGCTTCCGGTTAAGTATGAAATTAATGATGGATTTTTAAATATAAATTTATCAAATCTTGACTTAGAAGAAATTAAGAGTGCACAAGTCATTCTTTTAACTTTTGAAAAAAGTTTAGAAAGTTTAATGATGACTCTTAAAACGAGTTTTGGAAAAAACAAAGATAGTGAATATATAAAATTATTGAAAGAGGAGGTGCAAGAGATATGTTAATGATGAACCTTCAATTATTTGCTCACAAAAAAGGGGTAGGTAGCTCAAAGAACGGTAGAGATTCAGAATCAAAGAGATTAGGAGTTAAAGCTGCTGACGGAGAGTTCGTTTTAGCTGGAAACATTCTAGTTAGACAAAGAGGAACAAAGATTCACCCAGGAACTAACGTAGGTAAGGGTGGAGATGATACTCTATTTGCTAAAGAAGACGGAATCGTAAGATTCGAAAGAATGGGTAGAGACAAGAAAAAGGTTAGCATTTACCCAGTAAATGTTGAAGAAATAGCAGAATAATATTATTTTTTCATAAAGCACCCTAAAATTAGGGTGCTTTCTTTTGTTAATTTGCTATAGAGAGTTAATAATGAATAATGAATAATTAGTAATGAATAAGTTTTAAAATATTTAAGAGATGTTCTTATAAACATTAAAAGTTTTATCTTAAATTATTTATCATTCATTATTAATTATTAATAAAGTGATATAATCACTTTATTTCTTTATGGTATAATAAACATTATAAAATAATGGGATAATATAAAGATGAGAATTTATATTATTACGTGTAATTAAAAGTTATTACAGAAAGATAGGTGAGTATATGTTTATAGATAAGGCCAAAGTATTTGTTAAATCTGGAGATGGTGGTAATGGTTGTGTTTCTTTTAGAAGAGAAAAATACGTACCGTTAGGTGGACCAGATGGAGGAGATGGAGGAAAAGGTGGAAGTGTCATATTCAAGGTTGATACAGGACTAACTACACTTTTAGACTTTAAGTATAAAAAGAAATTCATAGCTCAAGCAGGTGGAAAAGGTGAAGGATCTAAGTGCTATGGTAAAGATGGAGAAGACCTTTACATAAATGTTCCTATGGGAACAATAATAAGAGACTTTGAAACAAACAAAGTAATAGCTGACCTTTCACATAAAGATGATGTATTTGTTCTTGCAAGAGGTGGAAAAGGCGGAAAAGGTAACTGTAAGTTCTGTACACCAACAAGACAGGCGCCACACTTTGCAGAACCAGGAATGCCAGGGGAAGAAAGATGGATAACTTTAGAATTGAAATTATTAGCAGATGTAGGATTAGTTGGATTCCCTAATGTAGGTAAATCAACTTTACTTTCAACAGTAACTGCAGCAAAACCTAAGATAGCTAACTATCACTTTACAACTTTAAAACCAAATTTAGGGGTAGTAAAGGTTGAAGGAATAAATGCGTTCGTTATGGCAGATATACCAGGTATTATTGAAGGTGCTTCAGAAGGTATAGGATTAGGATTAGAATTCTTAAGACATATAGAAAGAACTAGATTATTAATCCACGTTGTAGATATCTCAGGAATAGAAGGAAGAGATGCTATAGAAGATTTTATAAAGATAAATGAAGAACTTAAAAAATATTCAGTAAAATTATGGGATAGACCGCAAATAGTTGTAGCTAATAAGGCAGATATGCTTTTTGATGAAGAAGTCTTTGAAAACTTTAAAAAGAAAGTAAATGAACTAGGATTTGATAAAGTATTTAAAATGTCAGCAGCAACTAAAGCTGGAGTTGAAGATGTAATTAAAGAAGCAGGAAGAATGCTTTCAGAAATTCCAATAATAGATTTAGAAATTCCAGAAGAAGAAAGATTTATACCAGAAGAAAAGAAATTTACTTATGAAATATCTATTGAAGACGGTGAGGATGATAATAAAGTATATGTTGTTACAGGTTCATTTGTCGATAGATTATTAAACTCTGTAAATATCCATGACGCAGATTCATTAAGATACTTCCATAAAGTTTTAAGAAATAAAGGCGTATTAGATGAGATAAGAGAGATGGGAATAAAAGACGGAGATATGGTTAGACTTAACGACTTTGAGTTTGAATATATATTATAGGAGGAGAAACTATGTTAACAGGAAAACAGAGAGCTTACTTAAGAGGATTAGCTAATGGTATGGATCCTATATTTCAATTAGGAAAGAATGGAATAGAAGAAACTTTTTTGAAGCAAATAGAGGAAGCGCTAGAAGCTAGAGAACTAATAAAAATAAAAGTTTTAGAAAATAGTGGATTAGAAACAAGAGAAGCTTCAAATTATATTTGTGAAAAAATAGGATGTGAAGGAATTCAAGCTATAGGAAGTAAAATGGTCTTATATAAAAAGTCATTAAAAAAACCTAAAATTGAATTACCAATAACAAAAAGATAGATAGATGAAAAGAATCGGCATAATAGGAGGAACCTTTAATCCTATTCATTTGGCTCATTTATATATAGCATATGAGGCAAAACACCAACTAAATTTAGATAAGGTGATATTTATGCCAGCAGGGAGCCCACCACATAAGGATACCAATGGTATCCTTATGGCTCCCTTAAGGTATGATATGGTTAAATTAGCTATAGCTTCTTATAAAGATTTTCAAATAAGTGATTATGAGATAAAGAAACAAGGATATAGTTATACATTTGAAACATTACAGTATCTAAGTTCTCCAGATAATCGTTTATTTTTTATAACAGGTGCGGATTGTTTAATGGATATAGAAAAATGGAAAGAACCGGAAAAAATATTTTTAAATTGTAAGTTTATTGTTTTTAATAGGTCGGGATATAATAAGAAACTATTATTAGAACAGAAAAATAAAATAGAGAAGAAATATGATACAAAGATTAGTTTTTTAGATACTATTGATTTGGAGATATCCTCTTCTATGATTAGACAAAGAATAAAAGAAGATAAAAGAGTAGATTTTTTCTTACCTAAAGAGGTATTGGATTTTATAAAGAGAAATCAACTATATAAGGGGTGAGGGTATGTATGATGTAAATGAGATTAAAAATTATCTTAAAAATAATTTAGTAGAAAGTAGATTTAATCATACTTTAGGTGTAGTTGAGACATCAATAAAGCTTGCAAAAATAAATGATGTAGATTTAAATAAGGCTAAAATTGCAGCTTTAATTCATGATGTTGCTAAAAATAAAACAGTAGATGAAATGAAAAAAATAATAGATGAGAATAAAATAAAACTATCATATGATGAAGAGAATACTCCAGAATTATGGCATAGTATAATTGCTCCAATCATAGGGAGAGAAGTTTTTAATATAGATGATGAAGAAATTTTAAGTGCAGTAAGGTGGCATACAACTGGTAAAGAAAATATGTCTACCTTAGATAAGATAGTATATATAGCTGACATGATTGAGCCTAACAGAAGATTTCCAGGTGTGGAAAAAATAAGAAGTACAGCTTTTAAAAATCTTGATGAAGGGATTTTAATGGCTTTAACACATACTACTAGGTATTTATTAGACAAAGGTTTCACAATAGATATTAATAGTATTAAAGCAAGAAATTATTTGCTTTTAAATAAATAAAAAGTAGAGGAATGTTTTGGAATGGGGAAAAGAAAAAGGGAAGTAGATAATCCGGTTGCAAGAAAGAAAAGCTTAAAAAATGAACACTTAAGAAAAAAGAAAATGAGAATACAACAAAAAAGAAGAAAAATTAAAAGAAGTATAATGGCATTTATTATTCTTCTTTTAATTTTAGTTATAGGTGGAGGAATATATATATATTCTTTTTTAGCAGGACTAAATAATCATACTACTCTTTCAAAACCTTTAACACCAGGGTGGAATGAACCTGTAAATATACTAATAGTTGGAATGGATATTGGAGATACAGAAAATCTAGAAAATAAAGCTGGCAGAAGAACAGATAGTATAATGGTTTTAAACTATAATCCATCTACTAAAAAGGTTCATTTAGTATCAGTTCCTAGAGATACTATGATTGAAGTTGATGCATATGTAGACGATGGGCAATATCAAAGGTATTGGAAAATAAATGCTGCTTACACTTTAGGTGGTGAAGAAGAATTAATAAAACATATTCAAAATTTGCTTGATGTAAAGATTAACTATATGGTAGAAATAGACTATAAAGCATTTAGAAATTTAGTGGATGCTGTAGGTGGAGTTGATATGTATATAGATCAAGATATGTTTTATGATGATGATGTCCAAAACCTACATATAAGGTTTAATGCAGGAGAAAATGTTCACTTAGATGGACAAAAAGCAGAAGAGTTCTTCAGATGGAGAAAGAATAATGATGGAACAGGTCTTATTAATGGTGATATAGATAGAATTAAAAATCAGCAAAAGTTTATTAGTAAGCTAGTTGAGAAGTGTCTTACACCTTCAATAATATTTAAAGTACCTGATATTTTAAAATCTATTAGTGACAATGTAGATACAAATCTAACTGCTAATAGAATGTTATCCTTAGGATTAAGCATATTAAGACTTAAACCTGAAGATATAATAATGACCAGTTTAAAAGGTGAATTTCAAGAGATTTACAGGCAAGATTATTTAATAGTTGATAAAAAAGATAATATAGAATTAATAAACTCACTATCATCTTCTGAATTATCAAATGATTCTATTGCTACATCAAAGAAAAAAGAGGACATTAAAATTATGGTGTTAAATGGAACAAAGGTTAATGGATTAGCAGGGAACTTGCAGACAAAATTAAATGAATCAGGGTATACTTCAGTTGATGTGGGTAATTCGTTAGAACCTAGAGATAAAAGTGTAATACAGACTAATGATAAAGAGATTAGGAATTTATTAAAAAATGATACAGATATAAGCAAGACGGAAAAACTTACGAATGAGCAGTATGAGAGTTATGATGTAGTAATAATTCTTGGTAATGATTACAATCTATTTGGAGATTAAAGATATCTATGTAAAAAAGGGTAGAAGGTCTAATGATTTTCTACCTTTAACATTAGGAGGAAATGATGAGCACTATAAAAAAGACTGTTATAAAGGATTTCGAAGGAAGAAAAATAAGAGAATATTTAAAAGAGGAGCTAGGACTATCATCTAGATTAATAAAAGGCGCAGCTATAGATAAAAGAATATTCGTAAATAATAAAGCTGTAAAAATGAATTATGTTTTAAAAGAAAATGAAGAAGTTCTTATTAATTTATGTAAAGAAGAAAGTCAAAATATTACACCAGAGCCAATGGATTTAGATATAGTATATGAAGATGAAGATATAATAGTAATAAATAAGAGACCTAATATGGTAGTACACCCTACTAAAAGATATCAATCAGGAACTCTTGCAAATGGTTTACTATATTACTTTAAGGAGACTAATCAAAAGTGTATAGTTAGATTAGTTAGTAGACTTGATATGGATACTTCTGGATTGATAATAGTAGCAAAAAATCAATATGCTCATATGGAGTTATCAAAAGATATGAGTCAAAATAATATAGAAAAAAGATATTTATCTGTAGTACATGGTAATTTAGAAAATATGGAAGGAACTATTGATTTACCTATATATAGGCCAGAAGGAGAAGGGGTAATAGGGAGAGTAATAGATGAAAGGGGACAGAGAAGTATAACACATTATAAAGTGGTTAAAAGGTTAGCAGATAGAGATGTGGTAGAATGCTTATTAGAAACAGGAAGAACACATCAAATAAGAGTACATTTAAAAGCTTTAGGACATCCTATATATGGCGATACATTATATGGATATGAGGAAGATTCTGAAATAATTGGAAGACAGGCTTTACATGCGTATGGTTTAGATTTTAAGTCTCCAAGGACTAAAAAAAGTTTATCATTAAGAGCAGAATTACCTGAAGATATAAAAAAACTTATATAATTAACTAAAGAAAGTAAAAGGATGAGACACATAGTTTCATCCTTTTACTTTCTTTGTCTCTTCTTTTTTATTATTTTTAATATAAAAAGTAGGAATAAAATTATAATTAAAAATGTAAAACTAGCTATAAGTAGTTTAGGCTTGTCTTCTTTTAGTTTTTGTAAGTATTCACTAACTTTGACCTTAAAAGAATAATCTCTGTCAATTCCGCTTGATAAATCAATTTTAGCAAAATCTTTATTATTAACTAGAATTGATGAATTAAATAATAAATCGCCTTTATTTATTGTTTTTTTACTAATATCTCTATTCTCATAAGTAACAGATACAATAGGCTTAGGATCAGACTTAGATTGAGTAAAATAAACATCAGTAGTTGCTAAGAGTGGAATAGTAATATTATCGTTAATTTTATATTCAGATAGCTTTTCACCCTTGGATACTATTTTCGTAGTTTGAAAATTATCAAATCCGTATTGAAATAATTCACCTACATTTCTAAATTGAGTATCTTTATCAGTTGCATTTAAAAACGAAGCAATTAATACTTGATCCCCTTTTTTAGCAACAGAAGTATAGGTATGATTTGCCTCAGGTGTATATCCTGTTTTACCAGAAACAGCATATTCATAATAATAAGGTGAATTTGGATTTATACAATGATTTTTGTTATTTGCCCATTTTTCACTACCATCAAAATTAGGATTATTTTTAAAAATATAGTATGGAGTTCTTGAAATTTCTAGAAAATCCTTATTATTATATGCTGTTTTCATAATTAATGATAAATCATAAGCAGTAGTTACATGACCTTCCTCATGTAATCCACTAGGATTCTTAAAAACCGTATTGTTAGCACCAAGTTCTTTAGCTTTTTTAGTCATTAATTTTCCGAAAGCTTCATTTGATCCAGATATATGCTCAGCTAAAGCTTCGGCAGCATCATTACCAGATTCTAAAAGCAATCCAAGCAAGAGTTCTTTAACTGTATAAACTTCTCCTTTAGCTACACCTATAATAGTTCCATCAACTTCAGGGGGGTTACTTCCTATAGTAACTTTATCATCTAATTTACAATTTTCTAAGGTTATTAAGGCTGTCATTACTTTAGTAGTTGAAGCAGGCTCATATTTAGTATTAGGATTTTTAGAGTATATAATTTCACCTGTAGTTCCATCCATTAAAACAACTCCTTCAGCTTCAAGAGTAGGAACTGCTTCAGCACTAGTAGTATAAACATTAAAATTTATAAAAAATATTAATGTTAGTAAAGAGGTTACAATAAATTTTTTCATAATCAATCTCCCAATATGCAAAAAAAATTATTAATATTTTTATTTTAGCAAAAATACCAAGAATATTCCACTTTAACATATTAATTAATTCATGTATTGAATTAATTTATATAAATAATGTTAATAATTATAAAAAATATATAAGGTGAGGAATGCAATGAAAAAAATTAATATTAAATATTTAAAGTCATTTAATTTATATAATTATAAAAAATTTATAGGGATTTTAATTTTATTAATTATATCAATTACATTTATTTTTCTAAAATATGATGATAATAAAAATAAAGTATTTAAAGATGAGTATATGAAAGAAATATTTGTAGAGGAAAACATTGATGAATTGGAGAAAGAAGATATACCTAGTAATTCAGAAGTAGTTTCTAATAATATTAAAGAAAATAATTCAACAGATGTAGTAGTGGAGATTAAAGGGGAAGTGAAGAAACCCGATGTTTATACATTAAAAGATGGTAGTATTATAAAAGATTTAATAGATATTGCAGGTGGAATAACAGAAAACGGAGATATTTCTATGATAAATAGGGCAGATATTCTCAAAAATCACCAATTAATAATAGTCCCTAATATAAATGATAAAAAAGAACAGGGGGACGGAGTTAAGGTAATAGGAGCTGAATTGCAGAGTAATTTAAATAGTAGTAATACACATAGCAAAGTAAACATAAATACAGCTGATATAAATGAGCTTAAAACTATAAAGGGAATTGGAGATTCGAAAGCAGAAAATATTATAAAATATAGAGAAGTAAATGGTGCTTTTAAAAGTATAGATGAAATTAAACAAGTAACTGGAATAGGGGATAAGATTTTTGAAAATATGAAAGATCAAATAACTATTTAGATACCTTGATTATGAGTTTTATGTGACAATTATATGTCAAAGTCTTTTAATATACTGGGTTAGATGTTATAATTAAATAAATTTAGGATAGAATAACATAAGAATAAATCCTATGGAGGTAAAAATGTCAACAAAAATAATTAGTTGTTTATTAAGTGGAATCTTAGTAATGTCTTTAGTTTCATGTAGTAGTGAACCAGAAAAAAAAGTTAAAGAGTCAAAACCAAAAGCTGCAGTAGAAGAAAAACAATTAGAAGGTAAATGGGCAAAGAACTACTCAAAGGATGAGGTAACAAAATTAAATAATGAAATACTTACAAGAATTGAAGAAAAAACTGAGCTTTTTGAATTAGAATATGAGAAAAAAGAAGAAGTTAAAGAAGAAAATGGAGAGACTGTAAATTCAAATTATATATATGTAGATAATTTGAATCCAGAACCTAACAGATTAGAAAGCATGTATTATGGTTTTAAAGTATATGGTTCTGATATGTCAAAAGGGCAACTTATATTAAAAATAGGATTTAATTTAGATAAGAAAATAATAAAAGAAGAGGGAGAATTTGATTTTGGATCAACATCAATAGCTGAGTATTCACAGGATATGACAGGTGTTGAAGATCGAGATTATAGTGATTTAAATCAAAAAATCTATGATATAATAAAGGGCGAAAAAGCAGAAGGTACCATAGAAAATAACTTGGATGGTTTATTAGAAACAATATCTATAAAAGATAATATTTTATTGTATAAGTTAGAGTCAAAGAAATACAATTTTAAATAGAAAGTTAAATTATTTTTTATATATTCAATTGTCTTAAATGAAAATAGGGAAATGGGAGGAAAAAAGTTTGTTAGATAAAGAAAATTCAAATATTA
Source organism: Clostridium septicum (assembly GCF_003606265.1). Lineage (NCBI taxonomy): Bacteria > Bacillati > Bacillota > Clostridia > Eubacteriales > Clostridiaceae > Clostridium > Clostridium septicum. The sequence goes on from NZ_CP023671.1 coordinate 2,335,935, forward strand.
ACGAAGAAATAATAAATGTTGAAAATAATGAAGAGATAACAGTAGAAGAAATATTGGTAGAAAACATTGTTAAAAAAGAATCTAAAAATATGACAATAATTAAGAAGCTATTAGTTGGTGTAATAGATCAAATAATAATTTTTGCTGCATCATTATTAACATTAATAGTTTTTGATTTCTTATTAAAATTGATTGGATTATTTGTAGCAGAAAGAGAGCCCGTATTTTTAATTATTTATGCTTTACTTAATGTTATATATATTCCAATTTGTGAAGGAACAAGATTAAGAAAGACAATAGGAAAGAAAATATTATTTAAGTAAATCATAAGAAGTAGGAGAAAAACATGAGAAGAGGTAGTGCACTACAAGTTAAAATAGAAAAGACAGAGTTTCCATCAGTAGGTATAGGTACAGTTGGAGACAAAAAAATATTTGTAAAAGGAGCATTTCCAGGGCAAATAGTTACAGGAAAAGTAAAAAAAAGAAGGCAAGAATATGCAGAGTTAAAGCTTTTATCAGTTGATGAAAAAGCTGATTATGAAATAGAAGCGCCATGTAAATACTTTGGAATTTGTGGTGGATGTAGCTCACAAAATCTTACTTATGAAAAACAATTAGAACTTTTAAATGGTGAAGTAAAGAATCTTTTCGAAAAAGGAAATGCTCCTATGGGAGAGTATTTAGGTGTTGTTGGAAGTAAGAATCAATGGGAGTATAGAAATAAAATGGAATTCACCTTTGGAGACTTTGAAAAAGGTGGAGAACTTACACTTGGAATGCACATGAAAGGAAAATCATTTGGTATTATTACAGTTGATAATTGTATGATAGTAGATGAAGACTTTAGAACTGTTATAAAAGCAACTGTTGATTACTTTAAAGATAAGGAATTACCTTATTATAGAGTAATGAGAAGAGAAGGTTACTTAAGGCATTTAGTAATAAGAAAAGCTATTAATACAGGAGAATTAATGGTTAATTTAGTAACTACAACTCAAATTGACTTTGATTTAACTGAGTACGTAGAAGTATTAAAAAGTAGAATTTATAAAGGGCAATTAGTTTCTGTATTACACACAGAAAATGATTCTTTCTCAGATGCAGTTGTGCCAGAAAAAGTGAATTTATTATATGGAAAAGATTATATAGTAGAAAATTTATTAGGATTAAAATTTAAAATATCACCATTTTCATTCTTCCAAACTAATACACAAGGGGCAGAAAGTCTTTATAGTATAGTAAGAGATTTTATGGGAGAATCTTCTGATAAGGTAGTATTTGACTTATATTGTGGAACAGGAACTATAGGACAAATAGCAGCAGCAAATGCTAAAAAGGTTATAGGTATAGAACTTATAGAAGAAGCTGTTGAAGCAGCAAAGGAAAATGCTAAATTAAATGGATTAAACAATTGTGAGTTTTTAGCTGGTGATGTAGGAGAGATAATAAAAACTATAAAAGTGAAACCAGATATAATTATATTAGATCCTCCAAGAAGTGGGGTTCATCCTAAGGCTTTAGAATATGTAATAAAATTTAATGCAAAAGAGATAATTTATGTTTCATGTAATCCTAAAACATTAGTTGAAAATTTAGAAACATTAGTTGCCTCAGGTTATGAGGTAATAAAGAGTACTGTTAAGGATATGTTCCCTAACACACCACATGCGGAGACTGTTGTTAAACTTATAAAGAAGTAGATAATATTTTAATAAGTATATAAAAAATTAAACTTAAAATAGGATTTGAAAAGAGTTGGGCAAAATAATTGTTTAACTCTTTTTATTTTTAGATTTTAGTAGATTGTATTTTAATTATTACAATAAAATGGTAATATTAAGTTAAAAAATAAAAAATATTCTGAATTTATAAAGCGAGGCATAAGTAGATATTTAAGAACAAATATTTTATATATAAAATTCTATTGCTCAAAAAATAAGAAAACATAATATAATAAAAATAAGAATGATTAATTTATATTAAAAATTAACAAAAACTTACATTTAGATAACTATAAGTTTTTAGTAAATAATGAAAGGAGAAAAAGGTATTATTATGAAATATATATCTATTATAGAATCTTGTTATCCTTCACTAAGCAAATCAGAAAAAAAAGTTGCAGATTATATTTTAGCTGAAAAAGGAAATATAATATATGAAACTTTGTTAGAGATTTCTAAAAAAATAAATGTTGGTGAAGCTACTATACTTAGGTTTGTAAAAAAAATAGGATTTAATGGATTTCAAGATTTAAAGCTCCAAATAGCCAAAGATGATAAACCTGAGAATAAAAGTTATCATGAAAATTATATGGATTCCATTGCTAACAATATGACTAGCACTATATTAAATACAAAAAAAGTACTAGATATCCAGCAATTAAATTTATCCATTAAATTAATTGAAGAAAGTGATAGGTTATTTTTTTATGGAGTTGGAGCGTCTGGATTAGCTGCTTATGAAGCTCAAAGTAGATTTGTTAGAATGGGGAAAATAGGAACTTCAATAACGGATAGTCATTTTCAGTTGATGTATTCTTCTTTATGTAATGGAAATGATGTCATAATAGCATTAAGTTTATCAGGATATACTAAAGATATGATAGACTCCTTAACTGTGGCGAAAAAGCAAAATGCTAAAATAATAGCTATAACTAATTATGCATTATCACCTATTGCACAAATAGCTGATTGTTTATTGTTAACTGCAGGAAAAGAAAATTTACTAGATGGTGGATCTTTAATAAGTAAAATATCTCAGCTTTATGTAATAGATTTGTTATGTACAGGCTATGCATTATTAAATAAAGATGATGTATTAGATATAAAAGAAAAAACAGCAGAACTATTAATAGGTAAATTAGCAACATAACAAAAAGCATGTTTTAAATTCTATAGAATTTAAAACATGCTTTTTGTTATTTTATATATAGATTATATGTATACAATAAATGTAAATAAAAGTATTAAATTTACACAAATAAAATAATTTATAAAATATATCTAAATATTAAGAAAATTTTAACGATTTATTAAAAAAATAATAACTAAATAATAAAATACATAAATTACATAATTTACAAAGAAAAACGTTTACAGTAATTATCCTTAATGTTATAATCAAGACATTAAATGAAGTTTAACTCCAAAAAACAAAAGATTAAATGGAGTAAAAATTTAATTTATGATTTTTATTAGAGTAAAATGGAGGGAGTATTATGATTAAAAAGGTTGTTAGCTGTGTTCTTGTTGCTGCTATGGCTTTATCGTTAGTTGCTTGTGGTGGTAATAAAGGTAGTGGATCATCTAGCTCAGGCGAATCAAAAATAATGTATTCAAATGGAGGACCGGTAGAGTTTTTTGAAACTCCTTGGTTAAATCCAGGAGTATCCACATATTCAAAGGTATTATATGATCACTTAATTGTAGCTGATGCTGATTTAAAGCCAAGTAAGGGACAACTTGCTAAAGAGTACAAGCTAAGTGATGATGGAAAAGAATTAGTATTTGATCTAAGAGATGATATCTATTGGCATGATGGGGAAAAAATAACTCCTCAAGATATAAAATGGAGTATTGAATATTCTATGAAAACTGCAGTTACTAATCCTGTATTTTTAAGTACATTCAAAGCCATAAAGGGTACAGAAGATTACTTAGCTGGAAATACAAAAGAAGTTTCTGGAATAGTAATTGATGGAAATAAGATAACACTTACTTTTGATAAGGTTGCACCAGATGCATTATTGACATTTACACAATTCGCACCATTACCTGAAAAATACTTTGAAGGTGTAGATCCATTAAAGTTCCAACAAGCAGAATATTTCCAAAAGCCAATTGGCTCAGGTCCATTTAAAATAAAAGAAGTTAAAATGAATGATTATACAACATTAGAACCATTTGAAAAATATTATAATGGTGTTGCAGATTACACAATCCATCTAACACCAAGTCCTGGAGATAGTGATGCTAATTTGGTTAATAATGCTAAATCAGGATTATTAGATTATGGATATACAAAGAATGTTGCTGATGTAAAAGCGTTAAAAGAAACAGATAGTGTGAAATTAAGTAAAGTAGATGTAAGGTATACACGTTTATTTTATGTAAATAAATTTAACAAACCTAATGGATCAAAATCACCATTAGCAGATCCAAAGGTTCGTCAAGCAATTAGATACGCAATTGATATGAAAACTATTGGGGAAAATTTATTTGATGGAACTATAATTCCAGCAAATAGCTTAACTCCAAATGGAGCAGATAAGGTAGATGGTTTAAATAATTATGATTTTAATCCAGAAAAAGCAAAAGAATTATTAAAAGAAGCTAATTGGGATGAAAACTATACATTAGAAGTGGTTTATTACTATACAGATCAATTAACAGTAGATCTTATGACATCAATTCAATCTTACTTAAAAGAAGTAGGTATTAAGATGAACTTTAAATTAGTAGAAGGAGATTTAGCTACTATTCTTTGGAAGGCACCTGAGGATCAAACAAACGGACCAAGTGCAGTAGATTGGGATTTAGCTTATGCAGCTAATGCAGCACTTTCAATGCACGAATACTATGATAGGTACAGAACAGGATCACCATCAAACTCACATACACCAGCAGATGAAACTCTAAATAAATTAATAGATGCAACAAATGTAGTAGATACTGAGGCTCAAAAGAAAGCATATTTTGAATTACAAAAATATGAGAATGAAAACTTATTCTCAATTCCATTATACTATCAACCAATATTCTTAATTGAAAGTAATAAAATTGAAACAGGTATAGAGAAACAAGGTAATCCTCAATTCAACTATGATTGGAATATCCAAAATTGGAAGATAAAATAATGTAGTTTAAATAATGATGTTAAGGGATTGCGTAAAGCAATCCCTTATCTTCAAATCAAGGAGGGACATTATGGTAAAGTTCATAATTAAAAAATTATTAGGATTAATTCCTATGCTTTTGCTTATAACATTTATAATTTATTTAGGACTTGAATTAACTCCAGGAGATGCGGTATCTCACATGATTAGCCCAGAATTATTGGCCAATGCAGATCCAAATAAGTTAGATGAAATACGTGCAGCATATGGTTTAAATGACCCATTTATTTTACGTTATTTTAGATGGCTTGGTGAAATTTTAAGAGGAAATTTTGGATATAGTGTATCTAGTGGGGTTGCTATAAAAGACATACTTAAAGATTTATTACCAGCTACTTTAGAGTTAGCTATAGCGGCATTACTTATATCAACAATACTTGGAAGTCTTTTAGGATTATTTAGTGCTATTCGTCGTGGTACTTTAACAGAAAACTTACTAACTGTAGCAGGTATGATAGGTGTATCAATACCACAATTCTTCTTTGGAATGGTATGTATATTAATTTTTTCATTAAATTTAGGTTGGTTACCAGTAGGTGGACGTATGATGCCAGGGAAAACAGCATTTATAGATCGTTATGAATATTTAATATTACCAGCTCTTGTATTAGGAATATCTCTTACAGCAGGGGTAATGAGATATGCACGTTCAAGTATGTTAGATACTATGAATAAGGAGTATATTCGCACAGCAAGAAGTAAAGGGTTACCTGAATGGAAAGTAAATTTAATTCATGGATTTAGAGTTGCTTTAACACCTGTTATTGTATTAATAGGTTTTAGACTTCCAACTTTAATAGGTGGAGCAGTAATTATAGAAACAGTATTTAGATGGCCAGGAATTGGAAGTGCTTTTGCTACTGCAGTACGTGCTCAAAACTATCCATTAGTTATGATTATAGCATTACTTACAGTTACGGCAGTATTAGTTTCAAGCTTTTTAGTTGACGTATTAACAGCTTTACTTGACCCACGTGTTAAGTTAGATTAGGAGGATAATATGGCAGAAGTAAGAGTTAAAAAAAGTAGATTTGATCGTAAATTAGATAAAATCAGACAGCTAGAAGAAGCAGGAGAGTTAGGAAAGAAAAAAGTAAATCGTTCATTAAGAAAACTTATGAATAATAAGCTAGCTGTTATAGGAATTGTTATATTCGCTATAATTTTATTATCCGCAATATTTGCACCAGTATTAACTAAATATGATCCGTTACAGGTTGACATGGCAAATGTTTTACAAAAGCCATCATCAGAGCACTGGTTTGGAACGGATAAAGTTGGAAGAGATGTTTTCTCAAGAGTCTTATATGGTGGAAGAATATCTATTTTAATTGGACTTGGAAGTGCTTTAGGATGTGCATTCTTTGGAGTTTTATTAGGTTGCTACGGAGGCTATAAAGGTGGTTGGTTTGATAGAATAGTTCTACGTATATCAGAAGTGTTTATGTCATTCCCTCAATTAGTTTTAGTATTAATGTTAGTTTCAATATTAGGACAAAGTTTGACTAACCTTATAATAATATTTATTTTAACTGGATGGGGTAGTGTTTATCGTATGGCACGTGCCAAGATATTATCAATTAGAGAAGAAGAATATGTTCAATCATTAAAAAGTTTTGGATTAAATGACTTCTTAATTTGTTATAAACATATGTTACCAAATGCTATAGGACCAATTGTTGTTAACATAACTTTAAGTACAGCGATGTTTATTTTAGAAGAAGCTTCACTAAGTTTCTTAGGACTTGGAGTTCCTCTTGAAATTGCTACATGGGGAAATATATTAAATGCTTCACAAGATATGTTTACACTACAAAATAATTGGTGGTTATGGTTACCAGTAGGAATTGTAATTTCACTATTTGTTATGAGTATTAACTTCGTCGGAGATGGTCTTCGTGATACAACAGATCCAACACAACAAGGTTAAGGAGGAATAGATATGAAAGACAGACCTATAATTACAGTTAAAAATCTAAAAACTTATTTTTATACTAATCAAAGATGTAACAAAGCTATAAATGGAGTTTCCTTTCAGATAAAAAAGGGAAAGACACTTTGTGTTGTTGGAGAGTCAGGTTGTGGAAAAAGTGTTACTGCATCATCAATTATGCAATTATTACCTAAATTATCCAGAATAGAAGAGGGTGAAATTATATATCATGGTGATAAAGGTGATATTAGAATAGATAAATTAGCTAGAAACGGAAAAGAGATGAGGGGATTAAGAGGAAAAGACATTGCAATGATTTTCCAAGATCCAATGACAGCTTTAAATCCAGTATATACTGTTGGTTATCAAATAGCTGAGAACATATTATGTCATGAAAAGGTATCTAAAAAAGATGCGAAAGCAAGAACTTTAGAATTACTTAAGGATATGGGAATACCTTTCCCAGAACAAAGAATAAATGAGTATCCGCATCAATTTTCAGGTGGTATGCGTCAAAGAGCTATGATAGCAATGGCTATGAGTTGTAATCCAAATGTTTTAATAGCAGATGAACCTACAACTGCATTAGATGTTACAATTCAAGCTCAAATATTTGAACTTATGGACAAACTTAAAAAGGAAAATGATACAGCAATACTTCTTATAACTCATGATATGGGAGTTGTTAGTGAACTTGCAGATGAGGTTGCTGTAATGTATATGGGAAATATTATTGAAAGTGGTTCAGTTGAAGAGATTTTAAGAACGCCTGCTCATCCATATACAGAAGCATTATTAAAATCAATTCCTGTTTTAGGAAAAGGAAAGGATCAGGAATTAAATCCTATTAAAGGATCAACACCAGATCCATATGACAGACCAATTGGATGTCAATTTGCTCCAAGATGCAATTATGCTTGTGACAAGTGTAAGAAAATGCCGGTAGAAGAACTTATAGGAGAAAATCATATGGTCCGCTGCTTTAGACATGAAGAGGTTCTAAAAAACAATCTTAAGAAGAATGAGGAGGTGATGGCAAGTGGAAAATAGAGAAGTTTTATTAGAATTAAAAGGAGCCCAAACACACTTTCCGATTAAGAGTGGAATGTTTAAAAAGCCTACTAAATTTGTTAAAGCAGTAAATGATATAGATTTGACTATTTATAGGGGAGAAACTCTTGGTCTAGTAGGAGAGTCAGGGTGTGGAAAAACTACACTTGGAAAATCAATTCTTCAATTAGTTAAGCCAACTGGTGGAGAAATGATTTATGATTTCAAAGGAGATGTTGGAAAGAAGGATTTAAGAAAATTAGGAGCAAAGGAAATGGATTTAGCTCGTAAGAAAATGCAAATAGTATTCCAAGATCCACATTCGTCATTAAATCCTGCATTTACTATATATCAATCTCTATCAGATCCTCTAAAAAAGTTTGGAGTTAAAGATAAAAATGATAGAAGAATGCTAATTGGAGACATATTAGAAGCGGTTAATATGCGTAGAGAATATATGGATAGATATCCCCATGAATTTTCAGGTGGGCAAAGACAAAGAATTGGTATAGCAAGAGCACTTTGTATTAATCCGGAATTAGTTATTTGTGATGAATCAGTATCAGCACTAGATGTTTCAATTCAAGCTCAAGTTTTAAATTTATTAAAAAAGATTAAAGATGAAAGAAATCTAACTTATATATTTATAACTCATGATTTAAGTGTGGTTGAGTATATTAGTGATAGAATAGCAGTAATGTATTTAGGAAGAATAGTTGAACTTGCAGAAACATCACAGATTTTCTCTAATAATTTACATCCATATACACAAGCTTTACTTTCAGCAATTCCAATTGCTGATTTAGATAAAAAGAAAAAGCGTATAATTTTGGAAGGAGATGTACCAAGTCCTGTTAATCCTCCAGAAGGATGTAATTTCCATCCACGTTGTAAAAAATGTATGGATATTTGTAAAAAAGAAAGGCCTTTGTTAAAAAAATATATTATAGATGGTGAAGAGCATTTCGTTGCATGTCACCTAGCAGAAGAACAATTAAAGGAGAGATAATAAATGAGTAAATTTGACATTAAAGATTTTAAAGGTGTAATCCCAGCAGTATTAACAGTTTTTGATAAAGATGAGAATATTGATGAAGTAGGAATGAGACAACTAGTTTCATACTTAATTGATAAAGGTGTAGATGGACTATATTTAACTGGTTCAACTGGTGAAGGGTTCACTATGAGTAGTGAAGAAAGAAAAAGAGTAGTTGAAATAGTTATGGATGAAAATAAAGGAAGAGTTCCAGTTGTAGTTCATGTAGGAGCTATAGGAACTAAATTATCAATAGATCTTGCAAAACATGCTGAATCCGTAGGAGCAGATGGAATATCAAGTGTTCCGCCTTTCTACTGGAAATTTAATGAAAATCAAATTGTTAAATATTATGAAGAAATTGCAAAGTCATGCAGTCTCCCAATGATAGTTTATAATGTACCTTTAGTTGGCTTATTAGGAATGAATACTATTAAGAGATTAGCAGCAATTGAAAATGTAAAAGGAATCAAATATACTGCATTAGCTCATTATGAAATAACACAAATAAAGGATGAAATAGGGGAAGACTTCCTAGTATATTCAGGAGCAGATGAAATGGCTATGTCAGGTCTTTTAGCAGGAGCTGATGGAATAGTTGGGTCATTCTATAATATAATGCCAGAACTATTTATAAATATTAAGAAAGCTATTGATAATAAAAATATTGATGAAGCTCAAAAATTACAACGTTATGCAGTTGAAATAATAATGTATTCTTTAAATATACCATCATTCTATGCAGGAATGAAAGCTGTATTAAGATGGAGAGGAATAAATGCTGGATATTGTCGTAGTCCTTTCGAAAATTTAACAGAAGATCAAGAAGCAGAATTTAGAGAAGGATATAAGAAATTAAAAGAAACTTATAATATTGTAGGTGTTGATTTCTTAGATGAGATATAAGATAACTCTGAAAAGTAAATAATAGTATATATTTATAATTTGTAATTAGAAATTGGGTTGTAGGATTTATTCCTACAATCCAAACAATATAATAAAGTCTATTTCCAAAAGGGGTGATAGAGTGCCTATTATAGATATGCCATTAGAAAGACTTAGAGAATATAAGGGAACTAACCCTATACCAGAAGATTTTGATTCTTTTTGGGATAAGAGAATGGAAGAAGTTCAAAAACATCCATTAGAATACAAAATAATTCCTAGCGAAATCATTGGAAATGACTCTTGTGGTTTTTATGATTTATGGTTTAAAGGAATAAATGGAGAAAATTTATATGCTAAGTATATAAGACCTAAAATAGAATATGATTTGCCGATAATTTTACAGTTTCATGGGTATCCAGGAGCAAGTAGAGGTTGGTTTGAACAAGCTTCATTTGCAGGAATGGGATGTGCTATTTTAGCTATGGATTGTCCAGGGCAAGGTGGAAATGGAGAAGATGTAGGTGGATTTAAAGGAACAACCGTTTCAGGACATATTATTGCAGGGCTAGATGGAGATCCAAAAGATATGTATTATGTAAGATTATTTCAAAATGTTTCAATATTATGTAGGATAGCTGAAGAATTAGAGGGAATAGATAAAAATAGAATTTATGCAAATGGAGCTAGTCAAGGAGCTGGTATAACGTTAGCCTGTTCTTCATTGAATCCAGTTATAAAAAGGTGTGCAGCATTATATCCATTTCTTTCGGATTATAAAAGAGTTTGGGATATGGATTTAGATTTAGTAGCATATGAAGGCTTAAGATATTATTCAAGATGGTTTGATACAATGGGAGAAAGAAATGAAAAGGTATTCATGAATCTAGGGTATATAGATGTTCATAACTTAGCTCATAGATTACAAGCAGAAATTTTATTTGGAACAGGACTTATGGATAATATTTGCCCACCATCAACTCAATTTGCTGTTTATAATAATATAACTTCTAAGAAAAAACATGTTATTTTTCCAGATTATACTCATGAAGAAATAGGAGTATTTGATGATATGCTAATAGATTTCTTTTTAAAGGAGGATGAGTAATATGCCAATGTTAGACATGCCAATAAAAGAAATGGAGTCATATCGAGGTAGTGGAATAATTCCTAAAGATTTTCATGAGTATTGGAGAAATGAAGTTAAAAAGGTAAATGAAAAAAAATTAGAATATAAAATAATAAAAAAATTTTTTAACAATAAACAAGCTAATTATTATGAAATTTATTTTAAAGGAATTGATGGTGCGGAAATTTATGCAAAGTATATTTCTCCAGCTGTAAATAGAAAGGTGCCAACAGTACTGGAGTTTCATGATTATAAAGAGGCAAGCAGAAGCTGGCATTATCTTACTAGATATGTAGCTATAGGATATTCAGTTTTAGCTATGGATTGTAGAGGACAAGGAGGGAAAAGTGAAGATATTGGAGGGGTAAAAGGCTCAACTGTTTGTGGTCATGTAATTAATGGATTAGATGATGATATTAATAGAATGTATTACAGAAAAGTATATTTAGATGCTTATATATTATCTATGATAGCAGAAAGGCTTAATAAAACTGATGTAAATAAAATGATAGCCTTCGGAAAAGGGCAGGGAGCAGCATTAGCATTGGTAGTTTCAGCTTTAAATAAAAATATTAAAAAATGCTCCTTACAATATCCATTTTTAGCTGATTTTAAAAGAGTTTGGGAAATGGATTTAGATATAGATGCATATGAGGGAATAAGATATTATTTCAGATGGTTTGATCCAATGCATATTAGAGAAAAAGAAATATTTGAAAAGCTAGGATATATAGATATAGTTAATTTTGCTAGTAACTTGAATTGTGAATTATTAGTTGGAACAGCATTATTAGATTCTATATGTCCTCCAAGTACACAATATGCTATTTTTAATAATGCAAATTGTAATAAAAAGCATTTAGTATTTCATAAATATGGACATGAATTAAATAATTTTTTTGAAAATGAGAATTTGAAATTTATGTTATTTAATAATTAAATAAAGTTATTAAAATGTGTATCAAAAATAAATTTAGGTATAGTTAGGGGTGCAAAAATGAGGAAAGAAGAAATGATAAATAAAATTAAATCTGGATTAATAGTATCTTGTCAAGCGCTTGAAGGAGAGCCTTTATATATTGAGAATGATTCAATAATGCCACTAATGGCAAGAGCAGCTAAAAAAGCAGGAGCTTGTGCAATTAGAACTAATGGAGTTAGAGATGTTATAGGAATAAAGAAAGAAACACAGTTACCAGTTATAGGCATAATAAAAAAGTCATATGAAGGATATGAACAATATATAACAGTAACAATGGATGAAATAGATAAACTTGTAGAAGCTGGGGCTGATATAATTGCACTAGATTGTACTCTAAGAGAGAGAAAAGATGGAAAAACTGTAGCAGAACACATAAAATCTATAAAGGAAAAATATCCAGATATATTATTAATGGCTGATATATCAAACTTAGAAGAAGGAATTAATGCCTGGAAATCAGGAGTAGACTTAGTTGGAACTACATTAAGTGGATATACAGATTACACTCCTAAACTTGATGGACCAGATTATGAATTAGTAAAATCGCTTGTAGAAGCTATAGATATTCCAGTTATAGCTGAAGGTAGAGTACATTATCCTAACCAAGCGGTAGAAATGTTAAAGTTAGGGGCTACTGCAGTTGTTGTTGGCGGTGCTATTACTAGACCATTAGAAATAACAAGTAGATTTATGGATGCTATAAATAAGAGGTAAAATTATGAAATATTTAGGTGTTGATATAGGTGGAACTTCCGTAAAAATAGGATTAGTTACAGATAGGGGGAAGATAATAGCAGAGGATAATTTTAGTGTATCTTTTGATAATTATGAAACTCCTATATTTGAAACAGTAAAAAAATCAATAGATGAGTTTTTAAATAATAATGATATAGATTCAAGAGAACTTTCTGGTATTGGAGTATCGGCAACAGGTCAAGTTAATACTACTACAGGCACTATTGTGGGCGTAGGAGGAAATATTAAAAATTGGTGTGATACAGAAATAAAAAAAGAACTTGAAGAAATATATAAGTTAAAAACTACAGTTATTAATGATGCTAATAGCATGGTTATTGGTGAACAATGGATAGGTAGAGCAAAAGGATATAAAAATATAATAGGAATTACTATAGGAACAGGAATAGGTGGTGGAATAATAGTAAATTCCAATATTCTACTTGGAAATATAGGAATAGCTGGAGAACTTGGACATTTTTCTATAAATTCTAATGGGAAACAATGTACTTGTGGTAATATAGGATGTTATGAACAATATGGATCTATGACTGCATTAATAAAAGAAGTTAAAGAAAGATATGAAGATATAGAAAATTTATCTTTTGAAAAGGATAAAGTAAATGGTAAAAATATTTTTGATGAACTTGAAAAAGGAAATAAAAAATTAGAGATTATAGTAAATAATTGGATTGAGAATATAGGCAAGGGTTTAGTAAGTTTAACTCATATTTTTAATCCCGAAATAATAATAATTGGTGGTGCTGTAAGCAAGCAAGAAAAATTATTTATAGATCCAGTTAGAGAATATGTATTAACTAATGTTATGAAAAAATTTGGGGAAAATCTAAGAGTTGAAGCAGCAAAATTAGAAAATAATGCAGGGTTAGTTGGAGCAGTTTATTATAATATAAATAATTAAAAGATTTAAATTAAGAAAGAAAAAGCTAGATAGGTAATGATTCCTATTTAGCTTTTTTATATATAATATTTAATTAAATTGTAATAAAAGATTGAAAATAAAGAGATTATTATTTTAATTTTCAAATTTTAGTGAATTATATTTAAATTATTACAATAAAATGGTAATATAAAATAAGAAAATAAAATATTAGGAGTGATTTTATGACTCTTTGTTGTAAAGATTTATTTCAACTTAAATATTTTTCAGAGGCAAAATTATTAGCTGGAAAAGGAGGATTAAATAGAGAAATTTCTTTACCATATGTAAGAAATACCGAATCAATTTCAAATTGGTTATATGGTGGAGAGCTATTATTTGTTACATACGAAGAAAGTAAGAAAGATGATAATGATTTATTATTACTATTTGAAGAATGTATTAATAAAAGACTTTCAGGAGTAGTAATTTTAATAGATAATAAGAATATAGATAATATTCCTAACAAGATTATAGAAATGTCAAACAAAGAAAAGTTGCCTCTATTTATAATGCCATGGGATATTAAACTAGTAGATATTATACAGGAGATTTTCTTGAAAATAGAACAGAATAGGGAAGAATCAAAAAACGCAAAGCATTTTCTTGAATCTATTATTTTTTCCCAAAATAATTTTAGTGATGATATAAATACTTTAGCTGAATTTTATAATATTAAAATAAGACCGTTTCATTGTATTTCTTTATTTAAAATAAAAAAGTTAAATAATAATTGTTATGATACAGGAAATATTAATAGAACTATAGTCAATTCATTAGAAGAGACTTTAAATACAGAAATATATACATTGCTTCCTATGGAGTATGCAGATCATTTATTATTATTAATATTTTCTAATAGTAATGATGATATGAAAAAAGTAGTACAAGCTATTGAAGCAGTATTGAATATTACAAGATCAAAATATCCAGATATAGAAATTAACTTAAGTTTTAGTAGAATTAGAAAAGAATATTCTGAAATAAAGGCTAGTTACAAGGAAGCTTTTAAAGCATTGTCAATTATAAATATATATAGCAAAGATTCAAATATTATTAGATATGATGATTTAGGAATTATCAGGTTATTTATGGAATTAACGGATACTAAAGAAGTTGAACAATACTGTTATGAAAATATAGGACCTATTTTAGAGTATGATAATAAGCATGGAATGAATTTAATAGGAACATTAAAGTGTTACTTTCAAAATAATAGACATTTAATAAAGACTTCACAAGAACTTTTTATTCATAGAAATACATTGCTTTATAGATTATCAACAATTAAGGAACTTTTACAAAAGGATTTAGATGATGCAATTATAAATTTAGAGCTTTTTAATAGTATATTAATTTATGAGTTTATAAATCTACGAAATGAAAAGGGCCTGTGACAAAATATTGTCACAGGCTATTTGCTTCTTTGGTATCAATTGAAGCTTCTTTATTTTTAGTAAAGGATAGTGTCAATACACCAGCAAAAATTAAAATACATGCAATAATTTTTATTAATGTTATTTTTTCGCCTAGTAGTATTGCTCCAAATATTACACTTGTTATAGGTTCAAATGTAGTGATAACAGCAGCTTCGCTTGCACCAACATATTTTATACCAAGTTGTAATAATGATAGTGCAACTACTGTGCATAAAAACGCAAATATTACAGATATGATCCATGCTTTAGTTGTTAAAGTAGAGAATACAAGTTGTTGTGTAAATTCTCCATATAAAAACATACCTATAGTAGAAGCTAATGCAACATAAAATGTTATTTTAAATGGTTGTTCACCTTTTAAGCCACTCTTATCCATAAAGATAATATAAAATGCATAGAATATTCCGGAGACTACTGCTAAAATTAATCCAAGTAATGCACTAGATCCAAAGGAAGAAGAGGTTAGTGCTGATACAAAGAAGCAGCTTATACCGGACATAGCAATAATTAATGCTAATATCTTTTGCTTACTTAATTTTTCCTGGAAGAACATTACACAACCCAATGTTACAAATATTGGATAAGTAAAATGGATTGGGGTTACAATACCTACATCTATATAAGCAAAAGCTATGTTTAAAAGTAATGTTGTTATAGCATTTCCAACAAATCCTAATATAACTAAATCTCTAAATTGTTTCTTTGTTACTTTTAAGTCTATTTTTAAAAATAAAACAATAATTAATAAAAAAGGTAAGCTTAAAAAGTTTCGTAAAAAGGTTAATGTTACAGGATTACTTCCTTCAGCTCCATAAGTTAAAGGTCCAAGAGTAAAGGCAAAACCAAATGTAATAGAGGATAACATTGTAAGAATTATTCCTTTAGTTTTCATAAAATACCTACTTCTTTCTAGTTAAGTTTATTTGAAAGCTTCATTAATAATTTTAACTATATTTTCTACAACGTCATCTACCATCATTTTTCCTTTTTTAGCTGAAGATGATTTAGCAGAAGCTAATATACCAGTTTCAGGAACAATCCCTTTTTCTATAGGATACTTGAAGTAAGTTCCAGGAGTAGCGTTTTCAGTATCTAAAATCTTATCTTCTCTAACAAGTTCTGGTGCAAAATACATCATTAATGAAGTTTCTGTAACAGCTGCATGTTCTAAAGCCCAACCTGGGAATGGAACTTCATCAAATATTTTATCAATAAGGTCAGGTGACATTGGATCCCACCAGTTAGTAAGTAGTATTTCAACCTTGTCCCCATATTTAGCAGAACATAAATCCATAGCTTCTACGATAAATGCTTCATTTTCAAAGTGAGCACTTAATAAGAAGATTTTTTTGAATCCATCACGAACGAATTCATCTATAATATCCATTACTAATGCCTGTAATGTGGCTCCGTTTAAATCAATAGTTCCAGGGAATAGAGGGCCACCACCACTTAATGGTTTTGATTTATATCCATATGAAAGAGTAGGTGCAACTACACCATTTACTTTTTCTGCTATACGATAAGCAAATCCTTCAGCTAATACTGTATCAACACAAGTTGGTAGATGCGGACCATGTTGTTCAGTAGATCCTATTGGAAGGATGATAACATCATCTTTTTTCTTAGCAAATTCTTGCCATGTCATATTTGTCATTTTTACATTTTCATACATAATAATATATCTCCTTTTGGCTGTCTTAATAGTATTTTTATATTAAACTGTTTTGAAGCGCTTAATATGTGTTTAGTATAATGGATAGTATGAATTGGTACAATGTATTTAAAATACAAATATATCCATATAATTATGTTCTATTTATGCACAGTAATATTAAAAGAATATTATATATTTAGTACAATGACTATACTATGTTTTAATGTTAGACTTCCCATATAAGTAATTTTTATTAGTTATATGTTAAATGGGAGGAGATTAATTAAATGAAATCTATTATATTTAAAAATGTTAAATTAAAAGGAAAAGAGGAGTTAGTTGATTTATTTGTTGAAAATGGAGTCTATAAAGAAATAGGTTCTAATATTTCTAAAAAATATAAAGATATAGAATCATATGATATAGAGGGAAATCTTGTTGTTCCACCTTATGTTGATCCACATATACATTTAGATTATGTATATACAGCTCGTATGCCAGGTGCTAATAATGGAACAGGAACACTTTTTGAAGGAATTCAAAGATGGTCTGAAACAAAGGGAAACATGACTATAGAAGAAGTAAAAGAACGTGCTAGAATTGCTTTAAAGAAGGAAATTTTATATGGAACTCAATATCTTAGAACACATGTTGACGTAACTGATCCTAAACTTACTTGCTTAAAGGCAATTATGGAGTTAAAAGAAGAAGTAAAAGATCTAGTAGATATACAAATCATAGCGTTCCCACAAGAAGGTATGTATTCATATAAAGGTGGGGACAAGTTAGTAGAAGAAGCATTAAAAATGGGTGCTGATGTAGTAGGAGCTATACCACATTTTGAATTTACAAGAGAAATGGGAGAAAAATCAGTAAAAAAATCAGTAGAACTTGCAATGAAATACAATAAATTAATAGATCTTCATTGTGATGAAACTGATGATGAACAATCAAGATTTGTTGAATTATTAGCTGCAGAATCTTATATGAATGGAATTGGAGAACTTACAACAGCAAGTCATACTTGTGCGATGGGATCATATAATAACGCTTATGCTTTTAAATTATTTAAACTTCTTAAATTATCAAATATGAACTTTATATCATGTCCAACAGAAAATATTCATTTACAAGGTAGATATGATACTTATCCAAAGAGAAGAGGACTTACAAGAGTAAAGGAATTAAATGATGCAGGTATAAATGTTTGTTTTGCACAAGATTCAATTTCAGATCCATGGTATCCATTAGGAAATGGTAATCTAATGAATATCTTAGATGCTGGTATTCATATTTGCCATATGATGTCTTTTGAAGAAATTAATAATGCCTTAGACCTAATTACAGTAAATGGAGCTAAAACTCTTCATATACAAGATAAATATGGTATAGAAGTAGGAAAAGATGCTAATTTTATAGTATTAAATGCTAAAAATGAATTTGACGCAATACTAGAAAGAGTAGGAGTTAATTGTTCAGTAAGAAAAGGTGAATTCTTATTTAAGAGAGAACCAGAAGTAATAAATACTAATATAACTTTATTAAGATAAAAAAGCTAAGGGGATATCCTTAAATAGATAATTTTAAAAATATGATTTATACTTAATAAAAATTAAATAATACAATCATATATGATGAGAGTACCTAGTAAGAAAATGTGATTTTACTAGGTACTTTTTATTTTCAATGTCTAAAAAATAATTATTAAATTATAGTTTTTAGAAATTTCCCTAATATTCTTATATATTATAGAAAAAGATTTCATTCTATAATGTATTAAATTGGTATTCTACTAAATATACTTTTGAGATATTCGATAATATAAGAGTAATATATAAAATTATGAATCTGTTAAGTTGATATGAAAAAATAGCTTGATTTTTCATAGAATTACTTGCTCTTTGAAAATTATATAAGTTTGAATGTTTTATTGTATGGCAAATAAGCCTACAATAGCATTGATTTTTTGCAGGTTAATCAAAGGTATTAAATTTAATTAAGATGCTGAAAACCAAGAGTTTTTAGCAAAGCTATCGCTGGCGAAGCCGGCAACTTCTGCTGGAGTACAGTTATTTAATGATCCATGTGGTCTAATAAAGTTATAGTGAAAGATAAATAAATATATAAGGTTATTAGCTTTTTGAAAAGAGTTGAATCCTTTCTTGGTTTTATACCAGGCTTTAAATGTTTTATTAAATGATTCAATTAAATTATTATTTGTATCACTAGACATTGGAGCTACAGGAATATGAGTTGTATTGGGCAATAGCGTAGCCACGGCTTCATTATATGAAGGTAATCTATCAGTTATAAAATTAGCTGGTTCACCAAATTTTTTAGCTTCATTTACCAATGCGTATGCTGAATCAGAACTTCTAGATTTAGTTAAATGAAATGCTAAAATAAATCTAGTTTCTGAATCAATAGCTAACCAAAGGTAGTATCTTTCACCATTAATAAATACTACTGTTTCATCAGCGTGCCAATCGTCAGATTGTAAGTTTAAACTAGCTTTAAATTTATCAGCCTTTTGTTTAAAGAAAGGTGCAAATTTATTAGTCCAACTGGCTATCGTGACATGAGATACTTTAATTCCAGAGTTAATCATCAAGAATTGAGAAATGGCTCTTGTTGATGAATTATTTAAAAAATATAGTGTTAATGCAGTTAGTATTACATGTAGCGGAAAACGCATTCCTTTCATTGAAAGGGAACCACTAACTAATTCACTAGAAGCTGTATCAATATTGGTGGTGTGATGTTTTACTATTATGTGATTACACTTCTTGTTATTGCACTTATAGCGATTGTAATGTTTATATGCATGATGTAAGTAAGTTCCCTTACCGCATCTAGGACATTTAGGATTATTTAGTTTAGGACGTCCGTCACCGTCGCCTAGGACGAATTGGCGCTTACACTGCTTACATTGATACTTTTGTTTAGCCTGCTTATTCATACCAAACTTATATAGTTTATCAGAATTACAGCGTGGGCATTTTATATTAGTTTTGCTCATTGTTCTTCTCTCCTTTTCGAAGGGGGTATTATTTAGTCTTGCAAACCTATTGTATTTCCTTGGGTTGAGAAGAGCAATGTTCATATAACTTAACAGATCGAAAATTATAAAAAGGGGGATAATATGAGAGGTTGTAGTAAAAAAAGTTTAAAGGGAGAGATATTGCAACTGTTGCTTTTAACGTCTATAATACCAATTTTTGTGATAAGCTTATCTAATTTCTATATTATAAATAAAAATTTAAGGAAGCAATTAAGCAATAATATAGAAAGTGGAACAGAAGCTGTAAGACAGGCGTTAGTAAATAGTCATAAAACTAGTATTGCTGATATTGATTATTTAGCTTTAGATCCTAATGCTAAAGGAATAGTTACTAATAAAAATAATGAGGAAAAAACTTTAAATGAAATTTTAGATGGATATATTAAAACTACTGAGGATATAACGTGGGTTTATATTGGAACTAAAAATGGAAAATATATTTCTAAACCGGATACCACATTAAGTAGCGATTTTGATCCAAGGCAAAGAGAATGGTATCGTAATGCATTAGAGCATCCTTCAGAGACAGTGTTATCAAAACCATATATAGACATAGAAAACAATAAGATTGTTATTACATATTCTAAAGCTGTAAAAAATGATAATGGTGAAATTCAGGGTGTTGTAGCATTAGATAAGAAGTTAGATAAAGTATCAGATATCATTAATGAAATAGATTTAGGTAATAATGCATTTCAAGGTATAATGAGTGAAGATGGATTTATTCTTGCTCATAAGGATAAAAGTTTGATAGGGAAAAGTGGTAATGACTTACCGTGGATAGAGAAAGTTAAGAAGATTAATAACAATCAAACTGAAAAAATTAGTATTGATAATAAAGAATATATTGTTTATAAAAAAATAGATAATATTACGAATTTAAGTATGATAGTATTTATACCTAATGAGCAAATTATTAAAAATATAATAAATGGAATGATAATACCAATAGTAATACTTATTTTAGTTATTATATTTACTGGTATAGCTACAAAGTTATTTGCAGATAGATTAACTCATCCAATTAAGAGTGTTGTAAATATTTTAGAAAAAATAAAAAGTGGTGATTTTACCGAAAAGGTTGAAGAAAAAAGTTATTATAATTTAGAAATAAGTTCAATTATTGTTGCTTTAAATTCCTTAATTGATGATATGAAAATATTATTAACAGGAGTTAAAGAAGCTTCAGATTATGTTAAGGAAGGATCTACTACTTTATTTGGAATAATAAGAGAATCAAGTAATGTAGGTGAAGAAGTAGCTAAATCTGTACAACAGATAGCAGAAGGTTCTACAAATCAGGCAACTGAATTAGATATAACTGTAAATGTAGTAAATAATTTAGAAGCTGAAGTTAATAAGTCTATAAACAATTCAAAATATATGCTAGAGGCTTCAGATAAAGTTAAGAGTTCAACATTACAAGGTACAGTTGCTATAGAAAATTTAAGTGATAGTTATGAGGAAAATAGAAAAGCTAGTAATAATATATCTTCAAAAGTAGATATATTAGCGAATAAATCAGAAGAAATTGTAAAAATAATTGATACTATAGGTTCGATAACAGATCAAACTAGCCTTTTAGCATTAAATGCAAGTATAGAGGCGGCCAGAGCTGGAGAAGTAGGACGTGGATTTGCGGTTGTAGCAGAAGAAGTGAGAAAATTAGCAGAGGAATCTGCAAAATCAGCTAAAGAAATAAATAAAGTTATAGAAGAAATAAAATCTAGCATAGATGAGCTTTATAAAGAAACTAAAATTACAGAAGATTTAAATGAAAAAACAGTAGGTAGCTTAGATATAACTAAGGATAAATTTAAAGTAATAGATGAAATGATGAATGAATTAGAAAAGACAATAAAATTATTCACAAACTCTTTATCAGTAATAAATGATAATAAGAATATTGTTGTTAATAAAATCTCAGAAGTTGCTACAGTATCTGAAGAATCAGCTACAATTACAGAAGAGGTAAGTGCAGCAACTGAGGAGCAAGCGTCAAGTTTACAAGAAATGACTATTCAATCAGAAACTTTAAATACCTATGCAGAAAATTTAAAAATACTTATAGAGAAATTCAAGATTTAATTATTAAAATAAAATTTATATAGTTAAATATTTTAGAGTTACTATATATGTATAAGTAGAGAGTATAATAAAAATTATAAAACTAAAAAACATCTCATATTTAAATATTATGAGATGTTTTTTTAGTTAGCACAAAAAAAAGTAAAATTATTCAGAAAATTCAAAAATTTAGAAGGGATATTAAAATTTATAGAGAATATTTTTAATTGGTAATAAAAGTATTTTAAGGGGGATTTAAATGAAAAGGAAAGCTTTATTTAAGTTATTTGCTTCAACGATGACTCTTTGTTTTTTAGCAACTGGGGTACAAGCTTTTGCTTCTGTTACAAGAAATACAGTTTCAGAAGATGTAGAAGCGGCATATGGTCCAACACCTACAGAATTGCAGCTTGATTATCAAAAAGAAGAATTAACAACATTTATTCATTTTGGAATGAATACATTTACAGGAAGCGAGTGGGGAAATGGAAAGGAATCACCATCACTTTTCAATCCAACAGAGCTTGACGCAAATCAATGGATAAAAACATTAGCTGATGCAGGATTTAAAAAAGTAATTTTAACGGCAAAACATCATGATGGATTTTGTTTATGGCCAACTAAGACAACAGAACATGACTTAGAAAATAGTCCTTGGAAAGATGGAAAAGGAGATGTAGTTAAAGAAGTTGCAGAGGCCTGTTCAAAATATGGACTAAAGTTTGGGTTATATCTATCACCATGGGATCAAAATTCTAATGATTACGGAGAAGGTAATGGGGGAGATTATAATGATTTTTACGTTAATCAATTAACTGAACTTTTAGAAAATTATGGAGAAATATCAGAGATATGGATGGATGGAGCGAAGGGGTCTAACGTAGTTCAAGATTATGATTTTGAAAGATGGTTTAAATTAATTAAAGAAAAACAACCTAATTGTATTATATGGAGTCAAGTAGGTCCTGATGCTAGGTGGATTGGAAATGAAAGTGGATATGCAGGTGAACCTTGTTGGTCAACAATAGATATAGAAAAAATGAGACAACAGGAAATTCCAAGTTATTTAAATACCGGCGAGGAAAATGGACCTGACTGGGTAGTAGGAGAATCAGATGTTTCAATAAGGCCAGGTTGGTTTTATCATGCGAATCAAGATAATGATGTTAAATCATTAGAGAAGCTTATGGATATTTATTTTAAGTCAGTGGGTAGAAATTCAGTATTACTATTAAATATACCACCAGATAAAAGAGGAAAACTACATGAGTATGATGTTAAACGAATTAAAGAATTTGGGGATGCAATAAAAAACACTTTTAATAATGATTTAGCTTTAGGAAGTAATGTAATAGCAGAAAATGTGGCAGGAAATAATGAAAAATTTTCGGCAGATAAAATAATAGATAATAATTATGATACTTATTGGGCACCTAATAATTCAGATAAGACTGGTAGTATAGAAATTAATTTAGGTGAAGAAAAAGAGTTTGATGTTATTAATCTTCAAGAATATATACCACTTGGTCAAAGAGTAGCAGAATTTGATATTGAAGTATTTGAAGGTAATGCATGGAAAAAAGTATTTGAAGGAAAAACAATAGGATATAAAAGACTAGTTAGAATCCCACCTGCAACAGCATCAAAAATTAAAATTAATATAAAAAGGTCGTTAGCAACTCCTTTAATAAATAATGTAGGGGTGTATAAACAACCTACGAATATAGAATTACCATCAGGACCACCAGAAGGATTAGATTTCTTAAATGATGGAAATAAAGGAAGTGGAATTGGAGAATTTAATTTTAGTAATGGATGGGTTCATGAAACTCTTGATAGGGATAGAGGAGGGGATTCCCATTATACAACAACAACAGGTGCAACCGTTAGAATAAAATTTAATGGTACTAAATTTTATTTATCTGGGGCTAAAGATCCATCTCATGGAATAGCAGAAATATCAATAGATGGTGCAGAAGCAGTTGACGTTGATACTTATTCAGAAAATAGAATAAACCAAAGTATTTTATATGAATCACCAGATTTAGATGATGGAGAACATGAAGTTGTTATTAAATGTAGTGGAAGAAAAAATCAAAACTCAAGGGGCGTGGCTATTCATACAGATGGAGCCTTTATATTAAATAATGGTGGAAAAGGTATGTTTGAAATGGAAGAAATCTCTTATACAGTTAAAGAGAATATAGGTAAAGCTATATTTAAGGTTATAAGAAAAGGTGGCAGTACAGGAAGAGCAGAGATAAACTATGAAACATTACCAGGAACTGCATTAAATGCAAAGGATTATCAAACATGGTCAGGAACATTGGCATTTAACGAAGGAGAAAAAGAAAAGACTTTCGAGATAAATATAATAGATAATAAAAATTTAGAAGAGTCAAGATACTTCTTTTTAAAATTAAGTGATCCTATAGGTGGAGCTATATTGGGATTTGATACGCAATCAAAGGTAACTATAGAAGATGATGAACTTATAAAAATAGAAACAGCTGATGTAGGAGATGAACTTTATAAGTTCAATTTAAGTAATGGATGGAATCAAGAAAGTGGAGGAATGTGGACTAATGATATGAATTCAACATTTACAATAAAGTTTATTGGTAGAAAAATATCATTAGTAGGAGCAGTGGATCCTAACCATGGGATATTCCAAGTTTCTATAGATGGAGGAGAATATGTAGATGTAGATCAATATGCTGAAAGTAGAAAAACTAATGTAACTTTATTTGAAAGTGAAGAGTTGGCATATGGAGAGCATACTTTATCTTATAGATTAAAGGGAGAGAATTCACATGGAGGTAGGCCAGATGGACAGATAACGTATGCTTTGGTTGATGCAAGCATGGCAGAAGTGGAAATGCCAGGAGACTTTAATTCTAATGGTAAATATGATATAGGTGATGTTGCTTTAGTATCAAAATATTATGGACAAAATAAAAAAGAATATGACTTAAATAAGGATAATATTATAGATGAATATGAAGTGAATTTTATAACTGATAAGATTTTAGAGTAAATTATATAGAATAAGTTGTAATAATATAAAAACAGTCCTGAAAGAATATTTTCAGGGCTGTTTTTAATATACTAGAATAAGTGAGCTACTAGTTTTCCATCTTGTTCAAATAATGTAACTGTATAAGAATTAAACGGAACTGCATAAGCACCAACTTTAGATATAGCAACTCTTATTTTTAGAGTTATTCCTGTATTTGTTTTATTGCTTGGTCCTTCAAATGTAACAGTATCCAAAGAAAGGGCCATAGCTTCGCCTTCAGACATATGCATTTGATTTCTAAGAGATTCTAAATCAGCTTGTAAATTAGTTTTATCTACTTCAGTAATTGGAGTAATTCCATTTTTATTAGAAGAATCAAAAGAAACTAGATGAGTATATACTTCTGGATTTTCATTAACATATTCTGTTAATAAATCCTTAGCAAAATCTATTTCCTTAAATTCTCCAGCAACATAAGGATATTCTATATTATAAATATCTGTTGATTTTTCTATAGTTTTTATATCTTTAGAGGAAGTATAAGTTTTTCCAAAAGCATCAAATGATACTATAGGCTCAGGAGTATTCTCTTCTTCTTTAGGCTTTTCAGGAATTTTTTCTTCAGTACTAGGATTATTAGAGTTAGCTTCATTATTAGATTTAGGACTATTACAACTAACTAGAGTTATTAGCATAAATGATGATAAAATAATTGATAATGTTTTTCTTATCATTATAAAATTCTCCTTTGCAAATAAGTTATGTAAATCTATATTATAATAACATATTTTGGAAGAGATTTGTTGGGAAAATATTATATTTGTAAAAAAAGTAGATTTAAATTATCGTAAACAATTTAAATCTACTGTAAAAAATATTTATAAAAGGTTTTTAAAATTTGGTTTCTGTAAATCTTTAAGATGTTCGGCAGAATATCTTAATAGATGAACTGAAGATAAGGATTCGGCTCTATCATTTCCTTTAATATACAAAGATAGCTTTAAAGATTCATTCATTAATGTATCATAATCAACATGATTTAAATAAATAGCTGGAATTGTACTTTTTTCTTTTATAAGCCCTAGTAATTCTACAGCTTGGTCATAAGCAAATGATTTATCATTATTATCTAAAGAATCTTCTATTTTTTCACATTTAATAATGATTTCATCACATAAAGAGATAAAATCAGTATCAAGATAAAAGAGAGCTCCTATTAAAAGAAGAAAAAGCATTATTGAAATAATAGTATTTTTCATTGCTTACACCCCTTTTCATAGTCATCATAAAGTTGATATATAAATTTTCCAGTAGTATCTGTCATTGCAAGTAGAACTTTATCTATAGAATCGATTTTGTGTTTTTTTAGTTCGTTTTTTACCCACACTTTATTTTTCCCAGAAGAAGTCAAAGCATTGTTATTAACTTCACCATCTAATACGTATATAATTGGCAATCTAGGCTTAGATTGATTTTTTGAAGAATTAGATTTATTACTATTAGAGGTATTAGTTTGATCGCTAGAGTTTCCGTTACTATTAGATTGTGTATTACTACAATCAGTAGAATTTGAAGAGCTAGAAGAGCTTTGAGATGTCAAAAATGAAAGTTGACCATTATTTTCCAATATAGCATACTCTATTTCGCTAAGATCAAAATATCCTGCTAGTCTTAGTTCTTCCATAAGCTCATCAAGATTAATTTGTTGTTTTTTTAATGCAGAAAAATTTACTTTTCCACGACAAATTAAAATACTTGGTTCACCTTCTATTATCTTTCTAGCTAATTGACTTTTAAGCTGTAATTGGGTTAATAAAGTTTTTACAAATAATAAAGTGATTATTGGTATAACACCTAAAATTAAGGGTAATCTGGTATCTTGCATTGGTAATGCTGCTAAATCTGAAATCATAATTGTTATTACAAATTCATATGGTTGTAGCTCACCAATTTGTCTTTTTCCCATAAGCCTCATGACAAATACTACTAATGCATAAAGTATAATAGTTCTTATAAGTACTATAAACATTTTACCAATCACCTCTCTAAAGTAGTATTTCATAGGATTTGTATTTTTATTCTAAAAATTATGGTTATAATAGATTTAGGAAAAAGAGTTTTTAATTAAGTTGTTTGATTTGGTTACTTTTTTCAAATCGTAGTATAATATACATAAAGATTGATTTTTTATATGTAGAAATGTATTAAATCTGGAGGGATTTAAATGAGAATTTTTAAAATTTATTATGAAAATAAAATCTTAGAAGTAGGAGAAGAAACTACTTTTAAGGATTTTTTAGAGTCGAAATTAAAGTTAGATTATCATGATATAGCTTTATGCAGATTAAATGGCAATTATCATGAGTTAAGTAAGAATATAGAGGAAAGTGGTAATTTAGAAATATTAAAATTTGATAGTGTTATAGGAATGAAAATATATTCAAGAACACTTCAATTTATATTTATTAAAGCTGCTTTAGATTTGTTTGGAAATTCAAGAATAACAATTGAGCATAGTATAAATAAAGGATTATTTGGAGAAATTCACAAAGAAGAAGTTTTAAGTAAAGATGATATTTTAAAGATTAAGAATAGGATGATTGAAATAATAAAAAGTGATATTCCTATAAAGAAAGTAAAGATTAAAAAAGAGAAAGCAATAGAAATATTTAAAAACTATGGAATGGAAGATAAAGTTTTATTGTTAAATTATGTTAATTTTGAAACAGTAAATTTATATAATTTAGATGGAAGATATGATTATTTCTATGGTCAAATGGCATATTCTACAGGGATAGTTAAGGCTTTTGATTTAATGTATTATGATCCAGGTTTTATTTTAAGAACCCCTGAAGAAAAAAACTTA
Source organism: Clostridium septicum (assembly GCF_003606265.1). Classification (NCBI taxonomy): domain Bacteria; kingdom Bacillati; phylum Bacillota; class Clostridia; order Eubacteriales; family Clostridiaceae; genus Clostridium; species Clostridium septicum. Next base: position 2,363,630 of record NZ_CP023671.1, read on the forward strand.
AATGAGTTACCACCATATAAAGAAAATAAAAAGTTAGCTCAAATATTTCTAGAAACAGAAAGATGGCTTGATATATTAGAAGTGGGTGAAGTAGGTTCTTTAAATAAAAAAGTAGATAGTAGTGAAGTTAAAGACCTTATAATGATATCAGAAGCTTTACATGAGAAAAAAATAGCTAATATAGCAGATATGATAACTAATAAGAAGGAAACTAAAGTTGTTCTTATAGCAGGTCCAAGTTCATCTGGAAAAACAACATTTGCAAATAGATTAGGAATTCAATTAAGAGTAAATGGCTATATACCAATACCTATATCTTTAGATGATTACTTTGTAAATAGAGAAGAAACTCCTTTAGATGAAAATGGGGAGCCTGATTTTGAAAGCATATATTCTTTAGATTTAGAATTATTTAATAAAGATTTAAATAAATTACTTCATGGAGAAGAGGTAGAGATTCCATCATATAATTTTAAAAAGGGTAAAAGAGAATGGGTAAATAATAAATTAAAGTTACCTCAAAATGGCATAATAGTAATAGAAGGAATACACGGACTAAATCCAATACTTACTAAATCTATTGAAGATAAAAATAAATTTAAAATTTATATATCAGCATTAACACAATTAAATTTAGATAATCATAATAGAATTGCAACTACTGATATAAGAAGAATTAGAAGAATGGTTAGAGATTATTTATCAAGAGGATATGGGGCAGAAGAAACATTAAAAATGTGGCCTTCAATAAAGAGAGGAGAAGAAAAAAATATATTTGTTTATCAAGAAGAAGCAGATGTAATGTTTAATTCAACTCTAGTTTATGAATTATGTGTACTAAAAAAATATGCCTTAGAAGAGCTTGAAAAAATAAAGCCAGAAAGTCCTGTATATATACAAGCAACTAGATTAAAAGCATTTTTAGGATTTTTCAAAGAAATAGAAAAAGAATCTGTTCCTGAAAACAGTATTTTAAGAGAGTTTATAGGGGGAAGTATTTTCTATAAATATTAATTATGAAATTCTTGTAAGATACAAAAAAATTTCGTAAACTTAATAATATAAATTATTATTTGAAAACTAATTTTCAATAATATTATTACGATTTTAGATAGTTAAACTACTTATGATAAGGAGAAATATTATGAAAGATGTTGGTGTATTTGATATAATGGGGCCAATAATGATAGGTCCATCTTCCTCTCATACTGCAGGAGCAGCAAGGCTTGGAAAAGTTGCTAGAGCTGTATCAGAAGGTGATATAAAAGAAGTTAGATTTTTGTTACATGGCTCTTTTGGAAAGACGTACAAAGGACATGGAACGGATAGAGCTTTAGTAGCTGGAATATTAGGAATGGAACCTTCTGATATTAGGTTAAGAGATGCGATTGAAATTGCAGAAAAGCAAGGGATAAAAGTAAGCTTTGAAGAAGCTGATTTAGGAGATGCTCATCCCAATACAGTTAAGATATTAATTAAAGGAAAAAAAGAAGAGAAATATGAAATAATAGGATCATCAATAGGTGGAGGAAGCATTCAAATATCAGAGGTAAATGGAAATAATGTTGAATTCACAGGTGCTTATCCCACATTAATAATATCTCATATGGATATACCAGGTGCAGTATCCAAAGTTACAGCAATTCTTTATAAAGATGATATAAATATAGCATTTATGAAGGTTTTTAGAAGTCAAAAAGGAAAAGAAGCTACTATGGTTTTTGAGGTTGATCATTCAATGCCAAAGGAAATGATAGAAGAAATAAAAAAGATAGATTCAATAAAAAAAGTAATAATGATTAATCCGGCAAAGGATGGTGAATGATATGTTTGCAAGATCAGGAGAAGAATTATTAGAAATTTGCAATAATGAAAATATAAATTTAAGTGAGTATGCTATAAGATTTGAAATGGAGAATAATGAATTATCAAGAGATGAAGTTTATGAAAAGATGAGAAAAAATCTTGAGGTAATGAAAGTTGGAGCTATGGAAGGCAGAGAAAAGGCTGTTTATTCTGTAAGTGGACTTATAGGAGGAGATGCATATAAGCTGCAAAAGTACTTAGAAAGTGGTAAGTCTTTAACAGGGGATACAATGATAATGGCTATGGCTATGGCTTTATCATCTTCAGAGGTTAATGCTTCTATGGGGAAAATTGTGGCATGTCCAACAGCAGGATCTTGCGGAATAGTTCCATCGGTTATCTTATCAGCAGGAGAGAAATTAGGGAAAAATGATAAAGAACTTATAGAGGCATTGTTTGCAGCATCAGCAGTTGGGATGATTATAGGGATGAATGCAACACTTGCCGGCGCAGAAGGTGGATGTCAAGCAGAATGTGGCTCAGCAGCAGCAATGGCATCAGCAGCAGTAGTTGAAATGATGGGAGGAACTCCTAAAATGGCATTAGATGCAGGGGCAATTGTTCTTAAAAATGTTTTAGGTTTAGTTTGTGATCCAGTTGCTGGACTTGTTGAAATACCATGTGCTAAGAGAAATTCATCAGGAGCAATAAGTGCTTTATGTACAGCGGATTTGGTTATGGCGGGAGTTGAATCAAAAATTCCATTTGATGATACTGTATCGGCTATGTATAAAGTTGGAAAGAGTTTACCAGCTGCTTTAAGAGAAACAGCTCTTGGTGGAGTGGCTATTACTAAAGCTGGACTTGAACTTAAAAAGAAAGTATTTGGAGAAAAGTAGAGGTTAAAATTAAATTAAAGTTTATTTAGAGCTAGGGGAGCTATGTTTTAGCTGAGATTGAAAATAAAATTTTCTAAACCCTTGAACCTGATATGGCTAGAACCATCGTAGGAAAGCACTAATAATTTATATATTATTATGTTTAATTAAGGTATAGCTATGGCTATACCTTTTTTATTAATTTAGAATTAAAGGAGAAAAAATGAACAAAGAAAAAATTTCAACAAAAAAACTGGCATTAAGTGGTATATTAGTAGCTATATCTACTATATTAGGTACATTTTCAATACCATTTTTAGGAGCTAAAATATCACCAGTACAACATTTTATTAATGTATTATCAGCAGTTACTATAGGACAGGTTTATGGAGTAGGAACTGCATTTGTAACATCATTATTAAGAAATATATTGGGGACAGGTAGTTTACTTGCATTTCCAGGAAGTATGATAGGGGCATTTTTAGATGGATTCATATATAGTAAATTTAATAAAGTAGAAGGTGCTTTAATAGGAGAAATCATAGGAACTGGAATACTAGGAGCTATAGTAGCATTTCCAATAGCATCTATAATTTTAGGAAAGGATGTAGCGTTGTTTTTCTATGTAGTTCCTTTTTCATTAAGCTCTTTATTTGGTGGGATAATAGCATATATTTTAATTAAAATACATAGCGTAAGAATTTTATTAAAAAAAAATTAGACAAGCATATAAAGTTTTAACATATCTAAGTACATTAGAATATTATAAAATAAACTTAATATTTGTTCCTATTTTAGAGAGGGAAAAAATATGCAAATTAATATAGAGGCTTTAACCGATATTTTAGACATTCAAAAGGATAGCAAACCTCTTATACATTGTATTTCTAATTTGGTTACTATAAATGACTTAGTACAAAGTATTTTATGTTACAGCGGTAAGCCTATAATAGCTCAGGGAATAGAAGAAGTTAATGAAATAGCTTGCAATTCTAAAGGATTGTTATTAAATTTGGGAACATTAGATAGTAATAGGGTAGAAGCAATGGAAAAATCACTAAAGGCAGTAAGAAAGAAAAATATTCCAGTATTATTAGATATAGATGGAATAGACATGTCTTTTTTTAGACAAGATACAGCTTTAAGGTTTTTAACAAGATACAATATAAATATAGTAAAGGGAAAACTCTCAGAATTTAAGAGGTTAGTTGATAGTGAAAGTAATATAAATAATATTGATTCCATTGACATAACAATAAAGGGAAATTGTGAAATAAGATCAGAAATAAAAAATGTGGCAAGAAAATTTAGAAATATAGTGGTGGTAGTAGATAAAGAGTATTATGTAACAGATGGATTTAGTGAATTTTTTATAATGAATGGAGATGTAATATTTGAAAAAATATATAGTATTAATACTATATTTAGCGGATTAATTGCTACTGGCATGGCGGTAACTTCTACAAAGGCAGAAATGATAAAAGCGATTTTAGTAGCAATTGTAACTATAGGTGTATGCCAGGAGTTAGTATTGCAAAAGAAAAAGGAAAGCGATGGATTAATTATTTTAAAACAACACTTATTTGATGAGATATTTAATATAAAAAAGGAAGATTTAAAGAAAATGGGAAATATAATATATGAGTTTAAAAGATAAAAAAATTTATTTAATTTTTTAGAAGTAAGTGATGCTAAAAAGTATCACTTACTTTTTTGTAAAATAAATTTAATAAAATTAGTATATTGTAATAATACTTACAGATATATGTATTATTACAATATACTAGTTGTAATTCAATTAAATTGAAGTAATAGAGAATTTCGAATGTTTATTTTATGTTTTTATAAGTTCATCTATTAATATGATAAATCACAAAAAAATTAATACACATATTATATAGTATAACGAATATATCAAATTAAGTAGGGGATGAGAGAGTATTGAAAACTAAAGATGAGAAGAAGCAAGAGAAATCTATTATTTATAAAGAGATTATTTCACCAGATAGTTTTATAAATAAATATGGAAATAAAGAGTATGTAGTAGAAGGAATCGGATCAAGTGTAAGTTGTATTATGAAAATAAATAAATCTGAAGATAAAATAAGTAATATGGTTATAGATATTATTTTTCCAGAAGGAATGAGCTATATACCTGAAAGTTTTGTAATTGGAATATATAAAGAAAAAGACTTAAAATGGTTACGAAGTAAAGATTTCATAAAAATAAAGGAAGATAAAATTATCTTAAATATTGGAAATACTAATAGTTGTTATTATGTGTTTTATAACCTTAAGGTTTGTGAAATTAAAAAAACTTATCTGGATAAAACAATAATAAATTATAATAATATAACTGATAGTTTAAGTTTAACTATAAAGTATAAATTAAATTCAGGAGTATTAAACGCCAATAAAAGTGTAGTATTAGAAGATTTAGATGATAATAAAAATAAAAGAATAAACTACAATATGGAGTTTAAAAGTTATGGGTATTTTAATGAGAATTATATATTTTTTAGTGAGAAACTTGATAATAATATAAAAATTTTATCAGTTGATGTACCGGATAACTTCACTTATAAAATAGAGGACGATAATACAATAACATTTTTTAATGATAAAGGAGATATTAATTACGGAGATCATTTTAATGTTACAATAATTGCAAATGTAGATAATATATTTATTGAAGAAAATATTAATAATATAAATAAAAACAAACTAGATAAAAATATTAATAATAGATCAAATATTCTATTATCAGACGATTTATTTATAGAGGATAATAGCAATATAATAATTCAAGTTGTAAATAACTCAGAAGGAGTAATTAATTAGAATTTATGGATAGTTATAGTGTTGATATATAAGATATTTATACTATAACTATTTTTCTATAATTTATTTAGCAAATATTAATTAGACAATTGCAATAGTATTAATATTTATATAAAAAAACTTATTAGTTTAAATAATAAGCAAAAAAAGAGCTATTTTTACAAATTAAACTATAAATTAATAAAAATAATTTAGTTAATAGCAATTTTTTATCTTTATTCATAAGTTAATTAGTAGAAGAGAAAATTCTATTAGAAATGATAGGAGAGTTTAAGTAATATATTGTTAAATTGTATAATTTGTCAATAAATAATTTGTAGAAATTATTTAAAGTGACTTCGTAAGTATAGAAGTAATGCTCTCATGAAAAACAATTAAAAAGTAACTAAAAGGGGAATGAGATCATGAAACCAGAGACAAATGAAACTGAAAAAGAAACTAAAAATTTGGAATCAACAAATTTTAATTCAAGTTCAGGAGTTAAACAATTCACTATTAATCAAGGACAAACAACACCATTAAATTTAACTATAGCTAATAAACCAATTCAGGGATCATTGGAAATAACAAAAATAGATGCTATAACTAAAGCACCGTTACAAGGAGCAACATTTAATGTATTAAATTTAGCAGGAAAAGTAGTAGGAACGGGAACAACAAATAGTAAAGGTAAGTTAACAATAAATAATCTTCCAGCAGGAAACTACACTTATGTAGAAACAGTAGCACCAACAGGATATGTACTAGATAGTACACCAGTACCATTTAGTATAAAAACAAATGGGCAAGTAGTAACAGCAAAGATAGTAAACCAAGCAATAGAAGGATCTTTAGAAATAACAAAAATAGATGCAATAACAGAAGCACCATTGTCATGTGCAAAATTTGTTATAAGGAATAATCAGAATAATATAGTTGCTTGTGGTTGGACAAATAGTCAAGGAAAATTATGCTTTAGTTTACCTTATGGTAGTTACACTTATCAAGAAGTTTGTGCTCCAAAGGGATATCAAAGCAATACAACTCCAATATTATTTGAAATAAATACAAGCAATGAAGTTGTTATGGCTAACGTAACGAATCAAGCGATAACACCACCAGTAAATAATAATGGTATTCTAAAAATAACTAAGGTAGACTTATGCAATATAGGTGAAGTTCTACCAGGCGCTAAATTCCAAATAATTAATTCTAAGGGCAATATAGTAAAAACAGTTGTAACCAATAATCAAGGGGTTGCAGAGGTAAGTTTACCAGCAGGAATTTATTATGTAATAGAAATAAAAGCACCAATTGGATATGGAATATGCAGAACAAGAAGAAGAATAACAGTAATGGCAGGAAAGACATCAGAATTATTATCTAGAAATAGAAAACTAAATAATTTCTGTAAATGTAATCCTTGTTGTTACAATTCTTGTGATTTTCCAAATTATAAAATAATACCGCCAGTAAATAATAATGGTATATTAAAAATAACAAAAGTAGATTTGTGTAATATAGGTGAAGTTTTACCAGGAGCTCAATTCCAGATAGTTGATTGTAATGGAAATATAGTAAAAACAGTTGTAACTAATAATCAAGGAATTGCAGAGGTAAGTTTACCAGCAGGAATTTATTATGTAATAGAAATAAAAGCACCAATTGGATATGGAATATGCAGAACAAGAAGAAGAATAACAGTAATGGCAGGAAAGACATCGGAGTTACTATCTAGAGATATAAAGATAAATGGATTTTCATATCCATATTAGTATTAAAAATTAAATAAGAGACCCACTAAAAAGGGTCTCTTTGTTTAAAGCATAGTAAAATATATACAAGTTAAAATAAATTATTTATTAAAAGTATGAATAAAAACTCAAATATACTGAATTTTGAAAAGAAGTTTGAAGTTTTGCTTAGATAGGTAGTAATGATAGATAAAAATAATATTAAAAATATTGACTTAAAGGGGATAAGAGTATGAAAATAGAAACAAATGAAAGCAGAAAAGAAAAAAATAATTTAGATTCAAAAAAATCTGAAGTTGATAATCTAAATGAAAATGCAACTTTAACAAATCCTAAAGAATTTACAATAACACCTGAACAAACTAAACCAGTTGAAATAACAGTTAATGATACAGCAATAACAGGTACGGTTAATATAACTGTAAATGATCAAAATAATAAGCCAGTAGTTGGAGCTCAGATACAAGTAATAGATTCAACAGGTAATGTAGTACAAACAGTAACTACTAATTCTTTAGGTGAAGCAAATATAACAAATTTACCATATGGGAATTATACTTTAAAGGAATCTAAAGTACCCGAGGGATATATTTTGGCAAGTACTAATCCAATAACTATTTCTATAAAGGCTAATAATCAAGTATTACCAGAAAATATAATAAATACAGTAATAACGGGTTCATTACAAGTAACTAAGACTGATGAAGAAAAAACAAAACCTATACAAGGTGCTACATTCCAAATACGACAAAGTTCAAATAGTTCAGTAGTATCAACTCAAACTACTAACGCTTCAGGACAATTTACAGTATTAGATTTACCATATGGTAGTTATAATCTTGTAGAAATGGCGGTACCAGAGGGATATGTTTTAAATTCAAATCCTATTCCATTTTCTATAAAGACTAATAACGAAGTAGTGACTCAAGATATAACTAATAAAGAAAAAACAGGTGAACTAATTATTAAAAAAGAAGATGCTACAACTAGTGAGCTACTAGAAGGCGCAGTATTTACTATTACAAATTCTGCAGGAAAATCATTTGGTACAGTAACAACAGGTAGTGATGGGCAAGGAAATATAAATTTATTACCTGGAGATTATATTGCAACAGAAACTACACCACCAAGTGGATATGTTTCAAATACTACAGAACAAAATTTTACTATACCATTTAATCCACAAGCACCAGTAATGTTAACTTTTAAGGATACTAAACAATTATGCAAAGTAACTATTACTAAGGTGGATGCAAGTAATACTAGCAAAGTTTTACAAGGAGCAACCTTTACAATTAAAACTCAAGAAGGCGTTATAGTCCAAACTCTTACGACAGGATTAGATGGAACTGCAACTACAAGTTTATCAGCAGGGACTTATACACTAGAGGAAATTGAAGCTCCAGTAGGATATGTAACAATGTAAATTTAATATTCTTATTTTATGAAATTATATTTAATTAAAAATAGATCTCCACTAAGAATGTTCTTAGTGGAGATCTATTTTATTTCAGTTAATGCTATAAACAATTTATTTAATATTTAAAAGGTTATATATTAATAAAGTTTAATTAATATATAGCATTTATATTTCATTTGCATTTATTTGAGGTTGAGTAGAAAATATAATGTATCCTAAACATATAGCAAGTAATGTAGGTAAAACCCAACCAAAACCTATATTAGCAAGTGGGATGAAACTAAGGTTCAAACCTGGTATAGCAAAAAGTAGGCCAAATATTAATGAAGTATATACACCTAATTTTACTGCTTTTATATTTGTAATATATTTTGATAATAGTGTTGTAACTATAAGTGTTATTGAAACCGGATATAGAACATTTAATATTGGTTCAGATAAAACTACTATTTTATCAACTCCAAGGCAAGCAATTCCAAGACTTATAATAGCTAAAACAATGGCATTTAACTTAAATGAAAGTTTACCTTTTGACACTTTTTCAAAGAAAGTAGCTCCAGCGGTTAAAAGTCCAATTGAAGTAGTTAAACAAGCAAGTCCCATTGCAACACCTATAAGAGTTGTTCCAATATTACCTAAAACACTCTTTGATATTAATAAAAGTAATCCAGTTTTTCCGATATCAGATGGTGCTAAGTTTACAGTCTGAGCACCTATATACATTAATCCACCATAGACAAAAGCAAGTCCTATTACAGCAACTAAGCTAGATTTTAAAATCATAGATGGCATTTGTTTTTCTTTATATCCTTTAGAAATTAGAGATGTTGTTATAATTCCAGCAAATAATAATGCTGCAATTGCATCCATAGTTTGATAACCTTGTAATAATGCTGATGGTAAAACAGAAGTAGCATTAGTATTAAGAATTTCACCTATAGGCATAAAAATTCCTTTAATAATAATTATTGTTAATATAATTAATAATGCAGGTGTTAAATATTTTCCTATAGCATCTATTACAGATGAACTTCTAAGTACAAAAAATAAATTTATTAAAAAATATATCGTCATAGCAACTAATGGAGATATATTAGGGAAAAATGGATGTATAGTAAGTTCATAAGTTGTTGCTGCAGTTCTAGGAATACCAAGCATTGGTCCTATAGCGATAAAAAGAATAGCAGTACATAAAACAGCAAATTTTTTATCAATTTTTCCGGCTAAAGTCTCAAAAGTACCATCGCCTTTAGAACAAGCCAGAATAGCAAGTAAAGGCAGTCCAACCCCAGTTATAATAAAACCGATAATTCCAAGGAAAAAGTCTTTTCCTAAAGTATGTCCAAGAAATGCTGGAAAAATTAAATTTCCAGCCCCAAAAAACATAGAAAATAAGGCAAAGCCTATAACAATCGAATCTTTAGTATTTTTTCTCATAATGTCCCTTCCTTCATACGTGTTAATAATGTTTTCCGACAATAAATTTACAAATAAATAATGAGAACGGTAACAAATTACTAACGTATATATAATAAAATTAAATATCTATCAAATAATACTTGTTTATATTATCATGGAATTTAAATATATTCAATAAGTTTTCAAAATGAAATAATAGAAAAAATGGATTTAATATAGGATAATAATAAAATAATACCAATTTATTTATTAAATTATCAAAAAAGAGGATTCAAAATGAATCCTCTTTTTTAAACTGTTAAATTTTTACTCATCAAATAAAAATTTATGAATATTTTTAGTAGTTTTATCTACATCAATAATCATATGATACATATCTGTCCATTCTGTAGTTAAATCTTCATCTAAAGGAAATCTTCCTTGGTTTATGTTAGTTATATTCATACCTACAACCTCAGAGGCTATTGAAAGAATTTCAGAATTAGATAAGTTTGTACTTACTAAAGGTAATAATTCACTAACTATTCCAGGTATTTCTGAATGAGGTGTATCTTTAACCTTATTAAATAAAGCTGTTAATACATCCCTTTGACGTTCTGTTCTTTTAAAGTCTCTTCCTTCGGTATATCTTATTCTGCAATATGCAGAAGCTTGAGTACCATTTAGAAGTTGTTTTCCAGTTGAAGTTACTGGAGGAGTGCTTGTACCATTATTTTTATCAATATTTTGAATGTACTTATTTATATAATTTAATTCGTCATCAGTTATATTTATTTCAACACCACCAAGTTTATCTATAACAGTAGGAAGTTGTTTTAAATTAACTTCAACAAATTTATCAATATTTAAGTTGAAATTATAATTTACTGTTTTTAAAAGGAGTTCAGGACCTCCACTAGACATAGTATAATTTAAGTTTGATTTTCCACCATCAGGCAAATCTAAATAAATATCTCTCATAAGTGAGCAAAGATTTATTTTATTATTTTTTTTATCTATAGCTAAAATCATTGTAGAATCTGAGGCAGCATATTCATCACCTGAATAATCAGTTCCTGATAAAAGAATAGTTGTAACTTCTTCAGCTTTTTTTGAGATTTCTTTTCCTGTATCAGTAATAGCTTTTCTATCTATTTCAACTCTATTTACTTTATTTGATAGATGAAATGCATAAGAAGCTATGCCTAAAATACCCACTAATATAAGTATTAAAACGGTTATTGATATTTTTTTCCATAAAGATAATTTTTTCTTCATATAATTTACTTCCTTTAATTTTCAAATATAAATTCTTTCATTTGTTGTTTTGTAGTATCAAGATCAAAAGTTAGATAGTAAACTCCTTCAATCATTTTTCCTTCACAATACCCATCTCTTGGGAATCTATCTTCAATAAGGGATGAACTACCTATTTTATTTATTGTAGAACCTATATTTAGCAATTCAGTAGTACCTAGGTTTGTTTCTATAAAAGGTAGAAAATCATTTAATAATGAAGGAAGTTCAGATACTTTAGTATCTTTTACCTTATCATATACCCCTTTTAAAATAGTTCTATGTCGCCAAGTTCTTTCATAATCTCCACCATCTGTATATCTTATTCTTGAATAAGCAAGACATTGAGTGCCATCTAAAAGTTGTTTTCCGGTTGAATCTAAATGAGGAGAAGAAGTAGAGTTTAATACATTTAAGTTATCAATATATGAATTTATATATTTAAGTTCATCAGAGGTAATATTTAATTCTATTCCTCCTAATTTATCTATAATTTTAGGTAAGTTACTAAAATCAGTTGAAATAAAATTATTTATATTTAATCCAAAATTGTTATTTAATGTTTTTAGAGCTAAAACAGAATTTCCAAAAGCAAAAGCATGATTAATTTTATCCATTCCATGATCCTCAATATTAACATAAGAATCTCTCATTATAGAAGAAAGTTTCATTTTATTATGAATAGGGTCTATAGTTAATATCATTATAGAATCTGAACGCCCAAATTCATTTTCACCTGCATCTATTCCAAATAAAGCAATATTTATTATCTTATCATAATTATTATACTTAGATAATTCTTCAGTAGCTTCTTTATTTATCCCAATATCTTCTTCAGTAGTATTAATTTTATTAATTTTATTTATTAAATTAAATCCATAAATACTCGCTCCAATAACTCCCAATACTAATACTACTAACAAAATTAGTAGTGTTTTTTTTAGATAAGAGCTTTTCTTTATTTTTTTTACACCATTATCCAAAATTCCACATCCTTTCACGTATTAAATTTTAGCATTTTAAAAAAAAAGTGTAAAGATAAATAAATTGCATAATTATTAAATTAAAATAAGGTATGAATATAGGTAAAAATAAGATTTTTCATTTGAATACTGGTGAAAAATTAATAAGATTCTAATTTATACTTTTAAAATTTTTATTAACTACTAATGTTATATTAGAGATAATTTTTATTAATTTAAAAGATGTATTATTAATAAATTTAGTTGGATTTTCTATGATTAAATCATTAAACTTAACAAGTGTTAGGGTAATTGGAAAAAAATTTTGTTTAGATACATAATAATAAATCAGCGAATACATAAAATGTTTAAAATAGGGACAACATCAAGATTATAGACAAGAGTAAGTAATGGTAGTATAATGAAAAACGAATTAATTAAAAGATAAAATAGATTATGTTTGAGAGTGTTGTTATTTGTTAAATACTCTAAAGATTTATATATTTTTGTTTGGGGAAAAATAAAGATGAAGATTAAAATAAGTCAATAGGAGGACTAATTTTATGGAAAAAGAACTATTAGTAATTGTTCCCGCATACAATGAGGAAGATAATATAAAAAATGTAATTGAAGAATTAAAGAAAGATGTACCATATGCAAATATATTAGTAGTAAATGATTCATCTACTGATAAAACTGAAGAAATATTAAAGAATATGAATGTAGATTATATAACTACACCATTTAATTTGAGGTATTCAGGCGTAATACAAACTGGATTTAAATATGCATTATTTAGAAACTATAATTATGTAGCTCAATTTGATGGAGATGGACAACATATTGCAAAAGAATTAGACAAGATGTTTAAATATATAAAACAAAATGATTGTGATATAGTATTAGGTTCAAGATTTAAAGAAAAGACAGAATATAATCATGCCTTTTTTAGAAAAATTGGTACTATAATGTTTCAAAAAATTATTAAAATCTCAACAAGGAAAGAAATAACAGACCCTACATCAGGATTACAAGTTTTAAGTAAGAGGGTATATACTCATTATGCTAAAATGAATAATTATCCAGAATATCCTGACGCAAATCTTATAATAGAAATGTTAAATGAAGGATATAATATTCAAGAAGTTTATGTTAAGATGCGAGAAAGAATTTATGGAATAAGTATGCATTCAGGAATTTGGTCACCAATTAAATATATGATTTCTATGTGCTACAGTATATTTATAATCTTGATAGGGAAAAAAAGTAATAATACTTATAAAAATTATAATGAGGCATGTGGTGAGGTGAAGTAATTGAATAGTAGAGCATTTTTTGCAGTAGTTGGAATTTTATTTATGATTATAATACTTGTTAGTGTTCGAAAAAAGAAATTTTTTGTTAAGGACAGTTTTTATTGGTTTTTACTTTCAGTAGGAATTTTGCTATTATCAATTTTTCCAAGTATAATTAGGGTGGTTGCAAATGTTGTAGAAGTAGAATATGCGCCTTCACTACTTTTTTTTATAGCTATAATATTTATATTATATATAGTATTTAATTTAAGTCAACAAGTAAGTTTGTTAAGAGAACAAAATAAGGATTTAGCACAAAGAGTAGCTGTATTAAAAAAGATAATAAATGATATAGAAAAAGATAAAGAAAAGAATAATATTATTAATTAAATAAAGAGAAAAATAAATCAAGAGAGGAAGATAAATATGCTTAATAATAAAGTGATTCTTATAACTGGAGGAACAGGATCTTTTGGAAAGAAGTTTACTAAAAGGATACTAGATTCATTTAACCCTAAAAAAATTATTATATACTCAAGAGATGAATTTAAACAGGATTTAATGAAAAAAGAATTTATGGTTAAATACCCTGAAAAGGCAAATAAATTAAGATTCTTTATAGGAGATATAAGAGATAAAGATAGATTATATAGAGCTTTTAAGGGTGTGGATTACGTTATCCATGCAGCAGCAATGAAACAAGTACCAGCATGTGAATATAATCCTTTTGAGGCAATAAAAACTAACATAAATGGTGCACAATATATAGTTGACGCAGCTATAGACTGTAATGTAAAAAAGGTAGTTGCTTTATCTACAGACAAAGCCGTAAATCCTATAAATTTATATGGTGGAACAAAATTAGTTTCAGATAAACTATTTATTTCAGCTAATGCATATTCAGGAGAAGAAGGAACTATTTTCTCTGTTGTTAGATATGGAAATGTAGCAGGAAGTAGAGGTTCAGTTATACCTTTCTTTAAAGCTTTAATAGAATCAGGAAATAAAGAGTTACCAATAACAGATTTTAATATGACTAGATTTTGGATTACACTAGATGAAGGTGTAGATTTAGTATTTAAAGCATTAAAAGAATCAAAGGGCGGAGAAACATATATATCAAAAATACCTTCATTTAAAATAACTGACTTAGCTAAAGCTATGCTTCAAGATGTTGACATGAAAGAAGTAGGAATTAGAGAAGGTGAGAAGCTTCATGAAGTTATGATAACTAAGGATGATTCAAGATCTACTTATGAATATGATAAGCACTATATTGTTTATCCACATTTTGACTGGTGGCATTTTGAAAGTCATTTTACAGAAGGTGGAAAGTTAATTGAAAGAGGTTTTGAATATAATTCAGGAGCTAACACAGAGTGGTTATCAATTGAAGATTTAAGAGTTGAAATGAAAAAATTAAATTTATATGATTTTGATAAATATAATAAATAGAATGTAAAGGGGTGAGAGAATGGATGCTTTAGCAATTAATGGTGGCAAGCCGGTTAGGGATTCATATATTTCTTACGGAAAGCAAACTATAGATGATAAAGATATTGATATGGTTATAAAGGTTTTAAAAGGCGATTATTTAACAACAGGTCCAACGGTATCAGAATTTGAAAAGAAAGTGGCTAACTATGTAGGGGCAAAATATGCAGTAGCAGTTTCAAATGGAACTGCAGCACTACATATGGCATGTTATGCAGCTGGTATAAAAAGTGGAGATGAAGTATTAGTACCAGCAATAACTTTTGCTGCTTCAGCAAACTGTGTACTATATTGTGGAGGAAAACCTGTTTTTATAGATATAGATGAAAAAACCTATAATATGGATATAGATAAGATTGAAGAAAAGATAACATCAAAAACAAAAGCAATTATTCCAGTGGATTTTACAGGTCAATCTGTAGATATGGATAGAATACTGGAAATAGCCAGAAAGTACAATTTGGTGGTTATCGAGGATGCAGCTCATGCATTAGGCAGTGAGTATAAAGGACAAAAAATTGGTGTAAAGGCTGATATGACAGAATTTAGTTTTCATCCGGTAAAACCAATAACAACTGCTGAAGGCGGGATTATTGTAACAAACGATAAAAATCTTTATGAAAAAATGTTGTTATTTAGAACTCACGGTATTACTAGAAATGAAAAGTTTATGAATGATAATCAAGGACCTTGGTATTATGAGCAAATAGATTTAGGATATAACTATAGAATAACAGATATGCAATGTGCATTAGGCATTAGTCAAATGGACAAGATAGATAGTTTTGTGAAAAGAAGAAGAGATATAGTTAATAAGTATAATGAGACCTTCGGAAACCTAAAAGAAGTAATAATACCTTATGAAGCAGAATATTCAAATTCAGGTTGGCACATATATGTAATAGCATTAAATTTAAATGAATTGACAGTAGGAAGAAAAGAAGTATTTGAAGCATTACAAAAAGAAAATATAGGAGTTAATGTTCATTATTTACCTGTTTATATGCATCCATACTATAAAAGTATAGGATATAAAGAAGGTATATGTCCAATAGCAGAAGACTTATATAATAAAATGATAACTTTACCATTATTTCCATCCATGACAGATAAAGATGTAGAGGATGTTATAACTGCTGTTAATAAAGTAATAGATTTTTATAGAAAATAGGTGATAATAACATGAAGTTGTTAAGTATTGGCGCTGGTAAAGAGCAAATATATTCAATAAAGAAAGCTATAGAAAAAGGGCATTATGTAATAGCAATTGATGGTAATAAGGAATCAGAAGGATTTAAATTAGCTAATGAATATAGTGTTGTAGACATCTCAAAAGAAAATGAAGTTATAGAGTTTGCGAAGAAAAATAATATAGAAGGTATTTTACAAGTACCTATAGGAAGGTTTTTAAGTACTATAGGTGCAGTTAATGATTCATTAAATTTAAAGGGAATATCAAAAGAGGCTGCATTAAATTGTGTAAATAAGACTAAAACTAATGAGATACTATTTCATAATAATATAGGTTGTGCAGGACAAATTACATTAAAAACATTTGATAATATGGAATTAATTAATAAAATTAATGATTTTGGTTTACCTTGCGTAATAAAACCTAAATTCGGATCAGGAAGTTCAGGAGTTCGTATAATCAACAATAAAGCCGAAGTAGAAAAGATGGTAGCAGAACATTTAGAAGAAAATCTTACTGGTGAAGTTATTATTGAGGAATTACTTGAAGGAATAGAATACGGTGTAGATTTTGTCGTTATAGATAATAGCGGATATCTTGTATTGGTAAGAGAAAAGGAATTAACTGATATACCTTTTAGACAAGAGGTTGCTTTTATTGGACCAGCTAATTTAGAAGATATAATTTATGATAAAGTCTTTAATATAATGGATAAAGCAACTAAAGCATTAGGGATAAATAATACTTTGGTACATGCAGATATAATGATTAAAGATAATGAAGTTAAAATTATAGAGATATCAGGAAGACCATCTGGATTATTGTTATCAAGTAAAATAGTGCCTTTATCTACAGGATTAGATTACTTGGGTCTAGGAGTGGACATAGTTACTTCAAATATCAGTAAAGATTTAAATTTAACTAACTTAGAAAAAAACTGTGTAGGAATAAGCTTCTTTAATTTAAATGAAGGAAAGGTAGTAGATATTACTGATATAAGTGAGATGTTGAAAGGTAATGTAATAGAATATATTAATAATATTAATATAAATGATGAATTAACAATCATTAAAAAAGGTAAAGATTTAATTGATAGAGGACATGTCATTGTAAAGGGAAAAACCGTAGATGAAGTGAAATTACTTTTTAAAAATATTCTACAAAATATAAAGATAGAGAATGTTTAGGAGGAAAGTAAATATGCCTGAAATAAAAATAGGAAATGTTACTGTTAGTAATGAGGGGAAAACATTTATAATTGCTGAAATTGGAGCAAATCATAATAGTGATATTGAATTAGCTAAAAAAACTATAAAGGCAGCTGCAGAGTGTGGAGTTGATGCTGTAAAATTTCAAACATATACTGCAAGAGAATTAGTTGCCGATAAAGATAGAGTATTAACATATCTTTCAAATGGAATTGAAAAAAAAGAAACTATTTCTGAATTATTTGATAGGTTGTCTCTAAGACGAGAATATCATAGAGAATTATTTGATTATGCAAATAGTTTGGGTTTACAAGCATTTTCAACACCATTTAGTTTAGATGGCTTAGAGTTTTTAGCATCTCTTGATGTTCCTTGTTTTAAAGTAGCGGCTTCTGATGTAAATTATGTAGATTTATTGGAAAAGTTACCTGAGTATAACAAACCTGTTATGTTATCATTAGGAAAATGTACTTTAGGTGAAGCAGACGAGGCAATTAATATACTACTTAATAAAGGATGTAAAAACCTTGTTATAATGCATTGTGTATCTCAGTATCCATCTCCAATGAACGAGATGAATTTAAATACTATAAAAACTTTAAAGAGTTTATATCCTGAATGTGTAATAGGTTTTTCAGATCATTCAATGGGTATAACAGCAGCTTTAGGGGCTGTTGCATTTGGAGCAAGAGTTGTTGAAAAGCACTTCACACTGGATAAAAAATTAGATGGGCCTGATCACTGGTTTAGTATGGATCCAAGTGATATGAAGAGTTTAGTAACTGAAATTAGAAACTTGGAATCAGCTATGGGTAATCCAAGAAAAATGATATTAGAGTGTGAAAAAAATGAAAGACATAAATCAGTAAGATCATTAGTATTAAAAAGAGATTTAAAAGAAGGTGAAGTAATTAAAAACGAAGACCTTCTGATGCTAAGACCAGGTTGGGGGATATCTCCTTTTGATAAAGATAAAGTTGTAGGTATGAAAATAAATAAAGATTGTAAGGCTAATACAGTTCTTGTTTGGGATCTTTTGAGATGATTATTTTACATGCGGCAGGAAATGAAAAAATAGGTTTAGGAAATTTAACTAGAGTAAAAGCTCTAGTTAAATATTTATGTAGTATTAAGTATAATAATTTTAAGGTAATATTAGAAGCAAGAGAAGATATTGCTAAAATGTTTATAGTTGATGATGTAGATTATTTTATCGCTGAAAATAGAAAAATAGCACAGAAATTTTTAGAAGATAATATGTTTAATAAATCAAGTGAAAAGTTAGTTCTTATTTCTGACTTAGTAGATATGAATTATAGTGATAATGAATTCTATAGAAGATGTGGATTTGATGTATTAATTCAAATTAATGATGAAAACGTAAATAAATTCAATCCGGATATATATATTAATTCTGATATATTCTATCAAGAATTTAATGTTAATTCACAAACTAAGATTTACAGTGGAAGTAAATTCTTAGTGGTGAGAGATGAAATTTTAAAGCAAAGACCACTAGAGTGCTGGAATAAAGATAAAATAGAAAATATATTAGTTTGTTTTGGTGGATCCGATCCAGCTAGATACACAGAGGATATAGTGAAATTAATAAGAAATAATATGGTATATGATAATTATAACTTTAATGTAGTATTAGGTCCTGGTGTATCAGATGAAAGAAAAAGAGAATTAATTAAAAATGCAAATAATAATATAAAATTTTTAGTTAATGAAAAACATATGGAAAGAAAAATCATAGAAAATGATTTAATCATAACGTTAGGTGGTCTTACAACCTATGAAGCTTTGGCGTTAGGACGTCCAGTA
This sequence comes from Clostridium septicum, assembly GCF_003606265.1. Taxonomy (NCBI): domain Bacteria; kingdom Bacillati; phylum Bacillota; class Clostridia; order Eubacteriales; family Clostridiaceae; genus Clostridium; species Clostridium septicum. The sequence goes on from NZ_CP023671.1 coordinate 2,382,980, forward strand.
TGTTGTATTGGATGGGAATATATGAATTACTATGTTGATAATTTAAGTAAAAATAATTGGATATATAAATTGGGTAATAAATCTAAAGATTTGGAAGGTTTAGAAAAATGCCTACTTGATATTGATAGATTAAAAGCAATAGCATCAAAAGGTTTTAAGAATATTAATCATAGAGGAGCGGAAAATATGGTTAATATTGCAATTAAAGCTGAAAAAGGAGAGATATAGTATGTGTAAGGTTTTATGTGTTATTCAAGCTAGAGCAGGGTCATCAAGATTACCTAAAAAAGTCCTTATGGATTTATGTGGTAAATCAGTTTTAGAGCACGTAGTTGAAAGGTTACAAAATAGCAAAGAGATAGATGAAATAGTAATAGCAACAACTAATGAAGATAAAGATGTGTGTATTAAAGAGGCAGCAGAAAAGTTAAAAATTAGATGTTTTAGAGGTGACGAAAATAACGTTTTAAGTAGATATTATTTAGCTGCAAAAGAGTTTAAAGGGGATATAATAATTAGGATAACATCTGATTGTCCTTTGATTGACCCGAATTTAGTTGATCAAGTAGTAAAAGCATTTAAAAGCAATAGATATGATTATGTTAGTCCTAGAAGTAAAGACGGATTAATTAGAGGTTTGGATGTAGAAGTTTTTTCAATGAAAGCTTTAGAGAAGGCATATAAGGAATGTGCTGATGAAATGGGATTAGAACATGTAACGTGGTTTATGTATAACAATCCAGATAAGTTTAATTTGTTAGATTATCCAGTACCTGATAAATTTAGACATCCGGAAATAAGACTTTGTGTAGATGAAATTAAGGATTATGAAAAGATTCTACATATATATAATAAATTCTATGATGGAAAAATAATTGATATAGAAAGAGTTATAGAGTATTTATTAAATAATCCAGAAATAAATAATATTAATTATGATGTAGTTCAAAAACATGTTTAGTTATTACGTTTATTCTATTTAACAAGGCTAAATAATATTTAGATAATTAGTAAGTGGGAAGTTGAAGAATGGAAAACATATTAAATAAATTGAAGAGTACTGCTATTTTGAATGTTTTTAAATATTCAATGGTAAAATATATAGCATTAGCATTTGTGTTTTTTAGAGAAATTGTTAATGCTAAGATATTGGGCCCAGAAATGGTTGGGATTTTAGGTAATCTTATTCTAATAATAAGCTATTGTGGTTATGCTAATTTAGGTGTAGTTTACGCTATGAATAGAGAATGGATTGTATATAAAGATAATGAAGGTGAAAGTGATAAGGCGAGAGAGGTAATAAATACATCTTTTTCAGCATTAAGTATAGTTTCTTTGATTTTTCTTCTTGCATCTATATCAAGTATATTTATCTTTGAAGGAATTTCAAAGTGGTATATGTCATTATTATTTATAATTGCAATAACCGAGCAATATAAGAACTTTTTTATTAACTATTTTAGATTATTAAACAATCTAAATATGATTAATTTAATAGAATTATTAAATGGAATAGGTACATTAATTTTAATTCTGTTATTAGGAGGAAGCTTTAAAATATTAGGAGTATTATTTGCTATGACGATAATTGGGATAGTAATCTTCTTAGTATCAATTATTAAAGTTCCTAAAATTAATATTAAAATTAATAAAGAAATTTTAAAAACATTAATTTCAATTGGAATCCCTTTATTAATATATAACTTAGGATTTTATATATTAACAACTATAGATAGATTTGTTATTATAAAGTTTTTAGGAAATGAAGCGTTAGGATACTATACATTTGCAAATCAAATGGCTACAGCAACATTAGTGTTTATTAGTTCAATATTATTTTTGTTTTATCCTAAAATGATAAGTAAATACAATAGTGGAGATAATAGCGAAATAATTAACTCAATATACAGTTATACCGGATTAATAGAGTTATTTAATATAGTTTTTATATTTATAGGAGTAATTGTAATTAAGCCATTTATTGATATTATTTTGCCAAATTTTAAAGGTAGTATAAGTACTTACAATATTTTATTAATGGCAATAATAATGAGTAATTTCTCATATTTTTCAAATGTATTTATTATAGCTAAGAAGAAACAGAATGTATTAGTTGTTTTACAAATATTATCCATAATTATTAATTTGCTTCTTAATATACTAGGAGTTAAATTAAACCTAGGTATTATTGGGGTTGCCATTGCTACATTAATTACTAATACTATATACTCATTTATACAGCACTATATAGTGAATTATAAAATAAGAAAAAGTAATTTCATTAAAGACTTGTTTAAAATGTATTCTGGTATGATTATAATTTCAACATATTTAGTAACGGTAGTCATAGTAGATTTAAATTATATGAAAATAGTATTAGGATTATTTATAATTATGTTGTTAATGATTCCTAAGTTTTTTAACATTAAAAAATTAATTGACGATATAAAATGAGGAGAGGATAGATTTATGAATAATCTATTTATTGTTAATACACCATATCATATAACATTATCTTTAGCTATAATTAATGCAAAAGGATTAAAAAACAATGTGCTTATAGTATTAAGAGATTTTAACTTTGTTTACAAAGATTATAGTTATTTAAATGAGAGTTTTGACGAAATTATTGAAATTAATGGATTGAATAAATTAAATAAAGCAAGTGGTGCTAAAAAAATATTAGAGGTTATTAAAAATTTATTTTTAGATATATATACAACTAAAAAGGCTATAAAAAACTTAAGAGCACTTGAATTTGATAATATATTTTTTGCAAATGATTCTTATGTACAGGTTCAAGCATTAATACATAAGCTAAAAGGAGAAAACACCGAAATATCATATATGGAAGACGGTATAGCATGTTATTTAAGTGATGATAAAACTATTACATCTAATTCATTATTTAACAAAATAAAAATTATATATAATAGTATTTTAATTACTCTTTTTAATATGCGAAAAAAATATGAAAATGGAGTGTGTTATGGAAGTAATAGTTATGTTGATAAATGTTATGTTCTATATCCAGAGTTCATACGAAAAGAGTTATTAGTGAAAAGTATTCAAAAGATAGAAGATAGTAATTTTGAAAATGCACTGAGAATGAGTTATACGAAAAGCAATATTATTATAAACGATAGTATTATATTTTTGGTAGATTTATTCGAAGAGAATTTAGCATGCAAATATGAAGAAGTGATTAAGTATTTAAGTAGTAAAAATAAAAAAATCTATATTAAATATCATCCAAGAGAAACTAACTTTTATTTAGATAAATATTTAAATTGTAGTATTATAAAGCTACAATCTAATAAGAATATTGAAGCATTATTAATTGGAACAAATAAAAATGTTGTACTAACAGGAAAAGGCAGTACTGCATTTTTAACGCTGTCTAAAATTAGCAAAAACCAATATGTGGTGATAGGGGAAGCAATTGGATTAACTATAGATAGTAGAGTGAAAAAGATACTGACTGATATAGGAGTTAAATTTCCTATGAAAATTGAAGAAGTATAGATTTTAAATAATATTTTATACAAAGGAGTTATATATGGAAAATAAACAGTTAGTTTCAGTAGTTATGAGCACTTACAATGAACCGAAAGAATGGGTGCAATTATCAATAGAGTCTATATTAGACCAAAGTTATGATAATATTGAAGTTATAATAGTTTGTGATAACCCTAATAATAAAGAAATTATTGAACTTCTTAAAAAGTTTGAAGAAGATTTTAGAGTTAGAGTTCTATATAATGAAAAAAATATTGGGCTAACTAACAGTTTAAATAAAGCATTAAAATTTGTTAATGGAGAATTTGTTGCACGAATGGATTCAGATGATATTTCAGAAAAGGATCGGTTATTAAAGCAATATAATTATCTTACTGAAAATAATCTTGATCTAATTGGTGGCGGGGTTATTTGTATTAATGAAAATGAGGAAAAAATTTCAATTATAAATAATCTTCCTAAAAATAGTGAATTAGTTAGAAAGAGAATAATAAAAAATAGTTGTGTTCCTCATCCAACTTGGTTTGGTAAAAAAAGTGTTTTTCATGATTTAAATGGATATAGAGCAGTTAATTATGCCGAAGATTACGATTTTTTATTAAGGGCTCTAGCTAAGGGATTTAAACTAGGAAATATAGATGAAATTGTTTTAAAATACAGAATAAGAAGTAGTAGTATATCTAATAGCAATGGATTAAAACAGTTTATAACATCTCAAATGCTTATAAATTTATATAAGAAAGATAAAATTTTAGAGGATATTAATGTAATTAATGAATTTATAGGTGAAGAGTTAAAAAAAATAGATAAAAGTGAAGAAATAAATTATTATGAAGCATCTAGAGAATTTACTAAAGGATGTATTGGGATAAAGAAGTTAGATTTTAATCAAGGACTAAAAATAATAAAAGGTCTAACAAAATCAAAGTATTATAGAAAAAAAATTTGGGGTTATATAAGGGCTTTATTATAGATTTAATGAGGATATAAAAGGAGAGAAAGTTTTGCAGAATATTAACAGCGATTTAAGAAAGAAGTACATCTACAGAACGATATATGGAGTAATAATGTTGATTTTAATGTATAAATCAATAATGCACTTTAAAAATCTTGAGGCTTATAAAAGTAAAGGTTTTTTACTTATTAGTGTAGTATTAGTTGGTTTAATGATTATTAGTATGATTACTTTAACAAAGTTTAATAGTAAAAGTATAGAAAAACAATTTTTAGTTGTTGGGTTGATTTGGGGGATGGCTTTTATATTTATAAATCCTCCATATTTGGTACCAGATGAATCAGTGCACATATATAGAGCTTACGATATAGCAAAAGGAAGACTATTTTTTAAGGGAAGTGAAAATAACATGATGCTTCCTGTAGGAGTAAAAAAATATGATAAACAGTTATGGGATATTATTAACAATGGAAAAGGAAGTAAAAATTATATTCAAAATATAAATACACCATTAGAGAAAGATAATTTAATAAAATATGATGCTGATGCAACCGCTGCATATAATACAATAGCATATATTCCACAGTCAATAGGTATGTTTATAGGAGATTTATTAAATTTAAGTTCATATTTTATTATAATTTTAGGTAGAATATCTAATTTCTTAACATGGTTAGCGTTATGTTATTTAGCATTAAAATATATTCCTATAAAAAAGGATCTTTTATTTCTTTTAATGTGTATTCCTATGGGAATGCAACAAGCAGCTTCAACCTCACCTGACGCTTTATTAAATTCTAGTAGCTTTTTATTAATAGCGTATATATTATATTTAAAGTTTGAAAAAGAAAAGGTAGATTATAAAGATGTAGGTATTATTATTTTGTTAACTATAATAATAGGTTCCATAAAGTTACCATATATAGCAATTGGAGGAATATTGATTTTAATTCCAAACAATAAAATGAAATTTAAATCTTTTGGGAAAATAATGCTTATTATACTTATAGCATTTAGTAGTTTAGCAGTTAAGTCAGGATGGGAAAAAATATCTGCTCCAAAGATAGAAAACTCAGTGGTAATGGAAGATAGTTCCTCTCAAAAAAATAATGTTGAAGAGAAAAAAGAAGTAATAAGTTTAGCAGGCACAGCAAAAAATATTTTAAAAGAGCCAGGTTTATTTATTAATAAAATTATATATACATTTAAACAAGACAGAGATTTTTATAAAGCATCATTTACAGCTTATTTTGGCTGGTTTAAAGTGTTGGCTCCAAATTGGACAATAAATCTTATATTATTGATGTTATTTATTTTTGCAATAAAGGGAGATGAAAAATTTAAATTTAAAATATTTGATAAAATAATTTTAATTTTAATGTCTATAGGAATGTATGCTGCCTTGTGTGGCGTTTCATTACAATGGAAACAAGTACCCGTACATCAAGTTGATGTGCTTGATGGTATACAAGGAAGATATTTCTTTCCATTTATAATAGGGATATATTTTGTATTCCAAAATACAAAATTAAAACTAAAATTAAATGAATTTTGGTTGAATTCATATAGAAATATATATCTTTGTTGGACTTTAATGTTTTCATTGGCTATGATGTTCCAAACGTATTTCTAAAATATTAGATTATTTAGCTAGGAGTTATTAATTCCTAGCTTTTTATATACAAAGAATCTTAGAAGATCAATTAAAAATAGTTATATAATTAAATTTACTTATTAACTTTAATAATTAGCTTTTATTATTACAATTTATATCTTAATATTTAAAGTTTCTCTTTAGAAATATATAGTAATTAGATATATTTTATTAAAAAGCATATATGTATTAAAATAATACATTTTATGAAAAATATATTATTTGTGGTATAATACATAAGGTATAATTATGTAGAAATAATTATGCAATATTTTATTAAAGCAATAGGAGAATTTATTATGAAAAATACCGTGTGTGCAGTTATAATAACTTATAATTGTGACGAAAATTTTTTAAATACATTTAATTCAGTAGTTAATCAAGTAGGTAAAATTGTAATAGTAGATAATGGATCAAATAAAAATACTATTAATATGTTAAAAAATATAGAAAAAGAAAACGACGTACAATTAATATTGTGTGAAGAAAATTTAGGAATAGCAGCCGCTTTGAATAAGGGAGTTAAATACGCTTTAAATAATGGGTATGACTGGATAATTACATTAGATCATGATAGTAATTTGAAAGATGATATGGTAATGAAGTTATTAAAAGGATATAATAGTTTAAATGATATAGAAAAAGAAAAGGTTGTTAGTCTATTACCTAGATATATAGAATTAGGTTTGAATGTAGATAAACAATTAAATAAGGAACAAGAGTATATAAAATATATAGAAGGTGGAATAACATCAGGAAATATCGTTAGTAGAAAAGCTTTTGAAGAAGTAGGATTATTTGATGAAAAATTATTTATAGACTTTGTGGATTATGATTTTTGTTTTAGAATAAAAGAGCATGGATATGATATTGTTGAAGTATCAGATGCTATATTATTTCATAGAATAGGAGAAACTAAAGAAGGACGATTCTTCTTTAAAAAAGTTTCGGCTACAAACCATTCACCTGTTAGAAGATATTATATAACTAGAAATAGAATTTATTGTTGGAAAAAATATAAGAATATAGTTCCAGAATCCATTAAATTTGATAAGTCATGTGCTTTAAAAGAAACTATTAAAATATTGTTATATGAAGAAAAAAAATTTACTAAAATTAAAATGATTTTTAAAGGAATACATGATAGTAATAAAGGGATATTTGGTAAATTTGATTAAAATACTAATGTCTAGGAGAGTTGAGAGATGTTTTCAATAGTAATAGTAAATTGGAATGGTGCAAAACTTTTAAATCAATGTTTAGATAGTTTGATAGAAAAATATAAAAAATCTCTATTAATAGAAACTATAGAGTTAGATAAAAATTATGGCTTTGCTTATGCTAATAACATAGGAATAGATAAAGCAATGAAGGATGAAAATGAATATATAGTAACTCTTAATAATGACATAGAAGTTACAAATGATACCTTAGATATACTAAAAAGATATATAGAGAATAATAGAAATGTAGATATATTTCAATTAATGATGATTAACTATTATGAAAGAAATAAAATCGATGCTGCGGGATTAGAGTTTGATGAAAACTACTTTGTAATGCCATTAGGTTATAATAAAGATAAATCAGAAATAGAAAATTTACAAATTGAAATAGAAGGTGCATGTGCAGGGGCTGCTGTCTACTCTAAAAAAGCGTTATTATCTGTTAAAGAAATGGAAATTGATTATTTTTCTTCAGATTTTTTTGCATATTTTGAAGATGTAGACTTAGCATTAAGATTAAAATCAAAAGGATTCAAAACTCATTTAGTAAAAGAAGCTATAGTTTATCATATGCATTCGGCTACGGGAAATAAAAGTTCAAATTTTAAGGATTATTATTTATCTAGAAATCTTTTTAAGTATTTTAAAAGAAATTTATCCATTAAACAATATAATATTTCATCTAAAAAAGGTTATAAATTAATGGGGAAAATGTTTGCAAGATATCTAGTGAAAGGAAATTTAGGTGGAGCAAAATCTATATTAAAAGGAATGGTAGATTATAAATTAAATAGATAATTATACATATAAGGAAATGAGTGTGATTTATTATGAAAATTAATTTTGTAGTTCCTTTTTTATCTTTGACTGGTGGGTTAAAAATTATTTTCGAATATGCTACAAGAATAAAAAAGAAAGGGAATGAAGTTAAGATATATGTGCCATATAAACCCTATAAAGTGTATTATAAAGAAAATAAGACTATATGGTTAAAACAATATATAAAAAATATAATAAATGGCAATAATATACAATGGGCAGATTTTGATTTAGAAATAATCCCAATTCCTAGTATTAAGGAAAGATATATTGATGATGGGGATATAATCATTGCAACAGCATGGCCAACAGCTTATGATGTAAATAATCTTTCTGAAAATAAGGGGAAAAAGGTTTATTTTATTCAGGATTATGAGATATGGCATGGTGATATAGAAAAAGTAGAACAAACTTATAAGTTTGATATGGAGCAAATAGTAATTGCACAATGGTTAAAAGAGTTAGTAGAAAAGAAGAATGGAAATAAAAAAGCTCACTTAATTTATAATGGAATAGATTTAAATGAAATGTATAACAATGATAAGAATTATAATCTAAACTCAAAAAATGTAGTAATGTTATATCATAACTTACCATCAAAAGGTACTAATGATGGGATAGAAATAATTAATAAGATTAGAAAAGAAGATAATAGTATAAATTTGATAATGTTTGGAGCCGAAAAGGGAGACAATATTCCAGATTATGCAGAGTTTTATTTATTACCGGAAAGACGGGAAATAAGAGAAATATATTCTAGAGGAGATGTTTTTTTATTTACAAGTATTTCAGAAGGCTGGGGATTAACCCCTTTAGAAGCAATGGCTTGCAAGTGTGCGGTAGTTGGAAGAGATGTTGGAGCTATAAAAGAAATAGGAGACAATAATAAAAATGTATTGAAGAGCAATGTTGAAGATGTTGATTCTTTAGAAAAAAATCTTATTAAAGTTTTAAATGATATTAATTTAAGAAAAACATTATCGGAAGAAGGGTACAAATTAATAAAACAATTTGACTGGAGTAAATCAGTTGAGAAATTTTATAATGTTTTGGAAGGTACCCTAGATCAGGAGTAGAGTATGAAAAAACAAAAATCTTTAATAAATAATTTTATATACAACACCTTATTTACACTGTTGAATTTATTATTTCCATTAATAACTTTACCATATACATCTAGAGTAATAGAAGCTAGTGGAATAGGAAAGGTTAATTTTGCAAACTCAATAGTCAATTACTTTTTAATAATTGCATCATTAGGAATACCTTTATATGGTGTAAGAGAAATAGCTAAGGTAAGAGAAAATAAGAAAGCTTTATCTAAAACTTATTCAGAAATATTTTTTATAAATTTATTATCAACACTAATAAGTATAGTAGCATATTATTTAATGGTATTTAATTTTGATTATTTTGCGAAAGATTATAAATTATTTATAGTTTCTGGATTTCTTTTATTATTAAATGCTTTAAATATAGATTGGTTCTATCAAGGGCTAGAAGAATATAAATATATAGCATTAAGAAGTGTAGTGTTTAAAGTTATTTCCTTAGTGTTATTATTTACAATGGTGAAGACTAGAGAGGATTATATAAACTATGCATTAATAAATGTAATAGCTTTAAGTGGTAATAACATAATTAATATTTTAAATATAAATAAGTTTACACATTTTTCTTTCTCGGGTTTAGAGTTCAAGAAGCATATAAGACCAATATGTATTCTATTATCAATTCAAGTTGCAGTTAATATATATGTTAATTTGGATACAACGATGACTGGGGTCTTAGCAGGAGAAGTTAGTGTAGGCTTTTATTCTAATGCAGTAAAACTTAATAAAATTATTGTTAGTGTAGTTACATCTGTAGGAACAATATTATTACCTAGATTAAGCTATCATATTGAGAACAATAATGTTGAAGAATTTAACACAATACTAAATAAGGCATTAAAAGTAATAATAATGTTAAGTATACCGGCTATGACTGGAGTGCTATTTTTATTAAGAGAAATAGTACTATTAATGTTTAAGCCAGAATTCATACCTGTAATATATACTATGAAAATTTTAACTCCACTAATAATAATACTTTCTATAGGGAATTTATTTGGCACTCAAATATTAATGCCTCTAGGAAAAGAAAATAAACTTTTATTTTCAGTAATAATAGGAGCAGTGATAAATTTCACATTAAATTTAATGCTAATACCTAAAATGAATGAGAATGGTGCAGCAGTATCCACAATAATAGCAGAATTGGTTGTTATGATAATTCAAGTATATATAGCAAAAAGTTATGTGAAAATAAAATTAGATTTCAAATTTATTTCTAAAATTATATTATCTAATGCAGTAATGACAATAGTATTATATATTATTTCACGAACTGTAGATGGACTAATTAGTAATCTGATATCATCAGTTATTTTTGGAGTTATATCCTATATAGGTACAAGTATAATTTTAAAAGAAGAAACAGTAATTGAAATCTTAAGAAAAAATTCAAAAATAAAGATCTAAAAGTAGAGTATAATTAAATAACATAAAATAATGCATAATATTAGTAAAGTTGTGGCAAATTTTTTAGTATGCTATAATTTTATGAATAAAAAAGAATCTATTTTAATTAATGATATATATTACTAAGGAAGGAGATTAATTATGTTATGTGCAGTTATTATGGCTGGAGGTAGAGGGACAAGATTTTGGCCATTATCAACGGATAATAAACCAAAGCAGTTTTTAAGTTTAATAGATGAAGAAACTATGATTCAAAAAACTATAAATAGAATATTGCCTATTATTCCTTTAGAGAGGATATTTGTATGTACTGGAAAAAAGTATGTTAATCTTGTTAAAGAACAACTTCCCAATTTGCCAGAAAGAAACATAATAGTTGAACCAGAAGGTAAGAATACAGCACCTTGTATAGCATTGTCGGCGTTGACTATAAAAAGATATTATGGAGATTCAACTATGGTTGTATTACCATCAGATCATTTAATACGAGAAGAAAATAAGTTTAGAGAAATATTAATTAAAGCAGACAATTTTCTTAAAAAACATAATAAAGGGTTAATGACACTTGGTATGCATCCTGATAGACCGGAAACTGGATATGGATATATAAATTGCGGTAAAGAAATAGATGATGATATAAATAAAGTAGAGGCATTTGTTGAAAAGCCAAATAAGGAAAAGGCTGAGGAATACTTAAAATTAGGTGGATATCTTTGGAATGGCGGAATGTTTCTTTGGAAAGTAAATACGATTTTAGATGAAATAAAAAAATATATTCCTAACACATACGAAGCATTACAAGCTATGCAAAATATAGATGAAGAAGATATTGAAAGATTTGTAAATCAGCAATATCAAAAAGTTGATGAAATATCTATAGATTATGCTGTACTAGAAAAATCAGATGATATTTATGTTATTAAAAGTGATATAGGATGGGATGATATAGGTACATGGAGAGCTATAGAAAGATATAGAGAAAAAGATGGATATAATAATATATATTTTAATAATACAGTAAGTATAGATTCTAGCAATAATATGGTTATCGGTAACCATAATAATAATGTTGTTATGATTGGAGTTAGCAATGTAGCAACTATAGTAAGTGACGAGGGAATTTATGTTATAAATAGAGAATTACTAGATGATGTTAAAGATTTTAAAGAGGGGATAAAAAATAATAATAATACTAAATAGTATTAGTGAATATGGAGGACGTTATTATATGAAGGTAGCACTAATTCATGATTGGTTGCCATTTATGGGAGGCGCAGAAAGAGTACTTTCTAATTTTGTTGAGATTTATCCAGATGCGCCAATATATACAACTATATGTAATAAGGAAAAATTAGATTCACCAATAAAAGAAGCAAAGATATTCGTATCTAATATTCAAAAGAATAAAAGAAATATAGAGAATCATAGAAAATATTTCCCTTTTATGCCAACGGCAATGGAATCTTTTGATTTAAATAAATATAATATTGTTTTAAGTAGTAGTTCAAGTGTAGCAAAAGGTGTAATAACAAATCCTGATACAATGCATGTGTGTTATTGCCATTCTCCTATGAGATATGCATGGGAATTTTCATATGAATATGCAGGAAAAATGGTAGGAAAAAGCAGTTTAAAAAATAAACTTTTAAATTATTTTTTAACAGGTATGAGATTATGGGATTTAGCTACAGCAAATAGAGTAGATTATTTTATAGCTAACTCTGAAAATGTAGCTAAAAGAATATGGAAACATTATAAAAGGGAATCAGTAGTAATTCATCCACCAGTAAGATGTAAGCTGTTCCAAATAAGTAATGTAAACGAAGATTATTTTTTAGTGGTTTCAAGATTGCAAGAGTATAAAAAAATAGATTTAGCTGTAGAAGTGTTTAATGAGTTAGGTTTACCACTGGTTATAATTGGAGATGGACCAGAAAGAGCTAAATTAGAAAAGATGGCTAAAGGTAATATTAAATTTTTAGGAAGACAACCGGATGAAGTTATAAAGGAACATTATTCAAAGTGTAGAGCATTTTTATTTCCTGGTGAAGAGGATTTTGGAATAACTCCATTAGAGGCAATGGCAAGTGGAAGGCCTGTAATTGCTTATGGTAAAGGTGGAGCTTTAGAAACTGTTGTTGAAGAAAAAACAGGAGTGTTTTTTAAGACTCAAACAAGTAAGGATTTTAAAGATGCTATAAAAAAATTTGAAAAAATGGAGTTTAATAAAAAAGAAATAAGAGCTCATGCAGAAAAGTTTGATGAAGAAATATTTAAAAGAAAGATTGAAACCTTTATAAATGAATCATATGAGGATTTTGTTAACAAAAAGAATTGGAAAGTAATAAAATAACTTTAACATATTTATGGAGGGTATATGAACAGAGTATGCATATTAAATGCTTTACAAACTTCACTAAGTGGAGGAATCGGTAGGTATAGTTATGAATTATCTAAAAGTTTATATGAAAAGGAAAAAAGCAATATAAAAATAGTAATTAGAGAAGAAGATAGAAAAGATTTTTTATTTGCAAAAGATGAAGATCTAATTATAGTGAAAAATATAAAAAGTGGTATTCATAGGAATATTTATGAACAAATAATATTACCGTTTAAAGCAAGAAAAATTAATAAAAATGCTATTTTACATTATCCAGATTCTATGGCACCATTATTAGCATTAAATGATGTTGTAATAACTGTACATGATTTAGCATTTAAAACATTAAAAGGAGCCTTTACTTGGAAGACAGCCTTATGGAAAAAAATTATAACTCCATTATCTATAATAAAAGCAAAAAAAGTAGTAGCTATTACCGAATTTGCTAAAAGTGAAATATATACCCATTATAGGAATATAGCAAAGGATAAAGTTGTTGTTGTATATAATGGTTTTAATAATTTAAATGTAGAAAAAAATGATAGAACTGAAGTAATAAGGAACGAAAAATTAAAATTAAATATTGATAAACCATATATATTGACTGTTAGTACAATTTCCCCCAGAAAAAATATTGATGGCTTGATAAAAGCATTTAACATTATTAAAGATAAAACTGAATGCAATCTAATTGTAGGTGGTAAAAATGGATGGTTATATGAGTCAGTTTATGAAACTGTTGAAAATTTAAATTTAAAAGAAAGAGTAATTTTTACAGGATCAGTTACTGATTATGAGTTATCACAAATGTATAAAAATTGTGCTTTATTTGTTTATCCATCATTTTATGAAGGTTTTGGTTTACCTCCATTAGAAGCCATGTCATATAATAAAAAATGTGCAGTTTCAAATAGCACATCTATTCCAGAAGTTGTAGGAAGTGCGGGAATATATTTTGATCCTTCAAAGGTGGAAGATATAGCTGAAAAGCTCCTTTTAGCTTTAAATAGAGATATAGATGTAAATTTAATACAAAGTGTATTAAATAAATTCAGCTGGAAAAAGTGTGCTGATGGAGTAATTAAAAAAGTATATGATATTATTTAATTATCTAAGGAGATATATATGAAGGAACTTGCAATAATACTTTTAAATTATAATAATGTTGAAGATACATTAGAGTGTGTTGAAAGTATTGAGAAAAATTGTGAAAGTGATTATACTATTATTGTTGTTGATAATAATTCTACAAATGATTCTAAAGACATTTTAATTAAAAATAAAAAAAGATATAAATTGATTTTAAACCCAGTAAATGAGGGGTTTGCACAAGGTAATAATGTTGGAATTAAGTGGGCTATAGATAACAATTTTAAATATATAATGTTATTAAATAATGATACTTTAATAGAGAAAGGATCAATAGAGCTACTACTTAATGAGATGAATAGTAATCCTAATATAGGAATAATTGGACCTAGAATCATGTATTATCCTGAAAAGAATAAGATTTGGTTTGATGGTGGAGAAATAGATTGGTTTAAATTTATAGTTAATCATAACAACATTGGTAAAAAAATATCTACCCAAAATAGTGATAAAATAAAAGAGAATGTTTCATTTTTAACAGGATGTTGTATGTTAATAAATAGAAATTTAATAGAACAGATTGGTTATTTACCTGAAGAGTATTTTATGTACTATGAAGATGTAGATTATTGTGTAATGGTTAAGGACGCAGGATATAATTTAATTAACTTGAAAGAATCCATAATATATCACAAGGTTAGTTCATCATCAGGTGGGGAGGATTCAGCATTTTCTATTAAGTGGGGAACAAGGAATAGAATTATATTTATGAATAAATATAAATATAAAGTGGACAAAACTCGTTATATTGCTAGTGTATTATTTTTCTATTCAACACGAATAATAAAGTTAATAAAATATATATTTAAAAAAGACAAAGAAAGATATTCTGCAATTATAGAGGGAATAAAAGAAGGAAAAAAATATATAGAAGGTGTTAGATATGATTAATGTTAACGGTCAAGAAAGAAAACAGTCAGTTTTGTATCCGATTATAAAAAGAGTCACAGATATTATTATATCACTATCAGCTTTAATATTATTAAGTCCATTACTTTTAATTGTATCTTTTTTAATATTAATAGACTCAAAAGGGCCTATTATTTTTAAACAAGATAGAGTAGGTAAGAACGGTAAAATATTCAAAATGTATAAATTTAGATCTATGGTCGTAAATGCAGAAGAGCTTAAGAAAAAGCTAGAAAATAAAAATGAGATGACTGGACCTATGTTTAAAATTAAGGAAGATCCGAGAATAACCAAGATAGGAAAATTTATAAGAAAAACAAGCATAGATGAACTTCCACAATTAATAAATATAATAAAAGGAGAAATGAGTTTAGTCGGTCCAAGACCAAGTTTACCATCTGAAGTTGAGAAATTTGAACCATGGATGATGGAAAGATTAGATGTATTACCAGGATTAACTTGTTATTGGCAAGTTATGGGGAGAAATAGTATTGGTTTTAAAGAATGGATGGAATTAGATATTAAATATGTTAGAGAAAGAAATTGTTGGATAGATATCAAACTAATTTTTAAGACTTTTTTTGTTATTTTTGGAGATGAGAATGCTTCATAAATTCTTTAATTAAGGAGGAAAATATGAAAATATTATTATTAGGTGCAAAAGGACAATTAGGACAGCAAATAATAAAAATAATAAAGGAAAAAAAATCTGAGTTAGGAAGTTTACCTAAAGATATTATAAATGCGGAACTGGTTTGTATGGACATTGATGATTTAGATATAACAAATATAGATCAGGTAAAAAGTATATTAAATAAAGAGAAGCCTAATATTATTATAAATTCAGCTGCATTTACTAATGTAGATGGATGTGAAAGTAATTATGATTTAGCATTTAAAGTAAATGCTTTGGGTGGAAGGAATTTAGCAATTGTATCTGAAGAAATTGGTGCTAAATTAGTACATATATCCACAGATTATGTATTTGATGGCAAAGGATCAAGTCCATTAAAAGAATGTGATATTACAGTGCCTATAAGCGCATATGGAAAAACTAAGCTTCTTGGAGAAAATTATGTTAAGGATTTTTGTTCAAGATATTTTATAGTTAGAACTGCATGGCTTTATGGATATTTTGGGAAAAATTTTGTTTATACTATAATGAATGCAGGAAGAGAAAGAGGAAAGCTTACAGTAGTAAATGATCAAAGAGGTAATCCAACTAATGCGGAAGATTTAGCGTATCATGTATTAAAATTAGCGGTAACAGAGGAATATGGAATATATCACTGTACTGGTGATGGAGAATGTACTTGGTATGATTTTGCAAGTAAGATTATAGAATATTCAGGTATAGACTGTGAAGTATTGCCTGTAACATCAGATGAATATAAAACGCCAGCAAAGAGGCCAGAATATTCTTCATTAGATAATATGATGTTAAGAAATACTATAGGTGATGAAATGAGAGAATGGGAAGAAGCTCTTAAGTGTTTTATGAACAATAAAGATAAATATACAAAGTAATTCTAAAGGGAGGATTAATATGAAGGGTATAATTTTAGCAGGAGGGTCTGGCACTAGACTTTATCCTGTAACAAAAGCTATGTCAAAGCAAATGGTTCCAATATATGATAAACCAATGATTTATTATCCTATGTCAGTTTTGATGTTAGCAGGAATACGTGACATATTAATTATATCTACTCCAAGAGATATAATTAATTTTAAGGAATTATTTAAAGACGGATCTGAATTAGGTTTAAATATAGAATATGCAATTCAAGAGGCGCCTAATGGACTAGCAGAAGCATTTATAATTGGAGAAGACTTTATAGGTAGCGATAATGTAGCAATGATATTAGGAGATAATATATTTTACGGACAAAGTTTCAGTGAACGTTTAAAAGAAGCCTCAGAATTAAAGGAAGGTGCAATGGTTTTTGGATATTATGTTCAAAATCCAAAGGCTTTTGGAGTTGTTGAATTTGATTCAGAAGGTAAAGTTATTTCATTAGAAGAAAAACCAGAAAATCCTAAATCAAAATATGCTGTACCAGGGTTATATTTTTATGACAATTCTGTAGTAAAAAAAGCAAAAGAGTTAAAGCCTTCAGCTAGAGGTGAGTTAGAAATTACAGATTTAAATAGAGTTTATATGGAAGAGGGAAATCTAACAGTAAATCTATTAGGAAGAGGTATGGCATGGCTTGACACAGGAACACATGCATCAATGTTGCAAGCGTCAAATTTTGTAGAAGCGGTTCAAAATACTCAAGGAACATATATAGCATGTTTAGAAGAAATAGCTTATAGAAAAGGATGGATATCTCAAGATGAGGTTAAAGAGTTAGCTAAACCTTTATTAAAAACTGGTTATGGGAAATATTTAATGGATATAATAGAGGAGTAATAAAAATGGGCAAATTTAAGTTTATAGAAACTAAGATAAAGGATTTATATATAATAGAGCCTAAAGTTTTTGGAGATAATAGAGGTTATTTCATGGAGACTTACAGTAAAAAGGATTTTTTTGAAGCTGGTCTTACTATGGAATTTGTTCAAGATAATGAATCAAAATCAAAAAAAGGTGTTTTAAGAGGAATGCATTTTCAAACAAAGCATACCCAAGGAAAGCTTGTAAGAGTTACAAGTGGAGAAGTTTATGATGTAGCAGTTGATTTAAGAAAAGGATCACCTACCTATGGACAATGGGAGGGAGTACTTCTTACGCAAGAAAATAAGAGACAATTCTATGTTCCAGAAGGATTTGCACATGGATTTTTAGTAGTTTCAGATGAAGCAGTATTTAACTATAAATGTACAGATTTTTATGCGCCAGAATATGATAGTGGACTTTTATGGAATGATCCAGATGTTGGCATAGAGTGGCCATTAGATGGAATAGAGAATATCCTACTATCTGAAAAAGATAAAGTTCAAAAGACATTAAAAGAATTAGAAGTACCTTTTATTTATTAATAATATAATTTTAATTATTAGGAGTGAACTATTATGAAAACTTACTTAGTTACTGGAGGAGCTGGATTTATAGGATCTAACTTCGTATTATATATTCTTAAAAAGTATAACGACATAAGAATTATTAATTTAGATAAATTAACTTATGCAGGAAATTTAGAGAATTTAAAAGCAATCGAAGGGGATAAAAGGCATATATTTGTTCAAGGAGATATTTGCGATAAGGAATTAGTATCAAGCCTTTTTGAAAAATATGAAATAGATTATGTTGTTCATTTTGCCGCAGAATCACATGTTGATAGAAGTATAAAAGAACCAGAGATATTTGTTAAAACAAATGTTTTAGGAACAGTTAACTTATTAAATTGTGCAAAGAATGCATGGGAAGTAAATGATGGATGGAAAGAAGGCGTTAAGTTCCTTCATGTTTCAACTGATGAAGTTTATGGTTCACTTGGCGAGACAGGATATTTTATGGAAACTACTCCGTTAGATCCACATAGTCCTTATTCATCAAGTAAGGCTAGTTCAGATTTAATGGTGAAGGCATATGCAGATACTTATAAAATGCCAATTAATATAACAAGATGTTCAAATAATTATGGTCCTTTCCAATTCCCAGAAAAACTAATACCACTTTTAATAAATAATTGTTTGCAACATAAAGATTTACCTATATATGGTGATGGAATGAATATTAGAGATTGGTTATTTGTTGAAGATCATGCTAAAGCTATAGATATGGTTATAAATAATGGTAGATTAGGTGAAGTTTATAATGTTGGTGGACATAATGAAAGAACAAACATACAAATAGTAGATACAGTTATTAACTATATAAATGAAAATGTAGATAAAGAAGTAACAGAAAATTTAAAGAAATTTGTTGAAGATAGAAAAGGCCACGATAGAAGATATGGAATAGATCCAACTAAGATAAAAGAAGAGCTTGGTTGGTATCCAGAAACAACTTTTGAAGTAGGAATAGTTAAAACTATTAAATGGTACTTAGATAATAAAAATTGGATGGAAAACATAACTTCTGGAGATTATCAAAATTATTATAATGAAATGTATAAAAAATAAAAAGTAGGTTTTACCTACTTTTTATTTTTTATATAGACTCTTGTAGAGTTATTAAATCATTATTATATAAAATTATAATTGATGTCATAATCCAAAATTGAGGTATTACAAATTGATCAAGAGTTAATTGACCGATTAATATGGTTCCATAACTAGATAGTAATATTATCCCAAAAAGATTATTTTTATTAGTTATTATCTTAATGAACAACTTTAGACAAATAATTATAATAAATAAAAGATATAATAAAAGACCTACAGAACCTTCTTCAGCAAAAATTCTATGATAAAGTGAATGAACTGGGGGCCATGTAGAGACTTCATTATTGGACCACACCCTTACCTCATGAGAGTTGTTAAAAGCATCTTTATCCAAATAATTATTTAAATGGAATCCAAATTGTCCAATACCTACTCCTAATACAGGATTATCTAGTCCAATTTTAAATGCTGCTTTTTGCATGGATTTTCTTGCTATATTAGAATCTATATTATTATCAGATATAGAAGAAATTAATTGTCCAACTTGATAATTATTTACTGTATTAGATGAGTGTTGAGAATTATTTTGATGAGCCTTTGGACGATTAATTAAATAATCCATACTTGATGAAAATCCAAATAAAAATATACCCATTAAAACAATCATAAAAGATGAAAATATTTTGACACGAATAGATTTATAAAATAGTAATATTAAAACTAAAATTACGAATAAATCTACGAATATTAATATGGTAGCAGTTCTAGATTTAGTTGCTACTACTAAGGCTAATATAATAAAAGAAATCACAGAGAAAATTACTTTAGATATTTT
This sequence comes from Clostridium septicum, assembly GCF_003606265.1. Lineage (NCBI taxonomy): Bacteria > Bacillati > Bacillota > Clostridia > Eubacteriales > Clostridiaceae > Clostridium > Clostridium septicum. The sequence continues at coordinate 2,402,998 of NZ_CP023671.1, forward strand.
TTTCTTTTCAGTTAGTATATAACTAAAAAACCATGGAAATAAAAAAGCACAATACATACCTAGATAAGATGCTTCAGCTGATACACCTCTAATTCTTGTTCCATATAAATCACCTCTTAAAGAATTATTAATAAAGTAAGAGGATTTTTGTATTATATATGAAAAGTCATATATTTTTAATAAGTTAAGTAGTTGCAACATTCCAATAATAGCTACAGGAATAAAAGAAAGACAAATAAATTTTCTAATAGTAATAATTGAAAGTTTATTTTTATTGATTATAAATTGAATAGCATACATGGAAAGCAATAATAAACTAATTGATCCAATTTGAATAATTGCTCTTTTTATACCAGTTTGTCCTTTAAATACAGAACTATGTATTACGGTAATATTGAATAAAACGCTTATAATACAAGAAATATAAAAAGCAAATATTAAATTATTTTCTATACAATTTTTATAGAAAATTTTTCTGTTTTGAAAAAAAACTAAAATTATTATAGGGACCATTAATAAAAATGGATAAATAGATGCTCTTTTACCTAATCCACCTAAAGCATTAAAATAAGGTAAATCGTCAAATGGAATTAATAATAACGAAATAAAAAATAAAGTTATTATTAATTTATTAATAAGTGGATTTAAGTAAAATGACTTTTTATCGTTATTAAATATAGTCATAACTAGATCTCCTTTCAGATATAATAACATCAAATTATTATATCATAATAAAATATTGGGATAAAGGTCAATTTAAACAAAGAAAAAGTAGTTAATTCGTTAAATATTTACATTAAATTTTCTATATGATAAAATAAGGTGGATATAAAAATAAATAATGAAAGGAGGGGTAAGATGTCGATTAAAAAGCGTACTATTGGGATAGTAATGGCACTTTTAATGATAGTTAATATTTCTTATACAGGGATACAAGTATCTGCTTCAGAAATAGACCAAAAATCAATCGACCTACCTATTATATCAACAACTAGTGTAACGGTATCAGAAGCTCAGGAATGGGCTAAAAAGCGAAATGCAACTGATACTTTTATTAGTTTAGCACCTCTTTATGAAAAATATGCAAAAGAAAGAGGAAAAATAAATTGGCTGGTCGCATATGTACAAGCAGCCAAAGAAACAGGGTATGGAAATTTTGGTGGAGTATTAGATGAGACATATTATAACCCTTGTGGATTAAAGAGTTCATCAGGTGGTAGTGATTCTGATCCTAATGCTCACAAAAGATTTGATAATTGGGAACAGGGAGTAATTGCACATTTAGATCATTTAGCAATTTATGCAGGTGCAGAAAATTATCCTAAAGAGAAATATATATCAAACTGGCAAGGAAGTAATATTCCAAGTGATTCTACCTATGATCCAAGACATTTCAAAACTATATATGGAAAATCTCCAACAGTAGCGGGTCTTGGTGGAAATTGGGCTCCAAGCTCAAATTATGGAAAAGAGGTTTTAGATTTATATTACAGTATATCACTTTTGCCAAGAGGTAGAGTAGATGAGCCAGATGATGGAACTATAGTAAAGAGTAATACTTTAAACCTAAGAGGATGGGCAGCGAATAGTTCAGGAGTAAAACAAATAAATATATATATTGACAATGTTTCATTAGGACAAGCTAATTACGGCGAAAGTAGACCAGATATAGCAAGTGCATATCCACAATATCCAAATGCACAAAATAGTGGCTTTGATGCACAGATTGATTTAACAAATATATCAGATGGAAATAAAATAGTTGTCTTAGAAGTGGTTGGAAATGATGGTTCTACATATGATTTAGAGAAGAGTATAAATATAGATAGAGCTAAATTACCATCATTAGGAAGAATAGACGAACCATCAGAAGGATTACAAGTAACAGGTGATACAGTTACAGTAAGAGGATGGACAGTAAATGGATCTGGAGTAAAAGAAATAAAAGTTTTAGTAGATGGACAGCTAAAAGCTAAAACAAATGTAGGACAAGATAGACCAGATATAGCAAATGCATATCCACAATATCCAAATGCAGGTAAGTCAGGATTTAAAGTAGATGTAAATGTAAGCGACATACAAAATGGAGCAAAGAAAATTGTCGCTGAAGTAGTTGGAAATGATAATAGTGTTTACACTATGGAAAGAACAATAAACTTAAACAGAAAGACAAATACTTTAAAATCGTTAGGAAGAATAGACGAACCATCAGAAGGATTACAAGTAACAGGTGATACAGTTACAGTAAGAGGATGGACAGTAAATGGATCTGGGGTAAAAGAAATAAAAGTTTTAGTAGATGGACAGCTAAAAGCTAAAACAAATGTAGGACAAGATAGGCCAGATATAGCAAATGCATATCCACAATATCCAAATGCAGGTAAGTCAGGATTTAAAGTAGATGTAAATGTAAGCGACATACAAAATGGAGCAAAGAAAATTGTCGCTGAAGTAGTTGGAAATGATAATAGTGTTTACACTATGGAAAGAACAATAAACTTAAACAGAAAGACAAATACTTTAAAATCGTTAGGAAGAATAGACGAACCATCAGAAGGATTACAAGTAACAGGTGATACAGTTACAGTAAGAGGATGGACAGTAAATGGATCTGGGGTAAAAGAAATAAAAGTTTTAGTAGATGGACAGCTAAAAGCTAAAACAAATGTAGGACAAGATAGACCAGATATAGCAAATGCATATCCACAATATCCAAATGCAGGTAAGTCAGGATTTAAAGTAGATGTAAATGTAAGCGACATACAAAATGGAGCAAAGAAAATTGTCGCTGAAGTAGTTGGAAATGATAATAGTGTTTACACTATGGAAAGAACAATAAACTTAAACAGAAAGACAAATACTTTAAAATCGTTAGGAAGAATAGACGAACCATCAGAAGGATTACAAGTAACAGGTGATACAGTTACAGTAAGAGGATGGACAGTAAATGGATCTGGAGTAAAAGAAATAAAAGTTTTAGTAGATGGACAGCTAAAAGCTAAAACAAATGTAGGACAAGATAGACCAGATATAGCAAATGCATATCCACAATATCCAAATGCAGGTAAGTCAGGATTTAAAGTAGATGTAAATGTAAGCGACATACAAAATGGAGCAAAGAAAATTGTCGCTGAAGTAGTTGGAAATGATAATAGTGTTTACACTATGGAAAGAACAATAAACTTAAACAGAAAGACAAATACTTTAAAATCGTTAGGAAGAATAGACGAACCATCAGAAGGATTACAAGTAACAGGTGATACAGTTACAGTAAGAGGATGGACAGTAAATGGATCTGGAGTAAAAGAAATAAAAGTTTTAGTAGATGGACAGCTAAAAGCTAAAACAAATGTAGGACAAGATAGACCAGATATAGCAAATGCATATCCACAATATCCAAATGCAGATAAGTCAGGATTTAAGATAAATATAAATATAGATGATATAGCAAATGGAGATAGAAAGCTTGTAGCACAAGTTATTGGAAATGATGATAGTGTTTACAATATTCAAAGGAATATAAAGGTAAATAGATCCGTATTAAAGTCTATTGGAAGAATAGATGAACCATCTGATGGTCTTGTAGTATCTGGAAACAAAATGAAAATTAGAGGATGGGCCCTTACAAATAGTGGTGTTGATCAAATAAAAGTCTATATTGATGGAACTTATTTAGGAAATGCAAATATTGGTTTAGATAGATCAGATATAGCAAATGCATATCCTTTATATAGTAATTCTGGTAAAGCAGGATTTGAATTTATTGTTAATACAGAAAAATTAACAAGTGGACAACGAAACATTACATTAGAAGTTATAAGTAAGGATGGTTCAAAGTTTAATTTAAATAGATCATTTATAATTAGAGGCGAAGATGATAAGCAAACATTAGGAAGAATAGATGATCCAATTGAAAACGTAAAGTACTACAAAAATAAGGTTAAGATAAGAGGATGGGCAATAAATCCTAATGGAGTAAAAGAAGTTAGAGTATATGTTAATGGAGTAGATAAAGGAACTATTAATTATGGAACTTCACGACCTGATGTTAATTCAGCGTATCCAGGTTATCCATCTGGTAATAATGCAGGATATGAAGGTGTAATAGATATAAGTGATATACCATTAGGAAATATAGAAATAAAAGTAGATGTAATTTCTAAGAATAATACTTCAAAAAGTTTTAAAACTTTCTTAGATTTAAAAGCTAATGCTAGCAAGGTAATAGTTGTAGATCCAGGTCATAATCTATCATGGGATAGAGGGGCAATAGCAACACATAATAACAAAACTTATGTGGAAGGCGAATTAAATATGGAAATTTCACTAAAGTTAAAGAGTGAACTTGAAAAAAGAGGATTCTACGTAGTTTTAGCTAGAGATCCAGGAGAACATCCAACAATAATGGAAACTTATCCAAACTTAATGGAAAGAGTTAATTTAGCTAATAATACTAATGCAGATGCATTTATTTCTATTCATCATAATTCAGCTGGAGCATCTGCAAAAGGTATAGAAGTATATTATAGCTCAGAGGAACCAGGTACTAAGAGTATTGCTCTTGAAAATGAGATGAGTTTTGCTATAGAAACACAAGCATTAGATAATGATAATTACAAGCTACAACAAAGTAGACATTTAGCGACTAATATAGTTGATGAAGCTTCAAAAGCTTTATCAATGCAAAATAGAGGAGCAAAAGATGAAGCATTTATAGTAGTAAAACATACAACTGTACCATCTATATTAATTGAAAGTGGCTTTATTACTAATAAAAGTGAGGCAGAATTCATAAGCAGTCCAGCAAATCAACAAAAATTAGCAGAAATAATAGCTAATAATGTTGCTAAACAATTTTAAAAGTAATTTGTATTAAACAAAACTTTATAAAAATTATTTAAATTAAAAGCTGATTTTCGAAAAATACGAAAATCAGCTTTTTTATTTATTATGAAAATATATATTTAAATAGTGTTTTATTATCTAGAAAATATTTTAGTTATTATAATAAAGAAAAGTGGAGTCCACATTAAAGATAAACGAGTTATTATAAATCCATCTTTAGACACCAATATTAATCCACATAAGAAGGTGAAATAAAAAGTAAACTTTAATAAATAAATTATATTTTCATTTCTATTTTTTATGGCTAGATAAAAATATGACGGAATAAAAAATAGAGAAGTTACAACAGAGAAAATATTTCCCATTGAAAATAAAATTAAATATATTATATTAGTAGACCAAAAATTTAGGAATGGTGGAACATAAAAAATATGCAGTAAAGTTAAGTAAAAAACTTTTAATGGAGTCATAAGACCTGATCCATAACGTATAGTAAATTCTTCTTGTAGTATCCGTATTTGCTCATCAGAGAAACCACCAAAAATCATAAGTTCACCATTGTTAAATTTAAATGTTGTAAAAAATACTAATGTAAAAATTATAACAATAAAAAATAAACCATCTCTAAAAGAAAAAATCTTCTTGGAATTCTTATAACAAAATATTATTGTAGCTATAAAAATAGGAGCAAGATAAGCTCTAAATATTAATAGACATAAAAGTAATGGAATTAATGCTATTGTTTTATATTTGAGATTTAAGTTGTGAGAAAAAATAATATAAAAACATACTATTACTAGAAATAGTATAATGTTATCTCTCATTAATAAAGTATTATTTAGAATATAACCAGGTAATATACTAAATATTATTAAAGAAATTAATGAGTATTTTTCATCAAGATAAATTTTAAATAATTTATATAAAAAGAATATTGATATTGGATAAAAAATAAGTTTTAATGTTATAAAGTCTAATACAGTTTTGAAACCTATAAGTCTTAAAAGAGATAGGAATACTACAAAAATATTATAGTTACCAAATCCAGGATGACCATCTATATCAATAAATTCCCATGGAGGTAATGATCTATTGAACCATGGTTTAAATCCATCATTAATAAAATGACCATATAATATTTTTGAATCCTCAAAATATCTAAACTCATCACAAAAATGAGCATTGGCTATATTTCCATAAAGAATACCAGAGTCAAAACCATGGGATAAATTATTAAAATAAATTATTAAAGTTAAAATAAAATAAAATAATGAGAATCCTATGGAAATTTTGAATAAATTTTTATTATCTAAAATTTTAATAAATAATATATAGCATAATACTAAAATTATTAAAATATTTATGATAGGTATAAAATGCATAATAACCTCCTTATTAAAATAACAATTTATAATTAGTATATAAATTATTTTATATTATTATTTTTTATAAATAAATTAATATTAGCACTTTAATTTTACAAATATTAACATAAAGCTTGTTATATATAGTATTATAATATATATTATGTTATAATACTATTAAAAGTTTTATATTTGAGAGGTGTATATATGAAGGTAAGAAAAGCTATTATACCTGCTGCTGGACTAGGAACAAGATTCTTACCAGCAACTAAGGCTCAACCAAAAGAAATGCTTCCAATAGTTGATAAACCAACTATACAATACATAATAGAAGAAGCAATAGCGTCAGGGATAGAAGAAATCCTTATCATTACAGGAAGAAATAAAAAATGTATAGAAGATCATTTTGATAAATCAGTAGAATTAGAAATGGAATTAGCTAAAAATCATAAAGAAGAGTTACTAGAATTAGTTAGAGATATATCAGATATGGTAGATATACATTATATAAGACAAAAAGAACCAAGAGGATTAGGTCATGCCATTTACTGTGCTAAAGCTTTTGTAGGAAATGAACCTTTTGCAGTTTTACTTGGTGATGATGTAGTAGATTCACAAAAGCCATGTTTAAAACAACTAATGGATTGTTATAGTGAATATAAAACTTCAATATTAGGAGTTCAAACAGTAAATTCAGAAGATGTAAATAAATATGGAATAGTTGATGGAATTCACATAGAGGATAGAGTATATAAGGTTAAGGATTTAGTAGAGAAGCCTGCTATTGAGGAGGCACCAAGTAATGTTGCTATTTTAGGAAGATATATTATTACTCCTAAAATATTTGAAATACTAGAAAATACTAAACCTGGTAAAGGAAATGAAATACAATTAACTGATGCATTAAAAACTTTAATCGGAAATGAAGCTATGTATGCTTATAATTTTGAAGGCAGAAGATATGATGTAGGAGATAAATTAGGTTTTTTACAAGCTACTGTTGAATATGCTTTAAAGAAGGAAGAGCTAAGAGAATCATTTATAGAGTATTTAAGTTCAAAGCCTTGGGAAAGATAATTTATATATAAAAAGGAAGTCATGTAAGACTTCCTTTTTATATTAATTACTATACATATTGCACAAAGAATAGTATCTCTTTTTGTGAATTATGATAATAGACTGAAAAAAAGAAAAGGGTTACAATAAAGACAGTTAAAAGATAAGTATTAAATAAGTATAGAGAATGAGGGGGATTATAAATGGCAAATTTATCATTACAACATATTTACAAAATATATCCAGGAGATGTTACAGCAGTTAAGGATTTTAATTTAGAAATTGCAGATAAGGAATTTATAGTTTTTGTAGGACCATCAGGTTGTGGTAAATCAACAACTTTAAGAATGATAGCAGGATTAGAAGAAATATCTAAGGGTGAATTATATATAGATGATAAATTAGTAAATGATGTACCACCAACAGATAGAGATATAGCAATGGTTTTCCAAAACTATGCATTATATCCACATATGACGGTTTATGAAAATATGTCTTTTGGTTTAAAGCTTAGAAAAATGCCAAAGGCTGAAATAGATGTTAAGGTTAGAGAAGCAGCAAAAATACTTGATATAGAGCATTTATTGGATAGAAAACCAAAGGCTTTATCAGGAGGACAAAGACAAAGAGTTGCGTTAGGAAGAGCCATTGTTAGAGAGCCAAAGGTATTCTTAATGGATGAGCCTTTATCAAATCTTGATGCTAAATTAAGAGTTCAAATGAGAACAGAAATATCTAAGTTACATCAAAAATTACAAACTACATTTATATATGTAACTCATGACCAAACAGAAGCTATGACAATGGGGACAAGAATAGTTGTTATGAAGAATGGTATTGTTCAACAAGTTGATAGCCCACAAGAAATATATTCACATCCAGCTAATATGTTTGTTGCAGGATTTATCGGAAGTCCACAAATGAATTTTATAGATGCTGAGGTGAAAGAAGTTGGAGAAAAGCTTACTTTGAATTTCGGAAAAGAAACAATACTTGTACCAGAAGATAAAGCAAAGATTATTAGAGAAAAAGGCTATATTGGAAAAACTGTAGTATTAGGAATAAGACCAGAAGATATGTATGATGACTCAAATTATATAAATGAACATCCAGATAGCATATTCGATGCTAATGTTGAAGTAACAGAATTAATGGGGGCAGAAAGTTATATTTATATAAATAAAGATGGGGTTGCAATGACTGTAAGAGTAAATGGAAGTACTAAATTACAAAATGGACAGATAGCTAAATTTGCTATGGATACAAAAGCTATTCATATATTTGATAAAGAAAGTGAATTAGCAGTTTTATAAAATATTTTCTTAAAAGAAGTACAGAGGAATATAGCCTCTTTACTTCTTTTAAGATATAGCAAAATAAAAAAGTTATCTAAGAATACGTTTTTATTCTTAGATAACTTTAAGAAGTATAAAATCGTATCTAAATGATAGTGAGATTGTGTGTCATTTATTACTGATAATTTAGTTGGAATATATTTTAAAGTTTACATAGACGACGTTACACTATATTTTATTCTTAAATTACAAATACTACTTTAGATGAAACTATAATTTAATTTATAGATTTATACCATTGTTCAAATTTATCAGTATTTTTATAACTATAATTATCTAGGATTTCTTTAATAGCTTGAACTTTTTCGTCTTCAGTTAAACCTTTTTTATTATTCCATACTGATTCAACATAGTTTCCATAAGTTGAATTTGGTAATAATATATATTTATCTCCCCAAAGATCTTTATATTTAGGGTCAGAAGCAAGTTCATTTCTATTTATTGTACCTAATTCTTTTGAAAAATCTTCTGTGAAGTCACCGATATTATCTCCTAAATACATAACAACATCATAATCCTTAAGAATATTTTCTCTTCTTTCTGTTTTATCTGAAGATCCACTTTCATCACAAACCTTAACATGTTCTTTATCAGCATTAGGGAATCCTAAATGTTGAAGTTGAGCTACTGATAAATTAAGCTGAGTATGCTCTCTATTAGTAACATAGAATATTTCTATTCCATTTTTAGATGCATAGTTCATAAATTCAACAGCCCCTGGAATTGCAACATTTGAAGTTGAAGCGATTGAATCATAGTAACCATTCCAAGGTCCATTATCCCATTTTTCATCCTGCAGGATAATTCCAGCAATATAATTACAATCTGAAGCAAGTGTATCATCAATATCTGAAATTATAGCAAGTGGTTTTTTATACATACCAGATTCTCTTTCAGCAATTCTTTTATCAAGTTGTACTGTTGCAAGTTTATAGCTTTGGTATTGTAAACCTTTAACCTCGGCTGATAATTGATAAAGAATGCCATTTATATAGGATTCTTTTCTCCAGTCATTTGTAATAGAATCTTCAGTGCCTATAATTTTTTCTTTTTCATAACTTAGTTTTGTTCTACAACCTATTCCAAATGCACTAATAGATATTATTAAAAAAGTTGCAAATAAAAATTTAAAGACATTTCCATATTTTTTTAACATAATAATCCCCCATACTAAATATTTCGATCTGTTAAGTTATATGAACATTGCTCTTCTCAACCCAAGGAAATACAATAGGTTTGCAAGACTAAATAATACCCCCTTCGAAAAGGAGAGAAGAACAATGAGCAAAACTAATATAAAATGCCCACGCTGTAATTCTGATAAACTATATAAGTTTGGTATGAATAAGCAGGCTAAACAAAAGTATCAATGTAAGCAGTGTAAGCGCCAATTCGTCCTAGGCGACGGTGACGGACGTCCTAAACTAAATAATCCTAAATGTCCTAGATGCGGTAAGGGAACTTACTTACATCATGCATATAAACATTACAATCGCTATAAGTGCAATAACAAGAAGTGTAATCACATAATAGTAAAACATCACACCACCAATATTGATACAGCTTCTAGTGAATTAGTTAGTGGTTCCCTTTCAATGAAAGGAATGCGTTTTCCGCTACATGTAATACTAACTGCATTAACACTATATTTTTTAAATAATTCATCAACAAGAGCCATTTCTCAATTCTTGATGATTAACTCTGGAATTAAAGTATCTCATGTCACGATAGCCAGTTGGACTAATAAATTTGCACCTTTCTTTAAACAAAAGGCTGATAAATTTAAAGCTAGTTTAAACTTACAATCTGACGATTGGCACGCTGATGAAACAGTAGTATTTATTAATGGTGAAAGATACTACCTTTGGTTAGCTATTGATTCAGAAACTAGATTTATTTTAGCATTTCATTTAACTAAATCTAGAAGTTCTGATTCAGCATACGCATTGGTAAATGAAGCTAAAAAATTTGGTGAACCAGCTAATTTTATAACTGATAGATTACCTTCATATAATGAAGCCGTGGCTACGCTATTGCCCAATACAACTCATATTCCTGTAGCTCCAATGTCTAGTGATACAAATAATAATTTAATTGAATCATTTAATAAAACATTTAAAGCCTGGTATAAAACCAAGAAAGGATTCAACTCTTTTCAAAAAGCTAATAACCTTATATATTTATTTATCTTTCACTATAACTTTATTAGACCACATGGATCATTAAATAACTGTACTCCAGCAGAAGTTGCCGGCTTCGCCAGCGATAGCTTTTCTAAAAACTCTTGGTTTTCAGCATCTTAATTAAATTTAATACCTTTGATTAACCTGCAAAAAATCAATGCTATTGTAGGCTTATTTGCCATACAATAAAACATTCAAACTTATATAATTTTCAAAGAGCAAGTAATTCTATGAAAAATCAAGCTATTTTTTCATATCAACTTAACAGATTCAAATATTTTAAATATTATCCATCTTTTTTTATAAGTAAAACAAGTAGTAATTGTAATTAAGAACAAATTGTAGGAAACGATTTAACAATACTATTATTTACATAAAATGTCAATGATGAAATTTATTTACTTATAATATAAACATAAGTTCAAATCTATTCATTAAAGTAGATTACCTGGAGATTTAAAAAGAATACCAATATTATTTCAAAGGAAATTGAAACAATGTAAAATATAACAATATAGTTTTTGCAATGCTAAAAGAACTTAGAAAATCATTTAGATTTTATATGTAAATAGTATAAGACTATATATTTGTAATATTTATGAAGGAATAATAAGACTTAAAAATTATACAGGAATATATGAAATAAAATCTTAAAAAGACATAAAAGCATAGAGCTTATAAAGGCTCTATGCTTAAGTTTTATATTATCTAGGGATAAATCCTATCTTTTTTTGCATCTTTCTAAGAATTTTATTTGCATTGTAAGAAGCTTTTTCTGCTCCAGATTTATAGATTTCTTCTAAATATTTTTTGTCTGCAAGAATATCTTTTACTTTATTTTGAACAGGTTCTAATTCAGCAATTATAGCTTCAGCAACATCTTTCTTTAAATCAGCATAACCTTTTCCTTTATAGTACTTAACAAGTTCTTCAGGGGTAGAACCCTTTGTGGCACATAAAATATTAATAAGGTTTTTAACCCCTGGTTGTTCATCACAATAGTTAATGATACCTATGCTATCTGTAACAGCTCTAGACACTTTTTTTCTAATAACATCAGGAGAATCCATAATTAAAATATATGAATTTGGATTATCATCTGATTTAGACATTTTTTTAGTTGGATCTTGAAGACTCATAACTTTAGCTCCTACCTTTGGAATATATGGATCTGGAACTTTAAAAGTAGGACTATATACATTATTAAATCTATTTGCAATATCACGAGCAAGCTCTAGATGTTGTTTTTGATCTTGACCAACCGGCACTAGATCAGTGTTATATAAAAGTATATCAGCAGCCATTAAAGTTGGATAGTTAAATAATCCAGCACCAATAGAGTCACCATATTTCTTTGATTTATCTTTATATTGGGTCATTCTGCTAAGTTCCCCCATATAAGTATTACAAGTTAATAACCATGCACATTCACTATGAGCTGGTACATGAGATTGAATAAATAAGGTATTTTTTTCAGGGATAATTCCTGAAGATATATATATAGCAAGTAACTCTAAAGTTCTTCTTCTTAAGTCTTTAGGCTCTTGTTTTACAGTAATTGCGTGTAAATCAACCACACAAAAATAGCAATCGAATTCATCTTGAAGGGCTACCCAATTTTTTATAGCTCCTAAATAGTTTCCTAAAGTTAAATCACCAGATGGTTGAATACCACTAAAAATAACTTTTTTCTTTTCAATTGTATTATTTTCCATATAAAAAGTACTCCTTTCATGCTGCACTTTGACTAATAATACCTTAATTATAGAATTTCCCAATTTTTATGTCAATAAAAACCCATTTAATATAAAATAAGGTATGAATTTATTTACATACTAAATTCCATACCTTATTTTATATTAAAAATTATTTTTGATTTTTCCTTTATGAAAAGTATTACTATCTATAAGGATATCAACTAGAACTGAAATTAAGGAAAGTATTATTACTATGTTTAATGCTGTAGTAGTAAATTTAAACAATACTCCAGTTAGAAGTGTTAGTACTATTATTGTTAATAACCATTTTGTAAAATTCATATTAACCTCCTAATATAAAGTAATCTTGTCTTTTGTAAGTCAATTATAATTAGTATTTGCAAATATAAAAGAAATATTCATAAAAATAAAAAAGATTAACCAAAAAGGTTAATCTTTAAAACAAAATTATCTTCTGTTATTTTGTGCTTTTCTAGCTCTTCTACAGTCAGGGCATCTTACAGGATCGTTATCAAATCCCTTTTCTTTATAAAATTCTTGTTCTCCAACTGTGAATAAAAATTCTTTACCACAATCTTTACAGATTATTTTCTTATCTTCCATTTTAAAATCCTCCTTAAAATTCATAGGGTATAATCCTGATAACTCTCTGACCTTAGAACCTTCTGAATTTCAAGGATAAGAGTAAAATTATCTGAGACTTTTGCCTACTATTAAAATTCAATTTAATTATAACATATATAAATAATTTTGCAATCCTTTACGTATAATTTGTTGAAAAATTATTATTATTCTCACAATTATGGAATTAATTTTCATTTTTTAAATTAGCTTTAATTCTATGTTTAAATTTTATATTATAAATAGTGAAAATTATTACAGGAATTACAAAAAATATAATTAGGTTTGTTATCTCATTGTACTTTAATAATTTAAATAACATGAAGTTGCTTCCTCCAAGAAATGTAGAAAATACAAATATTAAAAATGTATAAACTAATGTAAATAATTTTCTATTAGAGAAAAGTTTATTATATATTATTAAAATTCCATAAGTAGATAAAATATATTTTATGAAAAAACCAACAACTGTTTGATAGAGAAAAAATAATTCTCCAAATTCTAAAAATCCACCTATTTGAATTCTTTGCCCTAAAACAAATTCAGGATAAAATATATTAGCTGATCTAAGAGGCCCAAAGCTGGTTATTATTCCTAAGATAGAAACAACTATTAGCCCAGTACTAATACAAGAGGCATAAAGACTGTGGATCTTTATATGCTCATTTTTAATCATATATTTCATAAATGGAATAGTTATAGCGAAAGAGCTTAGAGATCCTATAATTAGTGCAATTGTAATAAAAAAGTTTTTATTAAGCCCATTACCGAGAACAGGCAAAACGTAATCCATATTTTTATAGCCTTGTGTTAACAATATAAATAGAATTGAATTTATAATTAATGATCCAACACCTACCAATACAAAAATAACTATAGTTCTTACATTTTTATTAAGTAAAAAGATTGATGGAAGCAAAAAGAAAATTAAAGCATACCATACTGGACTTTCTATGAAAAATGTTGAATGAAGAGCATTTGCTTCTATAGCCGCAGATTCCAAAGCTGATAAAAATAAGTTTATAGAAAATATGAATAATAAAATTTTACCTAAGGTTTTAGATAAAGATGAGGTAAAGATTAATTTAATATCATATGTATCAGTATTTTTACAAATATTCATTATATAATATACATAAAGAATAAAAATAATAGAGGCAACTAGAGCACAAAGCCAAGTATCTCTTCCTCCTATACTTATAAATAGTGAAGGATAAGTTTTTAAAGAAATAAGTGTAGCCCCAATTATAAATAATATAAAATGTTTACTTGAAAGTTTATTCATTCTCCCACCTCTTAAATATTTAAAATTATTAATTCCTCAAAAGGTAGTATTAGCAAAAGATGTGAATATTAAACCTAAAAGTTAGAGATAATATGTTTAGGTGATGATTATGAAAAATTTAGATTATATTAAAGAGAAACTTAAAAACTCTTTTGATGTCAAATACAGAACAGTAGAAACTGTATTGGGAAAAGCTACTATAGTATTTATAGATGATTTATGCAATTCAGAATTAATAAGTGATAATGTAGTGTTTCCAATTAGAGGTTTTGGAGAACTACAACCTAGTGAAGGGAAAATTACAACATTACAAGAACTTATAGATAATGTATTAAATATAAATGCAGCAGGACTAGCAAAAGATAAAGATGATGCAGTAATGCATGTATTGTCAGGAGATCCTATAATTATATTTGATGATTTTGAAGATATTGTTTATGTAGAAGCTAAAGGTTTTCCAGTAAGAGGTGTAGGAACACCAGAAACAGAATCTGTAATAAAAGGTCCAAGAGAAGGATTTAATGAGTTAATAGTAAATAATGTAGCACTTATTAGAAGAAGAATAAAAAATCCTGATCTTAAATTTGAGGCTGTTGTAGTAGGAGAAAAGTCTAAAACAGCAGTTGCGGTGACATATATAGACGGTATAGCACCTGAGGGATTAATAAATGAAGTAAAAGAGAAAGTAAAAAATTTAGATATAAGATTTATATTAGACACAAATTATATTGAGGATGCTATTAAAAAACAAAAGAGCTTTTTTGATACAGTAGGTTATACAGAAAAACCAGATGAAGTGGCAGCAAAATTATTAGAGGGGAGAGTTGCTGTAATAGTAGATGGAACCCCATTTGTTATTACAGTACCATATTTTTTCTTAGAAAATTTTCAAATGCCAGATGATTATTATGTAAATAGATATTATACAAATTTTAATCGTATATTGAGATGGGTAGCTTTTTTTATAGCAACATTACTTCCAGGTTTATATGTTGCTGTAATAACATATCATTTTTCAATGATTCCATCATTATTTATGTTTAGACTTGCTGTGTCTAGGGCAGGAGTCCCCTTTCCTACATTTATAGAAGTAATAATAATGATGTTAGCATTTCAACTTATTAAAGAGGCCGGGCTTAGACTTCCACAACCTATTGGGGGAGCAATGAGTATAGTTTCAGCACTTATACTAGGAGATGCAGCAGTTGGAGCTGGCATAGCATCTAGAATTACTATAATAATAGTGGCTTTAAGTACGCTTTGTTATTTTTTAATTCCAAAGCTGTATGGAGCAGTTTCATTTTGGGCAATAATATTGGTAATATTTGCAGCTTTATTTGGTATTCCAGGATTTCTATGTGGAGCTTTATTATTATTAATGCAATTATCAGAGTTAGACACAGTAGGATATCCATTCTTATTTCCAATTGGAAGTGTAAATGAATATAAATTTAAAGATGTAGTATTAAGGGGAGAATTAAATAGGATATCTCAAAATATAATAGGAAGAGGTAAGACGGATGAAAGTAAAAAAAATAAGTAAATGCATTATAATGCTTTTGATTCCATTACTTCTTGGAGGTTGTTTTAGTTATCAGGATATAAATAAAGTTACATTTTCAACAAGTATTATTTTTGATATAGATGATTTTGGAAATTCAGTGGTGTATTTAGATTGTATAAAGCCGTATAGAAGCACTAATGAAAGTTCAGATAAAGGAAGGCGCATAATTTATAAAGGTGTTGGTAAAACTTCATTAGAGGCTTTAAGGGATATTAATTTAGCATCAAGTTTTGAATTGAATTATAGTCAAAATAGAGCATATATATTTACAGAAAAAGCCGCAAGAAATGGCATTAGAAAATATTTAGATTTAATAAATAATAATCAAGAGTTTCAAATTAAACCAAGTATATTTGTTTATTTTGGTGATATTAAGGATTTACTAAAAGTAACTTCAAGTGATGAGGAATATCTAGGGTTATATTTGGAAGATTTAGTAAGTAAAAATAGAAAAAATCCTAGAAGTATGCAAATGAATATAAATGACTATTTAAGTACATCATTAATGGCTAATAATACTAATGTAACAGGAACTATAGAAATAAGAGATGATGCTTTAGATAAGAAGATAGAAATATCAGGAGGATGTGTCTTTAAAGATGATGTTTTAGTAGAAAGAATAGATTCAAAAGATGCATTAAGTTATAACCTTTTAATGGATAATGTAAGAGGTGGAACATTAGAAATGACAAATCCAGAATCAGCAAAAGATTTTATAACATTGGAAATATTACAAAGCAAGACTAGAAGTAGTCTTAAATATGAAGGGGAAAAATTAACTCTAATTAAAAATATTGAAATGAAAGTATCACTTGGAGAAATTCAAGGAAAATTGAAAGTAGATGAAGAACTTTTAAATTATATAAAAAGTAAAAAACAACAAGAAATAAAAAAATACTTAGAAAATATATTTGAAAAATATAAGTCAAAAGATTTAGATGTATTTGATATCGAGAGATTATTAGAGGTAAATTATCCTAAAGAAGAAATAAAAGATTCTATGAAAATAACAAATTTAGAAGTTAATATAGATTTGACTATAGACGGAACAGAAGTAGTAAAAGATAGTTTATAAAATAAAAAATATACTTAAAATTTATATTTATATAATGTGAAATAGTAGTAATTTATTATAGTAAATTACTACTATTTTTATTGTTTAGTAATAACTCACTAATAGATTAAAGGAACATATTATAATATTATAGGAGGTATAAAAGGAGGTATGGATGGATAATAAGAAAATAATGTCCATTATAAAAAGAGAAGAAGGCATTAAATTAGATTTTAAGCTGAAACTATCTCTTAATTGTGAAAGTGGAAAAAAAGAATTAGCAAAAGATATTTGTGCTATAGCTAATTCTAATGGTGGAAGAGGATATATTATAGTAGGAATACAAGATAAAACTAAAAAAATAGTTGGATTAAGAAATGAAGATTTATTTTCAGAAGAACAAGTACAACAAATTATATCTTCAAGATGCGAACCACCAATTCCTATTTCAGTAGATATATATAATATTCAAGAAAAGAAAATTTGTATTATAACAATATATGATGGAGATCAAAAGCCTTATCAAATTAGAGAAACAGGATCCTTTTATATAAGAAGGGGTTCTACCACAGATACCATGAGAAAGCAAGAACTTGTTGCAGCATTTCAAGAGAGTCTTGATTTTTCAATTGAGACGTGTCCTATAATAAAAAGTAATATAGAATTTTTAAATATAGATATAGTTAGTAAATATTTTCAAAATAAAGGAATATATATAAGTAAAGACAATAAAAAATTTCTTTTAGAAAGCGCTGGAATAACTTATATTGATAAGGAGAGTGGTGAAGAAAAATGTACTTTAGGAGGTCTTTTGGTATTTTCTGATAATAATAGTATTTGTATCCCTCAGAATATGATTAGGATAATAGATAGAACTGATATATTTTCGGTAAACGTTATCCAGGGTAATCTTTTAGATATTATAGATAAATCAGAAGTTTTATTAAAAGAATTACTTCCAAGTAAATACCCTATAGAGGCAGTTGTCGAAGGTATTAAAAATGCAGTATTATATAGAGAATATTCAGCTATAAATAAAATAATAGAAGTAGTTATTTCATATAATAGTGTATTAATTATTAGTCCAGGTAAGATGATAGAAGAAAATATAAGAGGACAAAAAATTAATTATAATAAGAGAAATATGTGGATTTACGAAAAGCTTATGACCCTAGACAATAATAAACGACTTTTAAATAATGGAAAAGGATTTACAAGAATGAGAAATGCTTTTAAAGGAAAAGGCAAGGTTAAATTTATTAATTCTAAAACAGATGATTCATTCAAAGTAATATTACCAGGAGTAAAGTTTTATTGAAAAGGAGTGTGATCCCAATGATACAAATATTTTGTGCAAGCAGAGGTTCAGGAAAAACAAAAAGATTAATAGAACTTGCAAATAATCATGTGAATAATTGTAAAGGTGATTCAGTTTATATTGATGATGATTCAAGACCAATGAGATTACTAAAAAGAAGCATAAGATTTGTTACCACAAAGGATTTTGAAGTTGAAAATTGTAATAGTCTTTATGGATTGCTTTGTGGTCTTATTTCTCAAAATTATGATATAGAAAATATCTATATTGATGGCTTATCTAATATTGTTAATTGTACAATAACAGAATCAACACAACTTTTTGCACAGTTAAAAAATCTTGCCAATAAATTTAATTTAAATTTATATATAAATTTAAACTGTGATAATAAAGAGGAGTTGCCGGAATTTATAAGAGAATATGTTGCTTAAATAAGATTCTATTATTTTAGAAAGGATTTAATTGAGAATTAAAAGAGGTATTTAATATTCTACTTTTAATTCTCAAAATAATAGTATTTAAAATACAAATGATTTGAAAAGCATTTCCATCTATATATGAATAAAGGTTGATTATATACTTCTTTATAGCTATACTATAAAGAGTAACTATTTTTAGGAGGTAAAGAGATGGCTAGTGTTTTAGATGAGTTATTAGAACGTGGATACATAAAGCAATTTACTCATGAAGCAGAAACAAGAGAATTGCTAGAAAAGGAGAAAATAACTTTTTATATAGGCTTTGACCCAACAGCAGATAGTTTACATGTTGGACACTTTATAGCAATGATGTTTATGGCACATATGCAAAGAGCTGGTCATAGACCAATAGCATTACTTGGTGGTGGAACTGCTATGGTAGGAGATCCAAGTGGTAAAACTGATATGAGAAAAATGCTTACTAAGGAAGAAATTCAACATAATGTTGATTCAATAAAGAAGCAAATGGAAAGATTTATAGACTTTTCAGATGATAAGGCTATATTAGTAAATAATGCAGATTGGTTACTAGATTTAAATTATGTAGATTTCTTAAGAGAAGTTGGAGTACATTTTTCAGTAAATAGAATGCTTTCAGCTGAATGTTTTAAGCAAAGATTAGAAAAGGGACTTTCATTTTTAGAATTTAACTATATGTTAATGCAAGGATATGATTTCTATGTATTAAATGATAAATATAACTGTAAAATGGAATTAGGTGGAGATGATCAATGGTCTAACATGATTGCAGGAGTTGAGTTAGTTAGAAGAAAATCACAAACTCAAGCAATGGCTATGACTTGTTCATTATTAACTAATAGTCAAGGTCAAAAAATGGGGAAAACAGTTGGAGGAGCATTATGGCTTGATCCAAATAAAGTATCGTCATTTGACTTTTATCAATACTGGAGAAATGTTGATGATGCAGATGTTGAAAAATGCTTATCATTATTAACATTTGTTCCAATGGATGAAGTTAAAAGATTATCAAATTTAGAAGGTGCAGCTATAAATGAGGCTAAGACAGTTCTTGCATATGAAGTAACTAAATTAGTCCATGGAGAAGAAGAGGCTACTAAAGCTAAAACAGCAGCAGAGGCATTATTTGCTGGTGGAGTAGATATGAGTAATGTACCAACAGTTAAATTAAGTAAAGATACAATAGGAAAAACTATATTAGATATAATGGCTGAAAATAAAATAGTACCATCAAAGTCTGAAGGTAGAAGATTAATTCAACAAGGCGGATTATCATTAAATGGTGTTAAGGTTACAGAAATATCAAGAACTCTTAAAGAGTCAGATTTAGATGGTGGTTCAGCTTTAATCAAAAGAGGAAAGAAAAACTATAATAAAATAGTAATAGAGTAATTTAAAATAAAAATAGCTATTAAAATTCAATAGCTATTTTTATTGTCGAAAATTAAAATAATATACTTTTTTAATTAGATTATTTGAGAAATATATAAGTTATTTTTTTAGTAATTTGTCTCATTTTAAATAAGTTGACATAAATTAATAAATAAAATATAATTTATTGAAAACATTTTGAATTTTAAGTTTTCATACAATATTAGTGTAAGGTATGTATATGTAAGGGGGCAAAACATATGGGTGTAGTTTTAAAGAATGATGTAATTGTTATTAAGTCATTTAATAACAATGTGGTTTTGGTTCATGATGATGGTAAAGAAAAAATACTATTTGACAAGGGCATAGGATTTGGTAAAAAACCAGGACAATACATTGCAAAAGGCAGTAGTATACAGAAAGTATTTATTATCTCACAAGAAGAAAATAAAAGGAATTTTAAAGAATTAATAAATCGTGTTGAAGATGATTTTATAGGTGTATTTGAGGAAGCTTTAAAAGAGATAGAGTTAGATTTAGATGAAGAATTGGATGAAAAAATACATATAGGATTAATTGAACACTTAACATTTGCAATAAAAAGATTAAAAAATAGCCAAGAAATACAAAACCCATTTTTAATAGAAGTTGAAACTTTATATAAGAAAGAATTCGAATTAGCTTGTAAGTTAGCGGAGAAAATTGGAAAACATGTTAATATAGGAATTCCATATGGAGAAATCGGCTTTATAGCATTGCATATACATTCAGCAAGAAATAATGGAAAACTATCTAATACAGTAAAATATGCATTTTTAAGCAATAGCATAGTAGAGGAAGTAGAAGAAAGTTTAAATATAGAAATAGATAGGCAATCCTTAGATTATGCTAGATTCTTAACTCATATAAGATTTACTATAGAAAGAATAATGAATAATAAGAGTATTCAAAATACATTGGTAGATGTAATACAAAAAAAATTTGAAGAATCATATAAAATATCTGAAAATGTAGCTGAAATTATATCAGAAGAATTAGATAAACCAGTATCAGAAGATGAGATTGCATATTTAGCTATGCATATAGAAAGATTTAAAATATCAATAGAAGCAAAAAGTAATTAGTAATATATATAAAGGATGACTATTATAGCCATCCTTTTTTTAAGGAGTATATTGTTTATCAATTGAATAAACTATACCGTTTTTAATATTTATCCAGCAAAGTGTAGTTCTGGAAAAATAACTAGATGATTCTTTATTTATATAGTATTCAAACTCTTCCAAAGTTACAGGAAACTCTGTATTAGATAAATTTCCTGGCTCTCTATCATATCCAAAAAATATTTTATCACATTCACATAAAGTAAATGATGTATTATCAGATAATTCATAAGTTTTAATACTAGGAGAATTATTTCTTATATAATATCTATTTAATACATAGGGACTTCCATCATCACGTGTAGGTAAATCTATACCATCAGCTAAAGCAGCATCTAAAGCTTCTTTATCTATAAAGAATTCAGCTAAATCAATATCTATATAAGTTTTACCATTAGATTTATAAATACTTTTTATAGATCCAATTTCTTTATCAAAGATATTAGGTTTTACTGTTAAATTTAAATTGAAGGTTTTTCCATATTGTTCATTAAAACCTTGAAAATTAAATTCTCCAGGAGTTGAAGTATTAGCCAGAGCTCCATTCCAATTTATAGTTATAGGAATTTCTTCATTATTAATTAGTGTACTTACTTTTGTTGGTAATTCGTAGTTGTCCTCTTGATATACTATTGGTGAAAAAGTTATAATTTCAAATTTTGATTGTATATCATTTAAAATTTGTTTCATGTTATCAACATCAGTATTATTATT
This sequence comes from Clostridium septicum, assembly GCF_003606265.1. Taxonomy (NCBI): domain Bacteria; kingdom Bacillati; phylum Bacillota; class Clostridia; order Eubacteriales; family Clostridiaceae; genus Clostridium; species Clostridium septicum. The sequence continues at coordinate 2,425,067 of NZ_CP023671.1, forward strand.
TATAGCAAGTCTTATAATATAATAAGCATCATCTAAGCGATTAGCTTCAATATATTTATTTTTTATTTGTAAATATAAATCTTTATTATCTTTTGCCATAGAGATAGCTTTTTCATATGCTACCTTAGCGTCTGTAAATTTACCTTCTGATAAATATTTATTTCCTTCTTCTATTGTACTTTTAAGTTTATTTTCTTCCATTTTTTCTTCGACCTTAATATCTTCACTAACATCAGAAGATATTACAGTTTCTTTATCAACCCTACCACATGACACAAGAGTAGTAAATAATAGAATTACTAATAGAATTATTCCAGATTTTTTAGTTATAGATTTTCTCATAATAATTACCCCTTTCAAGTTTATAATCCTATTATATGATGTGGATTTTTCTAAGTTTTACAAAGTTGTTTCCAAAATGTTTCTAAAGACAGGGAATTTTAATTTTTACTATTATTGTTTCTCCATTTTGTATAGAAATTTCACCAAAATGTTCTTTTATAATTTCATTGCATAAATATAGCCCTAAACCACTACTTTGAAGTTCTTTAGATTTAGGAGATTTAACAAATGGATCAAAAATAGAATTATATATCTTATCAGGAATAGGAACAGCTTTATTTATTACTTCTATATAATAATAATTTTCTTTGATATATGAGTTAACTAATATATCATCAATACCTATAGAGTGTTTAATTGCATTGTCTAATATATTTATAAGTAATTCTCTGATTTTATTTTGATGACCACTAATTGAACCAATTTCTAAATTATATAATATTTTTAAGTTATATTTTTCAGCTTTTATATTCATATCTTCACATATTTGTTTAATAAGTGGGTACATATCAATTTTATCTGGGGGCGATTGAACATTAGATATTCCTTTAGATACATCTATTAAATCCAGTACAAGTAGATGTAATCTTTCGCTTTCGGAATATATTCTTTCTATAGCTCTTTTTTTAAATTCTTCATCATCTGTTATATTATCTTTAATCATTTCTGCATATCCACTGATGGAAGTAAGAGGAGTTTTTATTTCATGAGTTACATTATCAAAAAATTGTTTTCTACTTTTTTCTAGAGTAAAAACTTTATCCTTTTCTGCATTAATGGTAGAAATTTGTTCTTGTATTTTATCTTTCATCTTAATGAATTCTTGAGATAAAATAGCCACTTCATCAGTTCCTTTAGTAGAGATTGATATATCATAGTTACCATTACCAATTTCTTTAACAGCAGATGTTAAAGAAGAAATTGGTTTAGTAGTTCTATTAGTTATAAAATAGCATAATAAAAAAATTATTATAAAAATAATAATTTCTATTAGAGTTAAAAAATTTGCTGTGTGTATATATTCAAAGTAAGAAGAATCATAGTTTTTTACAATAGTTAGAATTCCTAAATATCTATTATTAACATAAATAGGATAAGATAATATACCAAGCATTCCATATGATGTATATTTTAAATTTATAATGGCTTGCCCTGTACGGGCTATGGATATTCCATTTTCTATTTCTTCATAGATATTGATTATATTAGAAGAATAGGTATTTCCAGTCATATCTTGAATTTCTACTCTACATTCATAATTAAGAGAAATATATTTAATTAAATATTCAGATTCCCTACGAAGCAAATCTTCTTTAAGTAAAGAGTCATCAATTGTTAATCTATATTTTATAGTTTCTCTAGTACTATTCATTAATTCACTTAGTGAAGAATTAACACCTTTTTCTAAATTAGATATTAATACATTTCTAATAGATATATTTAAAACTATTCCAAGTATTATTAAGATAGATGAAATTCCTAATGTAATTTTAAATTTTATTTTCATAGTAACTCCTTATGACATATCCAACGCCAAAAACAGTTTCTATAATAGATTTTTCAGTAGATACATCTAGTTTACTTCTTAAACGTCTAACATGTATATCTATAGTTCTAGTATCTCCTTCGTATGTGAATTCCCATACGTTATCTAAAAGTTCTTCTCTAGAGAATACTCTATTTCTATTTTGAGATAGAAACTCTAATAGTTCATATTCTTTAGGTTTAAGGGGAATTTCTATATCATCTTTTAAAACTAATCTACTATTATAATTAATTTTTATATGTGAATTTAAATTAGTATATGAAATATCTGAGTTATTTTTATATTTTTCTACTCTTCTTAAAGCAATTTTTATTCTTGTTAAAACCTCTTTTATATGAAATGGTTTAGTTATATAATCGTCAGCTCCAAGTTCTAGACCTAAAACTTTATCAACTACGTCTGTTCTAGCAGTTAACATAATAATAGGAATACTATAAGATAGGTTAATAAATTTACATAAATCAAAACCACTTTCATCAGGTAAATTTACATCTAATAAAGTAAGATCAGGGGTAAAAGACTCTAATAAATCTTTAGCTTCTTTAGCTGTAAAAGCACTTTTAATAATATAACCTTCTGTTTTTAAAGAGGTAGATAGTATATCGTTTATAAAAGTATCATCTTCAATTACAAGTATTTTATTATTCATAAATAATCCTCCAAGTCAAAAAATAAGATATGAATATTTTAACATAATTTACATTAAATTGTATATTGTATATAAAAAATAATGCTTTAAATGTGATTTATATAAACTTCTTAATTAATGGTATAAATTTACGATATTATAAATAATAAAGAAATTATAAGAAAGTAGGGGGACTAATATGCCAGAGATTTTCAACTTAAATAATTCTTACAACATAAATAATAGTAAAAAAATATCAAGTAAGTTAACCTTTGAAATAGGAGAAAAGTTTTCTGGAAAAATAATAAAAAGAGATGAAGGAAACAAAGCTACTATTAAATTAGTTGATGGATGGGAATTTGAAGCTGAAATTGATGGAGATATAGATAGTTTAGAGCAGGGGTTTAATAAGTTTGAAGTAGAAGATTTTAAAGATGGAAAAATAAAGTTAAAGCTTGTTGGAGCAAATATTAAAAGTGATAATTCTAAAAATAGTGATATTTCAAATCTATTAGATAAAGAAGGATTAAAATCTGAGGATACTATATTACTAAAATCAATGCTTAAATTTGATATTTCACTTACTAAAGAGAATATAAAAAAAGTAAAGAGTCTTATTAATTTTAATAAAGATATATCAGAGAATCCAAAAGAATTAAATCTATTTATAGAAAAGTATTTAGATAGCAAGGGAATATCACAAAATTCATTAAGAGGTCAATCTATAGCCAATAATCTTAAAGAATTTTTAAATGTTTTTAAAAACCTATCTAATGAAGATATATTATTATTTTTAGAGAATAATATTGACTTTACAACTGAAAATGTTGAAGGATACAACAATTTGTTTAAAGGAAAAGGAAATATACAGGATATTCTTAAAGGCATAGATAAGTCCTTAAGTGATTTTTCAGGTAATATATCTGAAAAAGGTATTAATAATTATATAGATAAAAATACTAGTATCGTAGAGAGTAATGAAAATATTTTAAAAGAAAAGCCGGTTATAGATAAATTAAATAGTAGTATTGCTAAAGATATTTATGAAAAGCAAGATAATGTAGTAAATAATAAAATAGATATTTTATCAATATTAAAATCAATATCAGGAAAAACGGAAGATTCAACTAAATTAGGGTTAAAGGAAATACTAAATAGTAAAAAAGATATATTTACATCTAATGAATTTGCGAATATATCATCAAAGATAGATAAAATAGATGCAGATGAATTTTTGAATGTTTTTAAATTAACAAATACTGATTTAAATGAAACTATGTTAGATAATAAAAGTTTTAATTTTGAGTTAACTAAAAAATCTATAGAAAAGACTATATCTAATATTTTTCAGAAAGATATTCAATTAACAGATGAAGAATCCATGAAATTAAAAGATATAATTAGTTTAGAAATTAAGGATAATAAACATAGCAATTTAGGGTTAATTAAAAATAATAATTTAGATGAAAATCAGCAAGTCTTAAATAATATTAAAGCAAAAGATTCTTCAGTTAACGAAATATTAAATCCTAAAATGGTAGATCAGATTAGGGATGAAGTTAACAAAATAGTAGAAAAAGATATAGATAGAATGATAAATAAAAATACTGTCGCAAATGAAAAAATGACATCTCACGAGCTAATAAAGGACTCTATAGAGTCTAGGAGCAAAGAGGGAAGTAATATTATTAAAGATATTATTTCTAAACTTAATACTGAAAGCAATCTTAGTAGCAAAATAATAAGTGTGTTAAAAGATAGTATAGGAGATATAAAATTATTTAATAAAATAAGTCAAGAATATTATTATATGGATATGCCTATAAATATAAGGGAAAGGGATTATCCTTGTAAGCTAATAGTTAAAGATAACAGAAAAGATGGTAAAAAGATAGATAGTACAAATGTAAAATTAGTTGTAACAGTAAAAACTTCAAATTTAGGAGTTGTTGATGGATATATAAAAGTTACTGATAAAAATATAAATGTAGATCTGAAATGTGAAGAAAAATTTGTGAAATTAATAGATACAGCTAAAGAAAAACTTATAAATAATATACAAAGTATAGGATTTGTAGTAGCAGTTAAAGTAAGTAAAAAGAAAGATGAAGCATCAATTATAAGTTGTAGAGAATTTTTCAATGACAATAATATATCTGCAATTGATATTAAAGTGTAATTGATGTAAACTTAATAAAAAGTAAAAGGTCGGTGATAATATGAGTCAAAGAAAAAAAGCTGTAGCTTTAAAATATGAGGAAAATTTTATTGCACCTTCAGTTACAGCAAGTGGTATGGGGATAATTGCAGACAATATTATTGAAAAAGCAGAGGAAAATGATGTGCCTATAGTGTATAATAAGGAATTGACAGATTTACTTTGTAATGTAGATGTTGGATCTGATATTCCACCAGAACTTTACGAAGCAGTGGCACATATTATTGCATATGTCACAGATTTAGATAGAATTGTAGAAAGGTGAGTAAGTTAATGGCCTTATATGCTATTTCAGATCTTCATCTTGCTTTTAGCACGGATAAGCCAATGGATATATTCGGCGAAAAATGGTATAAGCATGATGAGAAAATTAAAAAAAATTGGATGGATAAGGTTAAGGAAGAAGATTTAGTATTAATAGCAGGAGATATATCTTGGTCAATGAAAGCTGAAGAAAGTAAGTCTGATTTAGACTTTATAGACTCATTGCCAGGAAAAAAAATAATTTCAAAAGGAAATCATGATTATTGGTGGCAAGGGATAACAAAGTTAAATAAAATGTATGAAAATACAAAATTCCTTCAAAATAACTTCTATACATATAAAGATTATGCTATTTGTGGATCAAGAGCTTGGATTTGTCCAGGTACAGATAGGTTTACAGAAAAGGATAAAAAAATATATGAAAGAGAACTTATAAGACTAAAGTTATCATTAGATTCAGCAAAAAATTCAGGATATACTAAATTTATAGTTATGATACATTATCCACCAACAAATGAAAAACATGAGGATTCAGCTTTTACTGAATTATTTAAAGAATATGGAGTAGATAAAGTTATATATGGGCATCTTCATGGTCCATCACTAGGAAATGTGATAAATGGAGAAAGAGATGGAGTAGAATATATTATGACATCCTGTGACTATATAAACTTTGATCCGAAATTGATTTTAGAGTAAAAAGGAGTGATTCTAAGGCTTATATTAGGGTTTTTATAAAATAACTCTAATAGGAACTTAGAATCACTTAATTTACGTGAAATAAATTTATAAACTAAAGAATAGGATGGTGAAAGGTATGCATATGATGGATTATCATATTCATTCAGACAATTCCTTCGATGGGAAGGATAGTGTAGTTTCAATATGTGAATCTGCCATAATGGCGGGGTTAAATGAAATTTGCTTTACAGATCATTTCTCTTTAAAAGAGGATTTGAAAACTTATGGAACTTTAAATATGAAAAAATATAGTGATGAAATAAGCCATTGTAAAGAAATATTTAAAAATAATTTGATAATTAAAGCAGGATTGGAGATATGTGAACCACATGAAACAGAAAATGAACTTAAAGAAACAATATCAAATATTCCATTTGATTTTATATTAGGTTCTATCCATAATTTTGATCATACTGGTTTATCAACGTATATGAGGGCTCATGATAAAGAGACAAGTTATGAAGATTATTTTAGAGATGTAGATAAAATTTCTACATCACCATTTATAGATGTAGTTGCACATATAGATTTAATGAAGAGATATGCTTTTGTAAAGCATGGAAAATATGATTTTAATACACATAAAGAAATTATAGAACAAATACTTAAAAATATAATTAAAAGAGGTAAGGGGATAGAAGTAAACACATCTACTTTAAGAAGTGAAATAAATGAAACTATGCCTTCTATAGATACTTTAAAAATGTATAAAGATTTAGGTGGAGAAATAATAACTATAGGCTCTGATGCCCATTGTACAAAAGATGTAGCAGCAGGAATAAAGGAAAGTTTAGAGTTATTAAAAGAAGTTGGCTTTGAAAATATATATACTTTTGATGAAAGAAAGCCAATTATACATAAAATTAAATAGAATATTAAATGGATATTAATTTAATATCCATTTTTATATTAAAATAAATAAAAAAACATTGATTTTTTAGTAACTATATCGTAAAATTTGAATATAGTAATATTAAGAAGAGAAGGGAGTGAGGAGATGGATAATAATTATAAGCAATTTGAAGAAGTAGCAGAATTTTTAAAAGTTTTAGCTCATCCAGTTAGATTATGTATTGTAAAGGGACTTTTAGAAAAGGGATGTTGTAATGTAAGTAGCATGCAAAATTGCATGGAAATGCCTCAATCTACTATCTCTCAACACCTACAAAAATTAAGAAGTGTTGGTATTATAAAGGGTGAAAGAAACGGACTTGAAATTGTATATAAAATAGCAGATTCCAGAGTTGAGAAAATATTAGAAGCATTAATTATATAAAGTTTTTAGATGAAGCTAATTGATAAACAGAGATTAGCTTCATCAAGAACAATATATTTTTAGAATATATATCGTTAAAACTTAATATATAGATAAATGAAAATAATTTATTATTATGTTAAGAAAAATATAATTATTGGAGGGAGAACTATGAATAAAAAAGTTTTAATTGTTGGAGGAGTGGCAGGAGGAGCATCAGCAGCAGCAAGACTTAGAAGATTAAATGAAAATATAGAAATAATTGTTTTTGAAAAAGGAGAATATATATCTTTTGCAAATTGCGGTTTACCTTATTATGTAGGAGAATCAATAAAGGAAAGAGATGCGTTATTACTTCAAACTCCTGAGAAAATGAAAGCACGATTTAATATTGATGTAAGAATAAATAGCGAAGTTATAAGTATAGATGCTAATAAAAAAACGATTAAAGTTAATTCAAGGTTTGATGGTGAATATGAAGAAAGCTATGATTATCTTGTTTTATCGCCTGGAGCAAAGCCTATAAAGCCTAATCTGCCAGGTATTGACAGTAATAAAATTTTTCAAGTAAGAAATTTACCTGATATAGATAATATAAAGCAATATGTAGACAATAAAAATGTTAAAAATGCAGTTGTTATTGGTGGTGGATTTATTGGAATAGAAATGACTGAGAACTTAAAAGAAAGAGGGATTCAAGTTACTTTAATAGAAGCAGCACCACATATATTAACACCACTTGACTCTGAATTTTCAGCTTTGGTAGAAAAGGAGTTAAACGAAAATGGCATAAGTATAATCCTAGAAGATAAGGTTATCGGATTTGATGATAGAGGATTAGATATTAAAGTAAAACTTTCAAGTGGTAAAGAAATAGTTTGTGATATGATTGTTTCAGCCATAGGTGTAACCCCGGATACTGAGTTTATTAAAGGATCAGGAATTGAGCTTGGAGAAAGAGGACATATTAAAGTTGATGAGCATATGAGAACAAATAAAGATGGTGTATTTGCAGTAGGAGATGCTATTTCAGTTAGAGATTTTGTAAATGGAAATGAAGCTTTTATTCCTTTAGCAGGCCCTGCAAATAGACAAGGAAGAATAGTGGCAGATAATATAGCTAACATTGACTCAAAATATAAAGGAACATTAGGAACTTCTATTATAAAAGTTTTTGATATGGTAGCTGCTACAACAGGGAATAATGAAAGAACTTTAAAGAGATATGGAATTAAATATAATAAAGTCTATTTACACCCAATGAGTCATGCAGGATATTATCCAAATTCAACACCATTAACAATTAAAGTTTTATATGATTTTGAAGGAAAAATTTTAGGAGCACAAGCATTAGGATATGAAGGTGTAGATAAATTTATAGATGTAATAGCAACAACAATTAATTTTGGTGGAACTATCAATGATTTAACAGAATTAGAGCTTGCATATGCCCCTCCATTTTTATCTGCAAAATCACCAGCAAATATGGCTGGGTTTATGGCACAAAACCAAAGTAAATCTTTAATAGATGTCATCAACATAGATGAGCTAAAGGATTTTAACCCAGAGAAGAGCATGCTTTTAGATGTAAGAGATAAAGAAGAGGTTATAAATGGAGCTATAAAAGATTCAATAAATATACCAGTAAATAATTTAAGAGAAAATTTAGATAAATTAGATAAAGATAAAGAAATACTGATTTACTGTGCAGTAGGAATAAGAGGATATATAGCAGGTAGAATATTAACTAATAATGGATTTAAGGTTAAAAATTTAAATGGTGGATATAAAACTTATTCAAATTATGAATATAGAGCAAAAGAAATAAAAAATGAAGATAAAATAAATAACAATACGATAAATAAAGACTTAGAAACAATGGTTGTTAAGGAATTAAATGCTACAGGGCTTTCTTGTCCAGGTCCATTAATGCAAGTGAAGGCAACTATGGATAAAATGAATAATGGAGATATATTAAAGGTAAAAGTATCGGATGAAGGTTTTTACAGAGATATTGAAGCATGGACAAAGAGAACTAGAAATGAATTATTATGTATAGATAAAAATAAGGGGATAATTGAAGCAACAATTAAAAAAGGTTTAAGTCAGAGTGCTAGTGAGACTGCTATTACAACTTCAAATATAAGTGAAAAGAATGGACAAACAATGGTTGTATTTAGTGGAGACTTAGACAAAGCAATAGCATCATTTATAATAGCTAATGGAGCGGCAGCTATGGGGAAAAAGGTAACAATGTTATTTACCTTCTGGGGACTAAATATTTTAAGAAAACAAGAGAAAATAAAGGTATCTAAAAATATTATAGAAAAAGCATTTGGAATTATGATGCCAAGAGGTAGTAAAAAATTAGGTTTATCAAAAATGAACATGTGTGGAATAGGATCTAAAATGATTAGAGGAGTCATGAATAACAAGAACATTCAATCATTAGAAGATCTAATGCAAGCAGCTATAGATAATGGAATAGAAATAGTAGCATGTACTATGTCAATGGATGTAATGGGAATAAAGAAAGAAGAGCTTATAGATGGAATAACTTATGGTGGTGTAGGATATTATCTAGGGGAAGCTGAAGAAGCAAATGTTAATTTGTTTATTTAAAATATAATAATTTATGTTTGTAGAAAGAGGCAATAATATTATTGCTTCTTTTAACTTTAACTTAATTTAAAAGATAAGATCCATAAAAACAAGGAGATTTATATAAAAAAATATAATTTTATTATATAATTATCTTGAAATTAAGGGGGAGATTTTAAATGGAGAAGAAGGATATTAATATTTTAATAGTTGAAGATGATACTGATATAAATGGATTATTATATCAGATTTTACTAACAGAAGGATATAATGTAAAACAAGCATTTTCAGGAACAGAGGCAAAAATGTGCTTAGATATCTTTAAATTTGATCTTGTATTATTAGATTTAATGTTACCAGGTATGACAGGAGAAGAGATAATACGGGAAGTTAGAAAAGTAAAGAATATGCCTATAATAGTAATATCAGCAAAAACAAAGCAAGAAGATATAATAAATGTATTAAAAATGGGTGCAGATGATTTTGTCTTAAAACCATTTAATGTAAAAGAGGTATTAGCTAGAGTTGAAGCTCAATTAAGGAGGTACACAAAATTTTCTAAAGAAGAAGAAAGTAATATTTTAAGATATAAGGAATTACAGTTAGATAAAGATTTAGTAGAAATTAAAGTAAAGGGACAGATTGTACAAGCTACTGCTAAAGAATTTGCAATAGTAGAGTTATTAATGGAGCATCCTAAAAAGGTATTTACTAGAGCTAATATATTTGAACATGTTTGGAACGAAGAGTTTTTAGGAGATGACAATACTGTTAATGTACATGTTAGTAATATAAGATCTAAAATCTCAGCGGTAGATAAAGAGAATGAATATATAAAAACTGTTTGGGGCATTGGATTTAAGTTATTAGAATAACTTAATACTTTCTTAATGTTTTCTTTAATGTATCTTGGTAGTTATATTCTATAATAACTACATAAAGACATTTGAAAGGATTGAACTAAATGAGTGAAAATATTCTTGTAACGAGAAATCTATGTAAGAATTATGGAAAAACAGTTGTATTAGATAATATTAACATGACTGTTAAAAAAGGAAGTATATATGGTTTAGTAGGTAAAAATGGTGCTGGTAAAACTACAATAGTTAGAATGGCATTATCATTAGCAAATATAACAGCTGGAGAAATTGAATTATTTAATAAAACTACTGAAAGGGAAAAGGTAATACAGCATTCAAGGATAGGAGCAATGATAGAAACACCAGCGTTTTTTCCAGGACTAACGGCAAAACAAAATCTTGAATATTATAGAATTCAAAGAGGGATAGCAGATAAAAGTTCAGTAGATGAAGCTTTAAAGCTAGTTGGATTATCAGATGCCGGAAGAAAGAAATTTAAAGGTTTCTCTCTTGGAATGAAACAAAGACTTGGTTTAGCTTTAGCACTATTAGGAAATCCAGATTTTTTAATATTAGATGAACCTATTAATGGTTTAGATCCTATTGGGATTAAAGAAATTAGAGAGATATTATTAGAATTAAATAAAATTAAAGATGTAACAATATTAATTTCAAGTCATATTCTTGGAGAACTTTCTCAATTAGCAACTAATTACGGATTTATAAATAGTGGTAAATTAGTAGAAGAAATATCAGCGGAAGAGTTAGAAGAGAGATGTAAGCATTGTTTATCTATAAAAGTTGATAATGTTGAAAAGGCTTCAATAATATTGGAAAAAGAACTAAATTGTAAAGATTACGAAATTTTAAATGATGGTTTAATTAAAGTGTACAAGCATTTAGACGAACCTTATTTAGTAAATAGTAAATTAGTAAAGAATGATATTAAAGTTTATTCTTTAGAAAGAACGGGAAGTAATTTAGAAGAATATTTCCTAGAGTTAGTAGGAGGTAATCAAAATGCTTAATTTAATAAGAGCTGAGTTATATAAATATTCTAAAAGACCATTTATGTATGTTTATGCAGGTATGCTATCATTAGGAATTTTATTAATTCCAATATTGTCAAATTTTTGGACCGTAGGAATAGAGTATATAACTAGGGAATTTATTTATACACTAATAGGATCATCATTTATGGGAATACTTATATTTTCTATGCTTTTTGGAATAGTATTACAAGAGGAATATAAAGAAAAAACCTTGAAAAATATTATAGTATCAGATATATCAAAAACAAAGATATATATTGCAAAATATATATCACAAGTAATACTAGGATTAATTTTATCAGCAATGTGTTTAATTATATTCTTTATAGCTATTTCAATGGTTAGAACTGGTGATGGATATAGTTCAAAATTAGTAGGTGATTTTTTAATTAGATTCTTAGTATCAATACCTATGTATATGGCTGGAATAGCATTAGGAGATATATTAGTAGTTTTATTTAAACAAAGTGGAATGTATGCATTAGTGTATTATTTTATTATAATTTTCACACCAAAAGTAATTGATATGTTGGCTTGGAAAGTATGTGATAAGATTGCTTTGGTAAAATCATATTTATTAACTGAAGCATTAAATAAAGTAATTATACCATACCCACCAATAGAATCTATGTTAAAATCTTTAGCTATTTCAACAATGTATATAATAGTGTGTTTAATTATAGGAATTATCTTAATAAATAGACGAGAAGTAAAATAATTATTCATAGGCGGGGATTATATGATACAAAATATAATAATAGGAGGACTATTAGTATTACTTTGTATTGCTATAACCCTTCTGTTTTTAACAAATAATAAAATAAAAAGCATAACCATAAATCTTAAAGAAGTTAATGAGGTAGATACTAATAAAGGTATTAGAATACTAGCATTTAATAAAAATCTTAATATATTAATAAAAGAAGTAAATGAATTAATAAGGAAAAATAAGGAGATGCAGTACCGATATAAAGAAGCAGATTTAGAAATTAGGCAAGCAATTGCAAATATGTCTCATGATTTAAGAACACCTTTAACCTCTGTAATGGGATATATACAATTACTTGAGAATGAAAACATTTCTAGTGATGAAAAAAAGCAATATATATCTATAATAGAAAAAAGATCACAGTCTTTAAAAAGTTTAATATCAAGTTTTTATGATTTATCAAGATTACAAGCAAGTGAGTATGAAATGAATATAGAAAAAATAAATATAAGTTCTATATTGTGTAATATTATAGCTTCATTTTATGATGATTTCGAAAATAATAATTTAAATCCTATTATTAAAATAGATGAGAATTCGGGAGTAGTTAATGGAGATAAAAATGCAACAGAGAGAATATTTATTAACATTATTCAAAATATTTTAAAACATGCGAAAGGAGATCTTGAAATATACTTAAGTAAAAGTGATAAGTATATAATTACTCAATTTATAAATGATGCTCCAGATTTAAAAGAGGAAGACGTTAAAAGAATATTTGAAAGATTTTTTACTTCTGATAGAATGAGAACAGGTAGAAATACTGGGTTAGGACTTGCAATAACAAAAATTCTAGTTGAAAAACAAGGCCATGAAATTTGGGCAGAAAAGTTAAAGGGCAAGCTTATAATAAATATTAAATGGAAATAATAAAGATAGAACTGAGTTTAGTTTATATTTAATCTAAACTCAGTTTTTTTTATGCAAAATTAAAACCATATTAAGTATTTATATGTCTAATAGATGTATAGATAATTACCAAATAAATATTTAAGCAAAAGGGGAAATAGACATATATGTGTAATGGGGATATAGCTAAAGGATCTATTAAATAAAATAAAAAATATTGAAGTTATAGATAGAGCAATTAAAGTAACTTTTAAATCAATAGGAACGCATAGTTATAATAATTTGGTTAATATAGTAACGTTTTGTAAAAATATTACTGATTTAGGCATACGTGAGGAACAAAATGGGGTAGCTATCGAAGATAATGAGAATGGAATATTTATTATAGCTTTAGATAAAATAGACACAAGGAAAAAGTATAAAATATCAACTCCAATGGAGCCAGAAATAGAAGAAGTGACTCCAGAATGGAAGTGATTATAAATTTAAAGTAGTAATAAAAAGTAGTATCAGATTCGATGATACTACTTTTTTAAAATAATTTAATAATATTAATCAAAATAATGTTAATTACAAGTTTAAAGAGTAATGAGATGAATATTATATAATATATAGTAAAAGAGTAAACAAAATTTAACACTTTTTAACACTGATATTAAATTTATTAAATAAAAATATAAAAATATTAGCGGAATATGTAAAAAAATATTCTAAAAATATGAATAATATGTTAATATTATATTAACGACACATAAACGTTTATTGAGTTAATTTTATAAAGACTGTTAGAAAATGGAGGGAAACAAATGGTTAAAAAAATAGGGGTAATAATATTAGCTACTATAACTTTACTTGGAATGAGTTCACCTTTTACTTGTAAAGTTGTAAAGGCAGCGGAAAATACATGTGTAATGGAATCCAATGGAGATGGGGTAAATAAGTTTACTTATTCAGATACAGCCTATGCCGATTATAATAGATTTAAAACAAATTTAAATGTAACTTTTATTGAGGATAGCCATACTAATCAACTTACAGCACTTGTTTCAACAGAAGGGTCATTTATTCCTTCAGGATTAACGAAAGTAGGTGGATATTATGATGCTCAAATGTATTGGCCATCAGTATATAGGACAATAGTAGAAAGTTATGATTCTCAAAATAAAGTTAAGATTGCAAGAAGTATTCCAACAAATCAAATAAATACAGTTTCTGTATCAGAAACTATGGGATACACTATTGGTGGAAGTTTATCTGTAGAAGCTTCAAAAGAAGGTCCTAAAGCAGGAGCTGAATTAAATGGATCATATACAGCAGAACGTAGTGTAACATATGATCAGCCAGACTATAGAACTTTATTAAAGAGTGATAGTACAAATAGAGCTGAATGGCAAGTGGTGTTTAATGCTAATAAAGATGGTTATGATAGAGATTCTTATCATGGAATATATGGTAATCAACTTTTTATGAGATATAGATTATATAATAAAGGAATAGATAATTTAACAACTGACAATAACTTATCACCTTTAATTTCTGGAGGATTTTCACCAGAAGTTGTAGTAGCTCTTAAAGCTCCTAAGGGAACTAAGACGTCAGCAATAACAGTAAAATATACTCGTTTTAGTGATGAGTATAAATTAAATTGGTCAGGTACAGAGTGGTATGGTACAAACAATAAACTAAACAAATTAGATAATTCAAGTGAAACTTTTGTTCTTGATTGGGAAAACCATACAGTAGAACATTTATATTAAAAAAATACATAATATAATTTATGTTTTTATAAGTAATTTATTTATAATTTTTAGAGGTTGTAAACTTAGAATAATTGTATTCTAAAGTTTATAACCTTTATTTATTAATTAAAAGGTATCGTATATATCACTAAATGCAATATATATATTGCATTTAGTGATATATATGATATAATTTTATTAAAGGGAGATGAAAAGAATGAATGGAAATTTTATTAAAGATGAGAGGCTTACCAAACAAGTAAATCAAGTAAATACACAAAGCTTTATAATAATGGAAATATTGTGTATAATAAGTATTATTATAAAAGGAATAATTTTTAAAGAGTTATTATTGTGTTTTATAGAATTACTTATTTTAATTGGAGGAAATCTATATATAGGTATAGAAATAGTAATTAATAAAATAAACCCTGTAGTTTTTATTAAGGAAAAAAATGATGAAATGATAATTGACTATAAAAGAAAGATAATTTCTCGATGTTTTATTGGAGGTTTCATATTAACTTTAATTGCTCCGGCACCTTATCTATTTTTATATAATAATCTTTATGCAGCTATGTCTTATATGATTATTATGTTTATTTCAGCAGGTTATGCAACATTTAAATATGTTAAAGATGGATTGTTTATACCACTAAGAAGAAAAGATAAAAAAGATTGGAAAAAATCTTTTAAGCGAAATGTAGTAATAGGAAGCCTATTTTTTGGTTTTTCTACTAATTTAAATAAAATATTTTTAAATGGTGTATTTCATCCTAAGGGATTAATAGGGGTTTTAATAAGTGCTGGACTATGGGGATGTATGTTTTATACATCTATGCTATTTATGATAAAATTCTCTACTAAATTAGCAGATAAAAAAATTGATGATAAATAAATCAAGGAGAGAAGTTTAAATGAAAAATAAACGGATGAAAATTGCTAGAATTGAATGTGATCTGTCTCAGGAACAACTAGCAGAAAAAGTTGGAGTTACAAGGCAGACAATTGGTATGATTGAGTCTGGCAAATATAATCCATCTCTTAACTTATGTATTTTAATATGTAAATCATTAAATAAAACTTTAAATGATTTATTTTGGAAAGAGGAGTAGGCTATTGAATAATAATAGCCTACATTTTAATATATATTAATTAAGTTCATTTTCTAATTTTGAAATTGACTCATCGAATATTTCTACATTTCTTGCTTGAATGTCTATATTAGCAGCAATCTCTTCACATAGTGCAGTGTGTTCTTGTGATATTATTGACACATCATTCATTAGATTAACTACTTTATCTTTTTCTGCAGAAGCAGTGGTTAGGTTTACAATACAATCATTAATTTCATCAACAGAATCACCAATAGAAGATTTTATATTACTTAAGCTGTCTTTAGTTTCTAATAGTGTTTTATCTTGAATATCTATAGCGCCACTACTAATGCTCATAGCATCAGATACACTTAAGATATCTTTTTTTATATCTTCTAAAATATTACTAATGTTTTCAACAGAACCTTTAGAATTTTCTGCAAGCTTTCTTACTTCAGTAGCAACAACAGAAAATCCCTTACCAGCCTCTCCAGCTCTAGCAGCTTCAATAGCAGCATTTAGAGAAAGAAGATTGGTTTGATTAGCTATTTGATTAATAGAATCAGTAATAGTATTAATAGAATCTAATTTAGTTATTAGTGAATTTACAGTATTGGTAACAGTATTAAAAGAATTTCTTAATGAATTTAAAGATTCATTTAAGTCAGAAAAAGTATTAAGGCCTGTATTGGCAAGTTTATCTGCATCAAGTATAGAAATGTGTACATTTGTAACGTTATAAGCAAGATTATTCATATAAGAATTAAATGCTGTTAAAACGGAAGTAGCACTATTGATTTCATCAGCTTGTTTTATAGTAGCCTTAGTAAGGCTAGTTAAAGAATTATTAGATTCTTGAATAGATGATGAAATATTAGAGCTATGTTCACTTAAAGATATTATTTGTGATTTAATTTTATCATATTTATCTAAGTTATCAGCAATTTCCTCTTTGGCAGACATATACTTTTCGCTAGTTTCACTTTCAACAATATTTTCTTTTTTAAAAATAGATAGTAAACTCATTTTATTGCCTCCTTAATTTTATCTCTTCCATCACGAGCCATTTCCTTTACTTTTTGAGAAGCTCCACGTGATGTTATAACCTTTGAAAACCATAGTAAAGCATCAGAATTTTTATCAGTTCTTCTGCATAATTCACCTAATAAAAACATAGTAGAAAATCTATCTAGTCCATACATTGGAAAACTTTCAATAGTAAATGCTTCATTAAGTCCGATAAAGGCTTGTTCTAAAAAAAGTTTTTCGTTGATTACGTCTTCTAAAAGCCTATACATCCAAGCTATTTTTAAACAAATCATGGCTTTAGTACTATTTCTACCTTCCATAAGCATTGCATTTAAAAGTGCTAATTTATATCTTTCAATTGCAATTTCAGGAGTAAATACATCTCCATACTCTCTATTTTTCCATTTTGATGTAACTCTTTCCTTAACTAATTCTATTTGATAGCTGCGAATTTTAGGAAAATCTGCTTTCATGGCAGAATATCCACAATATGGACAGACCCAAACATCATAAAAATAAGGGTTTATTATATAATATCGTATGAATAAGTCAGAATCTTTAGATAAAACTCTTGGAGAATTTACTTTAACTGAAGGAGTGCCAAATTTATTTTCACAAACAGGACAATGTATATTTTTTAAAAAAAGATGATTTATTTCTTTATCTGTTTTTTGTATATCTATATCATTATTTATGTTATATAGGTGTTTACCGTCAATATTATCAAAACCAAATGGTTGTAAGCCATCAAAAATGTTTGACATAATGTATCACTCCTTAAAAATTATTTCTAATAAGTAGTATATATTAATAATCGAAAAAAGTTAATGTAAAATTTACGAATATATTGTAGAAAAAATAAAAAATCTATAATTATTATAATTTGATTACACTTTTGTATATTTTTGATATAATAGATAAGGTGAGATTTAAAAAGGGTGATTTATTATGGCAATTCATGATTGGAAAAGTTTTTTAATGCCTTATGAACAGGCAGTAGATGAACTTAAAGTAAAACTTAAAAGTATAAGAAAAGAATATAGAAAGAAAAATGAATATTCGCCAATAGAATTTGTTACAGGAAGAGTAAAAGAGGTTTCAAGTCTTTTAGAAAAAGCTAATAAGTTTCAAATTCCTATAGATAGACTTCAATATGAAATAGAGGATATTGCTGGTCTTAGAATAATGTGCCAATTTGTAGATGACATTGATACAGTTGTAGAACTTTTAAGAGCAAGAAAAGATATGCAAATATTATATGAGAAGGACTATGTAAGAAATGTAAAAACTAGTGGATATAGAAGTTATCATATGATTATTAAGTATCCAATAAATATGGCAGAGGGACCAACAGAAATATTAGCAGAATTTCAAATTAGAACCTTAGCAATGAATTTCTGGGCAACTATTGAGCATTCATTAAATTATAAGTATAAAAAGCAGATTCCTATGGAAATACAAGAAAAATTAAAAAAAGCAGCAGATGCAGCATTTGAGTTAGATGAACAGATGTTAGATATTAAAGATGAAATAAAAGACGCACAAAAATTATTTGAAATTAAGTCTGATATAGTATCAAACATAATGAATAGCATATTAACTTTAATATCTATAGGAAAAGTAGCAGAGGCAGGTAGATATCAAGTTTCTTTAAATAAATTAATTGAAGAAGGAGAAGTTTGGGAATTAAATAATTTACTTGCATCAATAAAAAGAGACATTAATAAGTATAGAGACAATTAGTATAAAAGCAACTAGAAATATTTCTAGTTGCTTATTTTTTTATTGTGGTAAATTTTAGAAAATAGATTTTGTGCTTTTACTCCCAAAAATATTAAGCAAGAACAAAGTAAACTATCATAAGCAAGATTAATTAAAAATAAATGTTTACCGAAATCAGCTTCTCCAGACCCTATTACAGGTAATACTAATTGTGAGGCTCCTGCAGCTAATAGAAATAATAAAGTTAAAGTTAGTATTTTATATTCTCTATTTTTAAATTTAAAGAAATGGTAAATTAGAACTAATAAGTAAATAAGAGAGAATGTGAAAAATACGGTAAAGTTTCTAAGAATGCCTGGATACTTATTAATGAGGCTTACTCTAAAGTTATTTATTAACTTGTTGGTTGTATATTCCCCTTTATTAAAGTCTCTTTCTGATGATTTATGAAAATCGTAAGCATTTTCAGCAGAGGCTATGAATTTTTCAAAAGCTCTATTTGGATGCTTAGCATAGAATTTTAAGATTTTAGATAGTCCTATGTTAGGATAGAAATCCTTCATCATTTCATCACCTAATGGATCAAAGGCTAAACCTTTATCATAGAATCCTGAATTAGCTAATGGTGCAAATTTGGGATCTAAACCAAGGTCTATTAAATCTTCTTTAGGTGTTTCAGAACCTTTTAAAACTCCAGTAAATACAGCTTGATAAATATTATTTCTATTAGTATAAGTACCAATGGAAAAGAATGTTATTATACACATAGTAATTACTATTAATGATGAACTAAGTATAAGCTTCCTATATGTTGGATAAAACTTATATAAAGCAATGTAAATTAATATCATAAATATAAGTAAAGGAAGTTGTTGAGTCTTTGATGTTAAAAATCCAAAAGAAGCAAAAAATAAAAATAATAAATCTAATTTTTTAGGATTATCTTTATCAATTAAATTTAAAATACTGCCTATGAATAAAAATAAAAAGCTTATAGTAGTTGCTTCTCCAAAAAATGAATTAAAATAAGAAATATAAGAAGAATCAGTAAAGAATATTAAAATAAAAATTCCGCCAAATAATTTTCCTAAACTATTAATTTTAGAGTATTTTAAAATTAGATATACTCCTAATAAGAATATAAGTGAATAAAATATACCTACAGCCCTAATATCAAAATATTTAACTCCAAACATTAAAGCAAAAAGAGAAGGTATTTTTAAAAGCCAACAACCAAAAACCCAATCATTACACCATGGAATAAAAAAACCTGGACTTGATATTTTCCAAGTTTGTTGGAAGTACCCAGTATAAATTTCATCGTAAGAATTACCTAATGGACCTATTCCTAAAGAATTATACATTCTACCAAAGTCACCGTTATCAGCCTTTCCTATAACAGGGGTTAATACTAAGGTATAAATTAGATAACTAGATAGAAGAACTATAATAGCAAAAATAATATAATTAGATAATGAAGAATTATTTTTTAATTTCTTTACAGTCTTTTTTCTGCTTAGTTTATTAAAAGTCATATTTAAACTCCTTTTCAATTTATTCCAACAATAAGTCTAACAAATAAATTATAAATAGTCTAGAAAATAATGCTAAAGAGACCTAATATTAACTAAAGTATATAATTATATTTTAAAAATATTAAAATATATGTTGATGGTATTGAAAAAAATTACAAACAAAACAAGAATAATTATTTAATAATAGTAATTATCATTTAAAAGGTGTATAATATAGTTGATTATTTAAGAAATTTAAATTTATTAATAGAAGGAAGGCGTAATTTTGAAAGATAGTGATTTTAAAAAAGTATCTGATAATCCATTATACATAAGATATATAGATAACCCAAAGGATGAATTAATTTTTGAAGCTTTAAAGAAAAATGGTGCTGCAATAAAGTACATAAAAAACCCAAGTTTTGATATGAAAAAATTAGCCATTAAAAATAACCCTATGGCTATAGAATATATTAGTGAAATAGAAGAAGAATTAGCAATACTTTCTGTAAAATATTTATGGAATTCATTGAAATATATAAAGAATCCTTCAGATAATGTTATAAAAGAAGCTATATTTATGAAAGGATGGGCAATCCAATTTGTAGATAATCCATCAAAAGAAATACAGTTATTAGCTGTAAAAAGGGATTTTGATGCAATTAAATATATAAAAAATCCATCAGAAGAAGTACAATTAGCAGCTATAGAGAATTACTGGGGAGCAATTAGGTTTATTGAAAAGCCGACTTTGAGTGCTAGAAGAGAGGCGGTCAAAAGAGATGAGGAAGCTATAAATTATATTTCTTACACTTTAGATGAACTTAAAATATTAATTAGTGAAAATATTAATATAGTTAAATATGTATATGATTCTATAGATGTAGATATGGTTATAGATGTTCTTATAGGTAAAATTAATACAGATGAAGTAAATGAAAAATATATAAGAGATTTTTTAGAGTTAGAAATATTAGAAATGGATAAAGTCAATTTTATTAGAGAATACGGAAGCAAAAGGGCTAAAATATTGTTAGTTGACTATAAGTTAGCCAATGTTTAGGAAAGAAGGAACTTAAAATGAAATTTTCAGAAGCTATAAACACTGTTGAGTTAGTTTTAGAATCAGGGGACGTTCCCTTAATAATAGGTGAAGCAGGTATAGGTAAGACTGCTTTAATAAAAAAATTATCAAGTAAAAAAGAATTTTATTTAGTAACAATAGATGCAAATCTTTTAAAGGAAGGTGAGATAGGAGGATTACCAATAGTTGAGAATAGTAGAACAATTTATGCTACTCATTATAAACTTTTAGAGGTTGATAGAGCAATAAATGAATCTAAAAATAAGGGAGTTATATTATTTATAGATGAACTTAATAGATGTGAACATGCGGTTCAACAAGAATTAATGAATTTAATTTTAAATAGAGAAATAAATGGGTATAAATTAGATAAAGAAGTAAAAATTGTAGCTGCAATGAATCCTTCTAATAAATATGAGGGCTTTGAGGATAGTGACTATCAAGTTGTAGATATGGATAGGGCTCAAGAAGATAGATTTGTATGGATAGAAATGGATTCAGATGTAAAAGAATGGATTAAATGGGCTATGGGGAAAGAAAGAAATATTCATGAGCATATAATTGAATTTATATCAACATTCCCAGAGTACTTAAATAATCCTAGTTCAAGAGAAAGTGTCAAATCAAGTCCAAGAAGTTGGGAAAGAATAGGAAAATCCTATAATGTGTATAAAAATAGTAATGGAAAATTCTCAATTGATACTTTTTATAATGTAGTAAAGGGGAATGTAGGAGTAAATATTGCAACGGATTTTATAAATTACATAAAAAATACTAAAAGACCACTAATTAAAGCAAAAGAGTTATTTTCATATAATGTATTACCAATTGAATTAAAGGAAGAAATACAAAAGGAAAGTCATTCAAGATTATATATATTAGCTAAAAATTGCCTATCATATTTAGAAGAAAATAAAAATGATAAAGATATAAAGTTATTTGGAGATTTATTAATGGTTTATCCAAGAGATTTAAGACTTGGAATAATGAAAGAAATAAGAAGTGATGAGAGTAAAGAATTATATAAATTATTATTAAATGAAGATACCTTCTTAGAAGCATTTTTTAATATATATCAATAATGTATAAAAATAATGAGTTTTAAGGAGAGGATAATATGCATTTTAATGACGAAAGAGATAAACTTTTAAAAGAAGCTATAAAATTTGAGGGTAAATCTGATGTAACCAGTGAATTTAAAAGAAGTTTTTTTCATTTAATTGAAGGAATAATTGTTGAAATGCTAGAAAAAGAGGATAACTTTTTTGGACAATTTATGGTTAAAATTAAAAGAGATATAAGATTAGATATAACGTATCCTTTAGCAACTATACCTCAATTTGATGGGTTTAAAATGTTTTTTAATCCATTACTTTTTTTAAATTATGATAAAAAAGAGATGTGTGCTTTATTTAAGCATGAAATATATCATATAATGTATAATCATTATGAAGAGGAAAAGAAGCTCAAAAATAAATATACTACTATGGCAGTAAATTTAGCTCTAGATATTTCTATAAATCAATTTATAAAAGATTTACCTATGGAATCTTACAAAGTTGATAGAGTAAATAGAGAGTTCGGATTAAATTTAAAAGATGATAAAGTTGCTGAAATATATGCAAAAGAAATTGATAAAGTATTAAAAAGCAAACTTAACAATAAAATAGAAAGTAAAAATAGTAATATTGCTAGAGTTATAGATATATCCAAGGCACATGATATATGGTCAGACTCAAGTTTAAATAAAGATGCAATTAGAGGGATGACAAAGAAAACTGCAATAAGCTCATTTAAAGGGAAAATTCCCAAAGATATAGAAAAAATAATAATTTCCTATACAGAAAAACCTGAAATATCATGGCAAGACATATTAAAAAAACTTATACCATCTTTAAGAGCAGGAGAAAGGAAAACCATAACTAGAAGAAATAGGCGTCAACCAGAACGACTAGATTTAAGAGGAGTATTACCTAATAGCATACCTGAAATATTAGTAGCAATAGATATAAGTGCTTCTATTAGTGATGATGAAGTTCAAAAGATAATGATAGAAATATTAGAAATAACTAAAATGCGTAGAAATAAGATAACTATAATTGAATGTGATAATGAAATAAGAAGAGTATATAAAATAAAATCTAGAAATGATATTAAAAAAAGATTAAATAACACTGGGGCAACAAAATTCTCACCAATTTTTAGATTCATAAAAGAAAATAACCTGAGAAATCATATTTTAATATATTTTACTGATGGGGTAGGGGAAAAAGAGTTAGATACAAAACCAATTAATTCAAATATTATTTGGGTTTTAACAGGCCATGAAGAATTATCTTTAAATTGCTCATATGGACAAGTAAAAAGAATATCAGGGAAAGTAAATAAAAGTGAAGGCGGAAATAGTGGGCTAGAAATGTATAGGGAATTACAACACGATTGGGCAAGGTGATAAAAGGTTTTAAGCATTTACTTCCAGAAAAAAACCCCCTATAGAGTTTTTTCTGGAAATATGCTATACTAAAGATAAGCATGGGGGTGTTTTATGAAAGCTTTTAAATTTAGCAAGAACAACAGCATACTTTTTATAGTTGGTGTTTTATTGGTAAGTCTAATAGTAAACGTTTATATGTCTATTTTAAATACAAATTATAGATATGAAGTCAAGAAGCAATCATATAATAATATAGAAGAAATAAGACATAGAAATGAAAGTATATTGCTAATATTAGATCAAGGAATTAAAGCTGGAAGTATTTCTAACGAGGAATTATTAAATTTATATAAGGGTTATAACTCTATATCAAAGGCCTTAACAGATTTATGGTCTCAATATAATGATTATTCTAATCAAAGTTTTATTTCATTAAATAAAAAGACAATAAAAGATACTAAACCAAATGAGATTTGTGAAAGAATTGAATCTTTAGTGTTCGAATATTTAAATCTAGAAATGAGAACATTAAATGATAAATTAATTTTAAAGAACAAGGTTTTAAAAGATTTCGAAACCATGAAAAATATGTCTTCAGATTTAGAAGGATTTTATAAAGAATTTAATGAATTTGTATTAAAAACAACTGATGAGAGTAAGAGGAAAAGTAAATTTATAAAAAATGATTATTGGATAGATGCTCTTAATGGAATAAATAATACAATAGAGACGTATATAAATTATGATTTTACAATAGAAAAGTCTATTTAGTAATATAAGCTTCACATAAGTGAAGTTTTTTTTGATGTGTGAAAATTATTTTCTTATAAAAACATATTGCCAAAATTAATTTTATATGATATCCTTTACTTAGAAAGAAAATTATTTTTACAAACTATAATCACTAGAAAAAAATTTTCTGAACGGGGGAACAAAATGGGGTTCTGCACATACTATGAAAACGTTATTAATAAGGATATCTATCATGGTTTCCCAAGAGACAAAAGTAATAAATACTAAAGATTATTATTAGGAGGAGCAATAATATGTTTAAAAGCTTACAAAAAATCGGTAAATCTTTTATGTTGCCTATAGCTATTTTGCCAGCTGCAGGTTTATTACTAGGAATAGGTGGAGCATTATCTAACCCAAATACAGTCAATGCTTATCCATTTTTAAACATTTCATGGTTACAAGGTATTTTCAAAATAATGTCTTCAGCGGGAGATGTAGTATTTGGTAATTTAGCCCTTATCATGTGTATTGGACTAGCTGTAGGATTAGCTAAAAAGGATAAAGGAACAGCAGCATTAGCGGCAGCAGTTGCATTTTTAGTTATGAATGCGTCTATAAAAGGTATGATTAGTGCATTTAATCCAGATGTAGCATCAATAGATACTGGAGTTGTTGGTTCAATTATTATAGGATCAGTAGTTGCATATTTACATAATAAATATCATAACATCCAATTACCAGCTGTTTTAGGATTCTTTGGAGGTTCAAGATTTGTTCCAATAGTGTCATCATTTACATCAATATTTATTGGAGCTATATTCTTTTTAATATGGCCAACTTTCCAAGGTTGGTTGACAAATGCAGGAACTGCTATAGCAGGGTTAGGACCAGTAGGAACTTTTCTTTATGGATTTTTACTAAGATTAACAGGGGCTGTTGGTTTACATCATATGATTTATCCATTATTCTGGATGACAGAACTTGGAGGTGTTGCAACAGTTGCAGGACAAACAGTTGTAGGAGCTCAAAATATATTCTTTGCAGAATTAGCTGATCCAAATCATGTTGGATTATTCACAGAAGGTACTCGTTTCTTTGCAGGACGTTTTGCAACAATGATGTTTGGTTTACCAGCAGCATGTTTAGCTATGTACCATTGTGTACCAAAGGCAAAGAGAAAATTAGTTGGCGGATTATTTTTAGGTGCTGCAATAACTTCATTTGTTACTGGTATAACAGAACCAATTGAATTTATGTTCTTATTTGTTGCACCATGGCTATATGTAGTACATGCTGTATTTGATGGATTATCATTCTTTATAGCAGATATATTAAACATTTCAATAGGTAATACATTCTCAGGAGGAATTATAGATTTTACGCTATTTGGAGTATTACAAGGTAATGCAAAAACAAACTGGGTGTTAGTTTTAGCTGTTGGAGCAGTATGGGCAGTTTTATACTATGTAACATTTAGATTTTTAATTACTAAGTTTAATGTAATGACCCCTGGACGTGAAGAGGATAGTGAAGAAGTAAAAGTAGTTACAAAAGAAACAATAAAAGAAACAGCAGTAAAAGTGCTAGAAGCTTTAGGTGGAGAAGAAAATATAGAAGATGTTGATGCTTGTATAACAAGACTTA
Organism: Clostridium septicum; assembly: GCF_003606265.1. Taxonomy (NCBI): domain Bacteria; kingdom Bacillati; phylum Bacillota; class Clostridia; order Eubacteriales; family Clostridiaceae; genus Clostridium; species Clostridium septicum. Next base: position 2,451,190 of record NZ_CP023671.1, read on the forward strand.
GAGTTTCAGTTAAAGATGTAAGTAAAGTTGATAAGGAAACTATTAAAGCATTAGGAGCTACTGCAGTTTTAGAAGTTAAAGGTGGAGTGCAAGCAATATTTGGTGCAATGGCTGATCCAATAAAACAAAGAATTAATGAAATAATTGGAGCAGAATAAGTATAATAGGAGAGCTAGATGCTCTCCTAAGTCTTGCTAAAAACAAATTTATATTATGGAGGAAATATTATGAATACAGGATTAATAGTATCATGTCAAGCATTAGATAATGAGCCATTACATAGTTCATTTATAATGAGTAAAATGGCTTTAGCAGCAAAAGAAGGTGGTGCAGTAGGTATTCGTGCTAATACTGTTGAAGATATAAAAGCAATAAAAAATGAAGTAGATTTACCTATAATAGGAATAATAAAAAAAGATTATGAAGGAATGATATCTTATATTACACCAACTATTAAGGAAGTTGAAGAGTTAGTAAATTCTAAAGTTGATGTAATAGCAGTAGATGCAACAATAAATCAAGATTTAGAATTTTTAAAGTCTTTAAAAAGATTATATCCTAATCAAAAGTTTATGGCTGATATATCTACAGTAGAAGAAGGGATAAGAGCAGCAGAAATAGGATTTGATTATGTTGGAACTACTTTAGTTGGGTACACAGAACAATCAAAGGGTGTAAATAATTTTGAGGTTCTTGAAAAGTTAATTAAAGAATGTAAAAAACCTGTAATAGCAGAAGGTAATTTTGATACACCAGAAAAGGCTAGAAAGGCTATGGAAATGGGAGCTTTTGCAGTAGTTGTAGGTGGAGCAATAACAAGACCACAGCTAATAACAAAGAAGTTTGCAGAAGAAGTTAAAAAAGCATTATAAATAAATTAAATATCAAGATAGAGGTAGAAAATAAAATTTATTATTATACCTCTATTTTATTATTTTAAGAATTTTATATAAACTTAAAGCTTATCCATAAAAATATGTTATTATATATATGAGAATTTAAATTGAGGTGAAATAAATTTGGACGTTTTATATGAGATTCAAAAGAAATATAATAGTTTTTCAGATAAAGAGAAAAATATAGCAGATTACATATTAAAAGAAAGTGAAACAATTAATAATATAAATATAACAGACTTAGCTAAAATAACTTTAACATCAGGTTCTACTATAACTAGGTTTTGTAAAAAAATATGTTGTGATAGCTTTGTAGATATGAAAATAAATTTAAGTTCTTTAAAGCGAAATGATGAATTGGAGCAAAAAGGGGTATTGGCAGATGTTTATTCGTATTATACAGAAGTTATAGAAAAAACTAGAAAGCTAATTTCAAAAGAGCAGATAAAAAAAGTCGTAAACGAGATTAAAAAAGCTAATAAAATATATATATATGGTGTTGGTAGTTCAGGTTTAACAGCTAAAGAAATGATGCAAAGACTTTTACGTATGGGGTTTAATGTATATAGTATTTCGGATCCGCACATGATGATAATAAATAGTTCCATTGTTTCAGAAAGTGATTTAGTAATAGGAATTTCTATTTCAGGAGAAACAGAAGAAGTGATAAACTCGTTAAAAATATCAAAGAAAAATGGTGCTAAAATAGTATCTATAACAAGTTTTGAGGATAGCCATATTACTGAGATAGGAGAATTAAATTTTATTGTATATAATGCTTTATTTGTAGATAAAAAAAGGTTTATAAATTCTCAATTTTCAGCAATGTATTTAATGGATTTAATTTCTATGCTTTTATTAGAGGATGAATTATTAGGACAAAATATGCAAAGAACTATTGATGCTATAACAAAAGAGTAATTATTTTAATTTATTAATTTAAATAAAGTAATTTTCAAAGTTATAACAAGAAAACCATAAACTTGATAAGAAAACCTTTTCGTGATATTATAAAAATATAAAAATTAAATTTTCTATATTAAGTCAAAATAAATTTGATAATTTGTGTAATATGTAAAAATATAGATAATTTATTTTGGAAAGAAGAAAATAATTTCGAAATTATAAATAGACAAACTTTTAATAAATATATATTTTAAATGGGAATTGGGAGGAGTATATATGATATATGGAAGCTTAAAGCATATGGATAGATATAATTTTTTAGATAGAGATATAATTGATTGTTTTAAATACACTATAGAAAAAAATCTATCTAATTTTGAAAAAGGTACTTATAAAATAGATGGGGATAATATGTTTGTAAACGTTGTTGAGTATGAAACACAAAATAAAGAAGATAGATTTTGGGAAGCACATAAAAAATATATTGATATACATCTAATGATTGAAGGAAAAGAAAAAATACAGGTTAATTCAATAGAAAATTTAGAAGCTAAAGAATACGAAGAAAAAAATGATTTTGTTTCTTTAGAAGGATTAGAAAGCGGATATGTAACTTTAAGGAAAGGTGATTTCTTAATATGTTATCCAGAAGATGCTCATATGACTGCTATAAAAGTAGATAATACTGAAAAAGTAAAGAAAGCAATTTTTAAAGTAATAATAAAATAGTTTAATTTTAAGGGAGTATTTAAAATACTCCCTTAAGTATTCTATAAAGCTTAAATATAGGAAATAACATACTAAAAGTTTTTATATACTTTTATATAAAGAAATAGTAAATAATTAATTAAATTTAATTGATACTGATTTAATGAAATAATAATTTCATGATAAAATATTTCTTATGTAAAAAGTTATGAGGATGTGAAAGCAATGAATATAATTGAACAGCTGAATTTTCCTAAATTTAAAGCAACAAAATTAGATAAACAATTAATAAATTATATTAAGGAAAACAAGGAAGAGGTTATATATAAATCTATTTCTGAAATAGCAAATGAAAATGACATAGGAGAAGCTACAGTAACTAGATTTACTCATTCAAAGAAAATGGATCTAAAATTATTTCAATAACTCAGAATAAACCATCTAGACTAAAAGATTTTTCAGATATAAATTTATCATATATTTCAGCTGAGACTATATTTAAAACAGGCGCGGTTTCATCAAAATTAGCACAAATATTTTTAATTGATTTAATATATACGCAAGTAGTTAAAGATATGGGTATGAAGGCTATAGAAAGAAAAGTAAAAACTACTGAAGCAATAAGTAAATTAAAAAATTTATAAAAGGAAGTAGATAAAGTTAATGAACAATAGAGAAACTTAAGTTTCTCTATTATTTTATGTGTATAAAATATTCTAAAATAAATAATATTGTAACATATAACCAAATATTAAAAATATGTTATTATATAATTAAGGTAATTTTTAAATATATGATAAGTATATAAAAATACTTTCATAAATGGAAAGGAAGAAAGAAATGAATTGTGATAGAAATGAAAAGTGCTGGTGTGGAAGTGGATTAAAATATAAGAAATGTCATATGGAAATAGAAGAAAAAATTCATGCACTTCAAGCCAAGGGATTCATTGTTCCTTCAAGGGATATTATAAAAAATAAGCAACAAATAGATGGAATAAGGGAAAGCGCAAAGATTAACAATGCTGTTTTAGATTTAGTTTCAAAAAATATAAAATTAGGAATGAGTACAGAAGAGATAAATAAAATAGTGCATGATTATACTGTATCTCAGGGTGCCATACCAGCACCTCTTAATTATGGTGGCTTCCCAAAGAGTGTGTGCACATCAATAAATGATGAAATATGTCATGGAATACCTAGTGAAGATATAATACTTAAAGATGGGGATATAATAAATGTAGATGTATCAACTATATACAATGGATATTATTCAGATGCTTCTAGAATGTTCATGATAGGAAATGTATCAGAAGAGGATAAAAGATTAGTAAAAGTAGCTAAAGAATGTCTAATAAAGGGTGTAGAAGCTGTCAAGCCATGGGGATTTCTAGGTGATATAGGAGCTACCATACAAGAGCATGCTGAAAAAAATGGATATTCAGTAGTAAGAGATTTTGGAGGCCATGGAGTAGGAATAAACTTTCATGAGGATCCTTTTGTAAGTCATGTTGGTAAAAAGGGAGAGGGTATGGTTTTAGTACCAGGTATGGTATTCACAATAGAACCAATGATAAATCAAGGAAGTTATGAATTATTTGTAGACGAGGATAATGATTGGACTGCAATAACAGAAGATGGTGGATATTCAGCTCAATGGGAGCATACCGTATTAGTAACAGAAGATGGTGTAGAGATATTAGCTAAATAAAAAAGAAGCGTATATACGGAGAGAATAGATAATTCTGTGTAATTATCATTTTTATTATTTTAATATTACTGGAAATTTTCATTTCCAGTAATATTTTTTTATATTTAAGAAATACTAATAATGTTTCTTATTACCTTTTTTAGTATTTCAAAAAAATCTAATAGTATGCATATAATTTATAAAAAGTACAAGCTTTTAAGCTAATTCATCTTTTAATTGATCTTCAAATATTATTGATAGCTCTGCTAACGTAGCACCCCAATTATGTATAGGCTGAGTCCATTTTTCTAGTATCTCCATCGTTGCTAAGTAAACACACTTATTTAAAGATTCATCAGTTGGGAATATGACTCTAACTTTAGTGAATTTACGTATTTGACGATTAAAACCTTCTAAGATATTTGTAGTATAAATCATCTTTCTTATAGTTGGAGAGAAGTCGAAAAATGTTGAAAGGTTACTCCAATTATTATACCAGGAATCTATTACTATTCCATATTTATCTCCCCATCTCTCCTTTAAATTATCTAGCTGTGCTAACGCAAGTTCCTCTGTTGTAGCCTTATAAACCTCCTTCAAATCTTTCATAAATGCTTTTTTATCTTTTGAAGCTATGTATTTTATTGAATTTCTTATTTGATGAACAATACATGTTTGAATATTTACTGATGGAAATACTGTTTTTATAGCTTGTGGAAGCCCTTTTAATCCATCCATACAAGCAATTAAAATTTCTTTTACACCTCTATTTTTTAAATCATTGCAAATTCCTAACCAGAATTTAGCACCTTCAGCTTCATCAACCCATATACCTAAAATATCTTTATATCCTTCCATAGTGTATCCTAAGCATATATAGACAGCCTTGTTAACTATCTTTCCATTACTTCTAACTTTAAAGTACATAGCATCTAAATAAACTATTGGATATATTTTATCTAATGCTCTATTTTGCCATTCGGCGGCGCTAGCAAGCACTTTATCAGTTATTTTAGATACCATCGATGGTGATATAGTTATTCCATATAAGTCTTCAATTTCAGCCTGAATATCAGATGTTGACATACCTTTAGCATATAAAGATATAATCTTTTTATCTAACTCAGTACACACAGTTTCATATTTTTTTATAATTTGTGGCTCAAATTCAGCATTTCTATCACGGGGTACGTCTAGGTCGACGTCACCGAAGGAACTTCTTAAATTTTTGCGACTATAACCATTCCTGTAGTTCTTCTTAGTTTGATCAACTACTTCTACACGTTCATATTTATTTCTTCCTAGATGTTCTTCCATTTCACCTTCTAATATATTTTCAAGAACATCTTTAACTAATCTTTGTATTAATCCGTTTTTACCCATCACATCATCGATTGTTTTACATCTTTTAATTTCCTCGTTGTAATCAAAGTTGGTATCAATTTTTCTTGTCATAATAATTCCTCCTAATTTATATAGTATATTATTCCAAAACTTCCAACTGTTAATACAAAAAAACAGTAGATAGTTTTGTTTTTACACAAAACTATCTACTGTCTCTATATACGCTTCTTTTTTATTGGTTTCTAGTGATGACATCCTCCACCACATGAACCGCAACCACCTTCAACTTCGATAACAGGCTTTAGTGATAAACCTCTACCTTCGTTTTCTTCTGTTGATAATAGTTTGAAACCTCCAAATTCATCAACTAACTTTTCTTCAACTATAAAAGTTATATCATGAACTTGATGAGTTACATCTCCTTCTTTAGCTTCATCAACAGTTATGTTAAATGCAGGACCGCTGCAACCAAATCCAGCTAAGTTAATTCTTATACTGTATTTTTCGATTTCATTTTCGTCTAAGAAAGCTTTAAATTCTTTGTAAGCTTCTTCACTTATTATTATTTTATCCATGAAAACACCTTCTATTCTTTAATTGATAATATATGTCATTAGTATAACATAGTATAATTAAATAGCAAGTAAAATTTTTTGGAAATATTATATAATAAAAATGTAATAAATAGATATTGTAATTTCAATTTATTACCAATATAATTAGTAGTATATGAATATTGAATTATAAAATGTTATTAAAAATATTGAGATGATTATAGTCTATCAAATTATAATAACTATATATTAATAAAATATAGCGAAATATAGTGAAGAAAGGATAGAAGAAATTTTGAAGCCATACGAAAAAAAATATGTTATAGAGAAGATTAGAGAATATAATGAAAAAATATCTCTAGGGAAAATAGGTGACTTTGAGATTAAAAAGATAAAATGGTTAGAAGGAATAATTAAAGGATACATGTATGAAAAAGAAGGGGTAATTAAAGAGGATATATTAGAATTACATGGACCTAAAAATATATGGATGAGAATAACTCCACTAGAAATAGAGAGTTCATATATGCCAATTAGTAGAGCTGTTGGTAAAGTAGGAATTGTAGGTTTAGGACTTGGTTATGTAGTACAAGAAATGGCCAAAAAAGATAGTGTTAAAGAAATTATTGTTTATGAAATAGATAAAGATGTTATAGAACTTTATAAAAATAATTTCAAGGAAAATGAAAAGATAAAAATTTTAAATGAAGATGCATTTAAAGCAGAATCTCAAGATTTTGATTTCTTTTATGTAGATATATATGAGTATAAATTAACTAAGAAAGTAGTTAAGGATTATATTCATTTTAATAATCTTCATAGGATAGAGGAGTATTCTTTTTGGGGAATGGAACATTTTTTACTGAGTTGTAGATATGAAGAAATTGTTTGGGTGTTTATACCAGAAAATTGGATGGAAATGAGTAGAGAAATATTCGAAGCTCTTAAGGAAGAAGGTTTATTAACATACTATAAGAAGTTAGATACAAAACTTGTAAGTAGTGTATTGTCAGATTTTAAAGTAGCATTGGAGTAATTTTAAAACTGTATTTAAGGAATAAGATAGGGGAGAGGCTATATGACTCTAAAGAGAAATAAAGAAAAAAATCTTTATAAAAATTTTTTAAATATATTTTTAGGGATTATCACCAGTTTTTTTTCAATAGGTATTTCAGTAATAGCAACATTAAACTTAACTATAGTATATAGATTTGCTATTACAAAATTAAATTTAGATAAATTAACAGGATTATCAGAAGAAAATTTAATGAAAAATTATAATGAAATGATAAAATATTTAAATAATCCTTTTATAAATGAATTAAAATTTCCCGATTTTACAATGAGCAAAACTGGTGAAATTCATTTTATGGAGGTTAAATATATTTTTATGAAGATTTATATAATAATTCTTATATCAATAATAATTTTTATGTTATTTAAATTAATAAAGATGTTGTATAATGCCATAAATGTAGTAAAGATTTTAAATTATGCTTCAAATATGATAATTTCAATATTTGGGTTTATAATAATTATGATGCTTATAGATTTTAAAAAAGCTTTTATAGTGTTTCATAAAATATTTTTTAATAATAACTATTGGCTTTTTGATCCATATACAGATCCTATAATAAATGCATTGCCAGAAGAGTTATTTTTAGCCTATGCATTAATTATTGTAGGAATATTAGCAGTACAAGTTATAGCATTTAAAGTAGTTTATTATCTAGATAAAAAGCACAATGATGAGCTAGTACCATTTAACACACAAATTTAATATAAATAAAAACATCCTATATCAGATACTTTTAAATAGTATAGATATAGGATGTTTTTATTTATCTATTTTACAACTATATTTACAAGTCTTCCTTTTATAACAATTACTTTAACTACATTTTTACCATCTATAGCAGCTATTACTTTTTCATCAGCTAAAGCAGCTTCTTTTATTCCTTCATCATTAAGGTCTGTAGAAACATTTATTTTAGCTTTAATTTTACCATTAACTTGAATAGCTATTTCAACTTCATCTTTCACTAAAGCTTTCTCATCAAATTTAGGCCAAGCTTCATTAAATATTGAGAATGGAAGATTAAATAAACTCCATTGTTCTTCAGCAAAATGAGGAGCAAAAGGTGCTAATATCTTTAAGAAATCTTTTATAACATTTTTTAAGAAATCTAAGTTCTTAGTATCTTCTTGAATATATTTTGATAAAGCATTAACAAATTCCATCATTCTTGCAATAGCAGTATTGAATTGCATTTTATCACTATCTTCAGTTACTCCCTTAATTGCATTATGAAGCCAAAAATTTAATTCTTTTTCAGCTTTATCAATAGTGTTCTTGTTATTTTCAGAACTGTTAATAGCTTCCCTAGATATTTCTAAGTATCTTTCGATTCTATCTACGAATCTAGCAACAGATTTAAGTCCGTCATCACTCCAAGCACCACCTTCAGTGTATGCAAAACCAAACATTAGATACATTCTAAATACATCAGAACCATATTCAGATATATAGTCATCAGGTGAAATTGTATTTCCTTTAGATTTACTCATTTTTAATCCATCAGGACCTAAGATTAAACCTTGGTGAGTTAATGACTTAAATGGTTCATCAAAGTCTAAATACCCCATATCTCTTAATGCTTTAGTTATAAATCTTGCATAAAGAAGATGCATGCAAGCATGTTCAGGACCTCCAACATATTTATCAACAGGAAGCATCTTATTAACTATATTTTTATCAAATGCTTTTTCAGAGTTTTTATTATCAGGATATCTCAATTGATACCATGATGAACATACAAATGTATCTAAAGTATCAGCTTCTCTTTTAGCTGGTTTTCCACACTTTGGACAAGTTGTATTTATAAAATCTTCACATTTAGCAAGTGGAGATTTTCCATCTGGAGCAAATTCAACATTGTAAGGAAGCTCCACAGGTAATTGATTTTCAGGAACAGGTACAGTTCCACAATGTTCACAGTGGATCATTGGAATTGGAGCACCCCAATATCTTTGCCTTGAAACTAACCAATCTCTTAATCTATAGTTAACCTTAGCTGAACCTAAGCCTATCGAAGCCAACTTTTCAACTATTTTAATTTTAGCTTCTTCTGTAGTTAATCCATCAAATTCACCAGAGTTTACTAAAACCCCATATTCACAATAAGGAAGTTCTACTTCTTTACCATTTTTGCTAGTTATAACTTTTTCAATTGGAAGATTAAACTTTGTAGCAAAAGCAAAATCTCTTTCGTCATGAGCTGGAACAGCCATAACAGCACCAGTTCCGTAAGTTGCTAATACATAGTCTCCAACCCAAACAGGAACTTCTTTTCCGTTAATTGGATTAATAGCGTAAGAGCCGGTGAATACACCAGTTTTTTCTCTAGAAAGAGATTGTCTTTCTATATCAGATTGCTTTTTAGCTTCATCTTTATATTTTTCAACAGAGTCTTTATTTTCAGCAGTAGTAAGTTTATCTACTAATGGATTTTCAGGAGCTAAAACAACATATGTAACTCCATTTAAAGTATCAACTCTTGTTGTGAAAACATCAAATTTAAGATCAGAATCTTTAACTTTAAAAGTAACTTCAGCACCAGTTGATTTACCAATCCAGTGTTTTTGCATAGCTATAGTTTTTTCAGGCCAATCTAAAGTATCAAGTTTTTCAAGAAGTTCATCAGCATAATCAGTTATTTTTAAGAACCATTGAGTTAAATCCTTTTTAGTAACTTCTGTTGAGCATCTTTCACAAGCACCTTCAACAACTTGTTCATTTGCAAGAACTGTATTACATGATGGGCACCAATTTACAGGTGCTTTCTTTCTATAAGCTAATCCTTTTTCATAAAGTTTTAAGAATACCCATTGAGTCCATTTATAGTAATCAGGATTACAAGTTATAACTTCATTCTCCCAGTTAAACATAGCACCCATAGCTTTTAATTGCTTTTCCATGTTTACTATATTTTTATCAGTTGAATCCTTAGGATGGATTCCAGTTTTTATTGCAAAGTTTTCAGCTGGTAAGCCGAAAGCATCAAATCCCATTGGTTGGAATACATTGTATCCTTGCATTCTCTTCATTCTAGCCCATGAATCAACAGGTCCATAGTTAAACCAGTGACCAGCGTGTAATTGGCTACCTGAAGGGTATGAGAACATTTCTAATACGTAAAGTTTTTCCCCTTCTTTATTAGGGTCGAATTTATAAAGTTTAGTTTCTTCCCATTTATCTTGCCATTTTTTATCAATGGTAGTTCCATAGTTACTCATTTTAAGTCCTCCTATATTTTTATTTATAAAAAAAAGTCCTTCATCTCTATTTAAGAGACGAAAGACATTATTTCGCGGTACCACTCTTATTAGAAAAAATACTAGATAAATATACCTAAGTAAATTTTCTCGCTTAAATAAATAACGGGAATATCCCGTACTTGCTTTTGACAAGTAAGCTCCTAGGCAAGTTCCTATATTTATATCGTTACTTTTCACCAAACAGCAACTCTCTAAAGATATAAGTATATAGTACTACTCCTATTCAATGCAATAAAATATTAAATTTTTAATTAATTATAAATTATTATATATTATCTGTCATCATAAAGTCAACAGATACAATATTTTATTAGAAAATAAGAGTACATACATATTTTTAAAAGGCTATGAAATAGTAGAACTTTTAAAAACTATGATAGAACAAACTTATAGTAAAAACCCTTTTGGTCAAATAGGTGGATTTATGCCAAGAGCAATAGGGGTAAAAGCATATATTCTTATAGAAAATCCAAAGGGACATAGAGTACAAAAGTTATTTGTAGAGGGAGAAGAATTAAACACAGAAAAGTCATATAGTGTAAGCTATATAACAGAATAAGCAGTTCCTAAATACTTAGGAGAAAATAGAGAAAAATTAGAAGTTACAGCAATTGAGGCTATGAAGAGATATCTTAGAAATAAGGGACCAATAAAAGAAGAATACTTAAATACCTTTGTTGTTATATAAAAATAAACCCAACAGATATGAATATTATCTGTTGGGTTTTTATTAAAGTTGTTCAAAATTAATTGATATTTTATCATTTTTAGCTTTAAGATAAGAAATCAAAAAATTAGAATTCTTTTCATTTGCAAATAATTTAAGTTCTTTTTTATTTTCACTTCTTATAAGTAATATTCTTTTCTTTGATTCGGAAAGATCAGGTTTTTGGCACAAAAGACTTTCTATATTACTATAAAATATAAACCTGCAAAACTATAAAAATCAATATGTCTAGAAAAAATAGTGATTAAAATTATTATAATTCCATAAATTAAAAAAAGTTTGTTGTTGGTTTCAATTTTAGATATATACTTAAACTTTAACTTAGAAGATGTTTTTTTAAATTTAAATAGTTCATAAGTAAAATCAAATAAATCAAGAATTATAAGTATTGCAAAAATAATAGTTGGTAAAAAAAATAGTATTTTTAAAGCAGTTTTCATATTATGTCCCCCTAAGAAGAAATTCCGATCTGTTAAGTTATATGAACATTGCTCTTCTCAACTCTAAGAAATACAATAAGTTTGACAAGAACTAATTTCCTCCTAGAAAAGGAGAGAAGAACAATGAACATAAATGTCCTCGCTGTCATTCAAATAAACTATATAAGTTTGGTTTAGACAAGCAGGCTAATCAAAAATATCAATGCCAAAATTGCAAGCGACAATTCGCTCCTGACAAAGTCAGTAGCCGAGTTTTAAAAAACTATCCTAGATACCCTAAGTGCGGTAAAGGCACTTACTTACATCATTCCTACAAACATTATAATCGCTATAAATGTAATAATAAAAAATTTAACCATATTATAGTTAATCATCATAATTTTAATATTGATCCAGCTTCTAGCGAAGCTATTACCGGATCACTTTCTATGAAAGGCATGAGATTTCCTTTACAATTGATTATTACTGCCTTAACTTTATACTATTTAAACAATACATCAACTAGAGCTATATCTCAGTTTCTTATGAATACATTTAATATCAAAGTATCTCATGTAACTGTAGCTAATTGGAGTAATAAATTTGCTCCTTACTTCAAACTGAAAGTTGATAAATTTAAACATCAAGTAGATTTACAATCTGACGACTGGAATGCTGATGAGACTATTGTTTTTATTAATGGTATAAAGCACTATCTATGGCTAGTTATAGACTCCGAAACACGTTTTATAGTATCTTTTCATTTAAGCAAATATAGAGATGAAAACTCTACTTTTTCTCTAATAAATGAAGTTAAAAAATATGGTTCTCCATTTAACTTAGTAACAGACAGATGGCCAGCTTATAACGAAGCGATAGCTACGCTATTGCCGAATACAAAACATTTACCTGTAAAACCAATGTCTAGTGATATAAACAATAATCTTATAGAATCCTTTAATAAAACCTTTAAGGCTTGGTATAAATCTAAAAAAGGATTTAATTCATTTGAAAAAGCTAATAATCTTATTTTTATGTTTATATTTCACTATAACTTTATTAGATCCCATGGTTCATTGAATAACCTTACACCTGCCGAAGTTGCTGGCTTCGCTAGCAATAATATATCAAGACAATCTTGGTTTATAGCTTCATAGTACCTTTAAATATTTTCGATTAACCTGCTGGAAAAAATTATATTTTTGCAGGTCTATTTCCTATACACAAAAATAATCAAACTTATATAATTTTCAAAGAACGAGAAATTCTAAGATTTATTAAGCTATTTTTTTATAACAACTTAACAGATTCAAGAAATTTAGTTAGTATACTTAAATTATACTATATTTATACTAAAAAATAATGCGTTGATAGAATATTATTGCTAAAAATAGAAAAAAATAATATTATATATTGAAAAGGAATATATTAAGGAGGAAACTAATGAATATAAAAGAAATGATTCAGTTAAAAAATTGGGTAGTTATTGGAGATGTTACTAATACTAGTAAGTATGCATATAAAATATTAGAAAAATTTAAAAGCAAAAATTATGTAGTAGCTGGAGTTCATCCAAAGGGTGGAGAGAATGTGTTCAAAACATTAACAGAAGTTCCTTATAAAATAGATGCAATAGATTTATGTGTAAATCCAAAATTGGGATTGGAAATATTAAAAGAAGCTAACTTATTAGGAATAAAAAATATATTAATTCAACCAGGGGCTGAAAGTAAAGAGATAATTGATTATTGTAGAGAAGTTTCAATGAATGCAATAGAAGATTGTGCTTTAATTCAATTAAAAAAATAATAAAATTATAAGTAATAAAGTGTTGATAAGTTAAGTTTTATTGGGTAATATGATATTAATATGTCTATATTATTAAATAATTAAGGGGGAGAATAAATTTAAAGATGAATTTTTTAAGAGAATTTTTTAGAACTCAACCAGATAGATATGTATTTGACATGTTTGGAATAACCCATATTTTTATCTTATTAATTACTGTATTAGGATGTATTTTAATAATTCATTTTAAAGATAAGCTTAGAGAGAAAAGTAAATTTAAAAATATTATAGCTATAATTTTACTAGCACAACAAATTATATTATATAATTGGTATATTTTTTCGGGATATAATACATTACGAGAGGGGTTACCTTTATATAATTGTAGAGTTGCAATTATATCATTAGCAGTAGGGTTATTATTAAATAATAAAAAATTAAAAGTCTTAGCAGTTTACTGGGGAGGCTTTGGAACTATATTTGCTTTATTATCTCCAGGAACAGATCCTTTTAGTTTTCCACATTATACAAAGATATCATATTTTCTTGGACATGTACTTTTAGCATATGGAGTAGTGTATATTTTATCTGTTGAGGAATTTAAATTAAATATAAAGAATTTAAAGGGAGTATTAATCTTTACAAATATTTATCATTCAATTGTATTTTTTATAGATAGAATTATAGGAGCAAATTATTGCTATTTAATAAATTCGCCTGTAGCATTAACTAAGATGTCACAATTTTTATATACATTTACAGTTATGATGGTTTTCAATTTATCAATAATAGTTTTTTATCTTATAATAAGCAAGTTATCTAATAGGGTTTTGGAAGAAAATACACTAGAGGATGAAAATACAATAAGGTTAATAACTACAAAGTAAATACTTAATTATAGTAAACAAAATAATAAAAGTTTATATATTAATAACAATAGAGAAGAAATAGGAGAATAATTATGTCGTGTTTAGGAAATATAATTTGGATTATATTTGGAGGGTTAGTTAATGCTTTAGGTTGGCTAATTACGGGATTATTTTGGTGCATTACAATAATAGGAATACCTATTGGAGTTCAATGTTTTAAGATGGCATCACTTCAATTAGCTCCTTTTGGTAAAGAAGTTATAACTGTAGAAGAAAATACTACAAATTTAATATTAAATATATTATGGTTAATATTTGGTGGGTTAGGACTTTGTATCTCAAATTTAATTAGTGCATTTTTTTTATGCATTACAATAGTAGGTATACCATTTGCAGTACAGTCATTAAAACTTGCTAAATTATCTTTAATGCCTTTTGGAAAAGAAATAAGATAAAATATTAATTATTATTAAAAGTAAGATTTGAAGTTTTATACTTTGAATCTTATTTTTTGTTACTGAAAAATTTATATCAATATCTAGATTATGTCTAACTTATATTATGGTATTAAAATTAAATATATACACATAAATAATAAGAATAATTAAAGTATATAGTAGAATTTTAAAATATAAATATTTAAAAAATGAAATTAATTAATAATAAATATTAAAAAAGAAATATTGATTTTATGTATTTGTGTATAGTAATATGTTACTTAAGCTAAGATTAGTATAATGAAGAAAGTAGTAATTTTAATAATAAAACAATATGGAGGATAAATTAATGTTAAATATAGGATGTCATTTGTCAACAACAAAAGGATTTAAGAATATGGGAGTTGAGGCACTTAAAATAGGTGCAAATACTTTTCAATTTTTCACTCGTAATCCTAGGGGTGGTAAAGCTAAGGAAATAGATATAAAAGATATAGAAGGGCTTTTAGAAATAATTAGAGATAATAAATTTTCAAAAGTATTAGCACATGCGCCGTATACTTTAAATGCATGTTCAGCAGATGAGAGAACAAGAGAGTTTGCAAGAAATACTATGAAAGATGATTTGATTAGGATGGAGTACCTACCTAATAATTTATATAATTTTCATCCTGGTAGTCATGTTAAACAAGGAATAGAGATAGGAATTAAATATATATCAGATATGCTTAATGATGTACTTAAGCCAGAGCAGACAACTAAGGTTTTATTAGAAACTATGGCAGGAAAAGGAACGGAAGTGGGAAGATCATTTGAAGAGATAGCAGAGATTATAAGCAAAGTTGAATTAAAAGATCATTTAGGTGTTTGTCTAGACACATGTCACATATATGATGCAGGATATGATATAGTAAATGATTTAGATGGTGTTTTAGATGAATTTGATAAAATAATAGGATTGAAAAGATTATGTGCAATACATTTAAATGATAGTAAAAATCCTTTTAAAAGTCATAAAGATAGACATGAAAAGATAGGGGAAGGATTTATAGGAATAGAGGCTATTAGCAAGATAATAAATCATCCAAAACTTAAAAATATACCATTTTTTCTTGAAACACCAAATGAACTAGAGGGTTATGAAAAAGAAATTGCTTTATTAAGAAGTAAATACAATGGTTAAAATTTATTAATAAAATTACTACTGATCTTGATAGTGGCTACATTATGAGAGATAACAAACCATTAAGTAAAGATGAAAAAGTAAGTTCTCTATAAATTATAAAGAACTTACTTTTTTATATCTAAAATTTCAGTTTTATTTCTTAGATTTCTATATTTTAATGGATTCATACCAACTATTTTCTTAAATAATTTACAGAAATAAGTATAATTATTAAATCCACAATAAAATGATACATCAACTAAAGAAAGCTGAGGGTCTAACAATAAGTGCTTAGCTGCATTAATTTTTGCTCTATTTACATATTCACTAAATGTATAGTTAGTATAAGTTTTAAAAACTCTACAAAAATATGTTTTATTCATATTTACAATAGAACAAATATCATTTAAAGAAATATTTTCATCTATATGTTTATGAATATAACAAATAGCTTTTTTAATTTCAGGATGAGAGTATTTTTCACTTAGATAATCTTTACAATAGCTATACGAATTTATTATTTTATGTCCGATTTCTATTATGGAATTTACATCAGAATAATCGTAATTCTCAATAGTATTTTTAAAACAACATTTATGTAATGAAACGCCTTCTTTAACAAGTATGTAATTATAGATACTAAAATTAAGAGAGTAAATAAAGGTTTTACAATACTCAAATCCAGTAGTTGATATTAAATTTTTTAAATTTTTATTAAATAGTTTAATAGCTAAGTTTGTATTACCACAATAAACTAAGCTACAAATATGAAGATGATTGATTATAGTCTTTTTCATGGGAATCTCCTTAATTACAATAAAAAATTATACTTAAGTTTTGATGATTATAACATGAGACAAAAATAAAGTAAATGATTATCGTTATCAATAAAATAAATGTTTTTATAAGTCCAATATTAGATGTTTAAAAGCTAAGCAACTATCTATATTACAATAGTTTCTTAGTTTTTTTAGTATTAATATGAATATTAATTTCAGTAAATAAGGTGTAAAAATGTGAAAAATAATAAAAAAAGAAGAGAAAATAGTTAAAGACTTAGATTTTAGAAAATGATAGAATTACAAAGAAATTGATAATAATTATCAATAGATGGAGGAGTTATGAATATTTTAATTACTTATTCAAGTGTAACTGGAAATACCAAAAAATTAGCTGAAGGTATTTATAGAAATTTAACTAAAGACAGTGAATTAAATATAGAAATAGATAAAATAAGTTTAACTAAAAATATTGAAAAGTATGATGCAATATTAGTTGGATATTGGGTAGATAAAGGTGCTCCTAATAAAGAAGCTGAAGAGTTTATGAAAACAATAAAAAATAAAAAAGTTGGTATATTTGCTACCTTAGGAGCTTATCCAGACTCAAGTTATGCTTTTAATAGTTTGCTTAATGGAGAAGAAATTATAAAAGAAGATAACGAAGTAATAGGTAAATATATATGTCAAGGTGCAGTTTCACCTAAATTAATAGAGATTTTTAAAAAGTTAGATTCTAATTCACATCATTCTATAACAGATGAAAAATTAAAAAGATATAAAATAGCAGCACTTCATCCAAATGAATCAGAAATAAAAAGTGCAGCAATATTATTTAAAGAAAGATTAACAATAATTTAGGAGGATTAATGGTGGAAAAAAAAGTACGAAAGATTGCTATATATGGTAAAGGTGGTATAGGAAAGTCAACGACAACTTCTAATTTGTCAGCAGCTTTATCTCATTTAGGATTTAAGGTTATGCAAATAGGTTGTGATCCTAAAGCAGATTCAACTAAAAATTTAATGGGAGGAAAGAGAATTCCAACTGTATTAGAACAACTTAAAGAAAAAGGGGACGACCTTTCTTTAGAAGATATAGTTTTTAATGGATATAACGGAGTGTTATGTGTAGAATCAGGAGGACCAACACCAGGTATAGGATGTGCAGGTAGAGGTATAATATCAGCTTTTGAAAAGTTAGAAGAGTTGGAAGCTTTTGAAACGTATAATCCAGATGTAATTTTATATGATGTACTTGGAGATGTAGTTTGCGGTGGATTTGCAATGCCTATAAGAGGTGGATATGCAGAAGAAGTTTACATAGTTTCATCAGGTGAAATGATGTCATTATATGCTGCATCAAATATTAGTTCAGCAATTAAAAACTTTAGAAGTAGAGGATATGCCAAATTAAAAGGATTAATATTAAATTCTAAAAATATAGAGAATGAAGTTAGTATAGTAGAAAAAGCAGTAGAAGAAATAGAAACTAAAATAACTCATGTTATACCAAGAAGTGGAGAAATACAATTAGCAGAAAACAAAGGTGGAACTGTATTTGAATTACTAGAAAATTCAGAGATGAAAAAAGTATATACAGAATTAGCAAATAAAATTATAGATTAAAAATAATTAAGTAAGGAGAATTTAAAATTATGATTAGAAAAAAAGCAAGAATATTATCAATTTTACTTTCAGCAACATTATTAGTAGGTGCATTCACAGGATGTAATTCAACAAAAAATTCAGAAGGTGCAAATATTGAAATTCAAGAAGAACAATTTGTATTAGAATATACAGACATAATGAAGGAACAAGGATTTACAGAAGCGATAGTACTAGAAAAAAAGCCAGAGAGAGTAGTATCTATCTCAGCAGCATCAACTGCATTACTATTTGAAGTAGGAGCTTCACTTGTAGGAATACCAAAATCAACAGTTTTTGAAACACCTAGCGATTACACAGGGGAAAAGTTATTATCACTTATGTCTGATGATTTTAATATTGAAACAGTAATTGCATTAAATCCAGACTTAGTTATAATTCCATCATCATCTAAAGAGCAATATGGAGAAGCTTTAGAAAGTTCTAATATTCCAGTTTATTATACAAATAGTGGACATTCAGCTACTTATGAATCTGTAATTCAAGAAGCGGAAGTAATTATAGATGCCTTTGCAAAAGATTCAGAAGTGGGAAAAGAAATAATGCAACGTTTTAAAGATCTAGAAACAAAGATGGAAGAAAGCAAGAAAGTTTTAGCAGGAAAATCAGTTATGATACTTGCTACAACTAAATATATACAATCAAAAAGCGGTACTGTGGGCTCAATGGCTGAAATGATAGGTTTAACAAATGTATATGAAAATGATAATGCTGGAATGGTTCCGTTAGATCAGGAAACTACTATTGGCTATACACCAGATATTATATTAGCTATAGGAAGCTCTCCATCTGTTGAAGATAGCAAGGCTATTTTACAAGAAGAATTTACTACTAACAGCGCTTATTGGGGAAGATTTGAAGCTATAAACAATGATAAAGTAGTTTATTTATCATCAGGATATATGCCTAGTACAGGAATAGGTGTAGTTAAGCAAATATCAGACCTTATAGATTTAATTTATGAAAAATTAGAAATCAATAACTAATAAAAAAGAGGCAGGAGTAAGAGATGAAAAAAAAATCAAAATCTATAATAAAAGTTACTTCAGTTATATTACTTCTTAGTTGTATTTTGTGTGTACTAGCTCTTATTTCTATGTCTATAGGAAGTGCAAGATATTCTTTAAGTGAGTTAATAAATAATTTATTAAGTGAAGAAAATAATCCAGTTAAAATTATAATATATAATCTAAGATTACCACGTATAATCTCGGCTATTTTAATAGGAGCAGCATTATCAGTGTCTGGAGCATTATTGCAAGCTGTTATGAGAAATCCTTTAGCAGATCCAGGAACAATAGGGGTATCAGCAGGTGCTGGTGCCGCTGCAACTACTATATTATTAATATTTCCACATATGACAACAGCGGTTCCAGTATTTGCCTTTGGAGGAGCTGCTCTTGCATGTGGATTAATATATTTATTAGCATGGAGAGGCGGAATAGACCCAGTAAGAATAATCCTTTCAGGTGTTGCTATAAACTCTGTATTAGGAGGATATAATGGATTTTTACAAATGATGTACTCTGATAATTTACAAGGAGTTTTGGGATTTTTAAATGGAAGTTTAGCAGGAAGCTCTTGGAATAATGTTAGAACCCTACTTATATATGTAACTATAGGATTATTGCTTGCTATAGTATGCATAAAAAGTGCAAATGCATTACAACTTGGTGATGAAATGGCAAAAAACCTAGGTATTAATGTAAATGTAAGTAGAATAGTTTTATCAGCTATTTCAGCATTTTTAGCAGCTTCTACAGTAAGTGCTGTTGGTATGATTGGGTTTGTTGGACTTGTTGTACCACATATAGCAAGAATTATAGTAGGTTCAGATTATAAAATCATGGTTCCGACTAGTATGCTTTTAGGAGCTGTAATATTATTATTAGCTGATACCGTAGGACGTTCAATAGTTCCAGGTATGGATATTCCAGTAGGAACTATAATGTCTATGATAGGAGGACCATTTTTCTTATATATGTTGAGAAAGAAGGGGAAAGTAAGTGGAAATTAATTGTAAGGATATAGAGGTAAAGTACGGAGATTACAAGGCTGTAAAAGGTGTAGATGCTGCATTATATAAAGGTGTAATTACAACTATAATAGGACCTAATGGTTCTGGAAAGTCTACATTTTTAAAAGCTATAACTAGATTATTAAGACGTAGTAATGGAAGCGTTCATATAAATGATAAAAGTATTGAAGAATTTAAAGGAAAAGATTTATCCAAGATGATAGCAGTACTTCCACAAAGGCATTGTGCACCACCAGACTTTAAAGTTGAAGAACTTGTGAGTTATGGTAGAATGCCACATAAAAAGTGGTATGATACGAAGACAGATTATAGTGATCAAATAGTTAATTGGGCTATGGAGTGTACTAATGTAAGTCACTTAAAAAAGAAATCAATAAATGAAATCTCAGGCGGAGAGGCACAAAGAGTATGGATAGCCACAGTATTAGCTCAAAATCCAGATATATTATTTTTAGATGAGCCTACAACATATTTAGATATTTCCCATCAGTTAGAAACTATGAATTTAGTTAAAAAGCTAAACATTGAGCATGGAATAGGAGTAGTTATGGTATTACATGATTTATCTCATGCTTTAGAGGTTAGTGATAGAATCATAGTTTTAAAAAATGGAGAGAAGTATGATGAAGGGGCACCTATAGATGTAATAACATCTAAAATGATGAAAGAAGTTTATAACGTAGATTGTGATATTATAAAAATAGAAGGAAGAAATAAACCAATTATTGCATATAAGGAAATTATAGCGGTTTAGAAGGAGATATATGATAAATTCAGTTGAAATTATTAATAAACTATCTAAATTAAGTGATATAGATAATATAAAAGATGTAAAATCATTAACAAGTGCATCATTTCCAGGACCACATTGTCCTTTATTCGGATCTGCATTATTACTTAAAGAGATAAAAGATGCTGTTTTTGTAGTAATAGGTACAGATGAATGCTCATATTATACTAAGCAAATGACTATGAGATCTGAAATGTATGGTGGAATAGATGGAAGATGTGTAAGTATTATTTTAAGTCAACATGATGTGACTTTTGGTTGTCAAAAAAAGATAGAAGTAGCATTTAAGGAATTAATTGAAGATTATAACCCTAAAGCAGTGTTTCTTATAACCACATGTGTAGTTGAATTAATTGGTGATGATGTTGAGTCTTTAGGAGATGTTTTAGGTGAAGAGTATGGAATTCCCGTTGTAACAGTACATACTGAACACTTTAAATCGGAAAACCACATAATAGGATTAGAAAGGACATTATCATCATGTATAGGTATAATGGAAAAACAAATTAGATCTGAAAAAGTATCGGTAAATATTATTGGTCAAAGAAGTGGAAAGTTCGAAGAAAGTGAATTAGGAAAAATATTAATAGAGTCCAATATAGATATTAATTTAATGTTACCAGGATGTAATGTAGAAGATATACGTAAAGCACCACAGGCACATATTAATATTGTAACAAATTCTATAGGATTACCATTAGCTAGAAAGATGAAGAGTAAATTTAAAATACCATATATATTATTTGAGAAATTTACTAATCCAGAATCTATATTAAGTACTTATAAAAATCTTTTTGATACATTAGAGTTAGAGCTACCAAATGAGATAACGGAGCTTTATAAAAAAGCTAATGATATTGTTGAATATGGAAAAGAAGTTTTAAATGGAGCCAAGTATATATATGGAAATACACCGTTACAATGCTTTGAAGTGAATGCATTTATGACAAAGTTAGGAATGATACCTCAACTTATACAAGTATCATATATGACCGAAGAGGATAATCAATATATAAATAGTATATTAAATACAACAAATCCATATGTATGTAAAAGTGCAAATATAGCACCATTACAAGGAATATATGATGTATTAAAGCCTGATTTATATTTAGGACATGAGTATGCAACAAGATTAGCTAAGAAGGGGATTGCTATTGTAAGAAGTGATATGGCATCAGCTATGGTTGGAATGGAAGTAGTACTATTTTTTGTAGATGAACTTATTAGAGCATATAAGGAAGCAAAAGAATATCAAGGAGGTATAGTAAATGAGTTTATGTAGATATTTACCTACTCCATCAGATAGAATGGGACTTTTATGGACACTTTTATCTATAGAAGATACTGTAGTTATAGAGTTTGGTCCGACAGGAACAACGCATTATAGTGCTAGTTTTTTTGGGAAAATTGGTGTAGAGCAAGAAAATAGATTATTTGCAACTCATATGAGTGAAGATGATGTAATAATGGGATGTACAGAAACATTAGAAGAAGCAATTATAGAGGTAGATAAATGGATAAGTCCTAAAGCTATTTTTGTTGTTGCCTCATCTGTAAGCGCAATAATTGGAACAGATTTAAAGGGGGTATGTAGAGCTATTCAACCTAAGGTATCTACCAAATTATACGCTTTAGAAAATGGGGGATTTAGAGGAGACTATTCAAATGGTATAAAAATAGCTTATGAAAGTCTTTTTCATAAAATGTTAGGAGAAAAAACAGAAAAAATTAAAGGCACATACAATATATTAGGTGCATCTATGTACACTTATCGTATGCGTTCTGATATTAATGAAATAAAAGATTTAATGAAAGAAAGCTTTGATTATGATGTAATAGCAACATTATCTGTAGATACAAGTGAAAATATTATAAAAAATAGCGTAAAAGCTGAATTAAATATTGTTACATCTTTTGAAGCATTACCACTTGCGAAACATATGGAAGAAAATTATGATATACCATATATTTATGGAGCACCATACGGATATTCAGGAACATCAGAATGGTTAAATGAAATATCAGAAATTATTAGTACACCTATTAATATAGAAATGAAACAAAAGGTAATGAAACGTATAATGAGTATTAAACATTATCCTATGTATAAAAGAATGCTTAAAATTTTCAAGCCAACAATGAGTATATATAGTGAATACGATAGAATGTTAGGATTTAAGAAAATAGCAAAAGAAATTGGATTCAATATAGATAGTTATGTTTGTAATCATAGTATAAAGGGGATTAATGATGATAATGTTACTACCTTAAATTCTGAAAAAGAAAGAATAGATTTATTTAGTAAAAAGAATCATCAATTAATTATATCTGATGATATAACTTTAAGAATGACTGATTCTACAAATAAGAAGTTTAGAGCTAGTATGCCAATAGTAGTTGGAAGTCAAATAGCTAATCATATGCCATTAATAGGACTGAAAGGAATGGATTATTTTTTAGAGTTTGTTGATGACTATATACAAAATTTAAATTAATAAAAAACTATGCAATGGATAAAATATTCCCGTTGTTAAGGATAGTTAAAAAAGTCTAAGCAACATTAAGAAGATGATTTCTGTAGTCATAGGAGTCATCTTTTTTTATTCCATTGAGCCCTATAATTATTATGCTAGGCAATATAATCATCTATTTCTCTAACTAAATCCTCAAAAGTTTCACATTCTTTAACGTTTGCTTAATCTTTCAAATGTCCAAAAAAGGATTACTGGTGGCGTTGTCCCAACAGTTACCTCGTCTAGACATCGATTTTAAGTTTCATTTGAAAAATTGGACTTGTATAGTAAGAACCTTAATCTGAATGAATAAATTCATCTTTGTAGATGCATTTAGAATCGTCGACAAATAAGCCTTTTCACCATCTTTATAAAATAGATAAGTTATATATGTTAATAACACTTTTGCAGGGATATCTTGATTAAAGTTTCTATGTAACTAGGTCTTCAACTGTTAAATTTTCTAGTATTCTGTAATTGTGATACTCCATTTCTACAGAATGCGGAGAGTAATATTTTACCAGTTGATTTAACAGGCTTCATATCTAAAATTTCTATATTAAAATCATGTTCCTCAAATATTTTTCTTGGAAGCTTACCATTATTATTTGCGGCTATAAAACTTCTTTTAAATTTATCAGTATATGTAGATCCCTTACTACTAACTTTTTTAGATAGGTTTGCTAGTTCTTCTGTAAATATCTTATTGCTCATTTTATCTTATTCTAGTTCTATTTATTTAATTATACATAAAAGTACCTTACAGAATAGACTTTTTATCTTGTCTATCCTATAGGGTACATTTTAAGATTTGAATAGTTTTTTTAGTGTGACAAGCATAATAAACAACTTGACAGTGAAAATTTGTTTTGGGATTGCTATTGAGAACCACTAGCTAAAAGAAATTCTCTTTTATAACTGTATTAGATAGATAAATATTGCTGAAGTTCCTAATAGAATAGCTAAATCGATAAGAGCTAACTTATTCTCGTTCTTTATGATTGCTATTACTAAAGTAATAATACCTACTATAATATTAATACAAGCTAAAATAGGATTGGTAAATAGACCCATAAGAAATATAGATTCTAATATATATAGTCCTGTAATAATAAATAGAATTGTGTGCATTATTTTAATTAGCTTATTTTTGTTCTTAAAAATATTATTAAACATAGCATTTTACCTCCTAATCATATACTATTTAAAATAGTGTACTTTTTTAAAAAATTATACTATTTGAATAAAAAATTTTCAATATTTTCTATTAAGAGCAGAAATATATTGTATTTTGTAAATACAATACTTCTTAACTAGTTTTCAATATATTAACTAAAGTAAAAGTTGTCAGATAATATGGATTTTTTATTTGTATTTAGAATATTAGTGGTTAGATGTGAAGTTCAAAAATTTGTAAAAAGATATCTGCTTAAGAAATGTCTTTTTTATATATCAAATTTAAAAATATTGAAAAAATAAAAATAATTATGTAACAAATTGAATTAATTTGGTATAATTAACCTAAAGAAATAATTATTAAAAAAGAAAAATTTTAAAAATATATTTACAACTAATAATAATTATTATATAATAATAAATGTAAGATACCTCAAAGGAAAATGGGAACTTACAAAAACAATAATAAATGTATTTAAAGAATTTTAAATAAAATGTGGATGTAAATAAAGGGAGGATTTTAATTATGAAAAAATTTGTTTGTACAGTATGTGGATATGTTCATGAAGGAGATGCAGCACCAGAAAAGTGCCCATTATGTCAAGTAGGAGCAGATAAATTCGTTGAACAAAGTGGAGATTTAGCTTGGGCAGATGAACACAGAGTAGGAGTTGCTAAAGATGTAGATCCAAGAATCATGGAAGGATTACAAGCTAACTTTATGGGAGAATGTACAGAAGTTGGAATGTATTTAGCAATGTCAAGACAAGCTGATAGAGAAGGATATCCAGAAGTAGCAGAAGCATATAAGAGAATTGCATGGGAAGAAGCAGAACATGCAGCAAAATTTGCTGAGTTAATAGGGGAAGTAGTAGCAGCAGATACAAAAGCTAACTTACAAGCTAGAGTAAATGCAGAACATGGAGCATGTCAAGGAAAGAAAGAATTAGCAACATTAGCTAAACAATTAAACTTAGATGCAATTCATGATACAGTTCATGAAATGTGTAAAGACGAAGCAAGACATGGAATGGCTTTCTCAGGATTATTAAATAGATATTTCAAATAAGATAAGTTTAAAAGCTCGCCTTTATAAGCGAGCTTTTTTATTTTTTAATGAATTTATATTAATGTTTAGACACTTTATAACTTAATCATAATATAAAATTAAGTAAATTTACATAAACAATAAAGGTATATAATTTAGTTTTTATTAAATAAACTTTAGAGATAGTATATATAAATTAAATTTAGAATAAAATTTTAATAAGTATAGGTAGATATAATTACTTTAGAATATAAATTAGAATTTTATAAAATAATTAATAAACATACAGAATATTAAGTTAAGATGATAAAATTTAATGTTGAGAAAACCTTTATCTTAAATGATATTAAAAATAAAAGAAAAAATTTAAAAAAGGTATTTACAACTAATAATAATTATTATATAATAATAAATGTAAGATACCTCAAAGGAAAATGGGAACTTACAAAAACAATAATAAATGTATTTAAAGAATTTTAAATAAAATGTGGATGTAAATAAAGGGAGGATTTTAATTATGAAAAAATTTGTTTGTACAGTATGTGGATATGTTCATGAAGGAGATGCAGCACCAGAAAAGTGCCCATTATGCCAAGTAGGAGCAGATAAATTCGTTGAACAAAGTGGAGATTTAGCTTGGGCAGATGAACACAGAGTAGGAGTTGCTAAAGATGTAGATCCAAGAATCATGGAAGGATTACAAGCTAACTTTATGGGAGAATGTACAGAAGTTGGAATGTATTTAGCGATGTCAAGACAAGCTGATAGAGAAGGATATCCAGAAGTAGCAGAAGCATATAAGAGAATTGCATGGGAAGAAGCAGAACATGCAGCAAAATTTGCTGAGTTAATAGGGGAAGTAGTAGCAGCAGATACAAAAGCTAACTTACAAGCTAGAGTAAATGCAGAACATGGAGCATGTCAAGGAAAGAAAGAATTAGCAACATTAGCTAAACAATTAAACTTAGATGCAATTCATGATACAGTTCATGAAATGTGCAAAGACGAAGCAAGACATGGAATGGCTTTTGCTGGATTATTAAATAGATATTTTAAATAAGATAAGTTTAAAAGCTCGCCTTTATAAGCGAGCTTTTTTGTGTGTGGAAAAGTATAAAATTTTGTAATTGTCTCGACTTTAATAGGTTCTATTGCTATATTAAGTATTAATTCAGAAAAAGATTCTACTACTAATATAGATGAATTTTATCTAATAAATATGTAGTAGTTGGGAATACTCAAGGAAGATTTTATTATGATGAAAATAGTAATGAGATTTTTAGATATAAACTGTCTGAATGTTTAAATGAAATAAATTTATCGGAATCAGAAGGTACTAAAGAGTTAAAAATGGATTTTGATAAATTTAAGGAACTATTAATGATTATGTAGAGAAATGGAAGCAAAGAGTTATATGGTAAAAATCATTATAGACTTGAAAAGTTTAGGTAACTTTAAGTAATAGTATAAAATACTAATGGTTTATGAAAAGAGCAACAAGATTGATGCTCTTTTATTATCTTATACATAGTAATAAAAGTAATTATTAATTTTTATTATAAAAATAAGTCTTTTATTATGTTACATTTATAAAGTTAATTATTAATAAAAGACGTTAATAAATAAAGATTTACTAATCTAAATTACTGAAAGTGATTAGCTGAGTTATTTTTTATATATTATATAATTAAATCTTAAATAACTAAATATTATTAAGAATATGAAATTTGAATTAGTGAAAAAGCCTGTATATAATATAATAAGTAATGTAATATATAAATATAAACTAGAATTAAATTAAAGTTAGAAAGGTGAATATATGCATGAGTATAACTATAGTAGGTATAACCATACTATTAACGATAATTTATATTATAAATATAATTTGTTCTGTATCTCTTATATTTATTGAAAGAAAGGAACCAACCACTACTTGGGCATGGCTTTTAATACTAGCTGTTTTGCCAGGGGTTGGATTTATAGCTTATTTAACATTTGGGCAAAATTTAAGTAGGCAAAAAATATTTAGAGAAAAGAAAGTTATAGATGAAAGAAAGGCAAAGGAACTTAGAGACAAATTTAAGGAGTATAATAAGGCACATAAGATTAGGGAAGAATATGTTGATCTGATAAAAATGAATTATAATCATTCAGGTTCTCTTTATACAACAGGAAATAAAGTTAAAACATACATAAATGGGGAAGATAAATTTAGAGATCTTTTACAAGATATTAAAAGGGCTAAGAAGTTTATACATATAGAATATTATATTTTTAGAATGGATGGCTTAGGGAAAACTATATTGAATGAGCTTAAGAAGAAAATTGATGAAGGTGTAGAGGTTAGATTATTAGTTGATGGAATGGGATCTAAAAATATAAGAACTAAACATATAAAGTATATAAAAAATTTAGGGATAAAATTTGCTATATTCTTTCCAGGTATCCTTCCATATTTAAATATACGTATAAATTATAGAAATCATAGAAAAATTGTTGTTATAGATGGAGAAGTAGGTTACGTAGGTGGGTTTAATGTTGGAGATGAATATATAAATAAAGGTACTCAATTTGAATTTTGGAGAGATACTCACATAAGGGTTCAA
The DNA here is from genome assembly GCF_003606265.1 of Clostridium septicum. Taxonomy (NCBI): domain Bacteria; kingdom Bacillati; phylum Bacillota; class Clostridia; order Eubacteriales; family Clostridiaceae; genus Clostridium; species Clostridium septicum. The sequence goes on from NZ_CP023671.1 coordinate 2,479,650, forward strand.
GGTGAGGCTGTAAATGAGCTAAACAAGAGATTCATATTAGACTGGGATTATGCAGATGAAGAAGAGTTTAAGGATTATGAAAAATATTTTCCTAAGCAGGAATCTTATGGAGATGTTGGAATTCAAATAGTATCATCAGGACCTGATCATAGAGAGGAATATATAAAGAATGCATATATGAAAATTATTAATAATGCAAAGGAAAGAGTATATATACAGACTCCTTATTTAGTTCCTGATGAGCCAATGATGGAAGCTTTAAAAATAGCAGCTTTATCTGGGGTGGATGTAAGAATAATAGTTCCAGGAGAGCCAGATCACTTTTTTATGGAGTGGATGTTAAGCTCAAATATAGGAGATTTATTAGAAGTTGGAGTTAAGATATATAGATATCAAAGAGGATTTATACATTCAAAAACTATTGTAGCTGATGGAAAAGTTTCTAGTATTGGAACAGCTAATTTAGATATAAGAAGTTTTAAATTAAATTTTGAAATAAATACAGTCATATATGATGAAGAATTCTCTAAAAAGCAAGAGCAAATATTTTTTAAGGATGAGCAGGATTGTAAGCTTGTAACAAGAGAAGAGTATGAAAGTAGAAGCAGAGGATTAAAAATAAAAGAAGCAATAATAAGATTAATAGCTCCTATTTTATAATTTAAAAGCCTTAATTTTATATTTCTATATAAAATTAAGGCTTCAATTTAAAACAATCAAATAATTCTAAAAATTAATTCTATTAAAGGTTTGATGTTGACAACTATTAAAACTTTGGTATAATTAGGGAAAGAATCGGGGAATCATTACTAAATGGAGGATTTTATGAAAGTAATAAGAAAAGAATTAGCAAAACTTTATAGATTTTTTTACTCTATATTCTGGGGCTTTTATTTTAGCGCTAGCTATTTGTTTTGCAAAAATAAATATAAATCTTTTCTAATGAGTATTGATATATAAAATCTAGAATTTATAAGGACTAGTAAGAATTAGTATATTTATAGAGAGCTCATTATGGGCTCTCTTTTTTTGTAATAAATATATATTATATTAATAAAAGGGGCTAAAATTTATGATAATTATTTTAAAACCAAAAACCAAAGAAGAAGAGATAAATAGGTTAACAGAAGAGTTAGAAAACAAAGGGGTTAAAGTTAATCAAGTCATTGGGACAGAACTTATTATTTTAGGATTAGTTGGAGATACAAGTAAAATAGATCCATTGCAAATTGAAGCTAATTATAATGTTGAAAAGGTAATGCATGTTCAAGAACCTTTTAAAAAGTCCAATAGAGTATTTCATCCGGAAAATACTGTAGTAGATATTAATGGAGAAAAGATAGGTGGAAAGAAAATTGCTATGATAGCAGGACCTTGTTCTGTTGAAAGTGAAGAACAAATAACCTTTATAGCAGATAAAGTTAAAAAATTAGGGGCAAATTTTTTAAGAGGTGGTGCATTTAAACCAAGAACTTCACCATATAGTTTTCAAGGATTAAAATATGATGGATTAGAGTTATTAAAAATTGCTAGATCTAAAACAGGTTTACCAATTGTTACAGAAATTATGTCTCCTTATGATATAGAGGTATTTGAGGAAAATGTTGATGTTATTCAAGTTGGTGCAAGAAATATGCAAAATTTTGATTTGTTAAATGAACTTGGAAAAATAAATAAACCTATTTTATTAAAAAGAGGATTATCTGCTACAATAGAAGAGTTGTTAATGAGTGCAGAGTATATAATGGCTGGAGGAAATGAAAGTGTGATTTTATGTGAAAGAGGAATAAGAACTTTTGAAACTTATACACGAAATACATTGGATTTAAGTGCCATACCAGCAATTAAAAAAATGAGTCATTTGCCAGTAGTTGTTGATCCAAGTCATGCAACTGGAAAAAGATTTATGATAGATCCATTAGCAAAAGCAGCAGTAGCTGTAGGAGCAGATGGGTTAATTATAGAAGTGCATAATAATCCTAAAAAAGCATTATGTGATGGGCCACAGTCCATAAAGCCAAATCAATATGGTAGTTTAATAAATGATTTAAAAGTTATAGCAAAGGCTGTAGGACGTGAAATTTAAAAATGAGGTGTTAGTTTGAATTTAACTGTTGATTTAAAAGATAGAAGCTATGAAATAGTTATAGAAAAAGGGTTGATAGATTATATAGGATTAGAAATAAAGAGAGTATTTAAGGGAAAAAAAGTTGTAATATTAACAGATAAAAATGTTGATAAATTTTATGGAGAAAAAGTTAAATCATCTTTAATAAAAGAAAGCTATGAAGTTAAAAAAGTTGTATTAGAAGCTGGGGAAGGAACTAAATCCTTCCTTACACTTCCAAAGGTTTATAATGAACTTTTAGATTTTAAGGTTACTAGAAGTGATTTGTTATTAACTCTAGGTGGAGGTGTTATAGGTGATCTAGGAGGATTTATTGCTTCTACATATCTGAGAGGAATAGATTTTATACAATGTCCAACATCTTTATTAGCTCAAGTTGATAGCAGTGTAGGAGGAAAGGTTGGAGTTGATTTAGATAGAGGGAAAAATTTGGTAGGTAGTTTTTATCATCCTAAAAAGGTTATTATAGACCCTAATGTTTTAAACACTTTAGAAGAGCGATTTTTTAAAGATGGTATGGGAGAAGTAATAAAATATGGGTGTATAAAAGATAAAGGATTTTTCGAAAAATTAGGTTCATATAAAGATAAAAAAGAAGTTATTAACAATATTGAATATATAATTCACAATTGTTGCACAATTAAGAAAGAAGTTGTGGAGAAAGATGAAAGAGATAAAGGCGAAAGGATGCTATTAAACTTTGGTCACACTCTTGGTCATGCAATTGAGCAATATTATAAGTATCAAAAATATACTCATGGAGAAGGTGTTGCAATTGGAATGTATGAAATTATTAAGTTAAGTGAAGAAAAAGGAATTTCTAAAAGGGGAATGAGTGAAGAAATAAAAAATATTTTAATAAAATATGATCTTCCTTATGAATTAGATATAAATATAAATGATATATTAGAAGCAATTTCATTAGATAAAAAAAATCTAGGAAAAACTTTAAACTTAATTTTATTAAAAGACATAGGTGAGGCATTTATTTATAAGACAGATACTAAGTTTTTTTCTAATATTAGTAAGTAAAAAGATAGGGGTGTTATTTTGGGAAACTTAAGAATAGGAAATTCTAAATTAAAAGGTGAAGTAAAAATTCCACCATCTAAAAGTATGGCACATAGGGCTATAATTTGTGCATCATTAGGAAGTGGAGTTAGTAGGATTAATAATATAGATTACTCTGATGATATGATAGCAACTATTGAAGGAATGAAGGTTCTAGGGGCTAAAATAAATAAATATGATGATTATTTAGAGGTTATAGGAATTTATTCAAAGGGAAGTAATATGAATTCTTTTAGGACTATAGACTGTAATGAATCTGGATCTACTTTAAGGTTTCTAGTTCCAATTTCTTTATTGTTTCATGGAATGAGTAAGTTTATTGGAAAAGGAAACTTAGGAAAGAGGCCATTAACAACTTATTTTGAAATATTTAAAGAGCAGGGAATTAAGTATTTTGGAAGAGATGGGGAGTTAGACCTTTTAATAGAAGGAAAGCTAAAACCAGGTGAATTTAAAATTTTAGGAAATGTAAGTTCTCAATTTATAACAGGATTATTATTAACTTTACCATTATTAAATGGAGATTCTAAAATAATAATAACAACTGAAATGCAGTCAAAGGGATATGTAGACTTAACAATTTCATGTATGAAGGATTTTGGAGTAGAAATTATAAATAAGGATTATAAAGAGTTTATAATAAAGGGAAATCAAAATTATAACTCAAGGGATTATAGAGTTGAAGGTGATTATTCACAAGCTGCATTTTACCTTTCAGCAAATGCATTAGGTAGTAAAGTATTAGTTAATGATATAGATTTAAAATCTCTTCAAGGGGATAAGGAAATAGTTGATATTTTAGAAAGAATGGGTGTAACCTTTAAAAGTGAAAATAATACTTTAACTGGAATAGTTAAAGATAAATTAAAATCAACAATTATAGATGGATCTCAATGTCCAGATATTATTCCTATTTTAGCAGCAGTAGCATCTTTAAGTAGTGGTACTACAGAAATAATTAATGCTGAAAGACTTAGAATTAAAGAATGTGATAGATTAAAGGCTGTAACATCAGAACTTTCTAAACTAGGGGCGAATATAAAAGAAAGGGAAGATGGATTAATTATAGAAGGAAAAGAAGAACTTCAAGGTGGAGCAGAAGTTTGGAGTTTTAGAGATCATAGAATTGCAATGACTTTAGCTATAGCAGCTACTAGATGTAAGGAGGCTATAATAATTAAGGATTTTGAGTGTGTGGCAAAATCATATCCTAAATTTTTTGATGACTTTAAAATGTTAGGAGGGGATGTACATGAGTGGAATATGGGGAAATAATTTAAAAGTATCTATATTTGGAGAATCCCATGGCATTGGTATAGGAATAACTATAGATGGACTTCCTTCAGGATTTGAAATAGATATGGAAAAAGTTATGATGGAGATGTCTAGAAGAGCTCCAGGGAAAAGTTCTATATCAACAGCTAGAAAGGAAGGAGACATACCAGAAATATTAAGTGGATATTTTGAAGGTAAAACTACAGGAACACCTCTTTGTGCCATGATAAGAAATGGGGATACTAGATCTAAAGATTATGGCAAGTTAAAAGACTTAATGAGACCTGGTCATGCAGATTATACTGGGAATATTAAATATAAAGGTTTTAATGATTATAGAGGTGGAGGTCATTTTTCAGGGAGAATAACTGCACCGTTAGTATTTGCAGGGGCTATTTGCAAGCAGATATTAGAAGAAAAGGGTATTTTTATAGGAGCACATATAAATTCTATATCTAATATTAAAGATAAAAGTTTTTTTGATATTTCAGATATAAATAAAGAAAATTTATTAGAGCTTAGACAATGTGAATTGCCTCTTATAAATAATAAAATAGAAGAGAATATTAGAAGGGTTATCTTAGAAACGAAATCTAAAGGCGATTCTTTAGGAGGAACTATAGAATGTGTGATATTAGGTGTAGAAGCGGGGATTGGAGATCCATTTTTTGATTCTGTAGAATCAACTCTTGCTCATTTGATGTTTTCAGTTCCAGCTGTAAAGGGAATAGAGTTTGGAAAAGGTTTTGAAATGACTACTATGAATGGGTCAGAATGTAATGATGAGTATTGTTATGAAGAAGGTAAGATTAAGACTAAAACTAATAATAATGGTGGAATATTAGGAGGTATAACAAATGGAATGCCAATAATATTTAAAGTTGCAATAAAGCCAACTCCATCTATTATAAAAGAACAACAAACAATAGATATTAAAAATAAAGAAAATACTACTTTAAAAATAGAAGGAAGGCATGATCCTTGTATAGTACAAAGAGCTCTTCCAGTTATAGAAGCAGTAACAGCTATAGGTTTAGTTGATTTAATAAAGGGGAGATAATAATGAATGAATTAGAGGCTTGCCGAAAAGAAATTGATGAAATAGATAAAGAGTTAGTAGAGTTATTTGAAAGAAGAATGAATGTTGCAGTTAGAGTTGCGGAATATAAAAAGAAAAATAATCTTCCTATATTTAATGAAGCTAGGGAAAAACAAGTTATAGAAAAAAATATAGAAAACCTAAAAAATAAAGAATATGCTAATTTAACAAGGATATTCTTTAATAACTTGATGGAATTAAGTAGAAGTCTTCAAGATAAGCTTATTTTAAAAAAAAGTGAAGTAATTAAAAGTAAATTTAATGTAGAAAACTATAAGCTTGGATTTCAAGGGGTAAGAGGTTCATTTAGTGAAGAGGCTTTAATAAAGTATTTTGGAGCATGTAATAATTCTAGAGGTTATGAAGAGTTTAAAGAAGTATTTGAAGCGTTAAAAAATCAAGAGATAGATTATGGAATACTTCCCATAGAAAATTCTTGTACTGGAGCTATAACAAGAGTTTACGATTTATTAGCAGAGTATGGGTTTTATATAGTAGGAGAAGAATGCATAAAGATAGATCAACATTTAATGGGAATTAAGGGTTCAAATATAGAGAATATAGAGGAAGTCTATTCACATCCACAAGGTTTTGAACAAAGCAGGGAGTTTTTAAGTCATAATCATGATTTAAAGCTTATTCCATATCATAACACAGCTATAAGTGCTAAATTAATATCAGATTTAAAAGATAAATCAAAAGCAGCAATAGCTAGTAAAAGAGCTGCTGAAATTTATAATTTAGAAATATTAAAAGAAAAAATAAATGACAAAAAAAATAATCATACAAAGTTTATTATAGTAGGAAGAAGTTTAGAAGTTAGTGAAGAGTGTAATAAGGTAACAGTAGTATTTTCATTAGAAGACAAAGTAGGAACCTTATATGAACTTTTAAGATATTTTGCAGAGAATAATATAAATATGATTAAAATAGAATCAAGACCTAATAAGCATGAATCATGGAAGTATTTATTGTATGTAGATTTTCAGGGGAATATAAAAGATAAAGAAGTTAAAAAATCATTAGATTTAATAGAGAAAAATAGTGGTTATTTTAAACTTTTAGGAAGTTATAAAAAATCAAAGTGTTAAATTCATATTTTATAGGAAAACTAAAGGTAGTAACTTTAGGAGGAGATTTATATGAATTATTTATACTCTATAATAACAAGTTTAATGATAATTACTATGCCAATAAATCTAAATGATACAAAAAGTCCTAAGGAGATGTTAACATGGAGTTTTACGGGTTATTAGGAGAGAAGCTTTCTCATAGTTTATCTCCTAAAATACACAAATTAATATTAGATGAACTAAATTTAGAAGGAGCATATAAGCTTTTTGAAGTAGAGAGAGAAGATTTAAAGGATTTTTCTAAAGGGTTAAAGATCTTAAAAATAAAAGGGGTAAATGTTACAATACCATATAAACAAGATATTATGGAGTATTTAGATAGCATATCAAAAGAAGCTTTAAGAATAGGTGCCATTAATACTATAGAATTAAAAGAAAGTAAACTTTATGGTTATAATACTGATTATTATGGATTTGGATATATGTTAGATGCACATAATATTGAGATAAATGAAAAAGTAGCAGTTATTTTAGGAAATGGAGGAGCTACCAAGGCTGTTCTTCATTATTTATTAGATAATAAAATAAGTAAGGTTTATATAGTAAGTAGAAATCCGAAGATTAACAATGAGTTTAAAGAAGAGAGAGTTAAGTTAATAGGATATGAAGAGCTAGATGAGATAAATGGAGATATATTGATAAATTCTACTCCAGTTGGTATGTATCCTAAGGTAGAGGCTTCCCCTATAGATAGTGAGATAGTTGATAAATTTAGTATTTTAGTAGATTTAATATATAATCCTATGGAAACAAAATTTTTAAAATATGGTAGAAAATTAAATAAGAAAACAGTAGGTGGACTATATATGCTTGTTGGTCAAGCTGTTAAAGCTGAGGAAATATGGCATGGTATAAAAATAGAAAAAGAAGTAATAAATAAAATTTATAATAAGCTAAAATGTTAAATTAGAGGATGGTGGCTTATGGGTAAAAAATCTATAGTACTAATAGGTATGCCTGGATGTGGTAAAACAACTATAGGAAAAATATTAGCAAATGAAATTAATTATAACTTTTGCGATATGGACAATTACATAGAAGAAATATCAGGAAAAACAGTAAAGGAATTATTTGAAGTTAGTGAAGAACATTTTAGAGATTTAGAAACAAGAGCATGTAAAGAGCTTTGTAATAAAAAAGATTTATTAGTATCTTCTGGTGGTGGAGTAATAAAGAGAAAAAAGAATATAGATTTATTTAAAGATAATAGTATAATAATATTTATTGATAGACCTTTAGAAAAGATAATTAGTGATATAAATGCAAGTACAAGACCATTACTTAAAGATGGGAAAGATAAACTTTATAAATTATACCAAGAAAGATACAATCTTTATAATGAATATAGTGATATAAAAGTAGTTAATAATGGATTTATAGAAGATGTTATTTTAGATATAAAGGATAAATTAAAATATACTTAACCTAAAGAAGGTGATTTTATGAAAATTATGGTTATAAATGGACCAAATTTAAACATGGTTGGGGTAAGGGAAAAAAGTATATATGGAGTTAGAGATTTTAGTGATATATGCAAATATATTGAAGAAGAAGGAAATAAAAGAGGTGTAGAAATTACTTTTTTTCAGAGCAATATTGAAGGAGAGATTGTAAATAATATCCATAAAGCTTATTTTGAAAAATATGACGGGATAATAATAAATCCAGGAGCATATACACACTATAGTTATGCTATATTAGATGCAATAAAAGCAGTAGATATAAATACTATTGAGGTACATTTATCTAATATTCATGCAAGAGAGGAATTTAGGCATAAATCAGTAACAGCAAGTGCTTGTATTGGGCAAATATGTGGATTTAAAGAATATGGATATATAATGGCAATGGATGCATTAATAAATAAGTAATAAGGAGGGGCACAAATGATTATTGTAATGAATTCAAAATGTACGGAATCAGAATTACAAAAAGTTAAGATGGAAGTTGAAAGTACTGGTTTAGGAACATATTTGTCAAAGGGTGAGACTTTTTGCATAGTTGGAGTTATAGGAGAAGCTATGGAATTAGATTCAGACAAGTTATTAAGATTTCAAGGAGTAGAGAAAGTTTTAAAAGTTCAAGAACCATTTAAAAAAGCAAATAGACTATTTAAACCAGAAGATACTGTAATAGATGTAAATGGAAGCCTAATTGGAGGAGAGAATTTAGCTGTTATGGCAGGACCTTGTTCTGTTGAAAGTGAAGAACAAATTATAGAAATAGCTAAAAGTGTAAAGGAGTCAGGGGCAACATTTTTAAGAGGTGGTGCATTTAAGCCAAGGACATCACCATATAGCTTTCAAGGGTTAGAACTAGAAGGTCTTGAACTTTTGAAGAAGGCTAGGGCAGTAACAGGGTTACCAATAGTAACAGAAATAATGTCTACTGATTATATAGATAAATTTATTAGTGATGTTGATATTATTCAGGTTGGTGCAAGAAATATGCAAAACTTTGATTTATTAAAGCAATTAGGTAAAACTAATAAACCAATTTTATTAAAAAGAGGATTATCATCAACTATAGAAGAATGGTTAATGTCAGCTGAATATATAATGGCAGGTGGAAATGAAAATGTAATTTTATGTGAAAGAGGAATAAGAACTTTTGAAACTTACACAAGAAATACATTAGACTTAAGTGCAATTCCAATGGTTAAAAAGCTTTCGCATTTGCCAGTTATAGTAGATCCAAGTCATGCAGGTGGTTACTGGTATCTTGTAGAACCATTAGCAAAAGCTGCTATAAGTGCAGGAGCAGATGGACTTATGATAGAAGTTCATAATAATCCGCAGTGTGCATTAAGCGATGGGCAGCAATCAATTAAGCCAGAATCATTTAAAAAAATGATGGATAAAATAAAGCTTTTGGCAAAAATAGAAGGGAAAAATATTTAAATTAATTTTAGAAAACTCAGCATATGCTGAGTTTCTATAATATATATTAAAATATTGGGGTGAATTTATGAATATAGTAATAGTTGGTCTTGGTGTTATCGGAGGAAGCTATGCTATGGCACTTAAAAATGCAGGATATAAAAAAATTTTTGGTGTAGATAGCAATATGGAAACTTTAAAAAAGGCGAAAGAGTTAGAACTAATAAAAGAGGGCTATATATATGGAAGTTATATTATAAAGAAAGCGGATTTGATAATTCTTTCTATTTATCCCAAACTAGTGAAAACATTTATAGAGGAAAATAGAAATAACTTTAAAAAAGGGGCAGTAATTACAGATGCTACTGGGATTAAAGAATTATTTATTAAAGATGTATTAGATATATTACCTAAAGATGTAGATTTTATTTTTGGGCATCCTATGGCAGGGAGAGAGAAAAAAGGGATAGATTATGCATCAAGTGAGGTTTTTAATGGGGCAAACTATTTAATTACTGTAATAGAGAAAAATAAGGAAGAAAATATAGCGTTGGTGGAAAAAATTGCATATAATATTGGATTTAAAAGAGTAAAAAGAATAACTTCAAAGTATCATGATGAAATTATTAGTTTTACAAGTCAACTTCCACATGCAATTGCAGTAGCATTAATAAATTCTGATAAAGAATCAAGAGATACAGGAAGTTTTATAGGGGATAGTTATAGAGATTTAACACGAATAGCAAATATAAATGAAGATTTATGGAGTGAGCTTTTCCTGGGAAATAAATTGAACTTAATAAAGGTAATTGACGAATTTTCAAGTGAATTAGAAAAAATTAAAAAATGTTTAATAGAAGATGATAGTGAAATGTTAAAAAGCTTGTTTATAAAATCCACAAAAAGACGAGAAAGATTATAATTTAAATATTTATAGTAAACTTCTAGTAATTTGTATATTAAGTATATTTTATGACTAATTGTAAATAATAAGATAGAATTTAATACTTTTGCTAGAAAGGGGATTTAAATGTGAATTTATCTAGTAACTTATATGAAAATGTAAGCAAGCTAAGACAAGGTTTGAATTTAGGTAAAACTTTTGATGTTATAGAACGTATTATAGATGTGCATAACACTAAATTTTATTTATATTATTTAGATGGTTTTGTTAAAGATACCAATATGGAATATGTACGTCGGGATATGTATAATTTAAAGAAGGAAGATTTTGAAGGAATTAAAACAGCTACAGACTTAATAGAAAAGGCATTAAGCTCAATAGAAACAAGTACAGAAAAAGATATAGAAAAGATTATTTCAGCAGTTTTATCAGGTCAAACAGCTCTTTTAGGCCCTAATTATACTGAAGCAGTTTTATTAGATTTTAGGACATATCCTTCAAGAGGTGTTGAGGAGCCAGAAAAGGAAAAAGTATTAAGGGGTTCACATGATGGATTTGTTGAAACAATAGTTTTTAACACTGCTTTAATTAGAAGAAGAATAAGATCCTCAGAGTTAACATTTGAAATGCATTCAATTGGAAGTGTTTCTAAAACTGATGTAGTTGTGGGATATTTAGGAAATAAAGTTGATAATAAAAAATTAGAAAAAATTAAGGAACTAATAGATGAATTAAACATAAAATCTCTTACTTTAGGAGATCAAAGTTTTGTGGAAGTAGTTAATTCAAAATCATGGTTAAATCCATTTCCTAAAGTAAGATATACTGAAAGACCAGATGTTGCAGCAGCTCAGATTATGGAAGGTAGTATAGTTATTTTAATAGATAACACACCATCAGCTCTTATTTTACCATCTAATATATTTGATTTCTTACAATCAATTGATGATTATTATATGCCGGTTTTAACAGGCAATTATTTAAAGTTTGTAAGGTTTATAGTTTTGTTTGCAAATTTATTTTTAACCCCTTTATATGTTCTTTTAACAGATAATCCAAGTTGGATTAGTGGTAATTTTCAATTTTTGTTACCTAAAGATCCATATATTTTACCAATATTTATACAATTTTTAATAGCTGAAATAGCTATAGATGGTATAAAGCTTGCTTCTTTAGATACACCTAGTACTCTTGGAACTTCATTATCAATAATAGGTGGTTTAATATTAGGTGATTATACAGTACAAACAGGGTGGTTTACACCACAAACCATTTTATATATGGCTATTGTAGCACTTTCAAGTTTTACTCAGCCGAGTATAGAGTTAGGATTTGCTTTTAAATTTATAAGAATAATATTACTTTTACTTACAGGTATTTTTGGAACTTGGGGTTTTATTTTAGGAATAATAATTAATTTTATAATTATAGCTTCAACTAAAACAGTATTAGGTGATCCATATCTTTATCCACTTATACCATTTAAGTGGAGAGAATTAAAGAAATTATTGTTTAGATGGAAAAAGCAAATAGCTCATAAATAATAGAAAATTAGAGATATATTTTAATATCTCTAATTTTTTTATGTATTTCCACTATAATCATCAAAGTTAGCACATAAAGTTTCTAAAGTTCATATTTTATATTAATTAAATAATAACTTAGGAGCATAATATGACACTATCACTTTTACATTATGTTTATATAGTATTTACAATTTTAATTTTAATATGGATATTTAGAAAAAGAGATATAACCATAATTTGTATAATAGGAATATTTTTAATGGCTATTTTAAGTAGTAGATCATTACCATTATCAATTATGTCAATATTTAATGGATTTTCATATGCTATAGTTGAACTTTTACCTGTAATATTAATAATATCTATAATAACAGCTTTTAGTAAATTGCTTTCTGCAACAGAAATAAATGAAATGATGATAAAGCCATTAACTAAATTTATCAAAAATAAATCTTTAGCATATTGGATTATAGGTATATCTATGATGATAATTTCATGGTTTTTTTGGCCATCTCCAGCAGTTGCTCTTATAGGTGCTGTTCTAATTCCAGTAGCTAAAAAGGCGGGATTACCTAGTTTGGCTACAGCTATGGCAATGAATCTTTTTGGACATGGTATTGCACTATCAAGTGATATTATAATACAAGGAGCATCTAAGCTTACAGCTAATGCAGCTGGAATATCAATAGATGAACTTTATTCATCATTAATCCCTTTAGAGATAGTGATGGGGTTAACTACAACAATTATAGCTTATTTTATTATTATGAAAGACATAAAAAATAATAATATGGTTCAAGAAAATAATTCGGATAATAAGAGTAAGGCAAAAGATAAACCATTAAATAAGCTTTCAGATAGAAAGAAAAGGTTTTATGCTCTTTTAGTATTTTTAGGATACTTATTTGATGTAATTTTAATGTGTGTATTTTCAATAAAAGGAGGAGATGCCACAGCATTAGTTGGAGGAACAACATTATTCTTATTAATTGTAATTTTTCTTGGTAGTTTTAAATTTAATAGTGTACAACAAATAACGCCATATATAACAGATGGATTTCAATTTGCATTTAAAGTTTTTGGTGCTGTAATTCCAGTAGCTACATTTTTTTATATTGGTGGAAGTGGATTTAGTGATATTTTAGGAGTTACTTTGCCTGCAAATTCACAAGGGATAATTAATGATTTAGGAATTGCTCTTGCAAACGCTGTTCCTCTAAATAAAGCAGTAGCAACTGCAACCGTTTCAGGTGTAGGAATTTTAACAGGATTAGATGGATCTGGATTTTCAGGACTTTCTTTAGTTGGGTCATCAGCAATGCTTTTTTCATCTTCTGTAGCAGTAAACACATCAACATTAGCATCATTAGGGCAAATATGTACTATATGGATAGGTGGAGGAACATTAATACCTTGGGCACTAATACCAGTTGCGGCTATTTGTGATGTTTCTCCATTTGATTTAGCCAGAAAAAATATAATACCAGTTACTATAGGATTAATTACAACATTAATATATGCAATAATATTTCTAGCATGATATTTAAAGTTATAAAGTCTAAATGAAGTTTAACTTTAATTTGGGCTTTATTAATTTTAGGAATAAACAGTATAATTTATTTCACTTTTAGTGAAATAAATTGGTATAGAAGAGAGTAAAGAAATCGAATACAATAATGACATAGGCAGGAGGAAAAGAGTTGAGTACACTTAATAAAAGACAAAAGGAAATACTAATATTACTAGAAAAAAAAGAAGAATATATGACATTGAATGAGATTTCAAAGTTTTTTGATGTTAGTTCTAGAACTATTAGAAATGATTTAGATAGTATTGAATATATATTGAAAAAATATGAAGTACAGCTTGATAGAAAGCCACGTTTAGGCGTTAAGCTAATTCTAAAAGATGGACAATATATAAATGAAATAATAACAAGTTCTGAAATAAATATATATTCTTCAGAAGATAGAATACTCATTATTATTCTAGTATTGCTTATTAAAGGTAAGGCAACTATAGAAGAATTGGCTAATGAAATTGGAGTAAGCAAGAATACGTTAGTTCAAGATTTAAAAGAAGTTATAAATGTATTAGCCTGTTATGAAATAGAGGTATATAAAAAAAGCTATTATGGAATTACTGTTAATGCAGAAGAAATAAAAGTGAGAAACTTATTTTTTAGTATATATGGAAGATTAAATAATGACTTAAAAAGTGATATTAAACAAAGACTGCTAAAAGAAACAAAATTAAATAGCCTTTGGCTAGAAAACAAAATTGAAGATATAGAAAGATATATTGGAACATTATATTCACAAGAATCAATAGAAGAATTAGAAATTATGATTTTATTTTTAATATGTAGAAGTAATAATAATTTCAAGATTAATGATTGTGAAGTAAATTTAAAAAATAGAAGGGAATTTAATATATTAAAGGACATTTTGGATATAGAAAATGAAGAAATATGCTACTTATTAAAGTTAATGGATGGGTTAAGGAGAGCTATAGGAGGAAATGTAAATAATATAACAGAAGAAATATTAAATGAACTTTGTACAACTCTAAATATAGAGTGTGATAAAGATATAGAGTTTACCAGTCAAATAGCAATGCATATTAATGCTGCAATAAATAGAGTAAAAAATGGATTAATAGCAGAAAACCCTATGTTAGAAGAAATTAAATACAAGATGTCATTTATATATAAGATAACAGAGCAAATATTAATTAGCAAAGAAAATATTTTGGGTGTTAGATTCCCTGAAGAAGAAATAGCATATATGGCAATGTATTTTGATGCAATATTTGAGAGAAGTGTTAAATGTAAATTTACGTATAGAATATTAGTAGTTTGTAATGGGGGATTAGCAACTTCAAGTCTTTTAAAAGCTAGAATTAGTGCTATGATTCCAGAAACAGAAATAACTAGTATTTGTAGGCTAAGTGAAGTTGAAAAAGTATTAGAGGAAAAAAATATAGATTTTATTGTTAGTACAATTCCAGTAGGGGTAAAAGGACATAAGGTTATAAAAGTAAATCCTTTACTAGATAGTAGTGATTTAGAAAAAATTAAAACTGAAATTTATAATAGACGTTATGAAAAGAATTGCAAATATCTTGTAGATGCTGTTAAAGGAAAAAGTGAAAGTAGAATAACAAATTTATTTCCAAGAGAATTTACTCAATTTAAGGTAGATGAAAGTGATTGGAGAAAGGCTGTAGAAATAGCAGCTATACCATTATTAGATAATAAAAAAATAAATAGTAATTATACAAAAGAAATAATTAAAACTATAGAAACAATAGGGAACTATATGGTATTTATACCTGGTATAGCATTCGTTCATGCAACGCCAGAAAATGTTTTAAAAAACTCTATGTCATTTTTGACTTTAAAGTCTGAAATAAGCTTTGGTAGTAAAAATAAAGTGTCAATTAAAGTAATAGTAGTATTAGCAAATAAAAATGAAAACATGAATTTAGTAAATTTAATTGATATACTTACTAAAAATAATAATATAGAAAAGTTTAAGCATGCTAAAGACTACAATGAACTAAAAAATATAGTTTAGGAGAAGGAGTATATGATAGTAAGAGTAGTTGATAAGGTTAGTGATTACAAAGAGGCTATAAGAATTTCTTGTAATATACTAGAGGAAAATAATATTGTTGAAAGCAGATATTACGATTCAATATTAAAAAAAATTGAAGAGTTAGGGCCTTACTTTTGTATAGCAGATGGAGTTGCAATGCCTCATGCGAGACCAGAAGAAGGAGCTATTAAAGAAGGAGTTAGTGTAATTAAATTAAATAATCCAGTAGACTTTTTAGGAAAAAAATTAGTGTGTTTTTCACATTGTCAGCTAAAGATAATGAATCACACTTGAGTATATTAAGAAAAATTGCAGAAGTTTGTATGAATGAGGAAAAATTAAAAATTATATTAAATTCAAAAAATGAAAAAGAAATTCAGGAGGTACTTTAAAATGAAAAAAATTATGGCAGTATGTGGATCAGGATTAGGTTCAAGTTTTATGGTGGAAATGAATATTACAGATGTATTAAGAGAATTAGGTGTAGATGATCAATATGAAGCAAGTCATACATCATTAGCAGATGTAGTGGCTTCAGATGCTGATATATTTGTTACAGGTATTGATTTAGCTGATAGCGCTAGTCATTTACCAGAGTTAATAATTTTAGATTCTTTATTAGACAGAGATGAATTAAAAAGAAAGATTCAAGAGAAAATAGGGCTTTAAAAACAAATAAATATCGTGAAAATTTCTAAGGGGGAATAATAATGAATGGTATTTTAAAAGTTTTTGTAGACTTTTTATCTGAACCATCTGTATTAATAGGAATTATTGTCTTGATAGGATTAATACTACAAAAAAAATCAACAGATGTAATAATAAAGGCTGTATTAAAAGCTATGGTTGGATTTGTAGTTATATCGGCAGCAGCAGGTGTTATAGTAAGTTCATTGCAGCCATTTGGAGTAATGTTTGAACATGGATTTAATATATCAGGAGTCATACCAAATAATGAGGCAGTTGTTGCCATGGCCATGGACAAGTTTGGAACAAATACAGCACTTATCATGACTTTTGGTATGATAGTTAATATTATAATCGCAAGAATAACAAAATATAAATACATATTTTTAACAGGGCATCATACTTTATTTATATCATGTATGATAGCAGTTATATTAGCATCAGCAGGAATGGGAGGAGTACATTTAATATTTACGGGTTCATTAGCTCTAGGTATTATAATGGTTATATTTCCAGCAATGTTACAACCATTCATGAAGAAAATTACTGGAAATAATTCAGTAGCTTTAGGTCACTTTTCAAGTACTGGATATGTTATATCAGCTATAATCGGTAAATTAGTTGGTAAAAACTCAAAATCAACAGAAGAAATGAAGGTTCCAAAATCTTTAAGTTTCTTAAGAGATTCAGTAGTTTCAATTTCAATTACAATGTTAATTTTATATGTAGGGGTAGCAATAGTTGCAGGACCTCAATTTGTAGAAAGTGAATTATCAGGTGGAAAAAACTTTATAGTATATGCAATGATTCAAGCTTTAACATTTGCAGCTGGATTCATATTAATTCAAAATGGAGTTAGATTAGTACTTAATGAAATAGTTCCTGCATTTAAAGGAATATCTAATAAACTAGTACCAAACTCTAAGCCAGCTTTAGACTGTCCAATAGTATTTCCATATGCACAAAATGCAGTTTTAATAGGGTTTATATGTTCTTTCTTAGGTGGAATAGTTTCAATGATAGGATTAAGTATATTAGGCTTAGTAATTATTATACCAGGGGTTGTACCACACTTCTTTACAGGAGCAACTGCTGCAGTATTTGGAAATGCTACTGGAGGAAGAAGAGGAGCTATAATAGGGTCTTTTGTAAATGGTATAATAATTTCACTTTTACCAGTGGCGTTATTACCTGTATTAGGTAACCTAGGTTTTGCTAACTCAACTTTTTCAGATGCTGATTTTGGAGTAGTTGGTATATTTTTAGGAAAATTACAACAATATATTGGAGGAATAGGATTAACTATAACGCTTATAGGAATAGTAGTTATAATGGTAATTTTAACGGTTATAGATAATAAAAAAGAAGTAACAAATTAAATCATACAAACAGCTGCTTTGAGATATATTTCAAAGCAGCTGTTTTTAATTAAAGACCTTTCCCGTTAGATGGGTTAATTCCTTTTTCTGATAAAATTTCATAAATTGTTTTAGATGTTGTATCTTTTATTGAATAACCTAAAAGATTTAATATTTCTTTAAGTTTTTCTTCAGATGAAGTTTCTATTTCTAAATAAGGAAAAGGACAAAAATCTTTATCATTTATATCTATTTCAACTAAAGAATCATTTATTAGATAACTTTCTCTATATTTTTTTATTGATTCTTGAAGAACAAGTCCCAATGAAAGAAAAATTTTTCTAGCCATATATTTATCTAAAACTATAGTTTCATTTTCTTCCATAACTTTAAAGGTATCTTGGCTTAACATTTTTTTTGTGGTCATATAAATAACTTCTTTGTTGTTAAGTTTATCATCTACAGTTCTTATTCTAGCGTAACCTTTTGAATTAAGAAGTCTTCTATCTTGGAAGTCATAGATATCATTTATTTGATATTCTTCTTTTACTTTTTTAGCTTTTAATGAATTTAATTTTTTTCTAATAGAATCAACATCTATATCGATTATTCTAGTTTCTAGTTCTTTCATATATTTCTCCTTAAATAATGGATTTTATATATATATATATAATATATATATATATATGAGATAAATATTATATATTATTTATTTTCAAATAATAATTTTTAATATTATTTTTAATTTTATTAAAATATTACAAAAATATTATATTTTTAAAATAAACTTATAATATTTTTTAAATTATTAATTATTTAGAAAATTAATATTATTAAGATAAAACAAATGCGTTTTTGATGAAAAATTCAAAATAGAACCTATCTATCAAAATATTTACAAAAAATTAACTAAAGTATATTATTAAATTAGAGAAAAGTATTATGCTGAATATAATTAAAGGGGAGTTTTAATATGAATATAACATTTAGATATGAAGAAAATGAGAGTTTGATAATTAATAAAATTTCAGTAATAGGTTCATTTAATAATTATGATGTTAATTCTGGAAAGATGGAAAAGAAAGATGGTGTATGGATATTAGAAGCATCTTTAGAGCCAGGGGAACATTATTATAAGTTTGTTATAAATGATAAATTAAAATTAAATGATTCTACAGCAAATATATATTTACCTCATATAAATGATGAAATATATTCAGTAATTATGATTAATGAAAATGATGAAAGATTATACAATAATACTCAATACACAGCAAATATAGAAAAGTATAATATGACGGGAAACATATATGAAGAATATATACCAACAAATAAAAAAGAATTTAATAGAAATATAGATAAAAAAGTTGTAACAAGATTTCAGTTTACTAATGTAACTGGAATACATGCAGTTACAGCTGTATGGGTTATGCCAAATGGAGAATTATTTGATGATTCGGAAAATCTATTATTTACTCCTAAAGGAGAAGAAGATAAACCAATAGATATTTGGTTCTGGATTGATTTAACTGATAGTGACCGTAATTACCAAAGTGGTAGATGGTTGATGAAATTATTTTTAGATGGTGAATTTATATTAGAAGATGAATTTACTTTGGGGAAAGCTAACACTTATTCAAATTATGGACAAGTAAAATATCAATAAAACGATATATTCATTTTAAAATGTTTATATAAAAATTATTAAGGGAGTGATTAATTATGATAACAAAATGTAGTGGAGAAAACTTAATGAATTTACAATGTGTAAATAACAACAAAGCAAATGAATTAAAGAGTAAAAACACTTTAAAAGCTGATACTTCTAGTGAGGTAAATAAATACAAAGAGGATGTTATTAATAATATATCAATTAATAACAAAAAAGAAGATAAAGATACTAGTAAGTCAGTTGCAGGAACTATCTCATCTATAGGCGGTAAACTTAGCAGAGTTGGAAGTGCAATTGGAAGATTTGCTAACTCTGTAGTTAATAATGTAAAAAAGACTTTTGTTACAGTAAGTGAAAATGTTAAAAATACTGTATCTAAAATAAGCACTAAGATTAAGGATACATTTAATGAAGTTACTGAAAAAACAATGAAGTTAGCTAAATCTGTAGAAGCTAAAATTACTGATACAGCAGAAAAAATATCAGCTACAGTAAAACAAGTTACAGCTACAGCCGCCCAACTTAAAGATGTAATGCTAGAAGTTAAAGATTCTGCAACTTCTTTAGTTACTACAGGAGTTAAAACAGCAGTAAAAATTGGTGCTGAAGTAGGAAAAGTGGTAACAAAAGTAGGATTAAGTGTAGCAAATATAAAGCGTGTAATGGCTGATCCAAGCGTCGGTATAATAGGAAAAGTATCTAACACAGTATCATCAATAGGAACTGGATTCTATGCTATTAAAGAAGGTGTTGAAAATATTTCAGGAACTGTAAAGGATGCATATAAATCTATGGCTTCAGACTATAAGAAAACTGTTGAAGGCGTAGAATTATCAATTAAGCTATGTAAGGAAACTGCTAATACAATAGTTACATGTGGTAAGGAAGTAGCAGAAAATGTAAAAACAATAGTATCCGATGTAAAAACTACAGCATCAGAGTTAAAAACAACTTTAGTAAATGCTAAAGATGAAATATCAGACTCTTTAAGTAAAGGAATTAATAATAGTGTATCAGCAATAAAAGAAGGCTATGCAAACATAAAAAATGATTATAATGAAGCAGATGAAGTATTAAGAAATGAAATGGGTACACCTGTCTTTGCATAAAAATATTATTAAATATTTTTAAATTTTTAAATCAAAGTTAGATTATTCTAGCTTTGATTTTTTTATTTTAAAATAGACAAAATTATTTTAATTTTTAGACAAAACTATTTAATTGTATAAATACAATCTAATTTAGTCAAACTATAATAATAAGTAAGAAAATTACTAGAATTTAAGTAGAAAGTTGAGGAAGGTTGTATGAGAAAAGATTCAAACAAAAACAATAAGAACGTATTAATAGCAATAGGAGCAATGGCGGGTGCAGCAACTTTAGCAACTTTAGCAGTTAAAAAGGCTAAAGATAAAGCTAAGGAAGATGTTATAACATTTACTTATACTGATCATGGGGACAAGCAAGTTTACTTTATTGGGGGTGGATTAGCATCTTTAGCAGGAGCAGCTTACCTTGTTAGGGATTGTAATTTCAAAGGAGAAAATATTCATATAATTGAAGGAATGCATATTCTTGGTGGTAGTAATGATGGTGCAGGAGATATAGTTAATGGATTTGTATGTCGCGGAGGTAGAATGTTAAATGAAGAAACATACGAAAATTTTTGGGAATTATTTTCTACTATTCCATCTATAGATAGTCCTGGTAAAACTGTTACTGAAGAAATTCTAAATTTTGATCATTTGCATCCGACTCATGCACAAGCACGATTAGTTGATAGATATGGTATAATTCAGGATGTAACTAGTATGGGATTCAATAATGATGACCGTATGGCTTTAGGAAAATTAATGGTTACACCAGAAGAGAAGTTAGATGATATGACTATAGAAGATTGGTTTAGACACACACCACATTTTTTCCAAACTAACTTTTGGTATATGTGGCAAACAACTTTTGCATTCCAAAAATGGTCTAGTCTATTTGAATTTAAGCGCTATATGGAACGTATGATTTTTGAATTTTCTCGTATAGAAACTTTAGAAGGTGTTACACGTACGCCTTATAACCAATATGAATCAGTAATACTTCCATTAAAGGCTTATTTAGATAAGTTTAATGTTGATTTTAGTATAAATGCAAAAGTAACAGACTTAGATTTTAAGCCAGGAGAAGGAATTACTGTAACTGCAATACATTTGGAAGGTGAAGAAGTAATTAATTTAAATCCTGGAGACGTATGTATAATGACTAATGGATGTATGACAGATAGTGCTACTCTAGGGGACTTTAATACACCAGCAGAATATAAGCCAGAAAATCCGATTTCAGGAGAACTTTGGAGTAAAATAGCTAGAAAGAAAATGGGACTTGGAAATCCAGAACCATTCTTTGGGCGTCCAGATCAGACTAATTGGGAAAGTTTTACTGTAACTTGTAAGGGAAATAAGCTTTTAAAATTAATAGAACAATTTTCAGGAAATATACCAGGTAGTGGAGCATTAATGACATTTAAAGATTCTAACTGGTTAATGAGTATAGTTGTTGCAGCTCAACCGCATTTTAAGAATCAGCCAATGGACACAACTATTTTCTGGGGATATGGTTTATATACAGATAAGGTAGGAGATTATGTGAAGAAACCAATGCGTGATTGTACTGGAGAAGAAATATTAATAGAACTTCTACATCATTTACACATGGAAGATAAAATGGAGGAAATTATGGATACAGTAGTAAATGTTATTCCATGTATGATGCCATATATAGACTCACAATTCCAACCACGTAAAATGACTGATCGTCCACAGGTAGTACCAGAGGGATCAACAAATTTCGCAATGATTAGTCAGTTTGTTGAAATACCAGAAGATATGGTATTTACAGAAGAATACTCTGTGCGTGCAGCGAGAATGGCTATTTATACTCTTTTTAATGTTAAGCATAAAAAAGTTATTCCAGTTACTCAATACAAGAAAGATCCTAGAGTTTTAAAAGATGCTTTAAAAACTTCCTACAGATAGAAATTTTAAATAATATATAGACTACTCAGTTATTAATGTAACTGAGTAGTTTTATTTAGAGCCTTTTTTATATCACCAGCAACTAGTTTTTCTACTTTGCTAATAATATTTTCCGGACTATCTTTCATTCCAGATTTCATCCATGATGTTAATATCCCAATAAATGCAAAAGTATAAAAATCAGCAATAAAATTTTTTTCATTAGAGGATATATTATAATCTTTAGAAACCTCTTCAACAACATTAATTAAAAGATTAAAAACTTCATTATGTAAAAAGTTTTCTAAATGTTCTCTACCAATTGAATTAAAAGTATTAATGCAAAAGTCTTTATTTTTTTCTACGTATTGGAATATTTTTAAGAATCCTTGTTGCCAAGAGTCATAACTTTTATAATTAGAAATACTATCAACAGCTTCAGTTTTATAAATCCATCCTAATAAATGATAAATATCTTGGAAATGATAATAAAAAGTTTGACGATTAACTCCGCAATTAGAGACTATTTCTTTTATAGTTATTTTATTTATGGATTTTTTGTTCATTGTATTTTTTAAGGAATTAGCTAATGCTTTTTTAGTCATTAGTGTCATAGAAAATCCTCCAAAATTAAAATATATAAATAGAAGTTATAAATAATATATTATGTTAAATAATACTAATTATATTATGAAGGATTAGAGATTTCTATATATTTAATAAAATTAATATTAAAAATAGTTATATTAGTAGTTCGAATAAATAAGTTATTAAATAGTGAACAAAAATTAAAATTTAGAAAATAGGATAATATTTTCTGTAGAAAACTTTATAGTTAAGAAAAATAGAAGAAATGTAGATTAAGGAAAACTTTTAAGTAATATATGTAGAGTGAAATTTTTAATATATTGATTAGAGTAATTATCAAATTACTCTAATCAAATTTTTATTTATTTATATGTTGTATGAGGAGATGGTTCATTTTCTCCATAAGGAGTTTTAGATTTAGTATTTTTTTTTATTTCTTTTTCATAATTATTTGAAGTAGGATCAGAAGACGTTTTTTTACTTGAATTACAACATTTTTTAGTATTCATAATAATCCTCCTAGTAAAATAATAAAATTCAATAATAGTTTATCCATATAATTAAGTTTTATTAAAAGGTAAGAAATATATAGTCATTAAAAAATAAGTGCATTAATGATAGGATTAAAATGTGTTATAATGTTAATTATCAAATTTAGTTTATTTAAGTGGAGGGGATAATATGTTTACTAAAGAGGAACTTTTAGTAATAGAAGATGCATTAAAAATTGCAGATGAGCATTATATAAAATTACTTGATGCAAGTAGAAATAATAAAAATCAAATGGTTTCATATAATAGAAAACAAAAGAAACTGTGGCTAGTACAAAATAAATTAAAAAAGGTTATAGAAGAAAATAAATAAAATTCATAATTAATAATTATATTAAGAATATATTGACAATAGTTTTTGAGAGTGTTATCATAATTAAAAATCTATAAACAGGAGATAGTATTATGAATTTAAAGGCAAACTTAAAGAATTTAAAATTAAATAATAGCTTTTTCTTTAGCTTCTTTAGATAGGGCTTGCGTTTAGTGTACTATTAAATGTCATAGATGCAAACCACAGTGTTTAAGTGTTTTGTATCTATGATGGCTAAGGATTTTTGTGATTAAGTAAAATTAAGCCTCATAGGTAATGCTATGAGGTTTTTATTATCCTAGGTTTAAAGCCTTATAGCATATGCTATAAGGCTTTTTTTATTCTTTGGAAAATTATAGATAACCTAAGTATACTTTTAAAGTTAAGTATGTTTGCCTAAAGAATAAAAATAAAGTGTACGTTTTGTAGTTTTTCATTAGACAATATTTGGAGAAATCTACATGCGTAAAAAATAATAACTAGGAGGAGTTACAATGGAAAAAAGAGAAGAATTTTCTAGCAAGATGGGATTTATATTATCTTGTGTTGGAGCAGCAATAGGACTGGGAAACATATGGATGTTTCCATATAAACTTGGAGAAAATGGAGGAGCAGTATTTTTAATTCCATATTTTATTTTTGTACTTATTCTTGGAACAGTTGGACTAATTACTGAATTTTCTTTTGGAAGACAATATAAGAAAGGTTCATTAGGAGCTATAAGAGAAGTTTTTAAAGAAAAGAACTTAAAAGGTGGATGGATAATATCAATAATACCCACTTTAGGTTTAACAGGTATATTTATGTTTTATACAGTTGTTATTGGATGGGTATTAAAATATTTTTTTATAAGTCTAACTGGAGAAATAAAAAATATAAATACAGAAATATATTTTACTACTTTTACTAATAGTAATATTACAATATTTTGGCATGCTTTAGCAGTAGTAATAACATTAATAATAGTTAGTTTTGGTGTTTCTAAAGGTATAGAAAAAATTAATAAAATAATTATTCCATTGTTATTTATTATATTTATAATTCTAATAATTAAGTCACTTAGTTTATCAGGATCTTCTGAGGGAATAAAGTATCTTTTAAAACCAGATTGGTCATATCTTTTTAAAATTAAGACATGGGTAATGGCTATGGGACAAGCATTCTTTACTGTATCATTAACAGGATGTTGCATGGTTGTATGTGGTAGTTATGCAGATAATAAATTTGATATACCTAACTGTGCAATAAATACAGCTCTTTTTGATACATTGTCAGCAATGCTAGCTGCTTTTATGATCATGCCAGCTGTATTTGCATTAGGCTTAAGTCCTACAGCTGGACCAGCTTTATTATTTGTAACAGTACCAAGTATATTTCAAACAATGCCTTTTGGAAACTTATTAAGTACATTATTCTTTTTAAGTGTAATTTTTGCTTCGATTTCATCATCAATAGCAATGCTTGAAGGACCTGTTGAAGCAATAATGTCATTGAAGAAATGGAGTAGAAAGAAATCATCTATAATTATAGCTACTGTATCATTTATTTTAGGTATTCCTTTAAGTTTAAGTGGAGATATATTTGATAAATTTACGAATTTTATAACAATAATATTATCACCAATAGGAGCAGTAATAACAGCTTTTGTATTCTATTATGTTATTGATAATAGAATTGCATTAAGTGAATTGAATAAGGGAGCAAAGAAAAAATTAGGAATAGGTTTTATTAAATTTGGTAAATATATGTTTGTTCCTGCAACTATAATAATAATAGTCCTTGGGATAATTTATGGAGGTATAGGATAAAAGGAATTACAAACATTAAAAATGTAGATAAAAAAGAGAACTATGAATAGTATAGCTATTATTAATTTTAGTAGCTATTAATAACTGTATAACTATAGTAGCTGAATTTTAATATATTAGAATTAGGTAAAAGATATTACTAGATTAAATTTAGTAATATCTTTTTTGTAAAATTATTCACAGTATAACAATGTTATTATAAAGTTATATTATAGATATTAAAAAAGGTTTATTTTATATGTGAATGTAACAATGTTATATTGGAAGATAGATTATGAATAATAAAAATGATATTAGAGTCGATGGAGTTGGTAAGGTATTTGGGGGGGATTATTCTGATATTGATATATCAGGAATGGGAACTATAATTGATAATGTTAAAAGTAGTTCTATTGTTGTAAATGGTATTGGAAAATCAAAAGGAGATATTAAAACTAATAATTTTGTTATTAATGGTATGTTTGATATTGAAGGAAATGCTGAAATAAATGATTTATTTGAAATAAATGGAACATTTACATTTAAGGGGAAAGTTAAAGGTGGAAATATTAATATAAACGGAAAGGCAATAGTCAAAGAAGATATGAATTTTGATAATGCTATTGTAAATGGAGTATTAAAAGTTAAGGGAATTTGTCAATGTGAAAAAATATGTGTTGATGGCAAAGTCAATATAGAAGGATTATTATCTGGAGATAAAATAGAGCTAAATATAATAACAAGTAATAAAATAAGAGAA
The DNA here is from genome assembly GCF_003606265.1 of Clostridium septicum. Taxonomy (NCBI): domain Bacteria; kingdom Bacillati; phylum Bacillota; class Clostridia; order Eubacteriales; family Clostridiaceae; genus Clostridium; species Clostridium septicum. The sequence goes on from NZ_CP023671.1 coordinate 2,505,985, forward strand.
ATAGGTGGGGAAGAGGTAATAGTAAGGAAGGGTATAAATAGAAAGATACGAGTATTATTTATATCAAAAGAAATAATAGGGAAATTAATTTGTGAATCTATAGAAGCAGATAAAATATTACTAGAGCAAACAAAATGCAATATAGTAAGAGGTCATGATATAACAATAAATAGTGGTTGTGATATAGAAAGGGTTGAATATACAGGGGAACTTAAAATAAATGGAGATTCAAATATTAAAGAAACTATTAAAATTTAAAAGGGAGAATAGAAGATGAAAAAAGTTAAATTCTATTAACGTATTTGGTGAAGGTTCTATAGTTCAGGGAGAATATAATAAAATAAGAATATTTGGAGAAGGGGAAATTAGGGGGAAAGTAAAGTGTAAATTTTTAAAAATAATGAGGGAATGTGGAGCCTATGATTTTTTAGATATAGAAAAATTAGAATATTAGGTGAGGCTAAAATATATAATGAGTTACTATGTATAAATTTAAAAGTTATAGGAGAATGTTATTTAAGTAAAATATCAACAGTATATAATTTGAAAATTCTTGGAGAATTGATATCAGAAAGTAATGTTATTATAAAAGAAAAATTAAGAATATTAGGGGAACTAAATTCTAAGGGGAACTTAGGAGGGAATATAGTAAGAGTTTTAGGTTAGTTAAATGTTAAAGGAGATTGTGAGTCAAATATATTTTATAGTAAGGGCAGGATAAATCTGCATGGATTGTTATCTGCTGATAAAATAAAAATTATTCCTAGACATAGAAGTTTAATAGAAGAAATAGGCGGTAGTGAAATTGTAATAAGGGAAAATAGATTTATAAGTTTTATTAGTGGAAGTGTTACATCTAATATAATAGAAGGTGATACAATAGTGTTACAAAATACTAGATGTAAAGTTGTAAGAGGACATAATATAACTATATTAGAGGATTGTATTATTGATAAAATAGAATATACAGGAATTTTAAAAGTAGATAAAAGAAGTACAGTAGGTGAAAGCATATGTTTAAAGAATTAATATCTAAAAAAGAACTTTTAGAAGTTATGGGGATTTCTTATGGACAATTATATAGATGGAAAAGAAAGGGTTTAATACCAGAAGAATGGTTTATTAAAAAGAGTGTATCAACAGGACAGGAGACATTTTTTCCAAAAGAAAAAGTATTAGAAAGAATAAGAATAATATTAGAGCTTAAAAGTGATGCATCTTTAGATGAATTAGCCCATAGATTTTCAAATAATATAAAAGATATAAAGATAAATAGAGATTATATTATAAATAGTAATATAGTTCCAGAGCAGATAGTAAAGATGTTTGAAGAGATTATAGAAGTTGACACTTTATATGATGAAAGTAATTTATTTGCTTTATTTATATATCAAGAACTTTTAAAAATAGGTCTTTTAAATTTAGAAGAAGTAAAAAATATAACACTATCTACAGTAAGAGATTATAAGAAGATACAAGATAAGGATTATACTTTAATAATAAAAAGAAAGTTAGGTATATGTTTTTATTATGCAATAAATGGAGATGAAGAGTTATTTGAAGATAATGAAGCTATATTAATATATAAGATTATAATTAAGAGAATAATAGAGAAAGTAAATAATTTAAAATAAGAAGTAAAACGAAAGATTAGCAAACTTAAAAAGTTGACTAGTCTTTTTTTATTAATGTGTATAAAAAGTAATATTTTAATAAATATTATTTATTAGTTGACAAATAGAAATAAAGATATATAATAAAACCAAAACACCCCCCTAGGGGGTAGGGAGGGAGAATTTTGGATCAAGAAAAGAAAAAAGCGTTACAACCATTAAAAACAGCAAAAGGTCAGCTTGAAGGAATAATAAAAATGATTGAAGATGATAGATATTGTATAGATGTTTCAAATCAAATACTAGCAGCACAATCTTTACTTAGAAAAGCAAATTTAATGATTCTAAAAAATCATTTAAATCATTGTGTTAAGGAAGCATGCAATCACAACGATAGTGATGAAAAAATAGATGAAATAAATAAAATATTAGAAAAGATATTATCAAAATAATAATTAAAGCTAAAGTTATTTAGTTAAAAAAGGAGGAGAAATGGAAAGAAAATCATTTAAAATAGAGGGAATGACATGCTCAGCATGTGCTAATAGGGTTGAAAGAGTAATAAATAAATTAGAGGGTGTTGATAAAGCTAATGTGAATTTTGCTACAGAAACTTTAAATGTATCTTTTGATGATAACAAATTAACAAAAGAGGTAATTGAGGAAACTGTATCTAAAGCTGGATATTCAGTTAAGAAAAATATAAAAACTTCAACCTTTAAAGTAGAAGGAATGACATGCTCAGCATGTGCTAATAGAGTTGAAAGAGTTACTAAAAAACTTAATGGAGTAGAAGATTCAAATGTAAATTTTGCAACTGAGAAATTGATAATTTCATATAACGAAGATGAAGTAACTTATGGAGATATAAAGGCAATTGTAGATAAATCAGGTTATAAACTTGTTGGAGAAGATGAGAATAAAACAATAAATAATGATGATAAAAAATTTACACCTGAAAAGTCTTTAATGATAAGGTTTATATCTTCAATGATTTTTACTATACCATTATTGATAATAAGTATGGGGCATATGGTTGGAATGCATCTTCCTATGATAATGGATCCTATGATGAACCCTTTAAACTTTGCTTTAATACAAACAGTTTTAACATTGCCGGTAATGATAATAGGATATAAGTTCTATAAAATAGGGTTGAAAAATTTATTTAAGTTAAGTCCTAATATGGATTCTTTAATTTCAATTGGAACTTTAGCTGCGTTCTTATATGGTATATTTGCAATATATAAAATAATTAATGGAGATTCTAGTTATGCAATGCATTTATATTTTGAATCAGCTGCAGTAATTTTAACTTTAATAACTTTAGGAAAGTATTTAGAAGCTGTTTCAAAAGGAAAAACATCACAGGCAATTAAAGCCTTAATGGAATTAGCTCCTAAAAATGCAACTATAATAAGAAATGGAAAAGAAATAATAGTTCCTTTAGATGAGGTTGTAGTTAATGATATAATTTTAGTTAAGCCTGGAGAAAAGTTACCAGTTGATGGTGAAGTTATAGAAGGAAGTACATCTATTGATGAATCTATGCTTACAGGTGAAAGTATTCCAGTTGAAAAGACTGTGGGAAGCACAGTAATAGGTGCAAGTATTAATAAAACCGGATTTATTAAGTATAAGGCTACAAAAGTTGGTAAAGATACAGCATTAGCTCAAATAGTTAAGTTAGTTGAAGAAGCTCAAGGAACAAAAGCACCAATAGCAAAGCTTGCAGATGTGATATCATCTTATTTTGTTCCAATAGTAATAGGTCTTGCAATATTTGCAGCAGTAGCATGGTTAATTGCTGGAGAAAGTACAGTCTTTTCATTAACAATTTTCATTGCAGTGCTAGTAATAGCTTGTCCTTGTGCACTAGGTTTAGCAACACCAACAGCAATTATGGTAGGTACGGGTAAGGGGGCTGAAAATGGTGTTTTAATCAAAGGGGGAGAAGCTTTAGAAACTACTTATAAATTAAATACAATAGTATTTGATAAGACAGGAACAATAACAGAAGGTAAACCAAAGGTTACAGATATAATAACAAATAATTTAGATGAAAATGAGATTTTAGTTTTAGCAGCTAGTGCTGAAAAAGGGTCAGAACATCCTTTAGGAGAGGCAATAGTTAAAGGAGCAGAAGAAAAAGGATTAGATCTAAAAGAAATTCAAGAGTTTAATGCAATACCAGGTCATGGTATTGAAGTTAAAATTAATGACAAGAATATTCTTCTAGGAAATAAAAAATTAATGATAGAGAAAAATATAGATATATCAATAATGGTAGAGGATGCAGATAGATTAGCAAATCAAGGAAAAACACCAATGTATATATCTATAGATAATTCTATAGGTGGTATAATAGCCGTTGCAGATACTGTTAAACCAAGTAGTAAAAAGGCTATAGAAACTCTTCATAATATGGGAATAAAAGTAGCTATGATTACTGGTGATAATAAGAAAACAGCAAATGCAATAGCAAGAGAAGTAGGAATAGATATAATTTTGGCAGAGGTTCTTCCAGAAGATAAAGCAAACGAAGTTAAAAAGTTACAAGAAAATGGAGATAAAGTTGGAATGGTTGGAGATGGGATAAATGATGCTCCAGCATTAGTTCAAGCTGATATAGGAATAGCAATAGGTTCAGGCACGGATGTAGCAATAGAATCTGCTGATATAGTTCTTATGAGAAGTGATTTAATGGATGTTTCTACTGCAATTAAATTAAGTAAGGCTACAATAAAAAATATAAAAGAGAATTTAGGATGGGCTTTTGGGTATAATATACTTGGAATACCAGTAGCAATGGGAGTGCTTCATATATTTGGAGGACCATTATTAAACCCAATGATAGCAGCGGCTGCAATGAGTTTAAGTTCTGTTTCAGTACTTTTAAATGCTTTAAGGCTTAGACGCTTTAAGGCTTAGGGTTTAAAAGGTTAAAATATAGTATAAATAGGAGGGTTAATTATGAAGAAGAAAATTCTAATTGAAGGAATGAGTTGTAACCATTGTGTATCTCATGTTAAAGAAGCTTTAGAAGCTTTAGAGGGAGTATCACAAGTGGATGTTAATTTAGAAGGAAAGTATGCAACTATAGAGACAAAGGTATTTGATAATGTAGTTTTAAAAGAGGCAATAGAAGAAGAAGGTTATGATGTTATAAGTATAGAATAAGGTAAAACAGTGAGTTTTAATAATAAAGCTCACTGTTTTTTTATTATATAGTGTATTTATTTTCTTCTTTAAGTTTTTCAGATTCAGTTTTAACTAGCATTGCTTCATGGAATATATGAGACATTATTAAAGCAAATAATGCTAATATTAAAATTATAAGAGTATATCCTTTTATAGAAAATCCTTTTATGGACATAATTTCAATATTACTATATCCACCGAAACAACTTAAAAAAGCTATTAAAAAAATTGGATATGATATAAATCTAAATCTTTTAACATTTTCTAAAGTAAAAATTTTATTTTCAGATATTGATTTTATAATTTTCTTTAGTTGAAAAATTGGAAGGAAAATTAGAATATACATTATTGTATTTGATATAATTATAGTTAAGTCTTTGATTTTAGAGCTATCAGAAAAATCTAATAAAAATATAATTGAAAATACTCCACCAATAATCATAAATCCAACTAATAAAAGTAATAAATTAATAACGGGATTAATCCATTTAGTTAATTCCATAAAAACCTCCTATTAACATTATATAACTATTATATCATTAACCAATAGAATACTCAATAAAAATATATTGTTTTACAATAAATATATATTGAAAAAGATTAGATAATTGAATTTAAAATTAGAGGAGAGAATTATATGAGATATGAAGAAATGAAAAAAGAACATATTGAGGTTTTAACAAAACTATATATAAATGCTTTCAATAAAGAACCTTGGAATGATAAATGGACTACAGAAATAGTATTGAAAAGACTAAATCAAATGATAAATTGTGAAGGGTTTTATGGAATTGTGGCATATGAAGAAGATAAGCCAGTAGGGATGATTCTTGGAAATCATGAGTATTATTATTATGGAATGCAGTTTAATATAAAAGAATTTTGTGTAGATACAACTATTCAGAGTCGTGGGTTAGGTACTAAAGTGTTAGAGGAATTTATAGAGCGATTGAAAAGTAGAGGTATAGATGAAATTATATTATTAACTACTAAATCAGAAAAAGCTGAAGGTTTCTATAAAAGAAGGGGATTTGATACTATAGAAAATATGGTTACAATGAGAAAAAAACTTAGGTAAAATGTTTAGGTTTTATTTTAAGGTAAAGATTTCTTTTGAAAATAATTTTAAAGGAATAGCTAATATTAATGAGATGAAAATAAGCTTTAATAGCAAACAAAATTCAGTAAATACAGAATTTTATTTTCAAGGATATAATTAACGGCGGAAAACTGAATTTGATAATTATAAAAATAGAATTGATAGGGGAGAAAAATCAATATATGTTTTGAGTTTCCTAAAGGAATAAAATTTGATGAAAATTATTTTGATTTAAGTTGTATGAATATTAGTTACAATTTTCATTATTTTATATTTAAAATTAGAAGGAATATCTTATTAGGAATGATTGGATCTACTGGTGGTTCTTGAATTATAGAAAATACAGATAAAATATTAATGGATTAAAAAAGGATACCTAAATAGATATCCTTTTACTTCTATAGAATTAAGCTTGGTTAATTGATCCGAATAATTCCATTTTTTCTTTAACAAGAGCTTTTATAGCTTCAGTTCCTGGAGCTAATAGCTTTCTTGGGTCAAATCCCTTACCTTGTACGTCTTTACCAGCTTCTATGTATTTTCTAGTAGCTTCGGCAAATACTAATTGACATTCAGTATTAACGTTGATTTTTGAAACTCCTAATGATATAGCTTTCTTAATCATATCGTCTGGGATTCCAGTACCACCGTGTAATACTAATGGCATAGTTCCTGTAGCTTCATTTATTTTAGCTAATGCATCGAAGCTAAGTCCTTGCCAGTTTGCAGGATATTGTCCGTGAATGTTTCCGATACCAGCAGCTAACATAGTAACTCCTAGATCAGCTATAGCCTTACATTCAGCAGCATCTGCAATTTCTCCAGCACCTACAACTCCGTCTTCTTCTCCACCGATTGATCCAACTTCAGCTTCTAAAGATATTCCTTTTTCAGAAGTAAGTTTAACCATTTCAGTTGTTTTTTCTATATTTTCATCTATTGCATAGTGTGATCCATCAAACATTATTGATGAGAATCCAGCTGCCATAGCTTCTTTAGCTCCTTCATAGCTACCGTGGTCTAAGTGTAATGCAACAGGAACAGTGATTTTTAATTCTTCCATCATTCCATTAACCATTCCAACTATAGTTTTGTAACCACACATATATTTACCAGCACCTTCTGATACTCCTAAGATAACTGGTGAGTTATTTTCTTGAGCAGTTAATAAGATAGCTTTAGTCCATTCTAAATTATTAATGTTGAATTGACCAACAGCATATTTACCTTCTCTAGCTTTGTTTAACATTTCTTTTGCTGAAACTAACATGGCACAACCTCCGTATAATATATATTTGTTTAGGAAAAAAATATATATCTACAATATTTTTTTCTTTTCAAAAGTTATTATAACCCAAAATATCAGTAATGAAAACAAAAAAATAACAATTCGTGTTTTAAAGCTTAGATAATATGACAAAATTTTATCAAAATTATCATGTAATAATAAGATAAATACTTTAAATACATAAAAATTTAGTGTTTAATGGTGTATATTTTGTTAATATTATAACTAATTAGTTTTTTATTATTTTTAACAATATTATTTAGAGTTAGTTTGATTTTTATATCTTATTTTTTTATAATACATATATCTTCAGTCATAGTTCCTATAGTATAATAAACACACCAAGATTGAGGTCTATAAAGGAGCATTGTAATTAAAGCTATAATAGTTGATATTATCATAATGCTGAAAAATCCAAAGGCAAACTCTACCACAACATTTATTACAGCAAGATTTTTCATTACTCAATATAGATAAAAATACTTGAATGAAGTAAGATAAAAATAATTAAAGAGTTATCTAAATTGTTAAAAGGATTTTTGTAATTGTCCATTTACATACATAAGTGTTATAATGTATTTTATGATTAAAATGTAGGTGGTGTAGATATGGAGTATATAAATGATATAAACATACAAGAAGCTGTAATACATATAATTGATTCGAATGGTGATGAACCTATTTTGAATGAATATACTCTTGATTTAAATGAAGACATTTATAAATTTTTATATAGGCATATAGAAAAGTGTTTTAAAGATGAAGAACTAAAGTATGCAGTATTCAATCCAGAAAGAAATATTGTTAAAGAATTAGTTCAAGATTATTTAAATGAGATAGAGGGAAGTGAGATAATAGCATTATCGCAGGAATTAGCAAGACAATTATTTATTATAATGAAAAGTAATGTTAATATACCTTCTTGTGATTTAATAGTTGTATCATTAATTACAGATCAAGGACCTATGATAGGAATACTTAAGATGGATTATGTTAAAAATTTTACTCATCAAGTAGAGTTTGTTGAAAATAAAATTGGAATAGGAATAGTACCACAGTCAACTGGTTTACCTGGAAGTAGTCAGAGAATACAAAAGGCTGCTTTTATTAAGCCAATTAGAGAAGAGAATAAATATGATTTAATGGTTATTGATAAACAAAGAAAGAGTAAAGATCAAGATGAATATGGAGCTAACTATTTTATAGCAAATTTCTTAGGGTGTTCGTTAATAACTAATGAGAGAGATATGACTAAAACCTTACTTAAAGCGGCAGAGACTTGGACTAGAAGTAATGTTACTGAGGATGCTGATAGAGCAGAGAAGATAAGAACCACTGTAAAAAGCAAATTAAAAGAAGAAGAATGTATAAACATAGATGCTTTATCTCATGAACTATTTAGAGAAGAGCCGCAAATAAAAGAGAATTTTTCAAATTTTGTTAAGAGTCATGGTTTAGAAGATGAAGTAACAGTAGATAAACAATGGGTAGAAAAGAAGCTTAAAAGAGTAAGACTTAAAATTGATAAAGAAATTGATTTATATATTGATGAAGAGGCTTATCATGACAGTTCCAAGTTTGAGATTCAAAGAAATGGTGATGGAAGTATTAACATGATAATAAAACATGTAGTAAATTATATAGAAAAATAGTTTATATAAAAAAGATGAAAAACTTTAAATAGTTTTTCATCTTTTTTATTACCATTCACCAGGATAGGCTATTAAACTCACTGTTACATTTTGTCTTCCAAAAGCCATACACTCTTCATGGGAATTAAAGTATAAATCAATTATATTTCCTTTTATAGCCCCACCAGTATCAGAAGCTATTGCATATCCATAACCAGATACAAAAACTTTTGAACCAAGAGGTATTACGGAAGGATCTACAGCAACTGTACTTATTCCATTAGGATCTCTAACAGGTTTAAAGCCCATTGCAGTTACAGTTCCACCACTATAAGCAGTAGCTTCCATAGTAAATGTACCTTTAGATGCTAAGTTATTATTATTTTGAGAATTATTATTATTTGTGTTAGCATTTGAATTGTTAGCTGAATTAATTTCTTCTATTTTAGCATTACCAGTTGAAATACCATCATTAGCTATATCAATAACTGATTCAGTATTTAATTGAGGAATTAATGCTTTTAATGTACTTATAGCATCAGAGATATCTTGTACACTAGAATTATCAGAATTAACAATAGATAGAGGATGTGAAATAAGTTTTAATTCGTTAGCCTCAATAGTTTCGGCTACAGCATCTTTTTGACTATTAAGTTCTGATAATTTTTCTTGTTGGCTATTTTGTTTTTCATTTACTTTAGCCAAATCTTTTTCAATTGATATTTTTAGAATTTTTAATTCTTCTTGCTTTTTATTTAATTCATCGGCACTTTTTACTAAAAAGCTTTGCTTTTCTTTAATTTCATTAACCATTTGCTTGTCCAATGAAATTATTCTTCCCATAGATTCCATTCTATTAAAAAAGTCAAATATGTTTTTAGATTCTATTAGATAAGAAAGTATACTGGTAGACATATTACTTTTATACATACTACGCAATCTACTATCTAAAACAATTTGCTTAGATTTTATATCTTGTTTAGCATCCTCAATTTGAGAGTTAATAAGTTTTATTTTAATCTCTGTTTCCTCAGTTTCATTATTATTTTTTTCAAGCTTAGCATTTATTTCGGATATTTCAGCATTTAACTTACTTATATCTGAATTTAATGATATTATACTTTCATCTAATTGTTGGTATTTAACTTTACTTTCTTCAATAGCTTGTGTTTCAGGTGACAAAGCTTTTATCACAGCTGTATAACTTATATTAAAACATAAAGCTACTACAACAAAAGACAATAGAGTTTTTTTAATCAAATAATTTACCTCCTAAATATTAAGTTTTAATATATATTAGTATACACTATAAAATAGGAGGTTTGTCAAATTGCTTGAAAATGAAATAGTTTAAAGAAAATATTAATTCTTTGATAATTTAAGTAATATAGGCTTTTGTACACAAAGTCTATTTTAAAATTTTTAAAAAATTATATTAAAAAAAGGATTAAAAATAATACATAAAATACCATTAATTTAATTGTAGAATTTTATAGAAAATATCGTGTTATATTCTTGTTAGATATTATAATAATATAGATACCTATAACAATTTCAAAAGTATAGTTATAAATATTAAAATTTAGTATATAAAATATTTACTTTAAATATTTAATTTCTTTCTGAAATTTTTCTATAAAATCTTTTAAGAAATTAAGTTGTATAGTTACAGAAATAAAACTTGGTCCACCAAATACTTTTCTATCTTCAACACAAGTAATTAAATCTATAGTTTTATATACATCTTTACTAAAAATAGGAGAAAAGTTTTTAAGGGTTTCCAAAGGCAATTCTTCAATCTCTTTATTTTCTTTAATACAATAAAGCACTATTTCACCTACTATCTCATGTGCATTTCTAAATGCAATTCCTTTTTTTACTAAGTAATCAGCTACATCAGTAGCATTTGTAAAACCTAGAGCAGCACTTTTTTTCATTACATTTTTATTTACTTTCATGGTTTTAATCATTGCAGCAAAAGTTTTAAGTGAAAGAGTTACAGTATCTAAGCCATCAAATAAAGCTTCTTTATCTTCTTGCATATCTTTGTTATAAGCTAAAGGAATTCCATTCATTACAGTAAGTAAAGTAATTAAATCGCCATAAACTCTTCCGGTTTTTCCTCTAACAAGTTCTGCAACATCAGGATTTTTCTTTTGAGGCATTATAGAGCTACCAGTACTATATTCATCAGATAATTCTACAAAGTTAAATTCATTTGTGCACCAAAGAATTATTTCCTCGGAAAACCTTGATAAATGCATCATTATAATAGATAAAGTAGAAAGCGTTTCTATAGCATAATCTCTATCTGATACAGAGTCTAGACTATTTAAAGTTACTTTAGAAAATCCAAGCTCATTAGCTACGAAATTTCTATCTATTGGATAAGTAGAGGTTGCAAGTGCACCACTACCAAGAGGCATTTCATCTAATCTTTTATAACAATCTAAAATTCTACCAAGATCTCTTTTAAGCATTTCTGAATAAGCTAAAAGATGATGAGCCAAAGTTATAGGTTGAGCTTTTTGCATATGGGTATATCCTGGCATTATAGTTTTTACATTATCCTTAGCTTTTTCATAAATAATAGTTTGAAAATCTAATATATCTAAAGATAGACTTTTTAAATAGTTTTTCAAATATAACTTTGTGTCTAAGGTAACTTGATCATTTCTACTTCTACCAGTATGAAGTTTTTTACCTTCATCTCCAATGCAATAGGTTAATGTGCTTTCAATAAAGCTGTGTATATCTTCAGAAGTTTCATCTATTTTTATAACTTCATTTTCTAATCCTTCTAAAATTGAATATAGACCTTGTATTATCTTTTCACTATCATTTTTAGAAATAATATTTTGCTTAGCAAGCATTTTTACATGTGCAAGGCTACCTTTAATATCTTCTTTATACATTTTTGAATCTATTCTAATAGATGAGTTAAAGTCATTTACAAGTTCATTAACTCTTTTTTTAAATCTTCCTCCCCAAAGTTTCATAATTATTTCACTCCATTTTTTAATACTGAATCCATTTTAGCTTTAACTGCAATAGGTAAGCCAAATAGGTTTATAAATCCAGCAGAATCATTTTGATTGTACACGTCATCTTTTCCAAAAGTTGCATATTCTTCACTATATAGTGAATATGGTGAAGTCATACCTGCATTAACTATATTTCCTTTATATAATTTAAGTTTAATTTCACCAGTAACATTTTCTTGAGTTTTAGAAATAAAAGCTGAAAGAGATTCGCGAAGAGGAGTGTACCATTGACCATTATATACAATATCAGCAAATTTTAATGCAATGATTTGTTTATAATGAGCAGTTTCTTTATCTAAGCATAATTCTTCTAAATCTTTATGGGCTTTATATAAAATACTTCCTCCAGGAGTTTCATAAACACCTCTAGATTTCATTCCAACAAGTCTGTTTTCAACCATATCAACTATACCTATTGCATTTTCTCCACCAATTTTATTAAGTTTTTCAATTAAAGTAACTCCATCTAACTTTTTACCATTTAAGGCAACAGGAATACCTTTTTCAAAGCTAAGGGTTATATATGTTGGTATATTAGGCGCATTTTCTAAAGTATTAGACATTTCAAGAATTTTTTCATAATTAGGTTCATTTTCAGGAAATTCAAGATCTAAACCTTCATGACTTAAGTGCCATAAATTTTTATCTTTACTATAGTTTGTTTCGTAGCTAATAGAAATTGGAATATTTTTATCTAGAGCATATTGAATTTCCTCTTCTCTAGATTTTATGTTCCATATTCTCCAAGGAGCTATTATTTTCATGTCTGGTGCAAAAGCTTTTATTGCAAGTTCAAATCTTACTTGATCATTACCTTTACCCGTACAACCGTGACAAATTGCATCAGCTCCTTCAGATTTAGCAATTTCAACTATTCTTTTCGCTATAATAGGTCTAGCAAAAGATGTACCTAATAGATATTTTCCTTCATAAACAGCATTAGATTGAATAGTTGGAAATACATAATCATACACAAATTCATTAGTTAAATCTTCTATATAACATTTAGAAGCACCAGTCATAAGAGCTTTTGCTTCTAAACCAGTAAGCTCATCTTTTTGCCCTACATTACCTACAACAGCTATAACATCACATCCATAATTTTCTTTAAGCCAAGAAATTATTATAGATGTATCAAGACCTCCAGAATAGGCTAAAACAACTTTTTTAAATTTTTTCATATATAAGATCCCCCTTTTATTTTAGATATAATTAAAAATATATGAACTTAATATAAACAACTAACTATTGCATAATTATACATATATAAGAATAATTATGCAATAGTTAGTTGTTTTTTATCAATAATAAGATGGGAATTTGAAATTATATTTTTTAAATTATTGGTATATAAATTAAAAAATATAATCTAAAAATTTAATAAAAATAAAAAAACTATTTGATATATTCAATAGTTCTTAAAAAATAAGCATTAAAAATAATAAATATTTTATTTTAGAAAAATTGTTTTAGTATGAATATATAATAATTAAAGGTTTCTTGATAAAAAACGACAATATAAAACAAGGATAATCGTATTATTTGAAAGTTATTAGGAGGAAAAGAAATGAAAATTTTAAAAGATTTAAAGATATCTACAAAATTAATAGTTAGCTTTTTAGTATCTGGTATTTTAATGGTTGTTATAGCAGTGATAGCAACATTTAGTTTAAATAAAATCGGAGAATCGGCAACAGCATTATATGATGATAATGTGATAGGTATTTCATGTATTCAAACAATAGATAAAAATACATTTAACATATATTCAGATATGAAACTTATGATGTATATTAATGATAAGAATACATTATCAGAATTAACAAAAGAAATTGAAAAACTTACAAATGAAGATATTAAATTAATGGAACAGTATAAGGACGGAATTACTAAAGAGGAGGATAGAAAGCTTTTTAATGAGTTGGCAAAAAATTTAGCAGCATATAGGCAGCAAAGAGCAAAATATGTAAGTCTAATTCTTGATGGAAAAAATGCAGAAGCAGTTAAATATTTTGATGAGTTTGCAGGAATAAGAGAAGAAGTAAGAGCTAATTTAGATGAATTACATAATTTAAATAATTCTTGGGCTAAAGAAAGATTAGAAGATAATGGAAGGATTTTTTCTTCATCAGTTAAATCTACAATTGTAATAATGATATTTGCAATTATTATTTTAATAGTAAGTTCAATTTTAATAATGAATGCTATAGTAGAGCCAATTAAGAAAATAGGAGAGTTAGCATATAGGTTATCTGAATATGACTTCTCTAAACCATTGGTAATTGATAGTAAGGATGAATTTGGAAAAGTTAGTTATGCTTTAAATTTAGCACAAGATAATGTAAGTGCATTAATAAAGAATGTTATAAATAGTACTCAAGATATGAGTGCATCCAGTGAAGAATTATCAGCTACAGTAGAAGAAATGACTTCAAAGCTGGAAATGATAAATGAATCTACAAAGGAAATTGGTTCAGGTGTTCAAGAAACAAGTGCAACAGCTGAAGAATTATCATCATCTATTCAAGAGGTAGACTCAAATGTTTCAATATTATCTAATAAAGCTGTTGATGGAAGTACTAATGCAATAAGTATTCAAGAAAGAGCTGATAAAATAGAAAAAGATAGTAAAAAAGCTTATGATAATACAAAAGAATTATATGTAAATATGGAAAAGGCTATATTAGATGATATAGAGAAAGGTAAAGTTGTTGATAATATTAGTGTTATGGCAGATACAATATCATCTATAGCAGATCAGACAAATTTATTAGCACTTAATGCAGCAATAGAAGCAGCTAGAGCAGGTGAGCAAGGAAAAGGATTTGCAGTTGTAGCAGAAGAAGTTAGAAAACTTGCAGAACAATCATCAGTTGCTGTTGAAAATGTAAAGACAACAACAGAGAAGGTTCAAGCTGCATTTAAGAGTTTATCAAAAAATAGTAATGAGCTTCTAAAATTTATGAATATTGAAGTAACAGGACAATTTGAAACTTTCTTAGGGGTAGGAGAGCAATATAATAATGATGGTAGATTCGTAAATGAAATGTCTAGAGAGTTAGCAGCTATGACTGAAGAAATATCAGCAACTATAAATCAGGTAAGTGAAGCAGTTCAAAATATGGCTGAAATGGCAGAAAATTCTTCAGAAAATTTAACTGGAATTCAGGAAAGTGTAAATGAATCTACACAAGCCATGGAACAAGTGGCAAATGCTGCACAAGAACAAGCTGAATTAGCACAATCATTAAATGAGATGGTTATAAAATTTAGAGTTTAATCTATAGAATAAAAATATATAAGAATGAACTGATATTAAAATAAATTTTGATACCAGTTCATAGAAAGGGAGTTCGTATTTGAATTCCCTTTTTTATATGTTAATATTGCTATGAAAAATTTTTTGATAATTTATTTAACTTTATTAAGTATAAAATGAGAACTATTTATGTAAATGAATTTCAAGTTATTTACATGGATAGTTTATTTATTATAAAATATGAATATTTATCTAAAAAGGTACGGATACTACTATTAAATGAAATTTTTAGGAGGTAGTATCATGAAATATAAAAAAAGTTTTAAATTATTATTAATGATGTTTATTCTTAGTACAATAGTATGTACTAGTGTTAAAGCGTACACAATTTATACAGTAGATGAAAAGGTAACTATAGAAACAGAAAATCGTAACTTATATAAAGTAAGTTATGAAAATTTTTACTTAAAGGCTAAAAAAATAATTCCTAATAACACTGCCGAAGTTGGTTATTGCATAGATATAGAAAAAACATATCCAAGTGGTGAAGTATTTTCAAAAATAGATAAAATTGATACTAGAGCTACTGGAGTCTTAGCAGCTGGATATCCAAATAAAACAAAAGAGGAATTAGGTTTAGATAATAATGATGAAGCATATTTTGCTACTCAAATTGCATTATGGAGTGCTATTGAAGGATATGATGTATATAAAATAACTGGAGATAATCCCAAAATAATAACAGCTATAAGAAATATATATAATAATGGTATAAATAATATTGTAGGCAAGAATAATTATGAAAGTAGAG
This sequence comes from Clostridium septicum, assembly GCF_003606265.1. NCBI lineage: Bacteria > Bacillati > Bacillota > Clostridia > Eubacteriales > Clostridiaceae > Clostridium > Clostridium septicum. The sequence goes on from NZ_CP023671.1 coordinate 2,521,931, forward strand.
TATATTATGTAAATGATAATATACAGAAAGTAATATTACTTTCTAGAAAACAGGTTATAGAAGAACCACCAACATCAGAAGGAAATCAACCACCAACACCAGAAGAAAATCCACCTATTATGGGGAAATAGTAATATGTTATAATTAAATTATTACTATTAAAATAAGTGGGGATAGGGGAATGTTAGAATTAATACAAAGCATAGATATAAATATATTAAATGTAATAAGAGAAAATTTAACTAATCCATATATGGATAAATTTATGATTTTAATATCATCATTGGGGAATCTAGGGGCCATATGGATAGTATTAGGTATATTATTAATATGTATCAAAAAATATAGAAAAGTTGGCGTTATTTTATTAGTATCACTAATTATAACCAGTATAATTGGAGAAGGAATTATTAAAAATATAGTCCAAAGACAAAGACCTTTTTTATTATGTCCTAATATTAATCTTATAATTAAAGCACCTATATCTTATTCTTTTCCATCAGGACATACGGCCTCTTCTTTTGTAGCAGCCTTTGTATTAGGAAACTACTTTAAAGATAAAAGATATATTTTTTTAATCTTTGCGGCTTTAATGGGATTTTCAAGAATGTATTTATTTGTTCATTATCCGTCAGATGTTGTAGCTGGAATTATATTAGGCTTTATTGGATATAAGCTAACAAATATTTTTAGCGAGAAAATCTTTAATTAAGCAATTTGCATTATAAGTAAATAATTTAATAGAAAATAATCCTATAAACGGAGAGATAGTAGCTATTAATTTTGGAGTGTATGAAACAAGAATTGGATTTCAATTATATGTTGTTGGATCAAAATCTTGGAGTTTTTATGATGATGATTGGATAGATAATAAGGACTATATACCAAAATGTAGAAAATCTAATATAAGATTAATTAATAGAATAAAAAGCTACTATGATAAGGATGAATATATAAAAATGTTTTTTTCAATAATAGTCATAATAACTTATTATATATTAAAATATGTAAAAGAAAACAAATATAGAGTATTAAAAAATAAAAATATTAATATATCATTAGGTTTAGATGACGGGGATATAATAAACTTGTACAGAATATACAATTCTAAAATAGAAGTCTATAAGAAATCAATTTCATTATCTATATATGAATAAATTAATAGTTTTTGAACAATACTATTATTAATAATTCTATAGACATTATGTTCTATAGACAAAATAATAGGAGGTTATTATATTATGGGTATGGAAAAATTAGAAAGAAAAATGAAAAGTTTATACAAACAAGTTAAATCAGGTAAAGTTACAGCTGAAATAGCAGACGAAATAGCAGATATGATGGACTCTATAGAAGATATGGGATCAGATGTGAAAGAAAAGTTTTCAGATATGATTGATGATATGAAAAAATCTATGTCTAAAATGAAAAAGTAATATTGAGTTGTTAAAACACCTAAGTTAATTATTAACTTAGGTGTTTTTAGTATGAAAATTATATATTAGATTTTAAAAAAGCATGTATATTTATCATAAAAGATGATTATGTTTAAATAAGAGATTAAAATAGTTTTAAAGTATATGTTAAAAGAATAATTAATATGTTAGATCAATATTAAATTACTAATAATAGAAAATTAGTTTAAATGTAAGTAAAGTATTTATTAATATAAAAATGAACATATTTAAAGCTTTAATATTATATTAAAAAGACAATAAATTTTTTTATAAGGTGGGGGCAAATATGAAAAGAAGTAGTGGGATTTTAATGCATATTTCATCTTTACCAGGAGATTATGGAATTGGAACATTAGGGGTAGAAGCATATAAGTTCGTAGATTTTTTAAAAAAAAGTGGACAAAGATATTGGCAAATACTACCGTTAGGTCAAACGGGATATGGTGATTCACCTTATCAGTGCGTTTCAGCCTTTGCGGGGAATCCCTATTTTATAGATTTTGATCTTTTAAAGGAAGATGGCTTGTTAAAAGAAGAAGATTATAAAAATGAATATTTTGGTAAAGATAATAATTGCATAGATTATGGAACTTTATTTATAAATAAAACCAAGGTACTTAAGAAGGCTTATAAAAATTATAATTTAATATCAGAAAAAATAAATGAGTTTAGAAATTCTAATAAGTATTGGTTAGAGAATTATACATTATATATGGCAGTTAAGGAACATTTTAACTTGATTAGTTGGCAAAATTGGGATGAAAATATTAGATTAAGAAAAGATGAATCCATAGAAAAATATAAAAAGGAATTGAAGGATGATATTAAATATTGGGAATTTATACAGTATATATTTTTTAAACAATGGAATTCATTAAAGAAATATGCAAATGATTCAGGTATAAAGATAATTGGTGATATTCCAATATATGTTGCAGTAGATAGTGCAGATATTTGGAGTAATCCTAAATACTTTAAAGTGGATAAAAATATGATTCCAACAAAAGTTGCTGGATGCCCTCCAGACCTATTTTCAGAAACTGGCCAACTTTGGGGAAATCCAATTTATAATTGGGAGTTAATGGAGCAAGACGGGTATAAATGGTGGATAAAACGAATAGAGGATAGTTTTAAAATATATGATGTTGTAAGAATAGATCATTTTAGAGGTTTTGAATCTTATTGGGAAGTTCCATATGGAGAAAAAACCGCCATAAATGGAAGATGGGTTAAAGGACCTGGAATTAAGTTGTTTCATACTATTAAAAGAGAATTAGGTGAAGTAAACATTATAGCTGAGGATTTAGGGTTACTTACAGATGAGGTTGTAAAATTTAGAAATCAGACAGGCTTTCCAGGAATGAAGGTGTTACAATTCGCTTTTGGAGGAGGCGATGTTTACTTACCTCATAATTATGAAAAAAATTGTGTAGTTTATACAGGTACTCACGATAATGATACAATTTGTGGATGGTATAATGAAACTGCCACGGAAGAAGAAGTAGAATTTGCTAATAAATATTTAGCTTTGAATTACAAAGAGGGAATAGCTTTTGGATTTATAAGGGGGATCTTTAGTAGTGTTGGAAATTTAGCAATAGCTACAATGCAAGATTTTTTAAGTCTAGGAAATGAAGCAAGAATGAATTTCCCATCTACTTTAGGAGGTAATTGGAAGTGGAGGATAAGAAAATATGAGTTAACTGATGAGTTATCACAGAAGATACTTGAATTAACAAAAAGGTATGGTAGAGAATAATTAAGTTAATAAAAATTATATAGAATAAAAGAATTATAAGAATTTTTGATTTTTAATCTGCATTTTGCTAAATTTAGCATAATGCAGTTTTTTTATATTATAATTAAATTTAGATTGGAGGTTGATTCTATGAAAAATAAATACATGGTAGGAGAAGTTTCAAAATTTTTAAATATAAGTAAAGATACTTTAAGATATTATGATCAAATTGGCATAGTTACACCTAAAAAGAGTGGGAAAAATGGATATAGATATTACACTATGGATAATATAGTTTTATTAACTTATGTTTTAGTATTAAAAGATTTAGATGTTCCACTAAATGAAATAAAGAATATTCTTAGTAATAACTCGCTAGAAAGTATGATAAAGCTAATAGGAAACCAAAAGAGAGTAGTAGAGAAAAAGATAAAAGAACTTCAAGGGATAAAAAGTACTATAAATAGCTTAGAAAAGGCTTTTATTCAAGCCTATAATTACAATAATAAATTTGAAGTAATTGAAAGTCCAAAATTTATATATAAAGAAATTGGAGAAGAAATAGATAGTACCATGTCAACAGTAATGGATGAATTTAGAAGTATCAATGGTTTAAGTGAGATAGTTTATACTGTTATAATAAAAAACATATGTGATATTAAAAAAATAGTAGATAATAATATCTTTTATACTGTTAGCGCTAGAATAGAAAAGTTTGAAAATGAATTCTACATAGGTAAAACAAATATTTTCGAAAAAAGTAAATGTATTCATACTGTTATAAGGTCATCAGATGATATAAAAGAAATAGATTTAATGGAATTAAAAAAGTACTTAAAAGAAAATAGCTTTACAATTAATGGAGATATTATTGCAAGAGCAATAGCTTTTGAACATATAGATGAAAAGCCTATTGATTATTATGAAGTTTGGGTTCCTATAAAAGAGTGTTGACATTAGAGTAACTCAAAGGTTTATTATCTTACTTGAAAGGAAGTGATTATTTGAGCAGAATTTTGGATTTAGGGAAGGATAATATATGGAAATTGTTTTTGAAGTATTCAATTCCAAGTGTTATAGGAACTCTTATATTTTCAATTTACATTGTAATTGATGGAATATTTGTTGGAAGAGCTGTTGGTTCAAGTGGGCTTGCAGCTATAAATATAGCAATGCCATTTTTTAGCACTGCCCTTGCTATAAGTTTAATGGTATCAGTTGGAGGAAACACTATAACAAGTATAGAGCTGGGAGAAGGAGATAAAGAAAAAGCAAGACAGACCTTTAGTTTAGCCTTTTACTCACTTTTAGTGGTTTCTATCATGGCATCTATAATAACATTATTATTTACAGAAAATATAGCAATGTTTCTAGGAGCCAAAGGAGACTTAATAAAGCCAGTAGGGGAGTATTTAGTAGTATTAGCAATATTTATGCCTATATTTACATGTTCAGGATATTTGGCAACTGGACTTAGAACAATTGGAAAACCTAATTATTCAATGATGTGTAATATAGTTGGTTCTGTTTTAAATATAATACTTGACTATATTATGGTAGTAAAATTAGGAATGGGAGTTTTTGGAGCAGCTTTAGCTTCAGGAATAGCTTTTACATTTGCATTTATATTTGGTTTATTAGGATATTTTAATAAAGACTCAGTTCTTAAATTGGTGAAATGCAATATAGATTATAAGAAAATATTTAGGTTTTTTTATAATGGATCTTCCGAAGCTTTATCGGAATTTGCTTTTGCCTTTTCTACATACTTATTTAATATTGTTTTAATGGGAAGATTAGGGGAAATGGGTGTTTCAGCATTTTCTATAATTCAGTATATAGCATCATTAATTGTAGCCGTATATTTAGGTATATCTACAGGGATATCACCTATAATAAGCTATAATTATGGGGCTAAAGAAGGAAATAGAATAAGAGAAGTTACGAAAATATCATTACTAGTTATGAGTTTTCTTGGAATAGTATGTACAGCAACTTTATTTTTCGCAGGAGAAAATTTAATAAAGTTATTTATTGATGGGGATGCAAAGTTAATAGAAATTACTGTATGGGCATGTAAAATATATTCAACTTGTTTCTTAATTAGTGGAATTAATATATTATCATCTACATATTTTACTGCTTTAGAAGATGCAAGAACATCTATAATAATTTCTTTACTTAGAGGAATTGTTTTTATTACAATAGGAATAATAGTATTACCAATATTTTTTGATATTAATGGTATATGGTTAACAGTAACTTTTGCTGAACTATTAACATTATTAGTATCCTATAAATTAATGAAAAAATCTTATTGTAGTATGAAATATAAGTAAAGTTATATTTTAAGGGAAAGAGAGCTTCATATGAAAGTGTTATTAATGAAAGTAAAATTAAGAGCTAGTTGGGTTCATTCTTTAAAGGAAAAGAGGATGGTAGTTAGAAGAATAACGGAAAGATTAAAAAATAAATTCAATATTTCAGTTGCAGAAGTCGAGGATCAGGATATACATCAGATTATTGTAATAGGAATTTCAGCTATTTGTGGCAGTAGTGCTAAAGTTCATTCTACACTAGAAAATATAATAAATTTTATAGAGTGCAATACAGATGCAGAGATAATAAATATAGATACTTTTGAGGATATATATTAAAGGGTATATTTTGTATTTAAGTGGCTATAATCATAAATAAATTATTTATGATTTAAGGGGATTTCATAATGGAAAATATTAATAAGAAAAGTATATTATTTTCAATTGTAATGATATTTATATTAGTGTTTATGTGTTTTAATTGGGGAAAGAAAAATATAGAAGATATTACTAGAAGAGATTTACATTGTTTAGTTGATACTCCTTACTATGTAAGAGGAGTTTATTTAGATGAACAAAATTTAAATGTAAATATATCTGGAAATATGGATAAAGAAGGTTGCGAAGAAATAGTAAAAAAAATATATGGCAAGATAAAGAAGAATTCAATTAAAGGGAAAAACATAGTTGTGAACTTTGCATCAGAAGAAAATAATTTAAATAGAAAAGTAAATGATTCACATGTAGAAAAAATGCATACTAAAGTAATATTAAATCCTAAAAATCTAGATATAAAGGTAAATTTATTTGAGAATTTTAATATGACTCCAGAGATTCTTAAAGTAAATATATAGGATTTTTAACAAATAGTAATGAAAATGAAGTTATGCTTTATGAAAAATATAAAAAAGTATTTTAATAAATAGTTATGATTTTAATGATTTAATAAAAAATTGAATAAATAATTAAATTTAAAAGGTATTTCTTAGAAGAGATACCTTTTATGTTAGAATAGATATAAAAATAATTATGGAGGATAGAATGGAAAGTTTTAGATTAGCAAACAAAGATGATTTGTTTAAAGTAAGCAATATTTTAAAAGAAATAATTAATAATAAACCTGAAGGATTAAACTGGACAAAAGATTATCCTAATGAAGAAGTTATAAAAAATGATATAGAGAAAAAAGAGTTATTTATCTTAGAAATTAATAATGAAATTTTAGGGGCTGTAGTTTTAAATTGTGATGAAGACATAAATTATAAAAAAATAGAATGGAATAGTAATAAAACTCCACTTGTAATACATAGATTATTTGTATCAAGAAATTATATGGGAGAGGGTTATGGTAGCCTTTTATTAAAGAGCGTTATAGATAAAGCAAAAAATCATGGGTTTGAATCAATAAGATTAGATACATTTAGCAAAAATATTAATGCCCAAAAGCTATATATAAAGTCAGGGTTTAAATATAAAGGAACTATCAATTTAGAAGGAAAAGTCGGAGAGTTCTTTTGTTATGAAATGAATTTATAAAAATTTCAGAAAAATGTTGACAAAATTATAAATTAATAATATATTAATATAAACAATAAAATTAAATAAGATTTTTCTTATAAAGAGCGGTGGAGGGACTGGCCCTGTGAAGCCCAGCAACCTACTTTTAAAAGGGTAGAAAATAGAAAGTTTAGATTTATTCTAGATATGTTTATTTTATAAAACCTAAGTTTAGAAGTGTGGTGCTAATTCCTGCAGCTAATTTTTAGCTGAAATATGAGAGTGAATTAATGGGCGACTTTTACGCACTAGAGATTTATTCTCTAGTGCGTTTTTTATTTAATTGAAAAAGGGGGATTATAAATGATAGAAATAAATAATTTAAATAAAAAATTTGGGAGTTTAGAAGTTTTAAAAGATATTTCTTTAAATATAAAAGAAGGAGAAATTTATGGACTTATTGGACATAGTGGAGCAGGTAAATCAACTTTATTAAGATGTATAAATGGATTAGAAAGTTACGATAGTGGATCAGTTAAAGTTATGGGAAAGGAAGTTAAAAGCCTAAATAATAATAAACTTAGGCAATTTAGAAAAGATTTAGGAATGATATTTCAAAATTTTAATCTTTTAGAAAGAAAATCTGTTTTTGATAATGTAGCTATTCCGTTAGAAGTCTGGGGGTATGATAAAAGCTATATACAAAAAAAAGTAAGAGATTTATTAAAACTTGTTGGATTAGAAGAGAAAGCTAAGTGTAAACCAAGGGAGTTAAGTGGAGGTCAAAAGCAAAGAGTAGCTATAGCAAGAGCATTAGCGTTAGAACCTAAAGTATTATTGTGCGATGAAGCTACATCAGCACTTGATCCTAAAACAACAAAGGATATATTATCATTACTTTTACAAATTAATAAAGAACTAGGTATTACAATTGTTATTGTTACCCATCAAATGGAAGTAGTAAAAGAGGTTTGTGAGAAAGTGGCATTAATAGAAGGGGGCTTTTTAAAAGTAGAGGGACAAGCAGAAAAACTTTTCTTGAAACCGGGAGTATCTCTTAAAAAATTTTTAGGAGACGATGATGATGAACTACTACCAAATACAGGGGTTAACATAAAATTATTCTTTCCAAGTACATCATCAGAAAATGCACTTATAACAAAAATGTCTAGAGAAATCTGTGTTGACTTTTCAATAGTTTGGGGCAAACTTGAAAAGTTCAGAGATAATGTACTTGGAAGCTTAGTTATAAATGTTGAAGAAAAAGATAAGGAAAAAATAATAGGATATTTACAAGATAGAAATATAATATTGGAGGTGCTTAAATAATGATAGATATTTTAATTCCAGCATTTTTAGAAACTTTAATAATGGTAGTTTTATCAACAATATTTTCATTAATATTAGGGTTTATTCCAGCAATTATTTTAATATTAACATCGCCAACAGGATTAAGACCTAATAAAGTATTATATAAAACATTAGATTATATAATAAATATTTTAAGAAGTTTTCCATTTATTATTCTAATGGTATCAATAGTTCCTATAACTAGATTTATAGTTGGAAAATCAATAGGTACAGTAGCAGCAATTGCACCACTTACTATTGCGGCAGCACCTTTTGTTGCAAGAGTAATAGAGTCATCATTGAAGGAAGTGGATAGTGGTGTTATAGAAGCGGCAAAATCTTTTGGAGCATCAGATACACAAATAATATTTAAAGTGATGATTAAAGAAGCTATACCATCAATAATATCAGGGTTAACATTAACGATTATAAGTATTATAGGTTATTCAGCCATGGCTGGGGCTGTTGGAGGAGGCGGTCTTGGAGATGTAGCTATAAGGTATGGATATCAAAGATATAAAATAGATGTAATGGTAGTTACAGTTATTGTACTTATAGTTATAGTACAAGGGTTGCAGTCATTAGGAAACTATTTATATAAAAAATTATCATAGATAAAATAAATAATTTAAAAATTAGGAGGTATAAAACTATGAAAAGAAAATCAATAGTATCAGTATTATTAGCAGGGGTTCTAGCTATAGGGTTAATAGGATGCGGAAATAAAGGAGCATCAGAGGATAAAGTTATAAAAATTGGTGTTTCACCAGTTCCTCATAAAGAAATAGTGGAGCATATAGTACCTGAATTGGAAAAAGAAGGGTATGAGGTAAAAATAGTTGAGTTTACAGATTATGTTACACCTAATACTGCTTTAGCAGAAGGAGAACTAGATGCAAACTATTTTCAACATATATCTTATTTGAATGAAACAAATGATAGTAAAAAATTAGATTTAGCTTATACAGCGGAAATACATTTAGAACCAATAGCTTTATATTCAAAAAGTATAAAAAATTTAAATGACCTAAAAAATGAAGCAACTATTGCAATTCCAAATGATCCATCTAATGAAGCTAGAGCTTTAAGACTACTAGAAAAACAAGGTTTAATAAAATTAAAGGATGGAGAACTTATAACTCCCAAAGATATTGTAGAGAATAAAAAGAATTTTAAATTTAAAGAATTAGAGGCTGCACAAATGCCAAGAGTGTTAGAAGAAGTTGATGCTGCAATTATAAATGGAAATTATGCCATAGAAGCAGGATTAAATCCATCTAAAGATGCCTTGGTAATAGAGGATAAGGATGCAGAAGCTGCAAGGATATATAGAAATATATTAGCTGTGAAAAAGGGAAATGAAAAATTAGAGAAAATTAATGCTTTAACAAAAGCTTTAACTAGTGATTCTGTTAAGAAGTTTATAAATGAAAAATATAATGGAGCTGTAATTCCTACATTTTAATAAGTCAGCTGCATCAAAATTATAGTTTAGTAACTATTTTTTAGATACTTTAAATAAAGAGCATTTAGTAAGATTAAATATTTTTACTAGGTGCTTTATTATATTATATCATTTGATTTTCATAAAGTATAAGATATGTCTTTATGATTGGCTATTTAGAGATAGCCCTTTTTTGTTGTAATTTATTAATTAGATATATTTGATTGTATATTTTGTTTATTAAGATATATATTTGTAACCAACATACAGTAATTCTAATATATTAAATTAAGTAGAAATTAATAATTTTATATATTTAATATATAAATATAAGGAGGCATAGTCATGGCAAAATGGATAATCGATGCAGGCCATGGAGGGAATGATTCTGGAGCTATAGGATTAAATGAAAGAAGAGAGTCAGATATAGTTTTAGAAGCAGCCTACGAAGCTAAACGGTTACTAGAGAAAAATGGAGAAACTGTTCTTTTAACTAGGGCGGCTGATATTTCATTAGACTTAGATACAAGAGCAGAAATTGCTAATAAGTGGGATGCTGATTATTTTGTTAGCCTTCATATGAACTCTTTTGTCAATAAATCTATTACTGGAAGCGAAGTATTAATATCTGAAAATGAATATACTGGAGAAGAGTTAGCAAAGCTAATAAGAGATGAATTGATATCTAACTTGAAATCAAATGATAGAGGCATAAAGAAAAGTAATGACGAAATTTTAAAATTAACAAATATGCCAACTATTATAGTGAATGCTGAATTTATATCTAATGAAGAAGTAGAAAAAAGTTTTGATTCACAAAAATATGGGTACATGATAGCCAAGGCTTGTTTAGCCAAGGTAGATAAAGTTTTAATTGATCTTCCAGTGTTAAAACCAAAGACACCATGGAAATCTTCATGGAGAGTTTGTATAGGACATTTTAAGAATTACGATGATGTAGAAGCAGCTGTTAAAAAAGCTAAAAAACAAGGTTATGAAGATGCCTATATAATACCATATGAAGGATAAAAGTGGCCGTCTCTGAAATGATTTTAAAATCATTTCAGTAGACGGTCTTTTTATTTATCAAGATTTAAATAGTTCTTGTATTATATCTCCTTCTAAAGTTTCTTCCTCAAGAAGTGTATTAGCTAAATTATTAAGTGTTCTATGATTATCCTTTAATAACTCAAGGGTTTCTTTATATAAGGAGTTTATTAATGCCTTACATTCATCAACAACGGGTTGTCCATAACTATTAGATAATGAACCAAGACTAGATAACTTAAGTAATCCTAGAGTTTCTCCCATTCCATATTCAGCAATCATAGACAGGGCTATTTCAGTAGTTTGTGTGATATCATCTTGAGCTCCAGTTGATATTTTATCGGAACCGAATATTAATTCTTCAGCAGCTCTACCACCTAATAAAACCATTATTCTATTTTTTAAATAGTCAAGTCTTTGATAAGAACTATCTTTGGGAATAGTTAATGTGTATCCGCCAGCACCTTTAGTTGTTGGTATTATTGTTATTTTAGAAACTATATCTTCAGGTGTTTTTATTAGAGAAACTAGAGCATGTCCAGCCTCATGGTATGAAGTTAAAAGTTTATCTTCATTTAATAGATGATTTCTTTCTTTTTTTTCATATCCAGCTAAAACTATTGAATATGCATTATTTATATGCGTTTTAGTTATTACTTTAGAATCTTCTTTTGCAGCTAAAATAGCAGCTTCATTTATTAGATTTTCAAGTTTAGCGCCTGAAAAATATGAGGTTTTTTTTGCTATGTCATGAATATCTAAGTTTTCATGGGGCTTGTTTTCTAAATAAAGTGATATAATTTTTTCTCTAGCTTTAATATCAGGAAGAGAAACTTCAACATGTCTATCAAATCTACCTGGTCTAAGAAGAGCAGGATCTAGTATATCTAATCTATTTGTAGCGGCAATAACAATTATACCTTCTTTTTCACCAAAGCCCGACATTTCAGTTAAAAGGGCATTTAATGTTTGATCACGTTCATCATTGCCACCAGGATTTTTGCCACCATCTCTTACTTTACCGATTGCATCTATTTCGTCTATAAAAACAACTGCTTTACCATGAGATTTTGCTTTTTTAAATAGACTTCTTATTCTAGCAGCTCCAACCCCTACGTAAACTTGAACAAAATCAGAACCACTTAATGCATAGAATGGAACATTAGCCTCACCAGCAACAGCTTTAGCTAAAAGAGTTTTTCCAGTGCCTGGTTCTCCATAAAGAATAACGCCTTTAGGCATTCTGGCTCCATATTCTTTATACTTTTCAGGATTCTTTAGAAAATCTATTATATCCATTAAGCTATCTTTAGCCTCTTCGTTACCGGCAACAGAGTGAAAGCCAAAATTATTATCTTTATTAGAGCTAAAGTCTTTAACATCTAAATTAGTCATAGATGCTCCTACTCTTCTAGATTTGTTCATAACCATAAACACAAGAGAAACAGTAGATACTACAAGTATAAATGATGAAAGAGTTTTAGTAAGTGACGGAGAATTTTCATCTATAACTTTAATATTATTTGCAAGTAACGTTTCCTTTAAAGTAGGACTATTAGGATTATCAGTAGAGTATTTTGTACCATCTTTTAAGAAAATTGTAATATTGGAATTTCTATTTAGAATAACTTCTGAAATATTCGAGTTATCTATGTCTGATAAAAAATTTGAGTATTGTTTAGTAATATTAGATTTAGTCTTTAATGTACTATACCCTAAAACAAAAAGAGATAGTATAGCAGTAGTAATTGGTATCCATATTAAATGCTTTTTACTTTTATTCATAAGAATTTCCTCCAATATTATAAAAGTATTGTACTAAAGATTATACATGTTTTAGAATTTTAGTCTAATAATAAACATATAATTTTCCAATGTAAGTTATGGAGAAGATGGAAAGGATAAAAAAAGATATTGAAGAAAATTATGTATTATTATAAGATTAGTATAAAATAAAGAGAGAGTTTGATGTGAAAGCATAGCCTATTTATTTTATAAATAAGAATAAGCTTTCGCATCTTATTTTTTTAAAAAAAGGAAAAATACATGTCTAATTACTGTGACTACAAAATAATATTAAAGGTAAGCAATGGAAAATGTTATACTATAAATATACTTTTATTAAGTAAGGATAATTATATCAATAATGTAAAGGAGAGTTTGGAGATAAATGATAAATATAACTCAGCTAAATGCAGAAGATATAAGGTCTATTGTAAACTTAAAAGGAAAAGAGAAGGGGTTTCAGGTTACTAATCTAGTAATTAATGATACTTTAAATTTTTCAGGAACATTAAATGGTATACTAAATGGAAAAGTTACAGGGGATGTAGGAATAAAGGGAATAAAAGATGAAAAGTTAATACTTCAAGTATTTGATTTAAAGCTATCTAGTTTTGGTATATTTAAAGCTAATACTAGCTTAATAATGAAAGCTATATCTAAACTAGCAAAAGAACATGAAGTAGAAGTAGAAGGAAATAAATTTTTAGTACAAGTAGATAAAATAAAAGAAGAGATGAAAATGTTAGAAACTATAATTGAAGATATATACATAGAAAATAATCATTTAAATATAGTTGGAGAAAATTTAAATGATTATTTAATGGGATAATTTCAATAAAAGACGAAAAGGATAGATGCTTAATTATGAATTAAGTTTCATAAGATAAGGCATATAGGAGGATACGGAATGAATATATCAGATGTAAAAGTAGGATTAACAGGAGAGGATTTATTAAGTATAGCAAATGAATTTCTTAATATAGATGGTCTTGAGATATCAGAGATTAATTTAAAAGATGAAATTAATATTACAGGAAGTTTTAATAAAGGATTCAAAATAGATTTTATTGCTGGAATAAAATTAGTTAGAATTGAAAATGGAATAATACATGCAGAATTATCTTCATTTAAGTTACTTAAAATTGGGATTGTGTCATTAATAAGAAAATTAGCATTAAAATATGCTATAAAGGCATTTGAAGATAAAGGAATTCATTATGAAAAAGGCAAAATAGTAATTAATATAAAAAAGATATTAAAGGATGTACCTTATGTCGATTTTAATATTAAGGATATATATATATATAGATCTATTTTGAATGTAGAATTAAAGGATATAAACATATCAATTAAGGGTAATTTAATAAAAGGAATAGAAGATCCTAAAGAAGAAGATATGGAACAAGATACTGCATTAATGGTAATAAATAAAGTAAAAGATAATTATTCTTTAGGAAGAGAATGTACATTAGATAAGTTACCAGATAAAGTAAAAAAAATAAGTGATTATTTATTTATTATTCCCGATATGGTGGCATTAATATATAGGTTATTAAAAGATAAGAGAGTTGCCATAAAAACAAAACTTGTGATTTCAGCAGCAGTTGCTTATATTGCATTACCAACTGACATTATACCAGACAATATTCCGTTTATAGGAAAAATAGATGAATTAGCAGTAACATTTTTTGCTTTAGATAGAATAATATCTGATGTTCCAGTATATATTATATTGGAAAATTGGGAGGGAAAAAATGATATTATATTGGTAATAAAAAATATGATAGAGTATGTAACAAACTTTACGGGAGCTAAAAATGTAGAGAAGCTTTATAGTCTTTTGAACGAATTAATAAGTTTATAGAAGAAATAGAAATTAAAAACTTTTAAGTTATTGGAGGAAATAATGAAATATTATTCAGTATATAGAGGAAAATCAGGAACACCAAAGATATTTAAAACTTGGGATGAATGCAAAAAAGAGGTAATAGGATGCAAAGGAGCTATTTATAAAAGCTTTAAAACAGAGAAAGAAGCTGTAGAATTTTTAACAATAATGTCTAATAGTAGCGGAAAAATAAATACACAAGATTTAGAAAAGAATGAGGATGATATACTAAATAAAGGTTTAACTATATACGTAGATGGTAGTTTTGCTGTTGATAAAGGAAACTTTTCATATGGTTTAGTTGCTTTAAAGGATGGAAATGTTATTTATAAAGATAATGGAGTTGGATTTGATGAGGAAGCAATACCATTAAGAAATGTTTCTGGTGAGGTTTTAGGAGCTATAAAAGCAGTTGATTATGCTATAGAAAATAATTACCCAGAAGTTAAAATAGCTTTCGATTATCAAGGTATTGAAAGTTGGGCTTTAGGAACATGGAAGAGAAATAATAAAATAACTTCTAATTATCATGAATATATGAAGAGAAAAATGAATGAAATAAATATAAAATTTTTTAAAATAAAGGGACATAGTGGAAATAAATATAATGATGTTGCAGATAAGCTTGCAAAGGAAGCTTTAGGAATATAAAATTTCCAAAAAATTCATAGATTAATATTAAAAAATTTACACAACCTAATTATATAAATTAATATAAAAGAGGTGTTTATAATGGGTAAAATGATGAAAGGCGTAGCAGCAGGTGCAATGATAGGAGCTGCAGTAAGTATTATGGTGCTTCCTCAATTAGATAGAAAAACTCAAAGAAACTTAAAAAGAACAGGAAAAAGAGCTATGGGAATGGCTGAAGATGCATACGACACTTTCATGGGGTATATTAAATAAAAAAATAAAAAATAGGTAAAATATTCCCGAAAAAAGGTGAGAATTCTTAATTCTCATCTTTTTTGTTTAAAATTAAATTTTATTTTTTTAAAAATAAAGTTATATAAATATTACAAATGTTAAGAAAGTGTTAATAAAACGTTAAAATACAGGGGGGTAAAATTGGAAAAGTATAAAATAATATATTAAAAAATATTATTTTCTTGTTTTTTTTTTATAATAATTAAAAAAGCATCTAGTTTTATATACAAAAAAAATGTTATAATAAAAAAGCAAAAAGAGAAATTTAGTTTATTAAAAAATATTTATTATTACAAAAATTAATTAAATAAAGAATTAAACATTTATATTTTACTTAAGAAATTTATGATATAATTAACTTTATATAATTAAATTTTAATTATATTTAATTAATTGGAAAAAAATTCAAGAAGACATGATAAATTAGATTTAAATTTATTAAATAATGATAAGATTGAAAAGGAAGAGTGGATAATGGAAATTCTTGCGTTAGGAGAAAAAATTAAAAGAAGAAGAAAAGAATTAAATATGACTCTTAAAGATCTTGCTGGGGATAGAATTACTCCAGGACAAATAAGTTTAGTTGAATCAGGAAGATCAAATCCTTCTATGGATTTATTAGAATACTTGGCAGATGAATTAAATACGTCTGTTGAATATTTGATGGAGTCTGAAGAATCACAAGCAGAAAAAATAAGTATATATTATGAGCAAGTTGCGGAATCATATATACTAGCAGGAGAACATATAACAGCAGAAAAATATATAGAAAATGCTTTATATTATTCAGAAAGATATGATCTAGAATATAGAAAAGCAAAAATACTATATTTAAGAGCTAGAATATATATGTCAAAAGGGGAACTAGTGCTTGCACAACAATTTTTCTTATCATCTAATGTTATTTTTATAAAAAATAACAATTACGAAGAGATAATAAATACTTTTTTAAATTTAGGAAGAATTACTTTACAGTTAAAAGCATATCATTCAGCAAGTAGTTATTTAAGGCAAGCTGAAAAAGTGTATATAGATAATAATATTGGGAATGATTATTTATTAGGGGAAATATATTATTTCATGGCCCAAGCATATTTTAAAACTGATAATGTGGGAAAGGCTATGGATTATTCATTCCTTGCAAAAAGTAAATTTGATCAAGTCAATAATAGAAATGAATATGCAAAAACTCTTTTATTGTTATCAGAAGAATATAATAAAAAGGGCGATTTAGGGAATGCTATAAAATATTCACAAAAAACTTTAGAAGTTTATAGGGAGTTAGAGGAACTTACTAATGTTTCAGAAATAGAAAATAATTTAGGAAAATTATTCTATGAATTTGAAAACATAGAAGAATCTTTTAAGCATTATGAAGTCGCTAAGGAAATTAGAATAAAGAAAAAAGATGATAAGCTAGTAGAAACCTTAATTAATATCTGTGAAAATTATATAAAAATAAAAAATATACCAAAATGTGAAGAAGTTCTAAAAGAAATAAATGGATATTTAAAAGAAGATGATCTTGAAGGTTTAGTAGAATATAATCTTCTGTGGTATAGAATTTATATAATGAAAGAAATGCCAAAGGAAGCAGAATATATATTATTAGATAGCTATAATTTAGCGAAGGCAAATAATTTAAATAAAAAGGCAGGAGAAATTGCCATTATGATAGGTAAGTTCTATATAGATAATAAGAAAGATTTTGAGGCTGCTAAATATTTAGATGAAGGAGTTAATGTTTTTAGGAAAATAGGAATTCTTAAAAACTAACTCGGATATGGGGGTTATGAATGGAAATATTATCAACTGGAGAAAAGATTAAAAGATCTAGAGTTTATCAAGGCATTACATTAAAAGAGTTATGCGGAGATAAAATATCAATTTCTAAAATGAGCTGCATAGAAAACGGAAAGATAAAGGCAGATACAGGAATTTTATCCTATATAGCAAAAAAACTTGGGGTAGACTATAATTATTTAGTTCAAGATGTTCATGAACAAATAATGGCTAATTTAGAGTTGCTTAGAAAGAATTCAGTAAGTGACGACGAAATAGATGAATTAATTCAGCATAATTTAAGTTATGCTATAGAGTATTCTTATGATGACTTAGCTTTTGAACTTATACACAGATTGTTTAATTTTTATGTAGAAAATAAAAAGGTTGAGAATATACAACTAATAGTATCACAGTATTATGATTTGTATCAAAAAAATAATACTATAGCAAATACTATAACTTATTATAGAGATATGGCTATGTTTTTCTATAGTATCGAAGAATATAATGAAGCTATAAATTACTACAATAAAATTAGAGAAATAATCATTGAAAAAGATATTGAAGATAAAGCTGTATACGCATACATCTCATACAGAGAAGGATTATGTTATGAAAAATTAGGCAATATAGAAAATTCTTACAATTGTTTAAAAGAGGCTGTTTTAAATATAGATAGTATAGAAGACCATATGGATAAAGGTGATATTTATCATTCCTTTGCAACATTAAATATAATGTTAAATAAAAAAGAAGCAGATTCTTACATAGAAAAGGCATATGAATATCAAAAAGATAATCCAATGGCATTAGCAATATCTAAGGGTAAAAATGGAAAGTGTTACTTTTATATTAATAATAGAGAAAAGGCAATTGCTGAAATAAAAGAAGGAATTGAAATTTTTCCTAAACATAATGTTAAGAAATATGTTAAATTTTTAAGTGATTGCATAAAAGTTCTTTATGATAATAAAGAATATAATCTTGCATATGAGTTAACAGATACTACGTTAAATTTAGCAATAAATACAGAAGATATAGTATTAATTGAAGAAGCATATTATTTAAAAGGAATGACTTTACAAAAGTTAGAAAGATATAAAGAAGCGGAAGTATATATGAATCTTTCTTTAGATTCTTTATTTAAATTTGCTAACAAAGAAAAGCGTTATAAAAGGTATTTAGATATGGCAGAAATGTATTATAATCTTAACGAACCTAAAGACGCATTAAAATATTTCACTCTTGCAATTAAAATGGAAGAAAATAGATAGTAACAAAAAATACTTCTGGCATTAATACCAGAAGTATTTTTTATTAGTGGCTTTAGTCAATTTAATGTGTATAATTTATTAAATATTAAACAAACTGCTATGAGGGGAAATTATCTATTATATATAATTTATTTGTTTAGTATGAAATATAATAAAAGAAGTTTATGCTTTTATTATGATTTTGACCTGTTGCCACATATTAAATTTTAATTACATGAAAGTTATAATTTTCAGTAATGATCAAAAATAGCTTTTTTATATGATATTTTATATTTTGTTTTAGAAATTTTAGTTTTTTTCATAAAATATAATGATGTTATAGCTGATATAATATCAGATATAGGATAAGCTATCCAAGCACCTGTTATTCCTATATATCTAACAAGTATAAATGCTAACGGTATAAATAATATTAATTGTCTATATATAGAAAGTATAAAGGATAATTTTGCTTCATTAATCGCTTGATAATAATAAATACACATATAATAAATACAAACAGTTGGTAAAAGTGAAATACAAATCCTAAATGCTTTAATAGCAATAGGTAGAAGATAAGTATCTGTTAAGAAACAACTTAAAATACTGTTTGCAAAAATCATTAAAATAGACCATAGAATAAAAGAAGTAATTATTAAATATAAACCGCCCATTTTTAATACTTCTTTAATTCGAATCTTATTACCACAACCATGATTATATGCAATAATAGGCTGAATTGCAGAACTTATACCAATTATTGTTATGAACATAAACATAGATACTTTAGTTATAACACCCACTATAATTATTGCATTATCTCCACCATGAGAATAAAGAATATTATTTAATATTATTGCTACAATTGCATCAGAGATTTCGATAATGAAACTAGAGAATCCGATTGAAATTATTGAAATAAGTATTCCGATATTAAAATCATTTTTAAATGATTGTGTAGAAATAATAGAATAATTAGTTGAATTTTTTAATGCAAATATTTCCCTAACCTTATAGAAAGAATATAGTACATATATCAAAGCAATTATTTGAGAAATTACTGTAGCTATAGCAGCACCCTTAACTCCCATATCTAACTTTGCAACAAGTATAAAATCTATTACTATATTAATTAAAGCTCCTAACGAATTTGAATAAAGAGTTATTTTGGCATTTCCTAAAGCTGTCATTACATAAGATAAAACAACTCCAATACACTGAAAAACTCCGCCTACAAGAATTATAATAATATACTCTTTTGCTAATGGGTAAAGAGTATCAGATGCACCTAATGCTGAAATTATAGGTTTTTTAAAGAAAAATATAAGAAGCGAAACTGATGTTAATAACAAAATAGTAGTAGTTAATGAAGTTATTAGAGATTTTCTAAGACTTTTAAAATTTTTCTCACCTAGGCTTCTAGACATGAATGTAGAAGTTCCTACAGCTATTAATAATCCTAAAGAAATTAATAATCTTTGAATAGGAAAAGCTACAGTTAATGCTCCAATTGCATTAGGACCAATATACCTTCCAACAAAAATAGTATCAACCATATTATAAAGCTCTGATACAAACAGAGAAATGGTTATAGGAAGGGCGAGCTTTAAAATAGCTTTACTTATTTTCTCGGATGTAAAAAGCTTGTTGTCAATTCCCACAATGACCACCTCGTATTAAATATTGATAATATATCTGGAATGAAAAATAATCCTCTCATAATATCACGACCTTACAAAAATTTTTATTTATATATTAATTATATTCATCTTTTAGTTGTATTTTAATTAACAAAGATGCTGACTTGATATGTACATTTAAGCTATAAAGTTTATATCCATAAAAAGTAAAAAGTACAAAAACACCATTAAAAATGGTATTTTTGTACTTAAATTAAGAATAAAAGTTAATTATTAGTTAGTTATGTATATAAAATTAACTTATAAAAAACTTATATTTATAAAAATGAATATAAATTTAATTTAAATGGTTATTTTTTTAAAGTTCATTACAAATTTTAAGTATTATTTTTTTATCTTTAAAATATTTAACATATTCTTCTGGAGGAGTGCTATTTGTTATTATACAATCTAAGTCTTCTACCTCACAAAAGGTCATTAGAGAAACTTTATCAAATTTAGAGTTATCAGCTAAAAGAAAACATTTAGAACTTCTACTTATAGCAGTTTTTTTTATTTTAAATTCTTCTTTAGTAGAATTAGTTACTCCTCTTTCTAAAGAAATACCAGTACATGACATAAAACATTTATTTATATTATAACTTTTAAGAATATCTGTACTATGAAGTCCAGTAAAGGATTTAGTTTTTCTATTTAAAATTCCAGAAAGGCAAATAATATTTATATTAGAGTAATGTATTGATTTAGATATAGCTATAACATTATTTGTGAAAATTGTTATGTCTTTTTTATCTTTTAAAAATTCTATTATATTAACTGTGGTTGTACCGGAATCTAAGAATATAGTGTCACCATCTTTAATAAATTCTACAGCAGCTTTACATAGTAATACTTTAGAATTACTATTTTTAACGTTTCGCTCTTCAAAAGAAATCAATTCTTTATTTTCATTAATTGTTACACCACCATAAACTTTTTTTATTGAACCTTTTTTTACTAAAACACTTAAATCTCTTCTTATAGTATTTTTAGATACATTAAATACTTCACATAATTTATCTAGTGATACAGTTTTGTGGTTTATTATATAATTTTCTACTAAGGTTATTCTTTCTGAACGCATATTTTTTGCTGCCAAGTGCAACAAATACTCATCTCCTTTCATAACGATTTCTACTTTAATTATAAACGAACTCTAATGTAAAAAAAAGGGTAATTTCAATTTTGTTTGAGTAAATTTTGAGTATATTTGATTAAAGTATTGTTTAAATCATGGATATATTATGAAAAAGTTATTGACATATATTGGAAACAAAAGTATTATTAAAACATACAGAAAAGTTAACAAATGAGAGGTGATTATATGGCAAAGCAATTTATTATGCCTAAACGTATTATTACAGGAAAAGGGGCATTGGAAGAAGGAAAAAAGTATTTAAATAATTTTGGTAAGAAAGTACTAATTATTACGGATAAAGTAATGGTACAGCTTGGAAATGTAAAAGTTATAACTGATATTTTGGAAGAGGAAAAAATTGAGTATGTTATATACAGTGAGATAAATAGTGAACCAACAGATACAATGATAGACAATGGTATAAAATTGTATCAAATGGAAAATTGTAATTTTCTAATTGCTTTAGGTGGAGGTAGTCCTATAGATTCAGCAAAAGCTATAGCAGCTATGATAACTAATGAAGGTAGTATAGCAGATTATAAAGGAAGAGAGATCTCAAATGAACTTCCACCAGTAGTTGCAATACCAACTACAGCAGGAACTGGATCAGAGGCTACACAGTTTACAATAATAACTGATACTAAAAATGATGTTAAAATGCTTTTAAAAGGGGCAGCTTTATTACCAGTATTGGCTATTATTGATCCAAGATTTACTGTTACATCACCAGCTAAAGTAACTGCAGCAACTGGATTAGATGCATTAACTCATGCTATAGAGGCTTATACATCTAGGAAATCTCAACAGCTCTCAGATGTTTTTGCAATTTCAGCAGTAAAAAGAATATTTAAATATCTACCTATAGCTTTTGAGAATCCTAAAGATTTAAAAGCAAGAGAGGAAATGGCCCTAGCAGCTTTAGAGGCTGGCATAGCATTCAATAATTCATCAGTAACTATAGTTCATGGTATGAGTAGGCCTATAGGTGCATTATTTCATATAGCACACGGGCTATCAAATGCAATATTGTTAAAAGAGTGTTTTGAGTATGTAGTTGATGGAGCATATGATAAGTTTGCTCAACTTGCTAGAGAAATAAATGTAGTTAATAACGAAATAGAAGATGAAGTAGCAGCAGAAATTTTTATTAAAGAGATAGGTAAATTAATTGATATATTAAGAATACCAAATATTAATGAACTTGGAATAGACAAAATTAAATTCTTAAATAATATAGAAAAGATGGCAAAGGATGCTATTGAAAGTGGAAGTCCAAGCAATACGCGTAAGATTATTGAAGCTAAAGATATAATAAATATCTACAATAATTTGTGGAGGTAATAAAAATGTCTTTAGTAAAAATAACTGATCTTTTAAGTAAAGCTAAAGAAGAAAATTATGCAGTTGGTAGTTTCAGTGTGTCAAATATGGAAATGATTATTGGGGCTTTAAAAGCAGCTGAAGAAACTAATTCACCAATAATTTTTCAAATAGCAGAAAGTAGATTATTAAATTCTCCATTAGATTTAATAGGACCTTTAATGATAAGTGCAGCAAAAAATGCTAAAGTTCCAGTAGCAGTTCATTTTGATCATGGAACAACAGTAGTTAATATAAAAAAGGCTTTAGAATTAGGCTTTACATCAGTAATGATTGATGGATCTCATTTGAGTTTTGATGAAAACGTTAAAATAACTAAAATTGTAAAGAATTTAGCAAATAGATATGGAGCAGATGTAGAAGCTGAGATTGGACAAGTTGGTGGAAGTGAAGATGGAAGTGAAGATATACAAATGAAAGTAACAAGCATTAAGGATGCTAAAAGATTTGTTGAGGAAACTAAGGTTGATGCTTTAGCAGTAGCTATAGGAAATTCTCATGGAGTTTATAAAGGAACTCCCAAACTTAGATTTGATGTATTAGAAGAATTAAGCAAGAATATAGAAATACCGTTAGTTTTACATGGTGGATCAGGAATAACAAATGGAGATTTTAAAAAATGTAAAAATAAAGGTATAAGAAAAATAAATATTGCTACAGCTACCTTTAATTCTGTTGAGGAGTCTGTAAGAGAACTTTATTTAAATAATGAGAAGAAAAATTATTTTATACTTCAAGAAGCAGAGGTACAGGGAGCTTATAAAAACATAAAAAATCACATAGAAATTTTTGAAAGTATAAATAAAGCTTAGGAGATAGATTGTTATGAGATATATAAAATTTGAAGAGAATAGAAAATTTGATATTGTGCCAATAGGGAGAGTAGCTATAGATTTCAATCCTACAGACATTCATAAACCATTATCAGAAAGTAGAAACTTCAATAAATATTTAGGTGGTTCTCCAGCTAATATAGCAGTTGGACTTGCGAGATTAGGTAAAAAAGTAGGATTTATAGGAAAGGTTTCAGATGATAGATTTGGTGAATTTGTAGTAAATTATTTTAAAAATGAAGGTATAGATATATCTAAAATAGCTAAAGCAAAGAATGGTGAATCATTAGGACTAACATTTACTGAAATATTAAGTCCTACAGAAAGTAGTATTTTAATGTATAGAAATGGTATAGCAGACTTACAGTTAGATGTGAATGATATAAGTGAGACGTATATTAAAAATACTAAGGCCATTGTAATATCAGGAACAGCATTAGCGATGAGTCCATCAAGAGAGGCAACATTAAAAGCTTTAAGATTTGCTAAAAAAAATAAAACAAAAGTAATTTTTGATATAGATTATAGAGAGTACAATTGGAAAAATAAAGATGAAATTTCTATATATTACTCAATAGTAGGAAAAGAAAGCGATATAATTATGGGTTCAAGAGAAGAATTCGATTTAATGGAAGGATTGATTACTAAAAATAGTACTGATGAAGAAACAGCAACAAGATGGTTAAGTTGTGGAAATAAGATTGTAGTGATTAAGCACGGTAAAGATGGATCTACAGCTTATACTGGTGATGGTAAATCATATAGAATAAAACCTTTTCCAGTTAAACTCTTAAAATCATTTGGTGGTGGAGATGCTTACGCATCAGCATTTATATATGGAATATTAGAAGGATGGAATATAATGGAGGCTTTAGAGTTTGGAAGTGCATCGGCAGCAATGTTAGTAGCAAGTCACAGTTGCTCTGAGGATATGCCAACAGTAGAATCTATTAATGAGTTTATAAAGAAGGAAAAAGAAGAATATGGAGAGATGGTAGCTAGGTGCTAAGGAGGTAATTATTATGGTAGAAAATATAGGGTTTGGAGAAAATGGAGTAAAGATTGTAACAGAAATTAATGGTAAACACAGTAATATGCTAATGGATATATGTGTAGTAAAAATTAATAAAGGTGATGAATTAGAAATTCTAGATCCCAAGAAAGAAGTAGCCGTACTTCTTATGGAAGGTAAGATTAAATATATATGGAAAAATAATGAAGTTGAAGTTAGCAGAAAGAATGTATTTGAAGAGGAAGGATATTGCTTACATGTATGCAAAAATGAAAAAATCAGAATAGAAGCTATAGATAATGCAGAGATTTTAATTCAGAAAGCTGAAAATCATAGGGAGTTTGAAGATAAACTTTATACACCAGATGATGTTATAGTTCAAATTTCATCTCTAGATAAATGGGATTCAACAGCAGCTCGTAAGATAAAAACATTTTTTGATTATAATAATGCACCATATTCTAATATGGTTAATGGTGAAATTGTTTCTTATCCGGGAAGATGGTCTAGTTATATTCCACATGAACATCCTCAACCTGAAGTTTATTATTATAAATTTGATAAGAAACAAGGGTTTGGAGCTTGCTTTATAGGAGATAATGCATACAAGGTTAAAGATGGAGGATATGCTGTAATAGAGGGTGGATACACACATCCGCAAGCTACTGCACCAGGATATAGAATGTATTATTGTTGGATGATAAGGCACTTGGAAGGAAATCCTTGGACAGAAAGAATTGATGACCCAGACCATATATGGTTATTAGATGAGAAATAGAAAGGGTGATAAGTTTATGAGAATGACTGTAGGACAAGCGGTTGTGAAATTTTTAGATAATCAATATATATTTTTTGATGGAAAAGAAGAAAAGTTTGTTGATGGTATATTCACAATATTTGGACATGGGATTGTAGTTGGATTAGGAGAAGCTTTGTATGAAAATCCAGGTAAGCTGAGAGTATATCAAGGAAGAAATGAGCAGGGGATGGCTCATGCTGCAACAGCCTTTGCAAAACAGAATAATCGTAGAAAAATAATAGCTTGTTCAAGTTCAATTGGTCCAGGAGCAGCTAATATGGTAACAGCAGCGGCAACAGCAACTGTTAATAACATACCATTATTATTATTACCTGGAGACTCTTTTGCTACCAGGCAACCAGATCCTGTACTTCAACAAATTGAACAACATTATAGTTTAGGAATAACTACAAATGATGCATTTAAACCTGTATGCAAGTACTGGGATAGAATTAGTAGACCTGAACAACTTATGTCATCAATGCTAAATGCTTTTAGAGTTTTAGCTGATCCAGCTGAAACAGGAGCTGTATGTATAGCATTGCCTCAAGACGTTCAAGGAGAAGTATATGATTTCCCGGAGTATTTCTTTAAGAAAAGAGTTCATAAGATAACAAGGCCTCTAGCAGTTGAAGAGGAATTTGAAGAGGTTATAGAAGTTATAAGAAATAAGAAAAAACCATTGATAATTTGTGGTGGTGGAGTAAGATATTCAGAAGCAGGTAAGGCTTTATTAGATTTTGCAGAGGAATTTAATATCCCTATATGTGAAACTCAAGCTGGTAAAAGTTCTATAGAATCTAGTCATATCTTAAACTTAGGAGGAATAGGGGTTACTGGTAATTTAGCTGCAAATATCATTGCAAAGGATGCTGATTTAATAATTGGTGTTGGAACTAGATTTTCTGATTTTACTACTTCATCAAAAGCATTATTTAAAAATCCAAGTGTTAAATTTGTTACTATAAACATATCAAAATTTCATGGTGAAAAAATGGATGCTAAAAAGATTATAGGTGATGCAAAAGTTTGTATTAAAAAGCTAAAAGATATGTTAAAAGCTAATATATATAAATCAGCATATAATAACGAAATAGTTCAGGCTAAAAAAGCCTGGAAGGAAGAAATGAATAGATTAACAAGTATTAAATATGATGAAAATTTTAAGTCTTTAATAAAGCCTATGAAAGAAGGGTGTATAGAGGAATTTTCTTTATTAACAGGAGGAAGTATAGCTCAAACTACTGCATTGGGAATTATTAGAAAAAGTATAGATGATAAATCAATAATAGTTGGTGCAGCAGGAAGTTTACCAGGAGATTTACAAAAGATGTGGGAAACTGATTATATAGACTCGTATCATATGGAGTATGGATATTCATGTATGGGGTATGAAATAGCAGCAGCATTTGGAATTAAGTTAGCTAAACCAGAAAGAGAAGTTTACGCTATGGTTGGTGATGGAAGTTATTTGATGTTACATTCAGAAATGGTAACATCAATGCAGGAACATAAAAAAATAAATATCCTTTTATTTGATAATTGTGGATTTGGTTGTATAAATAATTTACAAATGTCAAATGGCATAGGAAGTCTTGCAACTGAATTTAGATATAGAGATAATAATAGGAAATTAGAGGGGGGATTAATTCCAATAGATTTTGCTAAAGCAGCAAGTGGATATGGATTAAAAACGTATACAGCAAAAACTCCTTTAGAGCTTAAAGAGGCATTAGAAGATTCAAAAAAACAAAGGGTATCAACTTTAATAGATATAAAAGTTTTACCAAAGACAATGACTGATGGTTATGGAGCATGGTGGCATGTTGGAATAGCGGGAAAATCAGAAATAGAAGGAGTAAATAAGGCTTTTAAAGAGAAAGAAAATAACTTGAAAGATGCAAGGAAATATTAAAATATTTGGAAATAAATTAATTTAATGGGGGGGAAAGGGTTATGATTAATATAGGTGTTATTGGTGCAGGAAGAATAGGGAGAATTCATGCGCAATCAATTCAAGAAAAGGTAAAAGGTGCTCAAGTAAAGACCATAGCAGATGTATATAGAGAATCAGCTAAGAAAGCTTCAGAAGAATTAAGAATACCAAATTACACAGAAGATTACATGGAAATTTTAAATGATCCAGAAATTGATGCTGTAATAATATGTTCATCAACAGATACTCATTCAAAAATATCAATCGAAGCTGCTGAAAGGGGAAAACACATATTTTGTGAAAAACCTATAGATTATGATGTTCATAAAATTGAAAAAACTTTAGAAGCTGTAAGAAAAGCAGGAATCAAATATCAAGTTGGATTTAATAGAAGATTTGACCATAATTTTGCTAAATTGAAGGAACTTATAAATGCAGGTAAAATAGGGGATCCAAATATAATAAAAATTACCTCAAGAGATCCACAAGCTCCGCCAATAGAATATGTAAAAGTTTCAGGTGGTATGTTTTTAGATATGACAATCCATGATTTTGATATGGCTACTTTCTTAAGTGGAAGTAGAATTTCAGAAGTATATGTACAGGGAGCTTGTATGGTTGATCCTAAGATAGGTGAAGTTGGAGATGTTGATACAGCTATAGTATCATTAAAATTTGAAAATGGATGTATAGGTGTAATAGATAATAGTAGAGAAGCTGCTTATGGATACGATCAACGTGTAGAGGTATTTGGAAGAAAAGGCTATGTAATGGCAGATAATGATACAGACACTACAGTTAGAATAGCTTCTAATGATGGGGTAGTAGAAGAAAAACCTAAGTATTTCTTCTTAGAAAGATATATGGATGCTTATATAAATGAAATGCAACAATTTATTGATTGTCTAATTAAAGATAAAGAGGTTCCAGTTGGAGCTAAAGAAGGGTTATATTCAGTATTAGTTGGATTAGCTGCTACTAAATCACTGAAAGAGGGTAAACCAATAAAAATACAATATTAATAAACCTAATAAATTAAATAAAAATTAATGGTATAGATAATATCTGTTAAGGATATGTAAAATGGGGGATGTAGAATGTTTAATGAAAATGTAAAATTAGGAATAGCACCAATTGGATGGACAAATGATGATATGCCAGACTTAGGAAAGGAAAATACTTTTGAACAATGTATAAGCGAAATGGCGTTAGCTGGATTTACTGGAACAGAAATTGGAAATAAATATCCAAGAGATGTGAAGGTTCTAAAAAAAGCTTTAGATTTAAGAAAAATGGAAATAGCAAGTGCTTGGTTTAGTGCATTTTTAACTACAAAGCCATATGAAGAAACTGAAAAAGCTTTTATTGAACATAGAGATTTCTTGAATTCTATGGGTGCTAAGGTAATAGTTATTTCAGAGCAAGGTCATAGTATTCAAGGAGAAATAGATACTCCAATATTTGGTTGTAAATATGTTTTTAATGATGAAGAGTGGAAAAGATTAGCTGAAGGATTAAATAAATTAGGACAATTAGCAAAGGAAAAAGATATGAAGGTTGTTTACCATCATCATATGGGGACTGGTGTTCAAACAACTGAGGAAATAGATAAGTTAATGGATTTAACTGATGAAAACTTGGTTTATTTATTATTTGATTCAGGACATTTAGTTTGTTCAGGTGAAGACGAATTAGTAATTTTAAAGAAATATATAAATAGAATAAAACATGTTCATTTAAAAGATGTTAGAAAAGATGTAGTTGATGAAGTTAGAAGAAATAAATTAAGTTTCTTACAAGGTGTAAGAAAGGGAGCATTCACAGTTCCAGGAGATGGATCAATAGATTTTGATCCTATATTTAAAATACTGTCAGAAAATAAATATGAGGGATATTTATTAGTAGAAGCAGAACAAGACCCTAAAAAAGCAAATCCGTTAGAATATGCAATAAAAGCAAGAAAATATATAAAACAAAAAACTAATATTTAATTAATAATTAGTTTATGTAAAAGAATTTGATGGTAGTAGTATTTTAAATAAATATTACTACCATTATAAGATATGCCAGGAGGAGAATTTATGTTCATATTTTTGAGTTTTGTGATTTTCTTAATAGTGGTATTTGCTATTGCATGGTATAAATCAAAAGGGACTAATAATACAGAAACAGCAACTGGATATTTTTTAGCTGGTAGGGGTTTAAACGCTCCTGTAATTGCTGCAACTATGATACTTACCAATCTTTCTACTGAACAAATTATTGGACTTAATGGTCAAAGTTATGCTACTAATATGGGACCTATGGCATGGGAGGTTACATCATGTGTAGCTCTTATAATATTAGCCCTTGTATTTTTACCAAGATATTTAAAGGGAGGAATAACTACTATTCCAGATTATTTAGAAGAGAGATTTGATAGTTCAACCAAGCGGATAGTTTCAATCTTATTTTTAGTTAGTTATGTGGTAACGTATATACCAACAGTTTTATATTCTGGTGGTTTGGTATTAAATCAGATTTTCGGAATAGCAGATTTATTAAAAATAACAACATTTCAAGCAATTGCAGTAACTGGATTTTTCTTAGGGGTAGTAGGAGCTATTTATACAGTACTAGGTGGTATGAAGTTAGCTGCGTTTTCTGATACTATAAATGGAATTGGGTTATTAATTGGAGGGCTTTTAGTACCTATATTAGGAATATTATTACTTGGTAACGGGAATTTTATAGATGGTTTTGAAGTAATACTTTCACATCCAGAAAATCTTAATGCTATAAATCCAGCTAATGCACAGGCACCATTAATTCCTTGGCCAGTATTATTTACTGGATTATTATTTAATAATTTGTTTTATTGGTGTACCAATCAATCAATTGTTCAAAAAGCATTAGGAGCTAGTAGTCTAAAAGAAGCTCAAAAAGGTGCTATATTTGCAGGTTTAATAAAAGTTTTAACTCCAGCAATACTTGTTTTTCCAGGAATAATATCTTTTTCAAAATACGGAAATTCATTAATTAATGCAGATGAAGCTTATCCAACATTATTACTTGATGTATTACCGAAACCTTTACTTGGAATATTTGCAGCAATACTATTTGGGGCTGCAATGAGTTCACTAAATGGGGCTATGAACAGTTCATCAACATTGTTTACATTAGATTTATATAAACCCATTATAAACCCAGAAGCTTCAGATAAGAAGCTTGTAAAAGTAGGGAGAAAATTTATTATAGTAGTGTCAATTATATCAGTAATTGTTTCACCATTTATTTTATATGCTCCATCAGGATTATATAACTTTTTACAAGAATGTAATGGATATCTTAATGTACCTATACTAGCTTGTGTAATAGTTGGATTCTTTACAAAAAGAGTTCCAAGTTTAGCTGCAAAAGTAGTATTTTTAGTACACATCTTTTTGTATACGTTATCAAAAGTCTTTTTCTCAAATATTCATTTCTTATATGTTTTAGGAATACTGTTACCAATAAGTGTAATGGTTATGATTGTTATAGGTAAAATTAATCCAAGAGAAACGGATTTCGTACAAGCAGATAAGTCTAAAGTTGATATGACTCCATGGAAACATGCAAAGTTAATGTCATTTTCTATAGTAGTTATTATGTTACTTATTTACTTAGTATTTTCACCTTTAGGAATCGCTTAATTAAAATTTAAATACAAATAAGAATTTAGGAGGACTTTAAAATGAAAAAAA
Source organism: Clostridium septicum (assembly GCF_003606265.1). Lineage (NCBI taxonomy): Bacteria > Bacillati > Bacillota > Clostridia > Eubacteriales > Clostridiaceae > Clostridium > Clostridium septicum. The sequence goes on from NZ_CP023671.1 coordinate 2,552,919, forward strand.
TAAACTTTGGAATAGTAGGGGTGGGAAGGTTAGGAAAAGCTCATGCTGAAAATTTAGCATTTAAAATTCCAAATGCTAATCTTTTAGCGGTGTGTTCAATAGATAAGTCTCAAATTGATGAAGTTCAAAAAGCTTGGAATATTCCATACAGATACGCTAGTTTTGATGAAATGTTAACTAATAAAGAATTAGATGCAATATTCATAGCTTCACCATCAGGATTTCATTGTAATCAAATTAAAAAAGCACTAGATGCAGGTTTTCATGTGTTTAGTGAAAAGCCACTTGGATTATATTTAGAAGATACAATAGAAGCGATGAAAGCTGTTAACTCTAATTCAGAAAAAATATTTATGTTGGGCTTTATGAGAAGATATGACAAGTCATATGCTTATGCTAAGAAAAAGATAAAAGAAGGTTTTATAGGGAAGCCAGTACTAGTTAGATGTTATGGATTAGATCCAGCTAAAGCTTTACCAAGTTTCTTGAAATTTGCTAAAGATAGTTATAGTGGTGGATTATTTTTAGATATGGCAATACATGATATTGATTTAGCTAGATGGTATCTGGAATCAGAAGCAGATGAATTATGGGCTATAGGGGATGCTTATGAATATGAAGAATTTAAAGAAATAAATGATGCTGAAACAGGCTCAGCTATGATTAAATTCAAAAATGGAACAATGGCATTACTTGTTGCAGGAAGGAACTGTGCTCATGGATATCATATAGAAACAGAAATAATAGGTACTAAAGGCACATTAAGAATTGGCACAACTCCTAACAAAAACTTAGTTACTATATTTGATGAGAGGGGTGTTAATAAAGAATGTGCAGGAGGATTTTTAGAAAGATTTGAAGATGCATATTTGGAAGAAGTAAAAGAATTTGTTAATTGTATATTAGAGAATAGAAAACCTAATGTTACAGTTGAAGATGGGGTATTATCAACTATAGTTGGATATGCTTGTAAAGAATCTTTTGAAACAGGGAAGTTGGTTAAGATTGACTATTCAAAATATGAAGATTTAAAATAGTTATATAAAACTTCAAAATAGATTAAGTATTCATTTTATAAAAATAATTTTAAAAGCTATGCTGTGTATAGATAGGGTGATATAGTGAATGTATATCACCCTATATTTGTTAATAGTATAAGTTAAAGTGTAAATATAATAAGAATATATGTTTATTTTACAATCTAGATTTAGTACTTTTTATTAAAATTAGTTTAGCTCCATAACCTTGTAACTCTGTAATTATATTAAGAATTGTATTCTTTTTAGAATATTTAAATTCAATTTTAGGAAAGGATGCTCTATGGAGAATTTCTTTTTCTTCTTTACTTAATCTATCTGGTGACCCCATTGAAATCCAATAATTATAAGATGAACCTATTTTTTCGTTTACTTCATAGGTAATTATTCTAGAGGAATTTTTTATATTTACTATATTTAAAGAAAGTTTTTTCTTGTAAACTTTGCCTTTACCTCTTTTTTTGAATAAATCATGATAATCGGCAAGAGAATCTAAGTCATCATTATGAGAATATAGAAGAATACAATATTCATCTTCTTTTTTTGTAACAATATATCCATTATCCATGGCTACTATTTCATTACCGAGTTTGCTAAGTAAATAGTAGGCATAATAAGATGGCTTTCTTATTCCCATATCATTAACAATACCAGGAGCACCTATAAACACTTCGTTAGTTAAACTCATTTCTTTTTCTAAAACATCAAAGGCTCTCAAATCATCTAAAGAAACTCCTTTAAATATTGTATTATGAATTATAAATGGAAGCATAAATGCTGTATCGTAAACCTTATTACGATTATTACTAAGAGAGATAAAATTGGAATTTAAAACATTTAAGTTATATTCATTTTTTAATAAAACTAGTAATTCTTCTTTTATTTCATGATTTATTTCAGATGAAAATTGAAATTTGAATTCGCATACATCAATATAATCAATTTCCGAAAAGTACTCAAAGAAACTATTAAGAACTTGTGTATATTTTTGTGTGGTAAATAGTATATTATCTAATACTATAAGAGGTTTTAAGTCTAAATAATCTAAGAACTCTATAACACTTTTAGTTTTATTCCAGTTGTAAAAATCAGAGTTTGGAAATACCCCCATATCACTATTAAATAAATTTTCTATTCTTCCATAACTAAAATGGATTTCTTCTTGGATTTCTTCTAATATATCTTTATTATCTTCAATTAGTAAATCAAAGGAATCTCCTAAATTAATAACTTCCTTAAATTCTTTATTAAACTCTTTTAATACATTGTCCATATCTATATGAACTTTCCAAAGTTTGTTTTCATAATTAAATCTATCATAATCCTCTAAATCATAGGCTAGATAATCTAAAGCCTCCTCTAAAGGAAAAACTTCTAAAATTTTCTGATTTTCAAAATCTTTTTCAGTTAACTTATTTTTCTTTCTATATTGAAGAGGTGTACAGTTATAATAATTTTTAAAGTTTTTATTTAAATATCTTACGTGAGAAAATCCAACTTCATCAGATATATCTGATATACTCATATCAGTATCTAAGAGAAGTTTAACGGATTCTTCAACTCTTGTTAAATTAACTAAGTCAGTAAAGCTATACCCCGTAGCAGATTTAATTTCATGTGATAAATAGTGTGGACTTAAGAATTCTTTTTTTGCTATATCTTGAAGAGTAATATTGCTATCATAATTATTAAAAATATACTTAGATATTCTATGATATCGTGCTAATTGATCGGCATTATCTTTTAATTCTTCTTTCTCATAAGTTAAATAGTGAAAGTTGTTTATTAAGTGATAAAGCAAATCGACTAGAGTAGATTCAATAACTTCATCATAATCTTCTGTTCTTTGAACAGTTTCACATAATATTCTAGCTAAAAAAGTTCTAAAATCATCATATTCTTCACCATCTTGAGCATCATCATCAGTTGTATTTGTGTAGAAAAATATATTATTTATATCTGTATAGTATTTTTCAAAAAAATAAGGATCTATATGAAATACAAGAACTCTATTTTCAGTATCACTATATATTCTATGAGCTTCTTCAACATTAATAACTTCTAATTCTTTTTCTAGAATTTCGAAAGAGTCAGTATCTATATTAACTTTAAGACTACCTTTAAGAACATATAATATTTCTATAGAATTATGCCAATGTATTGGATAATTCTTTATACAAGTATAAGTAACTTTTACCGGTAAATCTGAAAGATAATTTATATATTCTCTTCGCATAAAAATCATCACCTTTAAAATAAGATTAAGATTTCTATAAAGAAATCTTTATTTAATATATTAAATAATCATATAAAAATTAGTATTAATAAATTTATTATACCCTAATAATAATAAATTGAAAAATTGGAAAATAAGAAAAGTAAAAAATAATAATTTTACTTTGACTTTCTTTGACTTTTGTATTATTATAAGAATATAGTAAAAAATAATAAGGTGAAAGATAGGAGGAACTAGAGATATGAATATTGAAAAAATGACATTAAGAGTTCAACAAGCTTTAAATGATGCTAGTTTAGTAGCGGTAAAATACAATCATCAACAAGTAGAAATAATTCATCTATTTTCAGCTCTAGTAGAACAAGAGGATGGATTAATTCCTAATATTTTAACCAAGATGGGTATTCCAGTTAAGGCTTTAAAATCAGATATAAATAATAAATTAGAGATTATGCCAAAGGTTCTAGGTGAAGGTGCAGATTCTTCAGGAGTTTATGCAACTAGACAAATAGAAGAAGTTTTAGTAAGGGCTGATGAAATATCAAAGAGATTTGAAGATTCATATATTAGTGTAGAACATGTAATGCTTGCTATTATAGAAGTAGATAAAAAAGGTCCAACAAAAATTTTATTAGATAAATATAATATAAATAAAGATAATTTTATGGGAATTCTAGCAGAAGTTAGAGGAAATCAAAGAGTTGAAACCCAAGATCCAGAAGGAACTTATGATGCTTTAGGTAAATACGGTACAAATCTTACAGATTTAGCTAAAAAGCATAAGTTAGATCCTGTAATAGGTAGAGATGAAGAAATAAGAAGAGCTATTAGAATTCTTTCGAGAAGAACTAAAAATAATCCTGTTCTTATTGGAGAACCAGGAGTTGGTAAAACTGCAATTGTTGAAGGGTTAGCAGAAAGAATTGTAAGAGGAGATGTTCCAGAAGGATTAAAAAATAAAGTTATTTTCTCATTAGATATGGGAGCTTTAGTTGCGGGAGCTAAATACAGGGGTGAATTTGAGGAAAGACTAAAAGCTGTATTAAAAGAAGTACAAAGTAGTGAAGGAAGAATAATTTTATTTATAGATGAAATTCATACTATTGTAGGTGCTGGTAAAACAGAAGGGGCAATGGATGCAGGTAACTTAATTAAGCCATTACTTGCAAGAGGTGAGCTACATTGTATAGGTGCAACTACTTTTGATGAATATAGACAATATATTGAAAAAGATAAAGCTTTAGAAAGAAGATTTCAACCAGTAATAGTTGAAGAACCAACAGTACAAGATGCAATTTCCATATTAAGAGGATTAAAAGAAAGATTTGAAATTCATCATGGAATTAGAATACATGATTCTGCTATAGTAGCAGCAGCTAAGCTTTCAGATAGATATATACAAGATAGATATTTACCTGATAAAGCTATAGATTTAATAGATGAAGCTGGAGCTATGATTAGAACAGAAATAGATTCACTGCCAACGGAACTTGATAAAATTAGAAGAAGACAATTTCAATTAGAAATAGAAAAAGAAGCCTTAACAAGAGAAAATGATGAAGGTTCTAAAAAGAAGTTAAAAGCTTTGGAAAAAGATATTGCAGAGCTTAAAGCTAAAAATGATGAGATGACTGCTAAATTTGAAAAAGAAAGAGATGCTATTTTAAACATTAGAGATTTAAAATCTAAATTAGATGAAGCTAGAGGAGAGTTAGAAATAGCACAAAGAAATTATGATTACAATAGAGCAGCAGAAATTCAATATAGTGAAATTCCCAAAATAGAAGCTGAAATAGATTTAAAAGAAAAAGAAGTAAAAGAAAATTATGAAGGTGCTTTATTAAAAGAAGAGGTAACAGAAGAAGAAGTATCTCAAATTCTTTCAAGATGGACAGGAATTCCAGTAAGTAATTTACTAGAAGGTGAAAGAGAAAAACTTTTAAGATTGGAAGATGAAATGCAAAATAGAGTAATAGGTCAAGAAGAAGCTATTACGTCAGTAACAAATGCCATATTAAGAGCTAGAGCAGGATTAAAGGATATAAATAGACCTATAGGATCATTTATATTTTTAGGACCAACAGGGGTAGGTAAAACAGAGCTTGCTAAAACTTTAGCTAGAAATCTATTTGATTCAGAAGAGAACATAATAAGAATAGATATGTCTGAGTATATGGAAAAACATGCAGTATCAAGATTAGTTGGAGCGCCTCCAGGATATGTGGGATATGATGAAGGTGGTCAATTAACTGAAGCTGTTAGAAGAAATCCTTATAGTGTTATATTATTTGATGAAATAGAAAAAGCTCATGAGGATGTATTCAATTTATTTTTACAAATACTAGATGATGGTCGATTAACAGATAATAAAGGAAAAACAGTTGATTTTAAAAATACAATAATTATAATGACATCTAATATAGGTAGTAGCTATCTTTTAGAAAATACTGATGAACATTCTGTAGATTCTAAAATAAGAGAAGAAGTAATGAATGAAATGAAGCTAAGGTTTAAGCCAGAGTTCTTAAATAGAGTAGATGATATTATAATGTTTAAGCCTTTATCAGAATCAGGAATCAAGAAGATAATTGATATATTCTTAGATGAAGTAAGAAATAGGCTAAAAGATAGAAGTGTTAAATTAGAAGTAACAGAAGCTGCAAAAGATATAATGGCTAAAGAGGGATATGATATGGTATATGGTGCAAGACCTCTTAAGAGATATATACAAAACACTTTAGAGAATAATCTAGCAAGAAAAATTATTAAAGGCGAAATCGCTTATGGATCTAATGTAACTATTGATGGATTAGATGAGGAGATTATTATAAAAGTTCAATAAAATTTAAAAATATAGCTGGAAATGAAAATTTTCAGTTATATTTTTTTTTGTATAAAATATATATGTATGTAAGATGTAATATGTATGGAGGAAAAATATGTACTCAATATTTTCTTTTTTTAAGAGATTTAAAATAAAAAAGAATATACTTATACAAGATAAAAGTTTAGTGGAAATAGAGAAAGTGTTAATGGGATATTTTAGTCATTGTATAGAAAACGAAAAGAAATTAAAACAAAAAAGCAATAAATATATATACCCTAAATCTATTTTAGAAAATTATAACAAAGTGTACTATTCTTTTATAATAGAGATGTATAAAAATATCAAAGTAAAAGCTGAGTTTTATAATATTTTCTTAAACATTAATTCTATTAATATAATTGAAAAATCAATAGTGGTAGATGTAGATAAAATTATAGAAATAAAATATAAAAATTCAAAAGTAAAAACTAAATATAAAGATAATCATTTAATCTACTTAAATATTAAAAATAATAAATTATTTGTTAGTAGAGATATTATTGAAGAAGGAATTAAAGCTGATGAGCTTGTTAATACAATTAGTTCATATGAAAAATATATGGAAAATAAAATAAATATTATTAAGAAAAATAAATCTAGTTTAAAAGAATATATAAATAACTTTAATAAAAGAAGTAATCCAAAAGTACAAGAAAATAAAAAGGGGGTATATAGATATTCAGGATATGATGGGAATTTAGCAGCAAAGTGGGCAAGTGAAAATTGGGATGCAGAGGAAGAATACCAAGGCAATGACTGTACAAATTTTGTATCAAAATGTTTAAAAAACGGGGGACTTCCAATGGATAAAATTTGGAGACCTGGAAGTTATGCGTGGATAAGAGTAGTAAATTTAAGAAATTGGTTAGTTAACACAGGATATGGAGTTGAGAATAAGGACAATAGTAATTTAAGTTTAGGAGATGTAGTACAGCTACATAGCAGATCAAAGGATATGTGGTCACATTCTACAATAATTACTTATATAGATGAGCAAGGGGAAATTTATGTATCTGCACATTCATATCCCTATTATAATAGACCTTTATTTTCTTATTATCCAACATATGCATATTCAAATATTAGATATTTAAGGATAAAAAGGGGTTAATAACAATGATTTGCGACATTTAGTATATTCTGACTTTTTTTTATTTTAGAACTTTAATTTTTTTATTAAAATATGTTGACAAGACATGCGTTCAGGGGTTATGATATACAACGTAATATGCATGCGGCTTTAGCTCAGCTGGATAGAGCAACGCCCTTCTAAGGCGTGGGCCAGGAGTTCGAATCTCTTAAGCCGCACCAAATAACTTTAATAAATCTTTATTAGGTTATTTAAACATTTGCGTGTTTAGCTCAGCTGGATAGAGCAACGCCCTTCTAAGGCGTGGGCCAGGAGTTCGAATCTCTTAACACGCACCACATGCTGGGATATCGCCAAGCGGTAAGGCACCGCACTTTGACTGCGGTATTCGTAGGTTCAAATCCTGCTATCCCAGCCATTAGGTTTACTAGCTCAGTCGGTAGAGCACTTGACTTTTAATCAAGGTGTCCGGGGTTCGATTCCCCGGTAAGCCACCAATTTAATGCTAAGTTACTTAATATATAACTCAGAATACCTGAGTAATTATGCGGAAGTGGCTCAATGGTAGAGCGTCACCTTGCCAAGGTGAATGTTGCGAGTTCGAGTCTCGTCTTTCGCTCCAAAAAAAGAAGTGTAAAAAATTACACTTCTTTTTTGTTTATGTTAATCTTCTAAAGATAGATTATTTTAAGCCTGATTCGTATTGTTGAACCATTCTCTTAACCATTTCTCCACCAACACTACCGCATTGTTTTGAAGATAAATCTCCGTTATAGTCAGTAAAAGGAACGCCCATTTCACTAGCTACTTCGTTTTTAAATTTTGCTAATCCATTTTTTGCTTCCGGTACTAATGTCTTTGCCATAATTAAAACCTCCTAACATTTTAACATTAAAAATTAAAATGTTTATTATTTTAATATTTGAATTTATACTACAAATTATTTTATTCCTGATTCGTATTGTTGAACCATTCTCTTAACCATTTCTCCACCAACACTACCGCATTGCTTTGAAGATAAGTTTCCGTTGTAGTCAGTGAAAGGAACTCCCATTTCGCTTGCAACTTCATTTTTAAACTTTGCTAATCCATTTTTTGCTTCTGGTACTAATGTTTTTGCCATGATAAATTCCTCCTTAAATATTCAATATTAAAATTGAATTTGTTTTAATTTTTGATCATTTAAATTAGTATTATTTTATTCCTGATTCGTATTGTTGAACCATTCTCTTAACCATTTCTCCGCCAACGCTACCGCATTGTTTTGAAGATAGGTTTCCGTTATAGTCAGTGAAAGGAACTCCCATTTCACTAGCTACTTCGTTTTTAAATTTGGCTAGTCCGTTTTTAGCTTCTGGAACTAATGTTTTTGCCATTGTACTTACCTCCTTAAAACTTTAAAAGTTTTTTATTTGCTAAGCTTTTTTGCTTTGCATTATTATATTGTGCAAATTAGTTTTTTATAAACTATAAAAATAAAACCAAAAAAGGTAAAAGTAATTTATATATACATATATTGGACAAAAACATAAATGTATTTGGCACTAATGATTAATATTAACTTAGAGTAGGGTAAATATGTATGAAAAAGGACAATTTTTAATTAAAAATTGTCCTTTTTTATAAAAATTAATATTTTTTTATTTTCAATATTCCAATTACAACAGGAATAGTTATTAATGAAGAAACTATAGCTTCTGGAATACCGTTAGATATTCCTATAGCAAGGAGTGTACCTGAAACAGCAGAAGTAGAAATTTCTCTAGCAGCTGCATATTGTTCTAAGTATAAAATGTAAGTTAAACCTAATACACCAATAGTATTTGTAAGAGTTGCTAATACTGCAGATATACCAATTGAAATGCTCTGGTTTTTTATAATATTTTTTAAAAGTTTATAAATGTAGTAAGCTACAATACCTATTAATATTCTTGGGACAAGAGCTATTATAGGATTATAAAATACAAATGAAGTAAGTGTTGGCGCAGTAAAATTTTGATACATTGAAAATAGTCCAAACATTAAACCAACAGTTGCTCCGACTATAGGCCCCTCTAAAATAGCACCTATAATAACAGGTACATGCATAATAGTAAGTCTAAATATAGGTAATGTAATAAATCCAAGGCCAGATACACCTAAAAATATAGAAATACCTGATAACATAGCTATCATTACCATCTTTCTAACATGACTTTTTGATTTCCCCATTTCAGTTGTTTTTAACATTTAATTGACCTCCGTTCTTATTCCTTTTATGGATATAATTCGGTAAAAATGATTGTTATTTTTTTAGTTCAGTTTCATTTTAGAATACCGACGATTTTATTTTAGCATATGATTAAAAACTGTAAAGAGAATTTTGATAAAAAAATATCAAATTACACAAATTTCAAAATAATGGTATTAAATTTAATGAAATCGTATTGAATAATTATTCTATTTGTTATATTATATATATAACAAATAGAATAAAAGGAGGGTGTTTTATGCTTAAAGTTGTTAATTATTCAAAAGTATATAAAGGAAATAAAAAGGCTGTAAATAATATATCTATAGAAATTGAATCAGGAGATATATTTGGATTTATAGGTCATAATGGAGCCGGGAAAACAACTACAATTAAATCAATAGTTGGAATCTTAAATTTTGATGAGGGAGAAATAATTATAGATGGTATATCTATTAAAGAGGAACCTATAAAATGCAAAAAAAATATAGCATATATTCCTGATAATCCAGATTTATATGATTCATTAACAGGAATACAATATTTGAATTTTATAAGTGATATATATAATATTTCTAAAATTGATAGAGAGAATTTAATAAAGAAATATGGAGAAGCATTTGAGATTACTAAGTCATTAGGAGATTTAATATCTTCCTATTCACATGGTATGAAACAAAAACTTGCTATTATATCGGCATTGATACACAGACCTAAATTATTAATTTTAGATGAGCCATTTGTTGGATTAGATCCTAAAGCATCACATACTTTGAAAGAAATAATGAAAAGGATGTGCAGTGAAGGTGGAGTAATATTTTTTTCAACACATGTATTAGAAGTAGCAGAAAAACTATGTAATAAAATAGCAATTATAAAAGATGGAGCTATTGTAGCTAGTGGAGAGACAAAAAAAGTTATTGGAGATAATACTTTAGAAAATGTATTTATGGAGTTGATAGAAAATGAGTAATTTATTTAGTTTACTTAAAGCTAATTTTATTAATTCCATCGGGATTAATAAAATCTTAAAGGAAAAGAGAGTTACAGAAAGATATAAAAGTATATTTATATTAGTAAGTATGGTAGTTGTAGCAATATTATTAGTGTATGTAGGAATAAAGTATTTTTCATTAATAGCAGATGTTCTAGAAGCATCTGGAAATATTGATATACTTTTATGTTTGGTATTTTTAGCAAGTACAGCTTTTATATTTTTTACATCTATATATAAGGCACAAGGAGTATTGTTTTCTGTTAAAGGTCTTGATATGTTAATGAGTTTACCTATAACTTCAACAACTATTCTTGCTAGTAAAGTAATTAATTTATTATTGTTAAATTATTTATTATTAATATTTGTTTTAATACCGCCAGCATTAGTATATTTTAGTAGAGTAGATTTATCCTATTTATTTTTTATATATTTATTTGTGGGATTAATTTTTATGCCGTTAACACCTGTAATAATAGCCTCAATAATAGCGTTTATACTGAGTTATATAGCTACTAAAGTTAAATTTAAAAATTTAGTGTTAAATATTGGTACATTTGCATTTTTATAGGAATAATGGCTATATCATTTAAACTTCAACATATTCTAAATAGCATACTAATTAATTCTAAATCTATAATAGATGCTTTTAAAAAAATATATCCGCCAGCATATTATTTTAGTCAAGGAGTAACCAATTTAGATATTAAATCATTAAGTATGTTTATTATTTTATCAATAATACCATTTATAATATTTTTAGCTATATTTAATAAGGTTTTTAAAAATATAAATTCAAAATTAGGAGAGAGCTTTAAAAAATCAAATTATAAACTAATAGAATTAAAGGCATCTTCACCAATTAAAGCTTTATTAAAAAAAGAAATAAAAAGATATTTTTCTTCCTCAATTTATGTTGTAAATACACTTGTAGGATTAGTTTTAATAACTATGTTTTCTATATCATGTTTATTATTCGGCAGGGATATATTAGAACTAATATTAAAGATACAGGTAGATAAAGAAATGATTCCACTAGCTTTAATAGTATTTTTATCAGGAGCGGTTTCATTAAGTTGTACAACTCAAAATTCTATATCTATAGAAGGAAAAAACTTATGGATATTAAAATCACTTCCATTAGAAGTTATGGACATATTTAAAGAGAAAATAGGATTAAATTTAATGATTTTAATACCAACTATTTTTATAAATGCAGTTATTTTAATTTTTACATTTAATTTATCATTAGTGAATATGATATGGGTAATAAGTATTCCTATTATTTATTCAATTTTAATTTCTATAATAGGATTGATTATTAATTTATATTTTCCTAAATTCGATTGGATATCTGAAGTTACTGTAGTTAAACAAAGTTTAAGTTCATTTTTAGGAATATTTATAGGTATGATATTAGTTTTTATACCAATAGGTATATTTATAGTTTTTAATATAGAATGTATAAATATATATTTATCAGTAGTAGCAGGATGTTTAATAGGTACAATAGTTTTAAGTTTATTTATATTAAATACTAAAGGCGTAGAATTATTTAATAAACTTTAAATTATAATAGGATATATGGATTTCATATATCCTATTAGTTATATTATTTCACTTTTGTCGGGCATTATAATTGTACATCCTATATAGAATATTAATCCTATAGGAAAAGAAAAAAGAATTATAAGAAGAGCAAGTACTCTAACTAAAGTAACGTCTGCATCTATAAATTCTGAAAATCCAGCGCAAACACCGGAAATTTTCTTTAATGATTTTATTTTGTATAGTTTCTTACTCATTATCATAACCTCCATCTCTCTTTGTTTCATTTATTATCTCTGAATCTTGTATTATAGTTTCAGATTCAGAAGTTTTATTATTAAAGTCTAGTTCAGATTTATCAGGTAAAATACATGATAGTATGAAATAAAAAATAATTCCCCAAAATATATTAGTAAACAGTATTAATGAAAAAGTTATTAATCTAACTATAGTAACATCAATATCAAAGTATTCAGAAAGTCCAGCACAAACACCGGAAATTTTTCTGGAGTCAGAGTTTTTAAAGAATCTTTTTTTCATAACAATCCCTCCATGAAAGTAAAAACAAAGTATATATAATTTAATAAATAATATATATTATAAATTTATTCTATAGTTATATTATATGATAGAAGGACTTTAATACAATAAAGTTTATCTTAACAAATCTTAAATAAACCTTAATAAAAAAGTTGATATATATTGAACTTTTTTTAGTGTTGTTATATATTATATATAACATATAGAATATATCAAGAGAGGTGAAAAAAGTGATTTTAAGAATAGATTTTGACTCTGAAACACCTATTTATTTACAGATAAAAAATCAAATTATACAAGGTATAGCCAAAAATGAAATAGAAGATGGAGAGGAGTTACCATCAGTTAGAGGGTTAGCCGAAGATATAGGGGTTAACATGCATACGGTTAATAAAGCATATAATATGTTAAAAGAAGATGGATATATAAAAGTAGATAGGCGAAAAGGTGCTATTGTATCATTAAACTTAGAGGAAACAACTGGAAAATTTAAAGGAACTTTAATGTCTGAAATTGATTATTACATGGCTGAGTGTTTTAATAGAGGAATATCTAAAGATGATATTAAATCAATGATAGATAAAGTATTTATTAATTTTAAAAGGGAGGTATAAAATTATGGAGAGATATATACCTTGGGTAATAGTTAATATAATGATATTAACTATGTTTATAATTAGTTATTATGTAAATAAAACATCTAATAATGGAATTTTTTTTGGGGTTAGAATTCCTAAGGAATATCAAAATAAATCAGAAATTATTAACTTAGATAATGAATATAAGAAAATTAATATAATAGTATTTCTAGTTATAGCAGTAATTTCAAATTTTTTATTTGCGTATACTATAAATTTAAAAGAGGAAGTATTAGCTGTAATATTAGTGAGTATAGTAATGATAATTTTAGTGCTACATAGCGTAATATTTGTTATATATTATAAAAAAATGAAAAACTTAAAAAGTTCTAAAGGTTGGAATCGCAAAGTTAAGAACGTAGTTGTTGTTGATACAACATTAAGAAAACCGAAAAGAAATGAAAAGATTAAGATTATAAATTCAAAGTATTTTGCGTTACTATTTATATTTCCAGTAGTTATGGCTATAATAACACTTTTTAAATATTCTAGTTTACCTAATATAACAGATTTTCCTAATTCTGGTTTTAAAAATATTGAAAAGGACACACTAAAAGGAATGCTCACTTTATATCAATTTCCAATAGCGCAACTTTTTATGTCAAGTATTTTTTTCTTTATAAGTAAAACTATTATAAATTCTAGAGTTGATTTAAATAGTGGAAGCATAAAAGAAGCTGTAGAAAGAAAGAAAAGATTTAAAAGAATTAGTTCTATATTAATGTTGTTTACTGCAGTTGAGATATTAATATTGTTTTCTATTTTACAATTTTCTATTTTATATAATTTTAATAGTGGAATTATAGAATTTATTTTTACCATTATAATGCTTGTAACGATGATTGTATTTATAGGATTATTTATTAAAGTTGGTCAAGGTGGAAGAAACTTAGAATCTAAAGAAGAAATAGATGAATTGTATAAAGATGATGATGAAAAATGGATATTGGGATGTTTGTATTATAATAAAAATGATCCAGCGTGGATGGTTGAAAAAAGGGTTGGAATAGGGTGGACTATAAACCTTGCTAATCCTAAAGGAATTATAATTTTAATAGTATTATTAATAATTATATTTTTTATGGTTATAATTGGAGGGATAATAGAGTAAATGTTTTTAAATCATACTAATATTATTAAAATACTAGAAAAAACACTTTGAAAGTATTAAAATGGTAATTAATAACTTTGAATAGTATGTTAATTAATAAAATTAGTAGTTTGGGGGAACGAGGATTTATGAAATATTACAACACAAATATAGAAAATTTTGTTCTTAGGGAAACTAGTGTAGAAGATATACAAATTATATTATCACTTATAAAGGATATTGCCGAGTATGAAAATATGTTAGATCAGGTAATAGCAACAGAGGATTCTCTAAGGGAATCTATATTTGAAAACAATAGGGCAAAGGTTCTTTTAGGTGAATTAGATGGTAAAGTCGTAGGTTATGCACTTTATTTTTATAATTTTTCAACTTTTGTTGGAAGAGAAGGGTTATATTTAGAAGATATATTTATAAATCCAAAAGTAAGAGGTAAGGGGCTGGGAAAAGAAATATTTAAAGTTTTAGGAAAAATAGCAAAGAAAAATGGGTGTAAAAGAATGGAGTGGGTTTGCTTAGATTGGAATAAGCCATCTATTAATTTTTATAAATCCTTAGGAGCAAAAGCAATGGATGAGTGGACAATATATAGATTAACAGATAATGAAATTGAAAAATTAAGTAGAGCTTAAATAAACTTTTATTAAAAAGTTTATAATTTATGAAAAATATTAAAAAAAGAGCTAAAATTTGCTCTTTTTTTTATTAAACTAATTGACAAATTTGACCATTTTATAATATTATGAAAATAAAAACTTTATCATAATAAAGTGTTGAAATTATTGGGGGGAGAGATTCAATGCAAAATAAAGGTAAAGAGCAAAGTATAATGTTAAATAATAATGAAAGCTATATACATTTAGAAGAGGAGTTGGTTTTTAAATCAATTTTAGAATTAAAAAATATTAGTTTTAACAGATATCCAGATGAAAATGCAGAGAAGTTAAAAAGTGAGTATGCCAAATATGCCAATATCAATTGTAGCAATATAATTGTATGTAATGGAAATTATGAAATATTAGACTTAATACTTAGATCAAAATTAGTAAAGGAAAAAAGAATTTTAACCTTAAACCCAGATTGTGCTATTGAAGATGCATATTGTATCAATAATAAATTTAATTGTATCAGATTTAAATCTGATGAAGATGGAAAATTTGATATAAGCAAATTTATAATATTTGGTATGAAAAAAGATATTGATTTAGTAGTAATTTCAAATCCTAATAATCCTACAGGAAATAATATTAGTAATGATGATATAGTTAAAATATTAAAATCATTTAGAAGTTCAATAGTTTTAATTGATGAATCATATTTTGAATTTAGTTCAGATACTTGTATTTCGCTTATAGATGAATATGAAAATTTATTAATTACAAGAACATTATCTAATGGATGGGGACTAGCTGGAATAAAAATAGATTTTTTAATAGGAAATATAGAAACAATTAAAAAATTAAAAAATAATACTATTATAAAAAGTGTAAATTCTTTGTCACAATCAGTGGCTACAAGAATTTTAAGTAATTCTAATGATATGAAATCTAAATTTCAAGAAATTATAAAACAGAGAGATATATTTTACTATAAGCTTAAAGATATAGAAGATGAAAGCTCATTAGAAATTAAATTTTATAAATCTAAAGGAAATTACATATATGGTAGGAGCCCATATAAAAATGTTTTATTAAAAGCTATGCATAATAAAGGAATAATTATAAAAAGTTTTGATGATGATAGTTTTAGAATAACTGTAGGCTCTAAATTGCAAAATGAAAAGGTAATAGAAGCTTTAAAAAAGTCGTTTGTATATTAAAAGCTTAAAATTAATAGTTTAAATCAGAAGAGTAATTTAATGTTTATAATTAAATTACTCTTTTTAGGTTATTATATTAGATTTTATTATTTTTTTCTAAATCAATTATAAAATTACTATTTGGCATATAATAAATATGATAATTTTCTTTTGGCTTTGGAGTAAAATTCCAAGAGTTATAATAAAAACGTTTACCATCGATAGAAATAGTTCTATTAACACCTATTGATATATTTTCACAAGTGCCATTAAAAGTTTTATAGGAATCATTTTTTATAATAGTTAAATCTTTTACCATGGGTATTACATGATATTTAAAAACTGAAATAGAACAATATACTAGTAGTAAAACTAATAAGTAATATCCTTTATTGATTCTTTTTCTAAGCAACATAGAAAGTGTAAGGATGCTTCCTAATAATCCTGCTACAATTAAGGTTATATTAAATATTAATAAAAAATAGAAATACATAAGTCGCATCTAGTGAGCTAAAATATTCTCACTAAACTTCACCTCCTTTAAATAAAATCTATATATAAGATGTTTTTAATAAAACATCTTATTATCTAATTATACTCCTAAATAAAAATTATAATAATAAATTTTAAAAAAATGTAAATTTATATAATATATGTATAATTATTTAGTAGATTTATATTGATTAGATTATATTTTTGAAAGAAAAAAGAAGGATTTTACTTAAGTGTATCGTTTTCACTAGGTATAAAAATAAGGAGTTTACTAATTAAACTCCTAAAAATTATTATTTAAAACAATTCAATTTTTCGTTTCTTAAAGTAAACTCCTTTTAGTTTTAAAAATTCACACATATCTAATGCAATTTTAAAATTTCTACCTATATCATTAGCAGTATGTGCATCAGATCCAATAGTTAAATATTTTCCACCTAAATCATTATATAATCTATAAATTTTAAGTAATGATTCTTGAGCTTTACCATTATTTAATCTTGATGAATTTAATTCCATAACCTTTCCTTTTTCAAGAAGAGTTTGTACTATTTCAGCTATGGTATCTTTATATATTTCAATGTCAATTTCATTATCATCATAATATGAGTATCTACAAAGATAATCTATATGAGATAGTGAATCGAAATTATTATAAAGTTTTACGCAGGAAAGCATACTATCTAAATATTTTTGGAAATAATCCTTTTTAGGATAGTTGTTTTTACTAAGTTTACAATATTCACTATATATATCTGAACCGTTAATGTTATGAATAGAACCTAGAATAAAATCAAACTCAAAATTTTTAGCTATATTTTCATTGGACTTCAATGTACTTTCAGATAGTCCAAGTTCTATTCCAAGTCCTAATGTATTACATCTAAACTTATTATATTCTTCAAAAAAAGCAGGAACATCACATCTAAATTCATTTGGATTATAATAATCTAAATCCATATGTTCCGTAATTATTAGTCCTATATTTTTATTTTTAGAGATTTT
The DNA here is from genome assembly GCF_003606265.1 of Clostridium septicum. Classification (NCBI taxonomy): domain Bacteria; kingdom Bacillati; phylum Bacillota; class Clostridia; order Eubacteriales; family Clostridiaceae; genus Clostridium; species Clostridium septicum. The sequence goes on from NZ_CP023671.1 coordinate 2,570,501, forward strand.
TATAGCATCTTCTATTCTCATATTACTATCTGTAGAAAATTTAGAGTGCATATGGCTATCAAAAATCATAAAATACCTCCAATATTTAAAAGATAGATATAATTATAGCATAATTTATTAAAAGAAATATTTCTGTTAATTTTAATATATATTATATCTCTTGATAAATATTATTATTAAAGATAAAATTAATATTATTATATTTAAAATAAAGGAGAAAAGAATGAAAGAATTATTCAAAGTAAAAGATTTAGTTTTTTATAAAGAGGATTTTTTAGATGATATAAATGAATATGAAGATATATTACCTATAATACAAGAACTAAGTAGTAATTTAGACTATGAAAAAATAGAGGTTGTAGATTTAAATGATTGTTGTGAAGAAACAAAGGAAAATTATATAGTAGAAATACCAGGTTTTTTAAATGAAGAAGACGAATTTTTAACTAAGGAAGAAGTTATGAAAACAGGAGAAATTCCAAAGGGTAAAATATTAGATCTTTTTGTTATAAGAATTTATAAATGTACTAAATGTAGTAAATGGATTATTGACATATTAGAGTAGGGGCGATTTAAGACTTTATGAGAAATATTAATAAAATAGGTATAAAAGTAGAAAAATACATAATTTCTTTGAAAGAAGATTTGTCTAACTTAAATAAAGAAAAATTGGGAGAGTTTTTTTTGAAGAGAAGATTCTTATTAATATCAATATTTACTATTGCCCTATTTGGAATTTTTTCTTTTAATTTTTTTATGACATCTAAGAATGAACTTATTAATGACTTAGAAATATCACTTAAAGAAGGGAAAGTTTATAGAATAAGTAGAAAGATAAGAGTATTAGAGGAAAGGCCTTCTAAAAAAGAACTGACTCCATTAGTTAATTACTATAATTATGATTTAACTAAAATAGATGGAGTTATTAAAGATTTAAGGAATACAAATAAAGGTGGAGTATTCACATTAAAAGAAAATAACTTTTTATTTTTCGAGAACTATTATTTAGAAATAATACCAGTATCCATAAAAGTAAATACTGACTTTGATAGTACTAAAATATATTTAAATGATAACTTATTAAAAGATAATAATAGTAAAAAAGGAGTTATTCCTGGAATGTATAAAGTAAAGGGGGAACTTGAAACTCCTTATGGAAAAGTCTCTAAGGAAGAAGAGGTTTCGCTTATGCAAAATGAAGAAATTAGCTTAAAATTAGATGCTATGAATATAACATTATCATCTAATTTTGATGATGCTAAAGTATATATAAATGATAAGGATACAGGAAAGATTGTAAAAGATATTAAAGACTTTGGACCTATTCCAACTAATTTAGATACTTATATTAGTTTAGAAAAAAATTTCCCTTGGGGTATTATAAAGAGCGATAAACTTAAAGTAAGTGATTTACCTAATATAAATATAAAAATTAATATGGTTAATGATACATTGGAAAAAAATATACAAGAAGTAGTAAAAAGATTTTATGAAAGTGTTTTTTTAGCATTAAATTCTAGAGATAAATCTTTAATAGTTTTAACTAATGATGATATAAAGGAAAGAATTTATGAAAATATAGAAAAGAAAACTTTAATTTTAAAAAACAATTACGAAATAAGTGAATTAAAAACTAATATAGAAAGTAGTGAATTTAAATATCAAGATGATGTTTATACAGCAAAAATAGTTGTAAAAGTTGAATATGATGTATCAAAAAAATTTATTCCTGTATACACAAAAAAACATGAAGATATGTTTTTAACCACAATGAAATACACAGGAAATGAATGGATAATTGAAGGAGTCCAAAAATTCAATTTAGAATAAATGGAGTGATGTTATGAAAAGTAAAAAGGTTAAATCTATAATTTTTATGTTAACTTGCGTTTTAACTTTAAATTATTCTGTAATTTGGGCAGAATCAACAGGAGACATACAAGAACAAATTGATAAAAATAAAGAGAGTATGAATCAGTTAGAATCTGAAAAGGATAAATTAAATAAGGAGAAGGAACAAGAAAAAAGTAAGTTAGATGAAATATTAAATGATATAGATAGTAAAAGTAATGATTTAAATAAAGTTACTGAGGAAGTTAATAACTATCAAAATAAAATAGACTCAATACAATCTGAGATTGATAATATACATAATAATATATTAAGTACTCAAAATGATATAAGTAATAAAGAAACTCTTATAAAATTAAAAGAAGAAGAACAGAAATCAACACAAGAACTTTTAGATAAAAGACTTAGAAGTTATTATAAAGTAGATATGACGAGTCAATATATATATATGGTATTAAAGAGTAAGAGTATAACTGAATTGTTTAATACCATGGGAAATGTTTTAAGAATTATGCTTATTGATAGAGAGTTAATTAATAAGGCAAAAGAGAGTCAGTATATATTAAACAATGAAAAGAAAGAATTAAATGAAAAAGTTGAGCAAATGAATAGAGAAGAAGAAGCTATTGTAGTAAAGCAAAATGAACTTAAGGATGCCCAAAAAGAATTTTTAGTAAAGCAAGAAGAACAACAAAAACAAATAAATAATCTAATGGCATTAGAATCAGAAAAATCAAGTTATATAGATTCTCTTTCAGATAAAGAAAAAGAGCTAGCCGGAAAAATAGGTGATTTAATTTCCTATAATAAAGACCTACAAAAAGAACTTGATGATATATTTGCTAATATAAATAATAATAATAACAGCAACAATTCAGGAAATAGTAATTCTAATAATGTGAATAGTGGGAATTCTGAATCATCAGGAAATAGTAATTCTAATAATGTGAATAGTGGGAATTCTGAATCATCAGGAAATTCATCAGAAGAGAGTTTTTTAAGACCTGGCGTTGGAGTGATAACTGATGAATATGGTCCTAGAATAAATCCAGTAACAGGAGAGAGTGGGTTTCATACAGGGGTAGATTTAGGAGATGCTTATGGGGCACCAGTTAAGGCAGCTAAAAGTGGAACAGTAGACTATTCAGGGTGGATTTCTGGTTATGGAAATACAATTATAATCAATCATGGGAATGGGGTACAAACTTTATATGCACATAATAGTGAATTATTAGTGGATGTTGGACAAACAGTTTCAAGGGGGCAAACTATAGCGAAGGTTGGCTCAACGGGTATGAGTACAGGACCACATATACATTGGGAAATAAGAATTAATGGTCAACATGTAAGTCCTATGGGATATGTTTAGTATTATTTTATAAAAAAAGGATATCTTAAAATGAGGCATAAAATTTAGTCTAAAGATCATTTTGAGAGTATCCTTTTAAAAAATAAAAAACCTGCACAATTACTTGCACAGGTTAAAGGGTTTATGTTCATTTAAGAAAGGGAATAAATGAACATGTTGTGGGGTTTTATTATAACTCTCTTAGTAAAATACTAAGTAGAGTGGTATGGGCTTATTTATAAAATATTTTGAATTGGTTATATTTACAATTAATATTATAAAACAAAATTTGATAAAATCCAATAGTTTTTGTAAAATTTATCGAAAATAAATGATTTTTTGAAATTTATGTTTAATGTGTTAAATAAAAATCATTAAATGGTAAAAAATGTTTTGATAATATTTGTTAAATAATAAATATTAAAAGGAGGTATAAATATGATTCAATTTAAAAAAGACGAACTTTTAAAAGATACACCAGAATATGAAAATTATAGCGATAATGAAGTTGCTTTATCAATAGAAGAAATGAAAGAGTTAGGAATGTTAAGTTGTGGTGGTTGTTGTCAGAAAAAAGGTGAAAATGGTAAGAAAAGCTGTTGCAAGAACAAAAAAAGCGATAAAAACTCAGGCTGTTGTAGAAATAAGTAAAAAATTATGATTATAAAATATATTTATTTCAATAATTTTATTGTATAATAAAGTTGTCATTAAATGTCGTTATATAAATGGAGTGTGGATTAACAATAAAAGTATTTAGGAGGTGTGTAACCATGGCTAAACCTAGCATATTCAGTAAAGAGTATAATAGTCATATGAAAAAGAGAAAAAGAAATAGAAATATTTTAATTTCTAGTATAATATTATTAGTCATCATTGGTTTGGGAGTATTTAAATTTAACGAAAAGTTAATAAGTTTTTCAGATATTAAAATGAAAATTCAAAGTTTATTTAATAAAGGTGAAGAAACTTTAGATGAAAAAAACAAAGATACAGAGGTTATACATCCCAATATAGATGAACAAGTGAAAGAAGAAAGTAAAAAAGATGAAAAAAAAATATTAGAATTATCAATAAATGGTGATAGAAAATTAAAGATGGAGTATGAAGAAAAAGATAATAAACGTACATTTAAAGATATAGTAGAAATGCCACAAGGAATTTATTATGATATTAGTCCATTAAAGGAGTTTTTACTTATAATAGATGAAAATCAAAATATTAATTTGTTTAATACAAAAGGTGAGGCAAAAAATATAACTAGCCCCACTTATGTTGCCCCTAATGGAGAAAAATTTGAAAAAGATACTATTTTGAAAATTTATAAAGAGCATATATGGAATAAAGATGCTAAGTTTATAAGTAATACAAAAGTTGCATATATAAGTAATATTCCTTATTTCGGTTACAATCTTAATAAGTATATATGGATAGTAGATATTCAAAATAATACACACACAACATTATGGAATTCTAAAGCTAAAGATATAGAGTTTTTAGGTCATAGTGATAAGGGGTTAGAGGTTACTATTAATGGTAATAAAAAATACATAAATGATAATGGACAATTGATTAATTAACATATAAAAAATTAACCAAACAAATATTTGAAAAGAATTATGACTATATGTTATAATAACTTAGTTATATGAAATATGATAGTATTTACTATTTTAGGAGGAAGAATACAATGGAAGCTAAAATGGAAAAAATAGACACTAATGTTGTTAAGTTTGAGGTTACAGTAGAAGCTAAGAAATTTCAAGAGGCTTTAAATAAAGCTTACAATAAGAATGCAAAACACTTTAACGTACCAGGATTCAGAAAAGGAAAAGTTCCTATGGCTATTGTTAAAAAGTATTATGGAGTAGGAGTTTTAATTGAAGATGCAGTTAACTTTGCTATAGAATCTTCATATCCAGAAGTATTAAAAGAAAATAACATAATACCAGTTGATTATCCAAAGGTAGATATTTTAACAGCAGAAGAAGGAAAAGACTTTGTTTACACTGCAGAGGTTACTATATATCCAGAAGTTCAATTAGGCGAATATAAGGGATTAAAGGTTGAAAAAGCAAGTTATAGCGTTTCAGAAGATGAAGTTAATGCAAAATTAAAAGAAATGCAAGAAAAAAATGCTAGAATAGAAAGCAAAGAAGATGGAGCTATAGAAAAAGGAAACCTAGCTGTAATCGACTTTAAAGGATATGTTGATGGAGAAGCATTCCAAGGTGGAGAAGGCTCTGATTATACACTAGAAATAGGTTCAGGTACATTTATAGATAACTTTGAAGATCAATTAGTTGGAGCGAAGACTGGGGATAAAGTTGAAGTTAACGTAACATTCCCAGAAAACTATGGTAAGGAAGAATTAAATGGAAAGCCTGCAAAGTTTGAAGTAACTGTAAAAGATATAAAGGTAAAAGAATTACCAGAACTAGATGATGAATTTGCAAAAGAAGTTTCAGAATTCGACACTTTAGCAGAAGTTAAAGAAGATATAACTAAAAAGCTTGAAGAAGCTAATAAAGCTAGAGAAGAAAAAGAATATGAAGAAGCAATAATAAGTGCTGTTGTTGCAAATGCTAAAATTGATGTTCCAGAAGTTATGATTAACAAGGAAATAGATTCAATGGTTAAAAATCTTGAACAAAGACTTCAATATCAAGGATTAACTTTAGAACAATACTTCCAATTCACTGGAACTGATGCATCTAAAATGAGAGATTATATGAAAGAAAATGCAGAAAAGAAAGTAAGAACTGACTTAGTTTTAGAAGCTGTAGAAAAAGCTGAAAATATAGAAGTTACTGAAGAAGAACTAAGAACTAGAGCAGAAGAAGTAGCTAAAATGTACTCAGCTGGAGACGAAAAAATGATAAACTTACTTCTTGAAAATCAAAAAGAAGCTTTAACAACTGATGTTAAGGCAGGAAAGACTGTTAAATTCTTAGTTGAAAATAATAAATAAGAGTTTAAAAATATAAATATAAGTTAAAAATAATAAATAGAATTTTAGATAATTGCCAGAAAATTTTTCTGGCAATTATTTCAAATAATATATTAACAAAATAAAAAAAAAATTATATAATTTAGTATAATTACTTTTTTATTTTTGGGATATAGTATAAAGGTAAACTATGATTCAGAAATATTAAACTCATAAATATCACAATAACTATAATGTAGGATATTTATATTTAAGATTATAATATATTATGTTTATAATTTTAATTAAGAGGGTAAAAAGTAGAGAAGGAGGGAATAAAAAATGAGTTTAGTTCCAATGGTTGTAGAACAAACTAGCAGAGGGGAAAGATCTTACGATATTTTTTCAAGATTATTAAAAGATAGAATCATAATGCTAAGTGGAGAGATAAATGATACAACTGCAAACTTAGTTGTTTCACAATTGTTATTCTTAGAAAGTGAAGATCCAGATAAAGATATTTATATTTACATAAATAGTCCTGGAGGATCAATTACAGCAGGAATGGCTATTTATGATACTATGCAGTATATAAAACCAGATGTATCTACTATATGTATAGGAATGGCGGCATCAATGGGGTCATTTTTACTTTCATCAGGTGCAAAAGGTAAGAGATTTGCATTACCAAATAGTGAAATTATGATTCATCAACCTTTAGGTGGATTCCAAGGTCAAGCAACAGACTTTGATATTCATGCTAAGAGAATTTTAAAAATTAAAGATTCATTAAATAGAATTTTGAGTGAAAATACTAATCAACCTATAGAAAAGATAAAGGCTGATGTTGAGAGAGATTATTTTATGTCAGCAGAAGAAGCTATGAATTATGGGTTAGTAGATAAAGTAATTACTAAAAAGGAAAAAGGTAGTGATAATAAATAACTCTATCTTAACCTGAGTGAGGTGAATTTATGGCTAAGTACGAAGATAAAAAACAACTTAAATGTTCTTTCTGTGGAAAAAGTCAAGAACAAGTAAAAAGATTAATAGCAGGACCTGGAGTTTATATTTGTGATGAATGTATAGATTTATGCTCTGAAATTATTGCAGATGAATTTGAAGAAAGTAGTGAATTAGATACCACAACACTTCCAAAGCCAAATGAAATAAAAAATTATCTAGATCAGTATGTTATTGGTCAAGAGAAGTCTAAAAAGGCTTTGTCAGTAGCTGTATATAATCATTATAAAAGAATTAGTTCAAATTTATCAGATGATGAAGTTGAATTACAAAAAAGTAATATACTTTTATTAGGACCAACAGGTTCAGGAAAAACACTTCTAGCTCAAACTTTAGCTAGATTTTTAAATGTACCATTTGCTATAGCTGATGCTACAACATTAACAGAAGCCGGTTATGTAGGTGAAGATGTTGAAAATATTCTTTTAAAGTTAATTCAAAATGCTGATTATGATGTAGAAAAAGCAGAAAAAGGAATAATATATATAGACGAAATAGATAAAATTGCTAGAAAATCAGAAAATCCATCTATTACTAGGGATGTATCTGGTGAAGGGGTTCAACAAGCTTTACTTAAAATACTAGAAGGTACTACAGCTTCAGTCCCTCCACAAGGTGGAAGAAAGCATCCACATCAAGAGTTTATACAAATAAATACTTCTAATATCTTATTTATTTGTGGTGGTGCTTTTGATGGAATTGACAAGATTATAGAAAAGAGAACTATGACGAGTTCTATAGGATTTGGAGCGGAGATTCAGTCTAAAAAATCTAAGGATATGGGTAAATTATTAAAAGATATAATGCCAGGAGATTTATTGAAGTTTGGTTTAATTCCAGAGTTCGTTGGTAGATTACCTGTAGTTGTAACTTTAGAATCATTAGATAATAATGCATTAATTAATATTTTAACTCAGCCTAAAAATGCTTTAGTTAAGCAATACTCAAAGTTATTTGAAATTGATAATGTTGAATTAGAGTTTACTGAAGATGCTTTAAAAGCTATTGCAGATGAAGCTATATCTAGAAAGACTGGAGCAAGAGGGTTAAGGTCTATAATAGAAGAAGTTATGGTTGAAATAATGTTTGATATTCCATCAGATGAAAGAGTATCTAAAGTTATAATCAATGCAGACTGTATTAAGTCAAAAAAATCACCGGAGGTTGTAAAATTGCCTGAAGGTGAAACTAGACCACAAATAAAACCTAAAAAGGTAAAACAAAGAAAAGGCATGGAAAGTGCATAATATAAAAATATCACTTAATTATGATTAAGTGATATTTTTTTGTTGAAAAAACGTGGGCAAATTTCCTTATTTTATAGAATAGTAACCTTTTATTAAGTTAATAATATTGATATAAGGTATTTGTTAAATATGTTACTTTTTTATAAATGAAGGGAGGAATGCATTTACAAAAGTAAATGCTTACGGGTATGACACAAGTTTTAATGGTTTTACAATTAATAACAATGGTAGTATTTATATTCTATATGATGAATAGCAATAAAAATACTAGAACAAATAAGGTGGTTATAGATAAAGAAAATACAAAAGAAATGGATAAGTTGGCCAAAATGAGAAGTGTGCAGCTAACACAGCCACTAACTGAAAAAAGTAGGCCATCTACATTTGAAGAGATAATAGGTCAGGAACAAGGAATAAAAGCTCTTAAGGCGGCTTTATGTGGGCCTAACCCACAACATGTAATTATTTATGGTCCGCCAGGTGTAGGAAAAACAGCTGCAGCAAGACTTGTCTTAGAAGAAGCTAAAAAAATGGCAAAATCTCCATTTAAGCAAGATGCTAAGTTTGTAGAAATAGATGCAACAACAATTAGGTTTGATGAAAGAGGAATAGCTGATCCGTTAATTGGTTCAGTTCATGATCCTATATATCAAGGGGCAGGTAATTTAGGTATAGCAGGAATCCCACAACCAAAGCCAGGAGCAGTTACTAAAGCTCATGGAGGAATGTTGTTTATTGATGAAATAGGAGAGTTACATCCTATAGAGTTAAATAAATTATTAAAAGTGTTAGAAGATAGAAAGGTTTTTTTAGATAGCTCATATTATAGCTCAGAAAATCCTAATATGCCTGATTATATTAAAGAAATATTCGATAACGGGTTACCAGCAGATTTTAGACTCATAGGGGCCACTACAAGAGGGCCTGAGGAAATAGTTCCTGCTATTAGGTCAAGGTGCGTTGAAATATTTTTTAGAGCATTACATCCAGATGAAATAAAATTAATAGCAAAGAATGCAGCTAAAAAAGTAAATCTAGAAATAGAGGATATAGGATTAAAAACAATTAGTAAATACTGTAGTAATGGTAGAGAAGTGGTAAATTTAATCCAATTATGTTCTGGAATTGCTATTAATGAAAATAGAAACAATATAACAATGAGTGATATTCAATGGGTAATTGAAAATGGGCAATATAATGAAATTCCTGATAAAAAGATAAAGGAAACTCCAGAAGTAGGAATGGTAAATGGTCTTGCAGTTCATGGAGCAAATATAGGAATGCTAATGGAAATAGAAGCAACGGCAAAAGAAGTAACTCATAGAAAAGGTGAACTTAAGGTAACTGGTATAATTGAAGAGGAGGAAATGGGAAATAATAATAGAAGAGTAAAAAGAAAAAGTACAGCATTTTCTTCAATTCAAAATGTATTAACAGTATTAAATAATATATTCGATTTGGAATGTGAAAAATACGATATACATGTAAACATACCAGGTGGTATTCCAGTAGATGGTCCTTCAGCAGGAATAACAATAGCAACAGCTATATATAGTGCTGTAAAGAGATTAAGTGTAGATAATGAAGTTGCAATGACGGGTGAAATAAGTCTTTTAGGAGGAGTAAAGCCTATAGGGGGAGTTTCAGCTAAAATACTAGCAGCTAAAAATTCAGGCGCAAAAAGGGTTATAATACCAATAGAGAATTGGAATGAAAAGTTTTCTAATATAAAATGTGTGGAGGTAATTCCAGTAAAGACATTGAAGGAAGTTATAAATATTGCAATTAAGTCTAAAATACATACAGAAGGTAATATAGACATATTATCAGCTGATGCAGAAAAATTATAATAAAAAAATTTTATTAGATATATAACTATAAAGAACAGTTTTAAAGTAACTTATTTATAGTTATATATCTTTTTTGTTATTTGAAATTAATTTGCTTTCTTAAGATTGAAAAAAATATAAATTATGTGTATACTATTAAAGTTACATACTATATATGTAATGGATGGAGGGGAATAAGCATGAATGAAAATAAAAATACTCTACCTTTAATTCCTCTAAGAGGAATTACAATTTTTCCTAATATGGTTATACATTTTGATGTAGGCAGAGAAAAATCTATTGCAGCTGTAGAAGCAGCTATGGAACAGCAAACAGATATATTCCTTTCAAGCCAAAAGGACCCTAATGTAGAAGAACCTGAATTTAATGATATACAGGAAATAGGAACCATATGTAAGGTAAAGCAACTCCTTAAACTTCCTAACAATATAATAAGAGTTTTAGTAGAAGGTATAGAAAGAGCTAAACTTGTAAGTGTGGAGGTAGAGGGAGAATATATTAAGTCTACTATAGAAAAGGTGCAAGAAGTACAGGATAGTGAAGATAAGGATATTGAAGCTTATGCTAAAATATTAAAAAAGAGTTTTAATAGATATATGAGAATCTCAGACGGAGGTAAGAGTTCTGGGGGAAACTTATTTGAACAAGTTAAAGACTATAGTGAATTAACTGATGTTATTGCATCTTATGTAATTATTGAAGAAGATAAGAAACAAGATATTCTTCAAGAGTTAAATATAATAAAGAGAATAGAAAAATTACTTTCTATAATAGAAAAAGAAATTGATATTATAAAGGTAGAGAAGAGAATTAGCAATAAGCTAAAAAATAGTATGGATAAGACTCAAAAAGAATACTATTTAAGGGAGCAAATAAAGGTAATACAAGAAGAACTTGGTGAAGATGACGAAGAAAAAAGAGAAATTACAAGATATGAAGAAAAAATAAAAAAGGTTAAATTACCTAAACTGGTTAAGGAAAAGGCTCAAAGTGAGGTTGCAAGACTTAAATCAGCAGGTAGTTCTTCTGAAGGTAATGTAATAAGAACATATTTAGATTGGATTCTAGATATTCCATGGAGTAAATCAACTAAAGACAATTTTGATATTAAAAAAGCAGAAGAAATTTTAAATGATGAACATTATGGACTTATAGAAGTAAAGGAAAGAATTATAGAATATTTAGCAGTAAAGCAATATACTAATAATTTAAAAGGGCCTATATTATGTTTAGTTGGGCCACCAGGAGTAGGAAAGACTTCCATAGCTAAATCTGTTGCGAAAGCAATAAATAGAAATTTCGTTAGGATGTCATTAGGTGGACTAAAAGATGAAGCTGAAATACGAGGACATAGAAAAACTTATGTTGGTGCTATTCCAGGAAGAATTGTATACTCTATGAAAGAAGCTAAGTCTAATAATCCATTAATGTTACTAGATGAAATAGATAAGCTAGGTTTTGATCATAAGGGAAATGTGGCGGATGCTTTATTAGAAGTATTAGATAGTGAACAAAATAATACATTTAGAGATCACTATTTAGAGTTAGATCTTGATTTATCTAAAGTAATGTTTATAACAACAGCAAATTCTTTAGATAATATACCATCTCCATTACTAGATAGAATGGAAGTTATAGAAGTATCAGGATATACCTATGAGGAAAAATTCCATATTGCTAAAAAGTATTTAATTCCAAAGATATTAAAAGAACATAAATTAAATGAAGAAAAATTTAAAATATCAGATGGCTCTATTAAAGAAATAATAAATAGTTATACTTGTGAATCAGGGGTAAGAAGTCTTGAAAGGGTATTAGCTAAATTAGTAAGAAAATCTCTTACAGAAATGATTAAGAAACAAAAAGAAATAACTAATATTACAACATCAAGAATTCAAAAATATTTAGGTGCTCCTATATATACTTATGACAAGAGAGAACATGAAGATAGAGTTGGTGTAGTTAAGGGTATGGCATGGACTGCTGCTGGGGGAGATACACTTCCAGTCGAGGCTGTTACTATGCATGGAACAGGTAAACTAGAGTTGACTGGACAATTAGGTGATGTTATGAAAGAGTCAGCTAAAATAGCATTTGGTTATGTAAGAGCTAATGCTGAAAAGTTTGGCATAAAAGAGGACTTTTATAAAAACACTGATATACACATACATTTCCCAGAGGGAGCAATTAAAAAGGACGGTCCTTCAGCAGGTATAACAATAACTTCCGCTATAGTTTCAGCTTTATCAAATAAAAAAGTAAGAAGTAATGTAGCAATGACTGGAGAAGTAACTTTAACAGGTAGAGTTATGCCAATAGGTGGATTAAAAGAAAAGTCAATAGCTGCCTTTAGAGCGGGAATTGATACTATAATAATTCCTAAAGAAAATGAAAAAGATATAATTAAAATACCTACAACTATTAAGAATAAGCTAAATATTATTACTGTAGAAGATGTAAAAGAGGTATTAAATAAAGTTATAATTGGAGTTGATACCATTGATGAAAATTAATAATTCTGAATTTATAATATCAGCAGTTAAAAGAAACCAGTATCCAGACACGGGTTTACCAGAAGTAGCCTTTGTAGGACGTTCAAATGTTGGTAAAAGTTCAATAATAAATGCGTTAACAAATAGAAGAAAATTAGCAAAAGTAAGTCAAACACCAGGTAAAACTAGATTAATAAATTTCTTTATGATAAATAATGGAGAGTTTTATCTTGTTGATTTACCAGGGTATGGATATGCAAAGGTTTCTAAGAAGGAGCAAGCAAGTTGGGGAAATACTGTAGAAACATATTTAACAGGAAGAGATCCGTTAAAAAGAGTTATATTATTAGTAGATTCAAGACATAAACCAACAAGTGATGATATACAAATGCATCAATGGATCAAGCATTTTGGATATGATGAAATTATTGTAGCTACAAAAAGTGATAAATTATCTAATAACGAATTGAGAAAAAGTGAAAAGGTAATAAGACAAACCTTAGAATTAGATTCAAGTGATAAACTATATTTCTTTTCATCATTAAATAAAAAAGGTAAGGATCAATTAGTGGAGAATTTATTTGGAGATTTAGTTTATAAAGAAGAAATAGAGGGAAATGTAGAAGAGTAATCTTGTTTGAACCTGTAGAAATATTTATTTCTACAGGTTCTTTCTTTTTATTTAAAAAAATAAACTTTTTAAATAAAAAGGCTGTGTCAATTTTTATTTTAGCTCATAGTATATAGTATAAACAAACAAAAAAAACTAAAAAATCCCAAGGAGGAGTAAATTATGGAAATGAATGAAATTCTAAATGGTTTAAATTCATGTGGATGTAACGATGGATCTACATCACAAGGGTCTTCACAATGTATTCCAAGCTTTGACAGTTGTTGTGGAAATGGTTGTGGCTTTGGTTCTTGGATATGGATATTATTAATCTTATTCTACAGTAATGGATCATGTATGTGGGGAAATAACGGATGCGGATGTGGATGCGGATGTGAATCTAAGAAATCATGTGGATGCTGTTGTGGAAATGGTTATGGAAATAACAATGGAAGCTGCTCATCATATTTATTCCTATTAGTTATCTTATTCTTATGTGCTGGTTGTGGCTTTGGTGGCTGTGGATCAGATAATGGTAACTTAGGTAACTTATTTGGATGCTGCTAATAAAAAACCTTATAAAAAACCTGAATTAAGGAAGGAGAGATAATTATGTCAAAAAGAAGATGTGAAAAGAAATGTGAATGTTGCTGTCAAGATGTTTGTTGCAACAATGGATGCGGGAATGTATTTAACGGATTAAATAGTTGCTGCTCACCTATAATATTCTTGTTAATCGCTTGTGGTTCAGGATTATTAAATAATTGTAGATCATATTTAATTATCTTATTATTCTTACTATGTGGTGGATCATTCAATAGTTTCTTTGGCGGAGACAATTGCTGCTGTTAGTATAGAAGATGGAGGGCCTGTGGCCCTCCAAAAAAATGCCTAAAAACATAAACATATTTATTGTAAGTACATATAATATGAGTATATACTAATTTATTAGGAGGAGCCAAATGTCAAAGAAAAAACATAGACATAAGGTAGAACAATGTGACTGTCCTAATTGTAGAAATAATCAAAAAAATAATCAAGGAAATAATAATCCTTTTGGTATAAATCCAGCACAATTAATGGGGTTGCTCGGAGGAATGGATATGAGTCAAATTGGAAATATGTTATCTTCTATGAGTAGGGATGGTTTTAATTTAAATAATCTAAATTTAGGTGCTATGCAGAATATGGCTGGAGGAAATAATAATGCTTCAGGAACAAATCAAGGTGGGTTTGATATAAGTGCTTTACAAAACATAATCTCTAAGGTAGGTAATGGAGCAGGATTAAATTTTAATAATTTGGATTTTGGTTCGTTGCAAAATATGATGGGGGGAAATAATGTAGAAAAAGAAGATAGAGAAGAGGATTTAACAAATGTTTTTGAAGATGATATAAGTATGGATGAAAACATAGAATTTTTAAGGAATATTAGGAGTATAGTAGATCCGAAGAGAGCTGACTTTATAGATAAAGTAATAGAAGCATATAATAATGGATCATTTAAATAAAATATTTAAAAGATTGAATGTATAAAAAAGGATGGAAGGGAAATAATATAAATGTACCGGAGAAGTATTCTCCTATAGCAAATGAAGATAAATCTTCATTATAGCTAAAACCCCCCATCCCCCTTTAGGCCGCTTTAAGCGGCCTTTTACTTTGTTTGTGTATTAATTATCTGAAAGAGTCTTTTTTATAGATGATATTTTGAAATTTTTATAATCATCTTTTTTTATAGTTATATATATAAGCGCTTCCTTTCTATTATTATCAGGATCTTGAATTTTAACTTGTTGGAAAGACAAGCACCAAATCAAAGATAGTACTTCACCACTTTCATCCCAATTAACATCATGGAAATAACCATTTTGAAAATCATATCTATAGGTTTCTTTATCAAGATTCCAAAGAAGACTCAATTCATTACTTGGTATTTCAGAAGTGAAGATATTCGGTGGATCTGATATTTCATATTGAACTTGTATCAAATCTATAAAAGATTGAACAGAATTAAGGCCAGGAACAATAGGCTTTGAAAAACTTATGTCTTTTAATACATCACCATTAAAAATATAAGCATTAGTTGAGTTATCACCTTTACTTGAAGATAAAGACAGAAATTTAGGGGTTCTAGAGTTAGTAGAATCTAAAATTCCTAAAATGTTATCAGTAGAACTATAAATATTATGAAAATTTTCATTTTGCCAAGTAAAGATGTAATTCACTGGTAAATTATCTTTAGAGCCACGTACTATTATTTCAGGTATTCCATCTCTAGATAAATCTAAGACATCAATTTTTAGTGGCCAATTATTACATATAGAAGCAATGGTCTCACAATCATTTTTATCCTTTAAAGTTAGTTCTTTATTTTTACCTTTAATTTTAATTATGTAATACCCTTTTTCTTTTTGTATTTCTATAGTTTCATTTTCTCCATCTCCATCAAAGTCTTGAGTAATACCATCTCCATTGGTTAAAGTGCTTAAAAAAGTAGTTGCAGTTTTTATATTTCTATTTAATTTATAAAATGAAAAAAATAACGTACAAATTACTACTAAAGCTACTAAAGATGATAAAATAAAATTTTTCTTTACTACTATGAATTTAGCCATATAATCACCTCATTAAAGTATATGAAGGAATTGTTATATAAATTCAAATTTCATGTAAAACATAATATTATAGATAATAAAAAAACCAGCAAATTTAATAAATAAATTTACTGGTTAAATAATTACTGACATTCTTTACAAATGCCATAAAAGAATACCTTATTTGATATAACTTTATAATCAGAGGCATCTTCAGCAGTTTTGTTCAAATCGTTAAATGATACATTTTCTAAGTCATCAACTTTACTGCAATTAATACATTGGATATGAGCGTGCTCACAAGGATTACCGTCATATCTAAAGTTTCCTTCGCCAACGTTTATTTCTTGAACTAACTCAACTTCTACTAAAGTTTTTAAAGCCTTATACACTGTAGCTAAACTCATAGTAGGATATTCTGGTTGAAGAGCTTTATAAATAGTTTCAGCAGAAGGATGTTCTTTTGTACTCATTAAGTACTTATAAACCGCTAGTCTTTGAGGAGTAAGTTTTAATTTTTTTTCTCTAAAGATAGAAGTTATATTGTCCATAATACACCATCCTTATATATTTTAAGTTAATTATATATTAAGCAATACCAAAAGTCAATTAATAATAAAAATAAACAAATAATAATTATTAATTGAATATATTGCTATTACCTAAATATTCAAAAAACTCTTGAATATTTAGGCAAAATATGTTAATATCGAAATAGATGTTAATGAATTAACAATAATGTCGATATTATTAAACAAAAGTATTAAAAAATACTTCAGCAACAATAATAATAACATAAATTTAACACATAATATATAATAAGAATTAAAAAAGTTGAAAAAAATATAAGTTTGTTGTACTTTTAGTCGACTTAAGGAGGAATATGAATGGCAAAATACAAAGTAGGCGATGAATTAATAGAAATAACAGATCCATCACAAGAAGCAAATAAGTTAAAGGAATTAACTTATCTTAACACTGATGGAGACTATGCACAAATTTCTTGGGGATTAAAAATAATTAATGTTGAATACGAAAAGCCATATGTAACATTAACATATAAGAATTTTAATGGAGAATTAAATAAAGTTTTTGCGGAATGCAGAGATATAGCAAATTTTGATAAAGAAAAAGTTTTAGAAAAAGCATTATTAAAAGCATTTACAAATGAAATAATTAATATTTCAGTAGTAAAAAATACAGGATGTAAGAGAGTATAGATTATAAATGTATTTCATAAAGAGTTTCTATTTTAAGAAACTCTTTTTTATTTTAGAAATAAACTACACAACTTTTAAAAAATTTTTCTTTAATGTATAATATTAAAAGAAATATAGCAAGTAGGAGTTTATATGGATATATTTATAGCCAGGCAAGCGATTTATAATAAAAATGAAAAAGTAGTTGCATATGAGCTGTTATATAGAAGTTCTTTAGATAATAAGTTTGATTCATCTGTTAAACCAGAAGAAGCTACATATAAAGTAATTCAAAATATATCCTCTTTTGGATTAGATAAATTAACTAATAATAAAATGGCTTTAGTTAATTTTCCGGAAGAAGTTATAAATAGTAATATGGCAACACTTTTACCTAAAGAAAAAGTAATAATAGAAGTACTAGAAAACGTTAAACCCACAAAAGAAGTAATTGATAATTTAAGATTCTTAAAAAGAAAAGGTTATTATGTAGCTTTAGATGATGTTAGCAATTTAAATCAAGTAATGAAATTTATAAATATAGTAGATATAATAAAGGTTGATTTTAAACTTTCTACTAAAGAAGAAAGAAAAGAAATTGCTAATTTCTTTATGAAAAATAATTTTAAGTTATATAATATAAAGTTACTGGCAGAGAAAATTGAAAGTAAAGCAGATTTTAAAGAGGCTATTGAGTTAAACTTTAAATATTTTCAAGGGTTTTATTTTAGCACTCCATCTGTAATTATAGGTGAAGATATAGCGGTTAGAAATATAACTATATTTAATGTTCTTATTGAATTATTAAAAGAAGAATTTGATTTAAGTAGAATAGAAAGTATAATAATTTCAGATGTTGCATTAAGTTATAAATTTTTAAGGTTTATAAATTCTGCATATTTTAGTTTTGTTCAAGAAATTGATTCTATAAGACAAGGAATAATGCTTATTGGAATGGAAGAATTAAGAAAATGGCTATCAATAGTTTCAGTTGTAGAGATGAGGTTAAGTAAAAGTGAAGAATATGCTAATAACACTGTTATAAGAGCCAAATTTTGTGAAGAAGTTATGGCTAAAATTAACTATAAAGAAAAGGGAAATGCATTTATGGTTGGTTTATTTTCAGATTTACATGTGATGATGAGAAAGGATATTCAAAGTGTTGTAGATGAGTTGCCAGTTAGTTTTAATGTGAAAGAAGCACTTTTAGGAAAAGATAATATACTAAGATATATATTAAATTTAACTTTAGCATATGAAGAACTTAATACAGATTTAGTCTATAAAATAAGTAATAGAGTTGGTTTAAATATAGATAATTTAGGTCAAATATATCTAAATACTATAGAATGGGCCAAAAGAATAAATACATATTAAAAAAAATACAGAAAATAATCTAATTACTTCCAAAACCATTTGATTTTATATGAAATTATATTATAATGAACTCATGGGTTCGTTTTCATATTTGGGTGTTGGGAGGAATAATTATGAGTAAGTGTCCATTTTGGTCAACAACAAGGGAGAAAGTAAGTTGTTATAATGAATGTCCTATGAACAAATCTATACAAGAAGATGAAATTTGTCCATTTAAAGAACATTTAACAACTAAATTAATTTATAAAGACATAATAAATGAAGATTATGCATATTCTCAAGATGAATACTTTGGGTATAATTTGACAGATAATATAATTAATTATTAAAAGGAGTGCACTTGCACTCCTTTATTATTATATAAAGTAATATAAGGTATTGTATAAATAAAAAATAATTACTACAATATAGGTGATTATGCTTTTAAATGGATATAAAAAATAAAGAGGGGATATAATGAAAATAAAGTTAGATAAATTTCAGCAAAAAGCTGTTTATATAAAAGAGAAAAACGTGTTAGTGGTAGCGGCTCCAGGATCAGGAAAGACAACTGTAATAATAAATAGAGTAAATCATTTAGTTGAAGATTTAAGAATAAGGATAGGAAACATAATAGTTATTACATTTACTAGAGCGGCAGCAGATAATATGAGAAATAGATATAAAAATATATTTAATTGTGAAAAGGCTCCTTTTTTTGGAACTTTTCATGGATTGTTTTATAAAATTTTGCTTAGAGAAGGATATAAAATTGAAATAATAGATGGTGGAATTTCTTATAGAATAATTAAAAATGTATTATCTAAGTATTCAGATGATGTAAATGATGATAAGGTAAAGGAAGTTTTAAATAATATATCTTATTTTAAAACATCCTTAAAGAACATGGAAGAATATAGGTCAACCTTATCAAAGGATATTTTTAAAGAATGTTTTTTACACTATGAAGAGTATAAAGAAAAGAATAATTTATGGGATTTTGATGATTTATCTATAACTGTATTTAAGCTCCTAAGAGATAATAAAAACATTCTAGATAAATATAAAGGTTTATTTAAGTATGTTTTAGTAGATGAATTTCAAGATTGCGATGATTTACAGATAAGTTTTTTAAAGTTAATAAATGATGGTAATGAATTATTTGCGGTAGGAGATGAAGATCAGTGTATTTATAGTTTTAGAGGCTCAAAACCCGAATATATGGTGAGTTTTAATAAAGATTTTAAAAATGGTAAGAAGATATATTTATCAATTAATTATAGAAGTAAACTAAATATAGTAGAATCATCTAAAAAGGTTATAGAATATAACTCAAAGAGAAATAAAAAAGAGATTATATCATTTAAAGAAAACATTGGATTGATAAAATATATAAGACCTTATGATGAAACTGAACAAGGAGAACAAATTGCTTCAGTAATAGAAAAAAGCAATGACAGAGTTGAAGAAAATTCAATTTTATACAGAACTAATATGGAGGCTAGAAGTATAATTGATATTTTTACTAGAAAAAGGATTCCATTCGTACTTTTAGACAAAGGATATAACTTTTTTGATCATTTCATATGTAAGGATATATTAAGTTATTTAAAACTAGCTATTAATTTAAATGATAAAGAAAGCTTTCTTAATATTATAAATAAACCATTTAGATATATAAGTAAAGATACTATATCATATATAAAATCCTCTTATGAATATAAGAATTCTTTTGATTTAATTATAGAAAAGAAAGATACTCCACCATATCAAGCAAAAAAGGTAGATGACTTAAGAAGGGATATTCAGTATTTAAGTAAGGTATCTTTGGGAAGTGCAATTCAAATTGTAATTTCAGAGCTTGGATATATCAACTATTTGAGAGAATATAGTGAGAGATATAATCAAAGTATTAGCGATTTGGAAGATATTTTGGAGGAATTTAAAAGTGCCGCCAAAGGATTTAAAACTATTATTGAACTATTAAATCATGTTGAGAAAGTTAAGGATCGAATAGAGGAAAGTAAGACAGAACAAAAGGGAGTGATACTTAGTACGATACATGGCGTAAAAGGAATGGAATTTAAAAATGTATTCATTATAAATTGTAATGAAGAAACAATACCACATAAATCGTCTATTGAAGAAAATATAGAGGAAGAAAGACGTTTATTTTATGTTGGAATAACAAGGGCAATAGATAACTTATATTTATATTCACCAAAAACAATAAGAGGTAAATTTAAAGATAGGTCTAGATTTATAAAAGAAGGGGAGTTTTCAAGTGAAAGCAAAGTAGAAAACTATGGCATAAATTTAGGTGATAGCATTTATCATAGAGCTTATGGTGAAGGTAAAGTTTTAGAGGTAAATGGCGATATTATAAGGATAGATTTTGGAGATTTTATTTCTAGGAGCTTTTCTTTAAAAGTATTAATGGAAAGTAATCTAATAATAATACTTAATTAATATTATTATTAAAAAAATAATTAATAAAGAGGTTATTGTTATGAAAAATATAAATATTAATAATATTAAATTTGCATTGGATATAGGAACACGTTCTATGATAGGAACAGTTTTAGAAGCTAAAGATGGCAAATTTCATGTTATATCTGAGAAGTACTTAGAACATGAAGAAAGAGCTATGGTAGATGGTCAAATTCATGATATAGATTTAGTTGCTAGAGGAGTATTTAAAATAGTATCTAGTTTAGAAGATGAGCTTAATATAAAGTTAAAGTCTGTATCAATTGCAGCAGCAGGAAGATTTTTAAAAACTGTAGATAGTAAAGGAGAAATGGTTGTAGATTCAGAAGAGGAAATAACAAATGATACTATAAGAAATTTAGAATTAATAGCTGTGAAGGATGCTGAAGAAAAAATAAATACAACTACAGATGGTAAGCTTTATTGTGTTGGCTATTCTGTATCAAGCTATTATTTAAATGGATTTGTTATTTCTAATCTTAGTGGACATAAAGGAGAAAATATTGCTGTAGATGTAATATCAACTTTCCTGCCAAGATCAGTTGTGGATTCTTTATATAGTGTTATGAAAAAGGTTGGTCTTACAGTAGAAAATTTAACTTTAGAGCCAATAGCTGCAATGGAAGCAATTATACCTAAAAATTTAAGACTTTTAAATATAGCTTTAGTTGATATAGGAGCAGGGACATCAGATATAGCTATAAGTTCAAAGGAAAAAATTTCTGCTTATGGTATGGTACCACAAGCTGGAGATGAGGTTACTGAAGTTATAGCGCAAGAATGTTTAGTAGATTTTAATTTAGCGGAGGTAATAAAGAAAAAGATAAATGTTGAAGAGGAAATTACATATTTAGATATACTTGGATTAGAAAATACTATTAGAAGTGAAGATTTAAATAAGGTTATAAAGCCTGTAGTTAAAAAAATTGCTGAAAGTATATCAAGTAAGATTATAGAGTTAAATGGGAATAAAACGCCAAGTGCTTTGTTTTTAGTTGGAGGAGGGGCCCACACTCCAGGATTATTAGAAGAAATAACTGAACAGTTGAATATGCCGATTAATAGAGTTGCTATTAAAGATAGAAAGTCTGTTGTTGATTGTGTTAGTAATGATGATTTAGGTTCCGAAGGGGTTACTGTATTAGGAATTGCACTAGTAGCAGCAAAGAATAATGGTAACGACTTTATAGATGTGATTCTAAACAAGACTCCAATAACTATGTTTAATACTAAGGAACATAAAATAATGGATGTACTATTACAAGCTGAAATTAATCCGGTTATGCTTATAGCAAAAAGTGGGAAAAATGTAAAATATACAATTAATGGAACTAAAAGAATAGCTTTTGGAGAAAAGGGAGAAAGCCCTATTATAAAATTAGATGGGAAAATAACAAGTATAGAAAGTAAGGTTTGTGAAGGGTCTAATATAGAAATAGCTTTTGCTAAAAATGGTAGAGATGCAAAACCTAAAATAAAGGAACAAATAAAGACTTTTAATAGTATAAGTATTTATATAGATGAAAATATAATTAATATTGATACAATTGCATTTATAAATGGAAAATTTGTAAGTCTAGAGTCAGAAATAAAAGATGGAGATGAAGTTAAATTAATATTACCAAGAAAAATTGGAGATATAAAAAAATATATAATTAAGAAAGAACTATCTATTTATAAAGATGATAAAGAAGTAAATGATTATTATGAAGTTTCTGATGGAGAAAGATTTTACACTAAAGATATAAGTAAAGTAGAAGATTCAGATAAAACAGAAGTAGTAGAGAAAATAGAAATAGAAGAGAACAATAAAATAGGTATAGTTGTAAATGGAGAGAAAATATTTTTGAAAAAAGATACTGAAAATATGTTTATAAATATATTTAACTATATAGATTTTGATTTAGAGAATGCTAAAGGGATAATAAATCTTAGAATAAATGGTAATGAGGCAAAGTTTACAGATTCTTTAAAAGATGGAGATAAAATAGAGATATTTTGGAGTTAAAGATGTCTATAATAAAAAGGGGGCTTAATTATGGACTATTTTAAAGAGCAAGTATTAAGTATTAAAAATGAGCTTATATCAATAAGAAGGGATATTCATGAAAATCCAGAGCTTGGAATGGAAGAGTATAGAACATCAAGTAAGATAAAAGAATTTTTAAAAGCAGAAGGTATTGATTTTAGAGAGGTTTCAAAAACTGGAGTTTGTGGAATAATAAAAGGAAATAAAAAAGGTGAGAATTTAAAAACTATAGCATTAAGAGCTGATATTGATGCATTACCAATATTAGATAAAAAGACATGCTCCTATGCATCTAAAGTTAAGGGTAAAATGCATGGTTGTGGTCATGACGCCCATACAACAATACTTTTAGGATGTGCTAAAATTTTAAATAGAAATAGGCATTTATTTAATGGAAATGTAAAATTTTTGTTTGAACCAGCAGAAGAGACTGTAGGTGGAGCAAGGTTTATGATTGATGAAGGTGTTTTAGAAAATCCTAGAGTGGATGCAATTTTAGGTTTACATGTAGAAGAAACTTTAGAGTGTGGTAAGGTAATGGTCAAAAAAGGTGTTGTTAATGCTGCATCAAATCCATTTAAGATATTAATAAAAGGATCAGGTGGACACGGAGCTTATCCACACACAACAGTTGATCCAATAGTAATAGCAAGTACTGTTATTATGTCTCTTCAAACGATAGTTAGTAGAGAAATAGATGCTAATCATCAGGCTGTAGTAACAATTGGATCTATACATGGAGGAACTGCTCAAAATGTAATACCAGAAGAAGTTATAATTAAGGGAATTATAAGAACTATGTATAAAGAAGATAGGGAATATATAAAGAGAAGGATTCAAGAAATAGTAGAAGGAATATGTAATTCATCAAGATCCACATGTAATATAGAAATAGAAGATTCATATCCAAGTCTTTGGAATAATGATTATATGGTGAATTTATTTCAGGACACTTCTAATAAAGTTTTAGGTGAAGAAAATATTGTAGTTCAGAAGAATCCTAAAATGGGAGTTGAAAGTTTTGCATATTTTGCAAATGAGAGGCCAAGTGTTTTTTATTTTCTAGGATCTTTAAATAAAGAAAAAAATATTATATATCCAGCGCATAGTAGCTTATTTGACATTGATGAAGATTGTTTGACTATAGGAGTAACAATGCAATGTGAGTTGGTTCTTCAATATTTGACAAGAAGTGAATTTAATATTAATCTATAACAATGGGGAAAATATAGTTTGAAATAGAAAAAAACACTAGGAGTGATTAGTTTGATAATAGGAATAGGCACGAATGAGGCAGGTCAAAGATTAGATAAGTTTTTAAGAAAATTATTAAAGGATGTTCCTTTAAGTAAGATCTTTAAGGCACTAAGAAAAGGTGACATAAGAGTAAATGGAAAAAAACAAAAGGAAAATTATTCACTACAATTAGACGATATTGTAGAAATAAGATACATTCAAAGTAACAAAGAAAAATCAAAGCCGAAATTTATAAAAGTTGAATCAGGCGGATTAAAAATAACTTATGAGGATGAAAATCTTTTAGTGGTTGAAAAATGGCCAGGTGTTTTAGTTCATCCAGATCAAAAAGGTCATGAAGCAACATTAACAGATTATGTTTTATCATATTTAAATGAAAAAGGTGATTATCTTCCAGAAAGTGAAGTAACATTTACTCCAGCATCATGTAATAGATTAGATAGAAATACTTCCGGTATAGTTATTTTCGGAAAAACTTTTGAAGGCTTAAGGGAATTAAATGAAATAATTAGAGAAGGTAAAGTTGACAAGTACTATAATGCTTTAGTTAAGGGTAAAATTAAAGATGGATTATATAAGGGATATATACTAAAAAATGAAGAAGTTAATATATCAAAAGTATATGACGACAATGTTCCAAACTCAAAGGAAATAGCTATGGAAGTTAAGACTGTACAAACTAATGGAGCATACTCATTATTAGAGATAAATTTAATAACAGGAAGAAGTCATCAAATTAGGGCTCACTTAGCACAACTTGGAACACCTATTATAGGAGATAATAAATACGGAGATAGAAAGTTAAATTCATTTTTCTCAAATAAATTTGGATTAGAGTGTCAATTCTTATATGCATATAAATTAATATTTAGAAATACTGATGGAAAGTTAAGCTATTTAAAGAATAAAACTATAGCAGAAAGTTTGCCACCAATATTTAAAAAGATAAAGAAGGATGTATTCAAATTTTCAATATAGAGTATAAAAGGGGATCAATATGGAAGAGAGAAATGCCGGGAGAGGCTTTTTAATATTATCTATAGCTGGTTTAGTTGGAAAGTTACTTTCAGCTATCTATATGCCGTTTTTAAGAGGGATAATAGGCGTAGAAGGCTATGGTATATACCAAGCAAGTTATGATGTTTTTATATTTATATTTGCAGTAACAAGCTTAGGGACTCAACCTGCTGTTACTAAGGTTGTTACTGAGCTTAGAGCTATTGGTAATCATAAAGATGCATTAAGAGCAATGAAACTTGCAAGAAGATATTTAGCTATAATAGGAACTATAGTTACTATATTATTTATGGTGTTTGCATTTAATATAGCTAATATTGTTAATTCACCTAGATCGGGATTAGCACTTTTTATTTTAGCTCCTACTATTGTGTTATCAGCTATACTATCTTCATATAGAGGATATATACAAGGTATAGAAGATATGAATACCTTAGCTATATCACAAGTTTTAGAGCAAATAATAAATGTAGTGTTAAGTTTACTGTTTGCGTTTTTACTTGCAAAATTCAGTTTAGAATGGGGAAGTGCAGGAGGAACAGTTGGTACATCTATAGGAGCTTTAGTTGCAATAATCTTTATAATATTTATATATGAAAAAAGAAATTATGAAGATGAAGCAATTATTAGTGATGTCTCAACTAAAAGAGTAAGTGATAGGACTATACTAAGAAAACTTATAACATATGGTCTTCCTATAACATTAGTTGCAGGTATGCAAAATGCTGCAGGTATTATAGATGTAATTAATGTTAATGGCAGATTACTATATGCTGGTTTTTCAGCATCAGAGGTAGAAGGTCTATACGGTATACTAGGAAGTTATAAGACATTAATATATGTACCTTTAACAATAGTTACTGCTTTAGGAACAGCTATTTTTCCTAAAATAATTCAAGCTTTTGTAGAGAGAAACAAAAGGGAATTAAAAAAGCAAATGAGTTATTCTTTTAGAATAACTTATATGATAACTATACCAGCTACGTTTGGATTAGCTATTTTAGCAGAACCTATTTATAGATTCTTATTTGGAACATCACAAGGATATGAACTTTTATTGTATGGTTCATGTGTTTTAATATTTATGTCAATAACAACTATTCAAAATACAATACTTCAAGGGATTAATAAATTGTATTTAATATTATTTACTGCAGGATTAGGTATAGTAATAAAATTTGCAGCAAATTACTTTCTTGTTGGAATTAAAGAAATAAACATATTGGGAGCTGTAATAGGTAATTTACTTGCATTTTTAGTTCCCACAATAATTAATCATAGGCAATTAACCAGATTTTTTAAAGTAAAGATTCCGATAATAAAGCAAGCAATAGTTCCATTAATATCATCAATAATTATGTCTTTTGTCATATATGCAATAAAGGTACCTATTATAAGATCTATAGGAATAATTTCTGTAGGAACATTAGCAACTAGAATTTTAATAGGTTTAGCAACATTTTTATTAGTAAGCATAGGTGGTATAGTTTATTTATACATAATGGTTTATTTCGGTGGAATAAGAAAAAAAGATTTAGATATGATTTCACCTAAATTATATAAATTTATGCCAAGAAGTATTAGAAGACAGCTAATATAGAAAGGTGAGCTCTATAGTTAAGGGCTCACCTTTTTTAATCTTCTATAACTCCGAAGAAGCTTAATATAGCAAATATTCCAAAAGATAAAAGACATATAATAATATTTTTAATTATAAACAAATCTTTTAAAAGTGTATTTGCCAATAGGTTTAAAAGCATAAAAACAAGTACTGAAAGTAATAAAAATATAGTTATATTAGTTTTTGATAAATTTAAATCTAAATGTTTTTTTACTTCATGAAGATTAATTATAAGACTTAAGGTTGAAGTTATAAACATTGTTATTGCATAACCTAATATGTTTATATTTGGAATAGAAGTAAATATAAATAGTGATATAAGTTCAACAGATGCAACTATAAGAGAATTTCTTAAAATAATCCCTTGCCTATTTAACCCGTTAAGAATTCCAAACATTGTAGTTGATGTAAATAAAATAGGTGCACAAAGAGAACTTATTTTTATATAAGTACCTAAATCATCTCTATTATAGAACATGTTGCCTAAAGAGTCTGGAATTATATTACAAATTATTGTAGTAGCAAGTCCAAGTAGAAATGCAATTTTCATTACTTTTTTTATTCTAACACATGCATTATAATAATCTCCTTTACTTAATGTTTGTGATAAATCTGGTATTATAAGAGAGTTTATAGAACTTACAACAATCATAGGAAAGCTAATGATAGTTAAAGCCATCCCAGTAAATTTACCTATTAAGCCTAAAGCAGTTGAATAGTCAAATCCTGCAACCATCAAACGTCTAGGAACTATTAATGTAGAAGCTGTTGCAAATAAGTTTCCTAAAAATCCATTTATACAAAGAGGAAATGCAATTATAAAAACATTAAACAATAATTGTGAGGCTCTTTCAGGTTTATCACGTGTAATTGGGGTTTTCTTAGATATATGCCTATAATAGCCAAAAAGTAATAATAAACTTTGAAGTTCTCCAATTGCTAAAGAAACATATGCTAAAGTTACTAAACCCTCTAGTGTTGTTGTTTTAAACATAAATATTAATAGGGCAAGGGTTAATACTCTCATTGCTTTTTCTAAAATATCAATAAGAGAGGGCAGTGTTATTTTAGAGACTCCATAAAAATACCCTTTTAAAATATTAGATAATGCTATAAAAACCATAGCAGGGCAAGTAACTCTTATAGCATTAACTGTTCTTACATCATTTACTCCATATTTACTTATAATTGGAGAGAAAAGAAAAACAATAACTCCTATGATAACAGCCCAAATAATATTGAATATAGCAACTGATCTCATAGTTTTCTTTATGTTGTTATACTCTCCTTTTGCACTATATACAGCTGATACTTGAGAAATAGCAGCTATAATACCTGCCGTCATCAAACAAATAAACAAATTATAAACGGGCATAACTAAGCTATATAATCCCATTCCTTTAGGTCCTATAAGATTAGATAAATATATTGAAAATATAAAGCCGAGAATTCCGGTTGTTATATTTGATGTAGTAAGTAAGAATGAGTTTTTAACAAAATTATCTTTTCCCAAAGCAATTCACTCCTTTAATCACATTTATATTTATTCTTACAAATAGAAAAATATGATATTAGTTTAAAATTGAAAATATAAGATTAAATTAAAATATTAAATTAAATAATTTATATATTTTAATTTAATTTTAATGTATAATATCTTAAAAAAGGTTGAAATATTTGTAGAAAAAAAGGGATGTATGTAATGAATATATATGAAATGTTTATTGAAAATGTACCTTGGCCAATTTGGATAGAAGATTTAGAATCTAGAAGTATATTTTTAAATAATGAATATAAAAAAAGATTCATCAAAAAATCTAATAAAACAGATGAAAATATTTTAAATGAGCAATTATTAAATAAATATAAAGAAGAAGCAAAAAAAAAGGTATTACTAGGAGAAGTAGTTTCTAAAGAGTGCTTTGTAGATGATAAATTTATGAAATATTATGTTATTCCTCTTGAAGGTGAAAATAAAATTGTTAAAGCTATAGCAGGCGTAATTATAGATATAACAAATAGTGAAGAAGAAGCTTTAAAGTTAAATAATAAAAAGGGGATATTAAGTACAATTATAGATTCATTACCAGAATCTATATTTTATAAAAATAATAAATTGCAATTTATTGGATTTAATAAGAGCTTTGAAGATTTTTTTATTAAAAGAGGTATTAAAGAAATAAAAGGAAAAAATGATTTTGAACTAGGATTTAATGATGATATAGCATCAGAATTTGTTAGACAAGATAAGGAAGTAATGAAAGAAAAAAAGATGAAATATTTTGAAGTATCAATTAATGATTCTGAAAATAAAAGAATAGAGGAAATTTTAAAAGTTCCAGTTATAAATGATAATGGTAATGTTTTAGGGATTGTTGGATTATCTAGAGATGTAACTGAGAAAAAATTATTAGAGGAGAAATTAAGGTATTTAAGTTATACAGATGCTTTAACAGGTTTATATAATAGAAGTAGTTTTGAAGAGAAAATAAAAGAATTAGATTATAGTGAATATCTGCCTTTAGGAATAATAATGGGAGATGTGAATGGACTAAAGCTTGTGAATGATACAATAGGTCATTTGGAAGGAGATAAACTTTTAATAAGCATATCAGAAGTTTTAAAACAAGTATGTAAAGATATAGGCTATATTTTTAGATGGGGAGGAGATGAGTTTATAATTTTACTTCCAAATCATAATGAAAAGCAGTGTGAAGGTATTATAAAAGAAATTATTATTCAATGTAAAAACCATAAATACGATTTTATACAGTTAAGCATGGCTTTAGGAAATGTAATTAGGGAATCACTAAAAGAAGATATTTATCATTGTATTAGATTGGTAGAGGAGCGAGTATATAGTAAAAAACTGTTAGAGTCGAAAAGTATAAAAAGCTCAATTTTAAATTCATTTAAAAAGAGTTTAGAGTTCAAGAGTATAGAAACAGAAGCTCACACTAAAAGAGTTATTAAATATTCAACTGAGATAGGAAAAAGACTAAACTTTACATTATCTCAATTAGAAGAGCTTACTTTAGTTGCTCAATTTCATGAAATAGGTAAGATAGGTATTAAAAAAGAAATATTACTAAAACAAGGTGCTTTAACAAAAGATGAAATTGAAATAATGAAAACACATGTTGAAAAAGGATATAGAATAATAAACGCAGCTAATGAACTATCTCATATAGCTAACAGTGTGTTAACTCATCATGAAAGATGGGATGGTATGGGATACCCTTTAGGATTAAAAGAAAAAGAAATTCCTTTAATGGCTAGAATTGTTGCAATAGCAGATTCTTATGATGTTATGGTTATGGGAAGGACATATAAAAAAGCTATAAAAAAAGAAGAGGCAGTAAAAAAATTAAAAGCTGAAGCTGGAGTAAAATTTGATCCTGAAGTAGTATCAGTATTTTTAGAATATATAAAATCAAATTAGATAAAAGGAATAATATAGATAATTTTTTGAATATCTATATTATTCCTTTTAGTATATATTAAGCTAGATTTTCAGGGTTTAAACAGTATAATTCAGGAATAATAAATACTCCATCTTTTCTAATTAGAATATCATCAAAATAGATTTCTCCACCACCAAATTCGCCTATATATGTAGCACCATCATCAGTATTAAATATGTCATTTAGTTTTTCACTATTATTAGCCGCAGTTTTGATTATTTTTTCATCTTTAAATTCAAATCTTATATTATCAAAAGTAAAACCATTATAAACGGCAGGAGTATTATATGTTATATAACCATTTACTGAGTTTTTAACAGGGGCAGAATAAACCTCTCTATAGTAACACCTTCAAAATTTTAAGATATTTCCGTAATATTAGAATTTATTATAATTTCAAACAATACAGTAATATTTTACTTATTATTAAATATAAATTAATCATAAGGGAGAGAGGAGGAGATATAATGAAACACTTTATAAAATTTTTAATAATATCGATTTTAATTGTAACTTGTGCATTTGGTATTTTTAAATTAACAAATAAATATGATTTAGATGTAATATATAAAAATATAGATTGGTCTATAACCCTAAAGGGGTGTAACGGTGCAAAAAGTTTTGATTTTGATAAAGATGGAAATTTATACATAGCTTTTAAAGATACTATAAGAATAATAAATAAAGATGGCAAGGATGAGGTGATAATAAATGAAAATTCATTTGATATTTTAGATATATTATGGAGTGAAGATAAGCTTTTTATAGCTACAGGCAATAGAGTTATACAATATGATCCTAAAATACATGAAAGTAAAGATTTAATTACTGAAATACCTAATAAGGGAGAAAATAAAAATATACAATTATTATGTGATGGAAAAACTTTGTACTTATCTGTCGGAAGTAACACAAATTCTGGAATAGTATCAGAAAAAGGACAGCCAGAAGATCTTTCAACAATACAATGGATATTATCAGGAAAAAATTGTGGTGAAGTTCAGACGGGACCATTTTCACCATACTCTGTAACAGTGGAAAAGGGAGAAAAAACTAAGGAAGGGGTAATAGGAAATGCTTCTATAATTGCTTATGACTTAAAGAAAGGAGAAACATCTATATTTTCCCATGGAATTAGGAATATTAAAGGATTTGATATAGATAGCACAGGTAAGTTAAAGGGAATAGTTGGAGGAATGGAAGATAAAGGGCTAAGACCTATTAAGAATGACAAAGATTATATATACGAATTTAAAAAAGGTGCATGGTATGGATGGCCAGATTATAGTGGTGGTGATCCTATTACTTCTCCAAGATTTACAGATAATGAAAAGATAGATTTTTTAATTGAAAATCATCCAGTTAAAACTCCTGCTGCACCTTTATATCAACATAAAGATATAAACTCTTTAAATGGATTTGCTATTGATAAAGAAGGTAGATTTTTTTTAAAAGATACAATGATATTTGCAGACAATAAGAAAGGTTCCTTATATGCTCGTACTGATGAAGGGGTATTAAAAGAATTGATTGATTTAGGTGAAAATAGTTATGTTGAAAAAGTAAAATTTTATGAAGATGGATTTTTTATTTTAGATAGTAGATTAGGGTGTTTGTACAGGTTAGAGACTATAAATAATGGTAGTTTATTTAATCTTCCTAAAGTAGTTTGGATATTTGCAATTGGTTTTTTGATAGTTTTAGTAATGTGTTTAGCATTTAAATTTAATAATAAGAAAGTAGTAAATAAAAAATAATGTTTTAAAAGAGAGTATATAATTTATTATATATTCTCTTTCTAATAATTAGTAGAAAAAAATAAAAGTTATGTTAATATTTGGGATAAAGTGGTAGTATAATAATATATACTATTTTTTGAAAGGAGAGAAGGATAATGGGTAAAACTATCATACTTAATTTATCTGATGTTAAGCTAAACGGAGATATTTTAGATGTAGGAGAAAGTTTTGGGGTTATATATAATTTATCAAAAGATGTTATGGATGAAGTTTCAGTTGATTATATTGGAAGTGAAACAAAACATTTACTTTTAGGTGGAGAATATGATACATGTACAATATTTTTTTGTTTAAGTAATATATGGAGTAATGGAACAAGGCAAAATTTAATTAAAGAGGTAACTAAATATTTAAGATTTGGCGGAGAAATATGTATTTGGGATATAAATAAAGATGTAGGTGAAGTTATAAATAATAAAATTAGAGCGTTATTGCCATCAGGAAAGTTTAAAGAATTTGAGTTCAAAAATTTAAATCCTCTTTCTAAGTCAAATATAGATGATACTAAAGCAATGCTTGAGAAATATTATGATATAGAGGAAACTAAAGAATGGGAAGATATTCATTTTATAAAGGGAAAAAAGAATATTAATGAGTTTTTGGAGGTTGATACACAGAACTGTAAGTGTTAATATTGATAAATATATAAGTAATATAGATATACTAAGCCAAGTATTCTTAAAAGATCTGTATTTTAAGAATACTAAGGCTTTTAATTATGTATATTATTATGCTTTCATATAAATAATTAACTTATGATTAAAAGAAGGGAAGAAAAATATGAAAATTTTACTTACAGCTATAAACTCTAAATTTATACATAGTAATCTAGCAGTTAGATACTTAAAGGCTTTTACAAAGGATATGGATTATACTTGCAAAATAAGAGAGTTTTCAATAAATGACAGAGATGAAAAGATACTAGAGGAAATAATACAAGAAAAACCAGATGTAGTTGCTTTTTCTACTTATATTTGGAATATAGAAATGATAGGAAGACTGTCAAATCTTATAAAGTTAGTTGATGATAAAATTGAAATATTATATGGGGGACCGGAAGTATCATATGATAGTCAAAATATTTTAAGTGAGTTAAATGGAGATTACATAATAGAAGGAGAAGGGGAGAAAACATATAGAGAGTTCGTAGAATATAAAATAGGTCTTAGAAATATTGAAAGTATAAGAGGGTTATACTTTAAAAATAATAGCGAAGTTTTTTCAAATGGTAAAAGACCATTAATGAATATGAATGATGTTATATTTCCTTATGAACAAGATGAGAACCTTGATAATAAGATTGTTTATTATGAAGCTTCTAGAGGCTGTCCTTTTAATTGTAAATATTGCTTATCATCTACAACGCATGGTGTTAGGTTTTTAGATATAGATAGAGTAAAGAAAGAATTGCAATTTTTTATAAATAAAGAAGTTAAACTTGTTAAATTTGTAGATAGAACATTTAATTGTAATCATAAGTTTGCAATGGCTATATGGGAATTTTTAATTAATCAAGATACAAAAACTCAATTTCATTTTGAAATATCAGCAGATATATTAAAGAAAGAAGAATTAGAACTTTTAAGAAAAGCGCCAAAAGATAGATTTCAATTTGAAGTAGGGGTTCAAACTACAAATGATGATGTGTTAACAAGGATAAATCGTTTTGTAAATTTTAGTGATATCAAAGAAAAAGTATTAGAGTTACTTAGTATAAGAAATATTAAACAACATTTAGATTTAATTGCAGGGCTTCCAGATGAAGATTTCTATTCTTTTAAAAAATCATTTAACGATGTATATAGTATTAAGCCAGAAGAAGTTCAACTTGGATTTTTAAAGCTTCTTAGAGGGTCTTCTATGAGGGAAGAAGCTTTAGAATATGGAATGGTATATTCTCCATATCCTCCATATGAGATATTAAAAACTAATACTATTTCCTATGATGAAATGTTAAAACTTAAAAAAATTGAAGAAATGGTAGATAAATATTATAATAGTCAAAAGTTTAATAATATATTAAAGTATTTAGTTGTTAAATTTGACACTCCTTTTGATTTCTATCAGAGTTTAAGTGAGTTTTTTGACAAAAAAGGATATTTTAATAAAAATATAGGAAATAATGAGTACTATAAAGTATTTTTAGACTTTAATATGGAAATATTAAAAGAAGATGCTTCAGAGCTTATGGATATAATAAAATTTGATTATTTAAGTTTTAATAAAAGAAGAGGAATGCCTTCATTTATAGAAAGAGGATTAAGTAAGGAAGAAGAACAAGAAATAAAGGAGAAAATTAGGGAAAAATATCTTTTAAAGAATTATTATGTAGAATCCTTTGGTATAAATATAGAAAAATTTATGCATAATGATAAAATATTAAAAGGAAAATCATACTACTTATTTGGGTATGAAGGTGATATAATAGATATTACAAAAGAAATTTATTAAAATTAAAAAAAATATTAAAAAAAGGGGAAAAAACTATATTAAATGTTTACATAAGGAGTAATTATAGTATCATTAGCCTTCATATGAAATAAAATTGTTGAAAAATATGCGAAACAGTGTATAATTAAAAAGAGTAAAAAGTAATTAATACTATATAAAGCTATTAGATTATACTATATAAAGTAATAATTTTATACTATATAGAGTAATAATCTAGTATTGCATAAAGTATTAACTTTTATTAATAAATATAATGACAGTAATAAAGGTGGTGAGATTTTGGCATTAGAAGCAATAGGTGAAATAAAAAAAGCCGAAGCTAAAGCAGAAGAATTAGTTTCAGAAGCTACAGCTAAAGCTAAAGAAATCATTAGAAACGCTAATCTTGAAGCAGATAAGCAGTATAATGAAATATTAGAAAAAGCAAAAGCTAAGAAAATGAAACTTATGCAAGATGCTCAAACTGAAGGCGATAAAGAAGCTGAACCTATCTTAACGAAAGGTGAAAAGGAAGTTCAAGACATACATAATGTGTCTGGAGCAAAGAAAGATAATGCTATTAATTTAGTCGTTGAGAGGATAGTGAGAATTCATGGCAATAGTTAAGATGAACAAATTCACTTTGCTTGCATTTGAGTCTCAAAAAGAAGAGCTTATTCGTAAATTACAGGGTTTTTCCAATGTAGAATTTGTTGATTTACAAGATGAAGAACTTTTAGAAAAATACGAAGAGCTTCAGGATCTTTCAAAAGATGATGTAGATTCAGAGTGTGCAGAGTACGAAGAAAATTTATCAAAAGCTAAATCTGCTGTAAACTTCTTAACAAACTATGTACCAAAAAAATCAGGATTAAAAGCCCTAGAAGATGATAAGGAATCTTTAAGTTTAGATGAACTAGAAAAGCAAGTAGAGCAATCTAATTGGCTAAGTGTTTATGAAAAAGTTAAAGAAAAAGAAGATGAACTAGCTAACTTACATTCTAAAATAGCTAAGCTAGAAGGAGAAATAGAGGTATTAGCTCCGTGGGAATCTTTAGATACTTCATTTGAATCATTAAATGAATTAAAAATGACTTATTATGTTTTAGGAACTATTCAAAAGGAATATGAGCAAAATCTAATTGAAGATTTAGAAGATGCTTATGTTGAAATTATTTCAAGAGATAATAATGATGTTAATGTTCTTGTACTTGCAAATATTGAAGACAAGGAAAAAATATCAGAGGTACTAAGAGGTTTAGGATTTAGTTATTTCAAAACTGAGAACAAAGATGTTCCTATGAAGTCAATTACTGACTTTAAAGCTGAAATTGAGGAAGTAAAATCAAAAGAATTCTTTGTAAAACAAGAGCTTTTAGATTTTAAAGCTGAATTAAAGATACTTCAACTAGTGTATGATTATTATACTAGCAAGATTCAAAGAAAAAATGCATCAAAGAATTTCTTAAAGACTAATACAATAGTTACTATACAAGGATGGAATTGTAAAGAAGATAATGATAAGTTAGTATCTTTGTGTAAAGAAGTTCTTGGAGAAGATTATTCATTAACTTTTGAAGAAGTTAAAGATGAAGAAATTGATGATGTACCAATAAAATTAAGAAATGGTAAAATGACATCAGCTTTTGTACAAGTAACTGAAATGTATAGTTATCCTAAGTACAATGAAGTAGACCCGACACCACTTTTAACACCATTTTATCTAATATTCTTTGGAATGATGGTTGCAGATGCAGGATATGGACTTTTAGTTATGATTGCATCAATTATTGCATTAAAAGCATTAAACCTTGATAAAAGCAAGAAAGATTTTGCAAGATTCTTCTTTTATTTAAGTATTCCAACAATAGGATTTGGATTAATATACGGATCATTCTTTGGAGATATGTTGCCGTTTTTACCAAAACTTGTAGATCCTTCAAGGGATGTTAATACAATACTGATATTATCTATAATTTTGGGTGTAATCCAAATATTCTTTGGTTTAGGAATAAAAGCTTATACATTAATTAAGTTAGGTAAACCACTAGATGCCTTTTATGATGTAGGATCTTGGGTAATTACCTTAGTATCAATTGGATTGATAGTACTTGCACCAATGTTAGGATTACCAGCAATAGTTGGAACTATTGCTAAAATCGCAATGGTATTTGGTATGATAGTAATTGTTCTTACAGGCGGTAGAGCAGAAAAATCAAAAGGAGCTCAGTTAGGTCAAGGGTTATATGCATTATATGGAATAACTGGATATGTAGGAGACTTAGTATCATATACAAGACTTATGGCATTAGGTTTAGCTGGTGGAAGTATAGCAGGAGCATTAAACTTACTTATTGGTTCATTACCAGGAGTAGCAGTTATAATAGTAGGACCTGTATTCTTTATACTAGCACATATATTTAACTTGCTTCTTTCATTATTAGGAGCTTATGTTCATACAGCAAGATTACAATACGTAGAATATTTTTCAAAATTCTATGATGGTGGCGGAAAACCATTTGAACCATTTACCGCTTCAGAAAAATATATAAACTTAAAAAGAAATTAGGAGGATTTAACAATGGAAATGAGTTGGATTAAATTTTTTATAGAAAATAACGGTGGATTTATTTTTGCCGCTATAGGAGTTGCTTTAGCAGTAGGTTTATCAGGTATAGGATCAGCTAAAGGGGTTGGACTAGTAGGTCAAGCAGCAACAGGATTAGTAACAGAAGAACCAGAAAAGTTTGGTAAGGCATTAGTTCTTGAATTATTACCAGGTACTCAAGGTTTATACGGTTTCGTTATAGGTTTCTTAGTATTTAGTAAGATGACTTCAGGTATGTCTTTAGAACAAGGTATGTACTTATTAGGAGCTTGTTTACCAATAGCTTTCGCTGGATTATGGTCAGGTATAGCTCAAGGTAAGGTTGCAGCAGCTGGTATCCAAATATTAGCTAAGAGACCAGAACACAACACTAAAGGTATTATTTTAGCAGCTATGGTTGAAACATATGCATTATTAGGATTCGTTATCTCATTCATGTTAGTAAGTAAGGGATTTTAGGATTGGAGAGAATACGTTATGTCAAATGTAAATAATTTAACTTCTAAGATCCTTAAGGATTCAGAAGAAAGAAAGGGAAAAATATTAGCTTCTGCTGAAGAAGAAAAGAATAAAATTCTTTCAAAGAAAGTTAATAAAGCCAAAGAACTAGAAGCTGAAATGATAGCTAAGGCTAAATTAGAAGCTAAAACTAGAAAAGAGAGAATACTATCTGCAGCAGCACTTAAAGTTAGAAATAACAAGTTAGCTGCAAAGCAAGAGGTTATTCAAGATGTCTTTAAGAGTAGTGTAGATAAATTAACTAAGATTTCAAAAGAACAATTTTTAAGCTTTGTTAGAGAATCTATACTTTCATTAGGCGAAATTGGAGATCAAACTTTAATTTTAAATAATGATGGAATTGAAATGGTAGATATCGCCTTTATATATGAATTAAATGAAGCATTAGGAAATAACGGAAACATTAAATTAAGTTCAAAAGCTGGAGAATTTAAAGGTGGATTTATTCTTGAGAAAAATGGAATAGAAATCAATAACACATATGAAGCTTTGGTAAGTTCATTAAGAGATGAATTGGAGTTTGAAGTAGCAAGAGTGTTATTTAATTAAGGAGGGGAATAGATGGATGTAATGCAATTTACCCAAGCGCTATCAAGAATTTGGGTATTAGAAACTAGACTCCTTGATAAGTCCAAAATAGAAAGAATGATTGATGCTGATTCAGCTGATGAAGCGTTAAAGGTACTTGGTGAAACTGAGTACTCAAATGTAATGACAAATATTAAAAGGGCTACAGATTATGAAGAAATTCTAACAGCGGAGTTAAAGAGAATTTATGATTTAGTAAAAGAACTTTGCCCAGTCAAAGATGTAGTTAAGTTGATGAGCATTAAATATGATTATCACAATTTAAAAGTAATTTTAAAAGGAAAATTCCTTGGTAAAGATTTATCACATATGCTTATACATTTAGGTGATTTAGACTTACATGAAGTTAAGCGTAAAATTGATAGTGAAAATTATAAGGAATTAGAAGCAAAATTAGAAAAGGCAGTTGTAGAAGCTGCTAATGATTTTGAATCTACTAAAGATCCGCAAAAGATAGACATAATTATTGACAGATATATGTTTAAGGAAATGGTAGAGCTTAAAAATGAGCTAGATTATGAATTTATAGATAAGTTTGTTAAAGCAATAATTGATTCAACTAACGTAAGAACGTTATTAAGAATCAAAAAGCAAAATAAAAACAGAGAATTTGCTTTAGAAGTATTAGTACCTGGTGGTTCTATAGATCCAAGTACATTAGTTGCATTAATTAATGAATCACCAGAAAACATAATATCTAAGCTTAACAGTACTATTTATTCAGAAATGATTAAAGAAGGTATAGAAGCATATATAAATACAGATTCTGTAAATCTTTTAGAGAAATTAAGTGATAATTATATAATGGCACTTATGAAGGATTCTAAACTTGTTACCTTTGGTCCAGAAAGAATATTATCATATATTTATGCAAAGGAAACAGAGATAAAAATAATAAGAATTATAATGGTTGGCAAGCTTAATAATATTGCTGAGGAAGTAATAAAAGAAAGGCTGCGTGATATTTATGTATAAGAAAATCGGAGTTGTTGGAGATAAGGATTCAGTTTTAGCATTTAAAGCACTAGGAATAGATGTTTTTCCAGTAGTTGGAGCTGATGAAGCTAGAATAGCAGTTGATAAATGTGCAAGAAATGATTATGCAGTTATATTCGTAACGGAGCATGTAGCTCAAGAAATAGAAGACACAATAGCTCGTTACAATGAACAAGTACTTCCAGCTGTAATATTAATTCCAAGTAATCAAGGTTCATTAAATATTGGACTTAAGAGAATTAGTGATAGCGTGGAAAAAGCTGTTGGCGTTAACATTTTATAAGGGAAGGTAGGTTAGTAATTTGAAGACCGGAAAGATAATTAAGGTTGCAGGTCCTTTAGTTGTTGCTGAAGGAATGGACGAAGCAAATATATTCGACATGGTTAAGGTTGGAGAAAAGGGTCTTATCGGTGAAATCATCGAGATGAGAGGCGATAAGGCATCTATCCAAGTTTATGAAGAAACTACAGGAATAGGCCCTGGGGACCCAGTTATAACAACTGGAGAACCATTAAGTATAGAACTTGGACCAGGACTTATAGAGTCAATGTTCGATGGAATTCAAAGACCACTTGATGCTATAGAAAAAGCTGCACATTCACCATTCTTAAAGAAGGGTGTGGCAGTTAAATCATTAAATAGAGAGAAGAAGTGGGAATTTAAACCAACTGCTAAAGTTGGAGATGCTGTTGCACCAGGAGATGTTGTAGGAACAGTTCAAGAAACTACAGTTGTACTTCATAGAATAATGGTACCTTATGGAATAGAAGGAACTATTAAAGAGATTAAGTCAGGTGAGTTCACAGTTGATGAAACTGTATGTGTTGTAGAAACAAAAGAAGGCTTAAAGAACATAATGTTAATGCAAAAATGGCCAGCTAGAAAAGGTAGACCATATGCAAAGAAACTTAAACCAGAAGCACCAATGACTACAGGACAAAGAGTTATAGATACTTTCTTCCCAGTAGCAAAGGGTGGAGCTGCTGCAGTTCCAGGTCCATTTGGAGCTGGTAAAACAGTTGTTCAACATGCTATAGCTAAATGGGGAGACAGCGAAATAGTTGTTTACGTTGGATGTGGAGAACGTGGTAACGAAATGACAGACGTTCTTAACGAATTCCCAGAACTTATTGACCCAAAAACTGGGGAAAGTTTAATGAAGAGAACAGTACTTATAGCTAATACTTCAAACATGCCAGTTGCTGCTAGAGAAGCTTGCATATACACAGGTATTACAATAGCTGAATACTTCAGAGATATGGGATACTCAGTATCTATAATGGCTGATTCAACTTCAAGATGGGCAGAAGCATTAAGAGAAATGTCAGGTAGACTTGAAGAAATGCCAGGTGATGAAGGATATCCAGCGTACTTAGGATCAAGACTTGCTGATTATTACGAAAGAGCAGGTAAGGTTGTTTGTCTAGGTAAAGATGGTAGAGAAGGTGCTGTAACAGCAATTGGAGCTGTATCACCTCCAGGAGGAGATATATCTGAACCAGTATCACAAGCAACATTAAGAATAGTTAAAGTTTTCTGGGGTCTAGATGCACAACTTGCATATAAGAGACATTTCCCATCAATTAACTGGTTAAATTCATATTCATTATATGATGATACTATAGATAGTTGGATGAATAAAGAAATAGCAGAAGATTGGTCATATTTAAGACAAAGAGCTATGACAATCCTTCAAGAAGAAGCTTCACTTGAAGAAATAGTTAGACTTGTAGGTATAGATGCTCTATCAGAAAGAGATAGATTAAAACTAGAAGTTGCTAAATCAATAAGAGAAGATTATCTTCAACAAAATGCTTTCCATGAAATAGACACTTATGCTTCATTAGGAAAGCAATATAGAATGCTTAAATTAATACTTTTATTCCAAGTAGAAGCTGAAAGAGCTTTAGATGCGGGAGTTTATTTAGATAAGGTATTAAAATTAGATGATGTAAGAGATAAGATAGCTAGAAGTAAGTATATCCACGAAGAAGATATAGCTAAAATGGATGATATTGCTGAAGAATTAAAAGCTGCTATAGATACATTAATCAACGAAGGAGGGGTTCAAAATGCTTAAAGAATACAGAACAGTAACAGAAGTTGTTGGGCCTTTAATGGTAGTTGAAGGTGTAGAAGGTGTTAAATATGATGAACTAGTTGAAGTTGAACTTCAAACTGGTGAAAAAAGAAGAGGTAAGGTTCTAGAAATTCAAGGATCAAAAGCTATGGTACAACTTTTCGAAGGTTCTTCAGGAATCAACTTAAAGGGAACTAAAGCTAAATTCTTAGGAAGACCTCTTGAACTAGGTGTATCAGAAGATATGCTTGGTAGAATATTCGATGGTATGGGTAATCCAATAGATAATGGTCCAAATATCATACCAGAACAAAGACTAGATATAAAT
Organism: Clostridium septicum; assembly: GCF_003606265.1. NCBI lineage: Bacteria > Bacillati > Bacillota > Clostridia > Eubacteriales > Clostridiaceae > Clostridium > Clostridium septicum. The sequence goes on from NZ_CP023671.1 coordinate 2,612,230, forward strand.
GGTGAAGCTATAAACCCAGTTTCAAGAGACTTCCCATCAGAGTTTATACAAACTGGTATCTCCGCTATAGATGGTCTTAACACTCTTGTTAGAGGACAAAAGTTACCTGTTTTCTCAGGTTCAGGTCTTCCACATAAAGAGTTAGCTGCTCAAATTGCAAGACAAGCGAGAGTTTTAAATTCAGATTCTAACTTCGCAGTTGTATTTGCAGCTATAGGTATTACATTCGAAGAATCACAATTCTTCGTTGAAGAATTCCAAAGAACAGGTGCTATAGATAATGCAGTTCTATTTATGAACCTTGCATCTGACCCAGCTATCGAAAGAATAGCTACTCCAAGAATGGCATTAACTTGTGCTGAGTACTTAGCATATGAAAAGGGAATGCAAGTTCTTGTAATACTTACAGATATAACAAACTATGCAGAAGCATTAAGAGAAGTATCTGCTGCTAGAAAGGAAGTTCCAGGTAGAAGAGGATATCCAGGATACTTATATACTGACCTTTCTACATTATACGAAAGAGCAGGTAGAATAAGAGGAAGAGAAGGATCAATTACTCAAATTCCTATATTAACAATGCCTGAAGATGATAAAACACATCCAATTCCAGATTTAACTGGATATATAACAGAAGGACAAATAATACTTTCAAGAGAATTATATAAGAAAGGTATTATGCCTCCAATAGATGTTTTACCATCACTTTCAAGACTTAAAGATAAAGGTATAGGTAAAGGAAAGACTAGAGAAGACCATGCTGATACAATGAACCAATTATTCTCAGCTTATGCACAAGGTAAGCAAGCTAAAGAATTATCAGCTATCTTAGGTGAATCAGCTCTTTCTGATACTGATAAACAATACGCAAAATTTGCCGAAGCTTTCGAAAATGAATATGTTTCACAAGGATTTACTACAAATAGAACTATTGAAGAAACATTACAATTAGGTTGGAAACTTCTTAAGATACTTCCTAAGACAGAACTTAAGAGAATTAGAGATGAATATCTTGAAAAGTATATGCCAAAGGGAGATGAAGAATAAATCATGGCAAGATTAAACGTCAATCCTACTAGAATGGAAATGTCTAAGCTGAAGAAAAGATTAACAACAGCTGTTAGAGGACATAAACTATTAAAGGATAAGCAAGATGAGCTTATGAGACAATTCGTTAATCTTGTTAAATATAATAATGAGTTAAGAAAGTCTGTAGAAGCTGAACTTCAAGGCTCATTGAAGGATTTTGTTATGGCAAGTGCTGTAATGAGTTCTGAATTTCTTGAGGAAGCAGTAGCTTATCCAAAGGAAAGTATTTCAGTTGAAGTTGGAACAAAGAACATAATGAGCGTTAATGTTCCAAAGATGAATTTCAAAAGACAACTAGAAGGAGATGAAGGAAGTATATATCCTTATGGATTTGCTAACACATCTGCTGAACTAGATGATGCTATTGGAAAACTTTATGGAATACTACCAAAACTTTTAGAACTTGCAGAAGTTGAAAAATCAACACAGCTTATGGCTGATGAAATAGAAAAAACAAGAAGAAGAGTTAATGCACTTGAATATATGACAATACCATCTCTTCAAGAAACAATCAAGTATATTAGAATGAAGCTTGATGAAAATGAAAGAGGAGCTTTAACTAGGTTAATGAAAGTTAAAGATATGATAGAAGCAAGAAGTTAACTAATAAGGGAGCCTTTAAGGCTCCTTTTAATTTAAAATAAAGTGGAAGATAACTTTATTGGAACCTATATATACTTTAAGTTGATAAAGAATAGTAATAATAGTATAATAAATAGGAAATTAGTCTTTAAATAAGAAAACTTTTACTTGAAGATAACTAAGGAGTAATTAATTATGCGATATATATTAGCATTTATATTAGCGTTTATAATAGTATATTTAATAATGCCAATTTTAATGAAGTTGTCATTAAAATATAATTTTACAGATAAACCAACTAAGAGAAAAAATCATAGAGGTGAAATTCCTTTATGTGGTGGAATTGGAATGTTTATTGGATTCTTTATAGTATATTTAATAATTAATAATAATACTTCAGTAACAGAAAAGATGTGGGTATTTATTAGTGCATCATTAATACTTATAATTGGTTTAGCCGATGATTATTATAAAGCTCATGGAAAGGAATTTCCTATATATCCAAGACTTATAATTCAACTATTAGCCGCAGCACTTATATTTAAAGCAGGAATAGCTTTTAGAGGATTTGCAAATCCATTTACTGGAGAGTACATAACTTTAAATCCAATAATACAATTTTTATTAACAATAACATGGATATTTGGAGTAACTACTGTTATAAACTGGTCAGATGGAATGGATGGATTGGCAGGAGGATTATCATTTATTTCAGCTATTACATTTGCTGGAGTAGCATTAATATTAGGGCAAAGTGAATCAATAATTATGTCTCTTATAGTTTCAGGTATAGTTGTAGGATTTTTAATGTATAATAAGTATCCAGCTAAAATATTTATGGGGGATTCAGGTGCTAATTTTTTAGGGTTTTTATTAAGTATAATAGCTTTAGATGGAGCTTTTAAACAAGCAACAGTAATGAGTTTATTTATACCTATTTTAGCATTAGCTGTTCCAATATTTGACAATATATTTGTTATATTAAAAAGATTTTCAGAAGGAAAGCCAGTTTATCAGGCAGATAGAAGTCAGATACACTATAGATTGGAAGCTAAGGGATTTAGTATAAAGCAAGTTGTAACATATATAAATATTATAAGTTTAGCTTTTAGTATAATATCAATAATTTTATTGCTTATAAAAAAATAATTTAGATATGTAAGAACCATTTATGATTTTATCTTAAATGGTTCTATTTTTATAAATAAAATTAGGGGAGAGGTGATAAGGAAATATAAAATAGGGGAAGATATATGAATATTAGAAAATTGTTTAATGAAAAAAAGGTGGTATTTTCTTTTGAAATATTTCCACCTAAACCAACATCCAATATAGAAACTATATATTATACACTAGAGGAGTTAAAGGATTTAAGACCAGATTTTATAAGTGTAACTTATGGAGCAGATGGAAGTTTATTAGAAAATAGAACTAGAGAATTATCTGCCTTAGTAAAAAATAATTATGGAATAGAAACATTAGCACATTTAACATGTATAGGATCAACAAAGAAAGAGATAGATTTTATACTTAAGGATTTATCTAAAATTGGGATAAATAATGTACTTGCTTTAAGAGGAGATATTCCAGTAGATAAAGAGATAAAAGGAGATTTTGATTATGCAAAAGATCTTATTGAATATATAAATTTTTATAAAAAAGAATTTAATATTGCTGGAGCTTGTTATCCAGAGGGACATCAAGAATGCAAAGATATAGATAAAGAAATATTATACCTAAAGATGAAGGAACAGGTAGGAGCATCACATTTTATTTCGCAGTTATTTTTTTCATAATAATTATTTTTATGATTTCTTAGAAAAGAAAGAAAAATATAATATAAAATCACCTATTCAAGCAGGAATTATGCCAGTTGTAAATATAAAGCAAATAGAACGGATAGTTTCATTATGTGGAGCTAAACTACCTAAAAAATTCTTGAAGATAATGGATAAATATGAACATGATAAGGTTTCTTTAAGAGATGCAGGAATAGCTTATGCTGTAGAGCAGATTGTTGATTTAATATCTTCAGAGGTAGATGGGATACATTTGTACACAATGAATAACCCATATGTAGCTAACAGAATAAATGAAAGTATTAAAACTATAATAAGATATATAAATAATGAAGAAATAATACTTACTAAAGCAAAAGAAATTCCACCTGCTAATGAAATACAATGTGGAAATTATAGAGATTTATCATTATTTTAGGACAAAGAAGTGTTGAAGAAAGGTTTTTCAATTAATATTTATGAATAATAAAGTTAAAGAGTTTGAGATTAATAAAGAAGAGGTACTTAGATATTTAGGATATAGAGGTCAAGAAATAAATGAAGAAATAAATGAAGAAATAAATAACATTATAGAAGAATGTAGAAATGAAGTTAAAAAATTAGTAAATCCAAGATATATATATAAATTTTATAATGTATTTAGAAAAGATAATGAAATAAATATAAAAAATAGTACTTTAGTGTTAAAGGGAAAAGATATAAAAAAACATTTAGTATTTTCAGATACTTGTGTTTTAATGGCAGCTACAATAGGTAGCGATGTAGAAAGAAAAATAAATCTTTATGAAAGAATTAATTTAACAAAGGCTTTAGTAATGGATGCTTGTGCAACTACAGCAATAGAGGAACTTTGCGATTATATAGAAAAGGAGATAAGAGATATTGTTAGGAGAAAATGTAAAAACTTAAACTTTAGATTTAGTCCAGGGTATGGAGATTTAGATATAGAAATACAAAAAGAATTTATAAAAGTAATAGAAGCAAATAAAAAAATAGGGCTTACAGCATCTTCTAACAACATATTATTTCCTAGGAAATCAGTAACTGCTATAATTGGCATTATAAATGAGGATAAATTTGTAAAAAAAAGAAGATGTTTAGAATGTAGAAACTATAATAATTGTAATTTTAGAAAAGAGGGATTTAATTGTGGGAATTAAAGATTTTATAGAAGATAATATATTGTTATTTGATGGAGCTATGGGAACAATGTTACAGAAGGAAGGTTTAAAACTTGGACAAAATCCAGAGGTTCTGAACATAACTAATCCAGAGGTGATTAAAAAAATTCATAAAAAATATATATATGCTGGAGCAAAGGTTATTACAACAAATACTTTTGGAGCAAATGAGAAAAAGTTATATGGAACTTCATATAGTGTGGAAGAGATTATTAATAAGGGAATTTCATTAGCAATAGAGGCTAAAGGTAATGAATCTGTCTTAATAGCTTTAGATATAGGACCAATAGGAGAACTTTTAGAACCTATGGGCACATTGAAATTTGATGAAGCCTATAATATTTTTAAAAGACAAGTTGTATTAGCAAAAAACTCAGGGGTAGATATAATCCTAATAGAAACTATGACGGATTTATATGAAGCAAAGGCGGCAGTATTAGCTGCAAAAGAAAATTCTAATTTACCTATATTTTGTACTATGAGTTTTGAAGGTAATGGAAGAACATTTACTGGTTGTAAGGCATCAAGTATGGCTATTACTTTAGATGCATTAGGGGTAGATGCATTAGGGGTAAATTGTTCCTTAGGACCTAGGGAAATATTACCCATAATTAAGGAAGTAAGAGAATGGACTAATTTACCGCTAATGGTTCAACCTAATGCTGGTTTACCTTCTTTATCAGTAGGAGAAGCTGTTTACAATATATCAAAAGAAGAGTTTAAATCTGGAATAATTGGTTTTATAGAAAGTGGAGTTAATATAATTGGAGGTTGTTGTGGTACTACACCTGAATATATTTTAGAAATATCAAAAGAAATTAACAATATAAGATCTATTAAAAGGGAAAAAGTAAGTTTTTCTGCAATATGTACTCCGTCAAGAACTGTTAATATTAATTGTGTAAAAATAATTGGTGAAAGAATAAATCCAACTGGTAAGAGATTATTTAAAGAAGCTTTAAAAAATGGAGATATGGATTATATATTAAAACAAGGGATAGAGCAAATAGAAGCAGGAGCTGATATATTAGATGTAAATGTAGGTCTTCCAGAAATAAATGAAGAGGAAACCATGGTTAATGTTATTAAGGAAATTCAGGGTATCTTAGATGTACCTCTTCAAATAGATTCATCTAACATTAAAGCTATAGAAAAAGGGTTAAGATACTATAATGGTAAAGCTATAGTGAATTCTGTAAATGGAGAAGATAGTATTCTTGATAAAGTGCTTCCTTTAGTTAAAAAATATGGATCAGCAGTAGTTGGATTAACATTAGATGAAAAAGGTATTCCAATGAAAGCAGAAGATAGAGTGAAAATAGCAAAAAAAATATTAAATAAAGCTTTAGAATATGGAATAAAAAAAGAGGATGTTTTTATAGATACGTTAGTATTAACTGCATCAGCTAAGCAAGAAGAAGTTACAGAAACTCTTAAGGCATTAAATATAGTTAACAAAGAATTAGGTTTAAAAACAGTATTAGGAATATCAAATATTTCATTTGGACTTCCTAATAGAAGTATAATAAATGAAACATTTTTGGCATTAGCCTTAGGAAATGGATTAAACTTACCAATATTAAATCCAAATTCAGAAGGAATGATGAATGTAATTAATTCATTTAATGTTTTATATAATTTTGATAAAAGTGCAACTAAATATATAGAGGTATATGGCCAAGAAGATAAAGAAAAAAACAAGATAGTTGAAGTCAGAAATTATGATTTAAAATATATATTAATGAAGGGGTTAAGGGAAGAAGCTCATAGTGCAACATTAGAATTACTAAAATCAGTAGATGAAATTGAAATAGTTAATAAATATCTTATACCTGCATTAGATGAGGTAGGAGATAATTTTGAAAAGGGAAAAATATTTTTACCACAGTTAATACAGTCAGCTGAAACAGTTAAAAATGCTTTTGAAGTTTTGAAAAAAAATTTATTATTAAAAAATAAATCAACAATTTCAAAAGGAACAATAGCCTTAGCTACTGTAAAAGGAGATATACATGATATAGGAAAAAATATAGTTAAAGTAATATTAGAAAATTACGGATTTGAGGTTATAGATTTAGGAAAAGATGTTCCTATAGAAAATATAGTTAATACTGTTATTAAAAATAATATAACTTTAGTTGGATTAAGTGCATTAATGACAACAACACTAAAAAGCATGGAAGAAACCATAAAAGCTTTAAGAAAAGCAAAAAAAGATATAAAGGTTTTTGTTGGAGGTGCTGTCTTAACAGAGGAATATGCAAAGGAGATAGGGGCAGATTTCTATGCAAAAGATGCTAGAGAATCCGTAGAAATATCTAAAAAACATTTTCTAAATTTATCCTGTAATAATTAATGAAATAGTGCAGATACTATTAAGGAAAGTTATTAAGGAGGTGTTTTAAATGTCAAGAAATCCAAGTATAAAATGTACAGTTAATGAATGTAAGTATAATGATCAAGCAGAAAATTATTGCACATTAAATGTTATACAAGTAGGAACTCATGAAAAAAAACCTACTATGATTTAATGCACAGATTGTGAATCATTCGAATTAAGGTAAAATGAGATTTATAAAGACAGATATTATATAATACCTGTCTTTATTTTTTGGAAATTATAAATTCTATAAATAATTTTGTTTCAGTGGATAAAGGTAAATTTTTAGGGAATGTTAATACTATTTCATTAATAATAGTATTTTGTAAAGGAATAGATCTAAGATTTTCAGTATTAAATTTATTAATAACTTTTTGTGGTAATAATGTTACACCAAAACCTTGAGAAACTAACTCTAAAATAGTGTCTATTCTACAACTAGAATATGAAATTTTGGGATAAAATCCAGATTTTAGGCATTCTTTAGTGCATAAATTATATAAACTATTATTAGATTCTGATAATATAAATGTTTGTTTAGAGAGACTACAAATATTAATACTTTCAACTTTAGCTAATGGATTATTTTTAGATATAACAAGAACTAATTCATCTTTAAATAATGAAATTGCATTATAGTTTTCGGTATCTATATCATTTAAATTAGTAAAAGCTAAATTTATTGATTTAGAATTAAAAAGTTTAAATAAATTAGAGGAATCATTTTCTATTAAATTTAAATTAATTTTAGAAAAAGACTTATTGAAAGTATTAATTAGTGATATAATCCCGTATTGAGATAGCAATGGTGTAATACCAATGTTTAATTCTCTGTTAGAAATATCCATCATTTCTTTTAATATTTTATTATGGAGCGTTACATAGCTCTTTGCATATTCTAAAAATTTTTCACCAGAATAAGATAAAAGAATATTTCTAGGATTTCTAATAAAAAGCTCTGTATTCAATTCTTTTTCTAAGGATTTAATTTGCTTTGATAAAGATGATTGAGAAATACAAAGTTCTTCAGAAGCTAAGGTAAAACTTTTATATTTTTCGACTTCTAGGAAATATTTGACTTGCTCTATATTCAAAATTAGACTTCCCTCCAATAATTAATTTATTCTATTTAGGAAATTAACACTTTCTTAAATGGAATTGCAAAAATAAAAAAAACGAATAAAATATTAAGTGATAATAATTATCAATAGGTTATTTTAATATTCCAAAAGGAATATATATTTTTTATAACATAAACGATAATGAAAATCAATAATGATTAGATGGAGGAGAAGTTTATGATGATAAATAAGAGGCTCATAAATTTATGTAATGAGTCTAAAAAATATGTAGCATTAACTGTATTAGTTAGTTGGATATCAATTTTATGCAATATTTTAATTATATTATTAATAGGAAAATTTATTAATAGAATATACTTAGGTGAAGAATTAGTTGTCACTTCAGCTAGTAAGATTATCAGTGATTTATCTCAGTTTAAAATGGGGGAAAATTTAACTTTATTAGGAACAATAGGAATAATAATTATACTTTTAATAATTAGATACGTAAGTAATTTGTTTTATGGTAAGTTTTCTTATTTAGCTTCAGCAAATGCAAGAGTGACATTAAGAGAGCTTATATACAAGAAACTGCTTAAATTAGGGACTAGCTATAATGAAGTAGAATCTACATCTTCTTTAGTACAATTTACGGTAGAAGGCGTAGAGGCTTTAGAAGTTTATTTTGGTAAGTATCTTCCTCAATTTTTTTATTCAATGTTAGCACCTATAACTTTATTCGTAGTGTTATCTTTTATATCATTTAAATCAGCAATAGTATTTATATTATGTGTTCCATTAATTCCAGTATCAATAATAGCAATAATGAAGTTGGCAAAAAAAATATTGAAAAATTATTGGAAAAGTTATTCTAATTTAGGAGACACATTTTTAGAAAATCTTCAAGGGCTTACTACATTAAAGGTATTTAATAGAGATGAAGAAAGACATAATAAGATGAATGATGAGGCTGAAAAGTTTAGAAAAGTTACTATGAAAGTTTTAAGTATGCAGCTTAATTCCATAAATATTATGGATTTAATAGCATTTGGTGGAGCAGCATTAGGAACGATAGTTGCATTATTTCAATTTAGAAGTGGAGTTTTGTTAATAGGTGATTTACTAATAATTATATTGTTATCTTCAGAATTCTTCATACCATTAAGATTATTAGGATCATTTTTCCATATAGCTATGAATGGTATGGCTGCATCAGATAGGATTTTTGCTTTATTAGATGTTGAAGAGAGAAAAAAAGAATTAGCTAATGGGTATGATGAAATGAATGATATTTCAATAACTTTAAATGATGTAGATTTTAGCTACGATGGCAAGAGAAAAGTTATTGAAAATGCAAATATGGAAGTTCCAAATAAAGGCTTAGTAGCTATTGTTGGGGAAAGTGGAAGTGGTAAAAGTACTATAGCTTCTCTTATTTTAAATTCTTATAAAGTAAATAGTGGTGAAATAAAGTTTAATAATATAAATGTAGATAATATACCATTAGATACTATATATAGTAAAGTTTCGTTAATATCAACAAATAGTTATATATTTAATGGAAGTATATTAGATAATTTATTAATGGCAAATAAAGATGCTACTAAAGAAGAGATAGAAAATGCACTTAAAGTATCAAGATTATATGAATTTATAATTTCTTTAAAGGAAGGTTTATTAACTAATGTTGGTGAAGGGGGAAGTCTTCTATCTGGAGGACAAAAACAAAGACTAGCTTTGGCTAGAGCAATACTTGCAAATAGAGAGGTTATGATTTTTGATGAAGCCACTTCAAATATAGATGTTGAAAGCGAAGAAGATATATGGAAAGCTATATATGATCTTTCAAAAACTAAAACAATAATTGTTATATCTCATAGATTAGCAAATGTAATTGATGCTGATAAAATTTACGTTATGAAAAAAGGACATATTGTAGAATCAGGTACGCATGAAGAATTATATGATTCTAAGAAGCTTTATTATAATATGATAAATAAGCAAAGAGAATTGGAAGAGATAAGGGTGGTGATGTAGTTTTGGAGAGACAATCAGGATTTAAAATAATGAAAAGATTAATTAAGGAACTAAAGCCATTAACACCGGTTATGATTATAACAATAACTATGGGAGTATTAGGGTTCTTATCTGCAATTGCAATAGCTACTTTTGGAGCAATTTCCATTGGAAGCATAATAGATAATAGGAATTTTATATCATTTAATGGGGCTATAACAGTAATGCTTGTAGCAGCAGTTCTTAGAGGGCTACTTAGATACTGTGAGCAGCTTTCAGGGCATTATATAGCTTTTAAGATATTAGTTATACTTAGAGATAAAATCTTTACAGTTTTAAGGAGATTAGCTCCAGCTAAATTAGAAAGTAAAGAAAAGGGGAATTTAATCTCACTTATAACTTCAGATATAGAGCTATTAGAAGTTTTTTATGCACATACAATAGCACCTATTGCTATTGCAATAATAACAAATACAATAATAAGTATAATATTATATTTAATAAATCCTATATTTGGAATAGTATCAGCTATTTTCTTCTTAATAGTTGGGTTTGTTATACCATATAAATCTTCATCTATGGTTAAAGGGGATGGGGTAGAATATAGAAATGTATTTGGGGAAAGTAATTCCTATATATTAGATTCTTTAAGAGGATTAAAGGAAATATTATTATTTAATAGTGGAAAAGAAAGATTAGATAAAATTAATTCTAATTCAATTAAACTAAACGATAGTTTATATAAAATAAAGAGACATGAGGGAATTATAAGAGCAATAACAGATTTAGTTATAATGTTAGCAATACTTACTTTTGTAGCAATAGGATTTTCATTATATATAAACACTTATATTACATTTACAACAATGATTGTAGCAATAGTAATAATAGCATCATCTTTTGGTCCAGTTGTAGCTTTAAGTAATCTTTCTAATAATTTACTTCATACATTTGCTTGTGCAGAGAGAATATTTAAGCTTCTAGATGAAGAGCCAGAAGTAGAAGAAGTACTAGGTGATGGTGAACTTTTAGTTTCTAAAATAGATTATAGAGATGTAAGTTTTTCTTATAAGGGAAGAAAAGAATCTATATTTAATAATATAAATTTAGAAATTAAAAAAGGAGATAAAATTGCTTTAATAGGTGATAGTGGAATAGGGAAAAGTACATTTGTAAAACTTCTTATGAGGTTCTTTGATGTTAATAAAGGTGAAATTAATATTAATGGTGAAAATATAAAGAACATAAAAACAAAGGCTATAAGAAACAGTCAAACTTTAGTAAGTCAAGAAACATATCTTTTTAATGAAACAATAGAGGATAATATAAAAATTGGTAATATTAAAGCAACTAGAGAGGAAGTTATAGAAGCGGCTAAAAAAGCATCTATACATGATTTTATAGAAACATTACCAAATGGATATGATACTAAAGCAGGGGAGTTAGGAAGCAATTTATCATCAGGTGAAAAACAGAGGATAGGTTTAGCAAGAGCATTTTTAAATAATGGACAAGTACTTATATTAGATGAACCAACAAGTAATTTAGATACATTAAATGAAGGTGAGATACTAAAAGCTATAAAAGAAAATTGTAGTGATAAGACAATAGTATTGATTTCTCATAGAAAATCTACTACAACTATATGTAATAGAACATTTAAGGTTTTAAATAAGAAATTAATTGAAGAAGTATAAATGGGAAGTCCGTTATGTAAAGTCTAATAATATAACTAGACTAAATAAATATAATAGGAGGAAGAGATATGAATAAAGTAAAAAGAGGAATTTATGTAGCTATAGGTCTAATTTGTGTTGTTCTTGGATCAATAGGTGTAATAATTCCAATTTTACCTACAACACCATTCTTACTTTTAGCATCTTTCTGTTTTGTTAGAGGATCAGAGAGATTTGATAAATGGTTTAAAGGAACTAAGCTTTATAAGAAGCATTTAGAAAGTTTTGTAAACAGCAGGAGTATGACATTAAAAACTAAGATAACAATTTTATTATTTGCAGATACAATGATTGCATTTCCTCTTATAATAGTGGATAGTATAACTGTAAAGGTAATATTAAGTTTAGTCATATTATTTAAATTTTATTATTTTATATTTAGAATTAAAACAATTAAGCCAACTACTATTAATAGTTAGAGGGATTAGGTATGAATAGGATAGAAAAAGAAAAAGATGTTGTTGAACTTATGATTAAGCTTTATTGTAGGAAAAAGCATAATTGTAGAGGGGAACTTTGTAAAGAATGTAAAGAACTTTTAGAGTATGCACATAAAAGATTGGATTTATGTAGATTTGGTAACAGTAAAACATCTTGTAGTAAATGTAAGATACATTGTTATAAGAAAGATATGAAAATCAATATAAAAGAAGTAATGAGATTTTCAGGACCTAGACTTATTATTTATGAACCATATGAATTTATAAGACATATTTTCAAATAAAAAACAGGCTATTAACATAGCCTGTTTTAATTATATGTTTAATTATATTGAAATAAAATTAATAAATGATGATTATAAAAAAGAATATATAAATAAAAAGATTATAAAAATACCTATAATTTAATATATTAATATTAAATTTAATACAATACAAAAAAAGATGGAAAAGTATAGGATAAAAGAGTATAATTAAGGAAGAAACAGTTAAATTTTTAAAAGAATAATAGAAGAGAAGGAGAAAATATGATAGAAACTATCATAATAGCTCTTATATTTGCTAAAAGTAAAGGCTTAAAAATTAAAGATATATTTAAAAATTGGACTATATATCCAATAATATTAATGGAGATAATATATATATTTGTACAAATTAATATATTTAATGCTAATTATAGTGTTATAAAATACTCAGAAATTCTAAAAATAATATATTTCTGTTCATATATACCATTAATTTTAAAGTATAATCAATATTTAAGTGCAATTATTGGGTCATTTTTTATGATAATAGGTGGATTTTTAAATGATATTGCTATAAGAGCTAATGGAGGTAAGATGCCAGTTTTTCCTACATTATCATATTTTACTGGTTATATAAAATCTGATTCTTTTATTAGAGTAAATGATATTCACATTTTAGGAGATTGCACTACTAAATTTAAATTTTTAACAGATATATTTGATTTAGGATATAGCGTTTTAAGTATTGGAGACATATTTATTAGATTTTATGTATTTATTATAATTTATAAATCTATAAAGTATATTAATAAAGTTGATTGTGAATAAAGTAGATAAGAATATAGTTGTATTGAATAAAAAAATATGAATAAAGGAGATTTTTAAATGTTAAAGCTATCGCCAATAGAACTTTTTTTTAGAGCAATACCTGAAGGTTTTTTATTTATTCTAGCTATATATTCATTTTCAAGAATAAAAATAAATAAAAAAAGATATGTACTATCAAGTTTTTTATATTCTATATTAGTATTTTTAGTTAGATTTCTTCCTATAACTTATGGAGGGCATATAGTTATTAATATAGGAATAGCCATATTAATAGGTCATTTAATAAATAAAATTGATATGTTGGATATAATTAAATCTGTAATAGGTATTTTTATTATTCAATTTAGTAGTGAAGGAGTAAATTTATTAATAATACAGACTTTTGCAAAGTCAAATATAGAAAAAATAGTAAGTGATCCAGTTTTAAAGACAATATATGGAATACCATCACTAGTTATTGTGGCGGTAGTAATAACTATATATTACTTATTAATGAACAATAAAGGAAAGTTGAAAAATGTATGACATTGGAAGGTTATCTCAAAATATAGCTGAGAGAATTTCGCAAGAATTAAATTTTGAAAGTGATAAAAAAGAAGTTATTGAATACGGAATTTTTGCAATATTGCAAATAATATTGTCTATAATTTCTGTATTAATAATAGGAGCATTTTTAAATGTAATGCTAGAATCTTTTATAACTACCATTACTATAGCATTATTAAGAAAGTATTCAGGTGGAGCTCATGCAAGTTCACCTACAAGATGTACTTTTATAGGAACTATTATAAGTGTTGCTATACCATTAATGTTAAAAAATGTTAATGACTTAAATATTGTAGGTATTATAGTTTTCTTAAGTTTTATTTTGTCATATTATTTAGTTTATAAATTAGCACCAGTAGATAGTATTTTTAAACCTATAAAAAAAGAAGAAAAAATTAAAAGATTAAAAAAAGGTTCTATCATTATTGTAAGTATTTACTTATGTTTAGTTTTAGGTAACCTTATTATATATATCAGTACAAGCTATGATAAATTTATTAAATATAGCTTATGTATATGTGGAGGTATGATGTGGCAAGTAATATCCTTAACTAAGCTTGGGCATAAATTAATTTACATAATAGAAACTTTTATTAATAAATTTAAAAAGTAGGGAGGAATATTTATGAGGAAGTTAAATAAGAAAGTTTTAGTTGGAGTTGCTACATTTGCTACTGTTTTTGCATCAGTAATAGCAACATCAGCATGTTTTTGGTGTACATACCAACCAAAAGAACCAAAATGTTTAAGAGATAAATAATAAGTAGGACCGGAAATTTTCCGGTCATTACTGTATTTATTATATATTAATGAGGTATAGAGAAATGAATGAGATAGAAGGGCATAAACAGAAGCAAATAGATGATATAGTAGCAGTAGTAAAGATTTTTTCCTTGTTATTTACTTCAATTACACTTTTTCAAAACGTTTTTCAAAATAAAAGTATTAAAACTATAGAGATATATTATAACATCTTTACTATTGGTGTTGTGGTATGTATATTATTAACAATATATTATTTATTGTTATTTTCAATATCGAGAAGTTTTAAATATAGTCATATGGAGTATTTAAAATTCATTGAAAATATAATTTTTTTCTTTATGTTCTTTTTTACAATAATTATTTCTGGAGCTCATATTAGTGAATGTAAATATATTTTCTTATTTATAATAATAACTACTACTATACAATTTGGAATGAAAAGAGGAATAATAGTAGCACTTTTATCATCTTTTACTATTTTATCTATAGATATCTATAGCTTGCCAAATGCAACAATTAATTTTTATTTTGAAAATGATTTAATATTATCAGGTGTGTTTATTCTTACTGCATGGCCGTTAGGTTATTATGTAAGAATAGAAAAAGACCACATAAATAAATTAAAGTGCTTAGCTAATGAAGACGGATTAACAGGAGTCTATAATCATAGATATTTTCAAGATAAATTAAAAGAACAAATTAAACTATCAGATGTAGCACAAAATCCTTTATCAATGATATTTATTGATATAGATTATTTTAAGCATTATAATGATCTTTATGGACATCAACAAGGAGATGAAGTTCTAAAGGGAATAGGTGAATTATTAAAAAAGAATGTAAGGAAAAAAGATATTGTGGCTAGATATGGTGGAGAAGAGTTTGCAGTAATTTTGCCTGATACAGAAGAGAAACATGCAATTACATTAGCAAACGTATTAAGAATTTTAATTGAAAATACAAAATTTTATGGAGAAGAGAATCAACCTAATGGGAATTTAACAGTTTCTATGGGAGTTTCTACATATCCAGATAAGGCAAAAAGTGATATGGACTTAATTAAATCAGCAGATGATGCATTATACAAAGCAAAATTTTTCTATAAAAATAGGGTAGAAGCTTATATTTCAATTTTAGATGAAATAAAGAAGGATATTGACGAAGAGGATATAGAGTTAGTTACATCTATAAAAACATTAATTAGTGTAATAAATGCTAAAGATAAGTATACTTATGGACATTGTGAACGATTAGTTTTTTATAGTAGATTATTAGCTGAGAAACTTCCAATAAATAAAAGAGAAAAAGATGTACTAGTATATGGTGCTTATATGCATGATATTGGGAAAATTAATGTTTCAAAGGAAATATTAATAAAAAAAATGCCTCTTACAGATGATGAATGGGAAATATTAAAAAACCATCCTCAAAATGGTGTAGATATAATCAAACCTGTTAAATCACTACAAGAAATAATTCCTATAATATTACATCATCATGAAAAATATAATGGAAGTGGCTATCCTAGTAAATTAAAAGGAAAGGAAATACCTTATTTAGCAAGGGTATTAACTGTAATAGATAGCTTTGATGCAATGACATCTAATAGACCTTATAATAAAAGAAGAACTAACAATGAGGCTATAAAAGAATTAAGAAGGTGCAGTGGAGTGCAATTTGATCCACAGATAGTAGAAAAATTTATTGAGGTTATAGAAGAAAATAAAGATAAATTAGAAAGCTTAAATATTAATAATGATTGAAAGGAGATGAGTGTTTAAATGATTATATTAAATCATTTATAGAACACTCTTTTTTTATTTAACAATACTATACTTGTATATATATGATAAAATTTAGTAATATTATTATAAGAACATTACTAAAGATAGAAATTGGAGTGATTAAATGAAAGCAATAATAGATTTGCATTGTCATACTATATCTAGTGGTCATGCATATAGTACCATAAAAGAAAATATAGAAGGGGCAATAGAAAATGGAATAAAAATATTAGGTGTTTCAGATCATGGACCTGAAATGCCAGGAGGACCTTATATTTTTCATTTTGGAAATTTAAGAGTTTTAAGGGAAAATATAAATGGAGTTAGAATGTTAAAGGGTGTAGAAGCTAATATAATTGATTATAATGGAAATATAGATATTCCAGAAGATGTATTAGAAGGATTAGATTATGTAATAGCAAGCTTACATCCACCATGTATTCCTTTTGGTTCAATAGATGAAAATACTAGAGCTGTAATAAAAGCTATAGAAAATAAATATGTAAAAATAATAGCTCATCCTGATGATAATAGGTATCCGTTAAACTATGAAGAAATAGTTAAAGTAGCTAAAAAGAATAATGTATTATTAGAAGTTAATAATTCATCTTTAAAGGCAGATAGTTATAGACCTGGAGCTTTAGAAAACTATAAAACAATGCTTAATTTATGTAGAGAAAATAAAGTTAAAATTATTTTAGGTAGTGATGCTCATATCTGGTATGATGTTGGGAGATTTGACAATTGTGAAAGACTTATTAAAGAAGTTGGTTTTCCAGAAGAGTTAGTTGTTAATTATAATGAAAAAGATCTAAAAGAATTAGGACTTTATTAAAATCTAAAGCGTAATAGATATTAGGGAATTTATAGAAAGGTGGATAGTATGGAAAAGTTATATTATACAGATCAGTATATTAAAAGTTTTACTGCAGAAGTTATTGATGTTAAAGAATTAGATGGAAAGTTTCATGTTGTTTTAGACAAAAGTGCCTTTTTCCCAGGTGGAGGAGGCCAACTTGGAGATATAGGATATATAGAAAATCATAAAGTTATGAATGTTTATGAAGAGACTGGAGTATTATATCATGTTGTAGAAACGAAACCTATAAAAATACATAAAGTTAAATGTTCTATAGATTGGAAAAGAAGAGAAGACGGAATGCATCAACATTTAGCTCAACATATTTTATCTGGATGCTTTTTTAAACTATTTAATACAAATACAGTCAGTATCCATTTAGGTAAGGATATAAGCACTGTTGATATAGATGGATATTTTGAGGAAAGCCAAATAAGAGAAGCAGAAGTTTTAGCAAATGAAATTATAGGAGAAAATTTAGAGGTGGAATTTTTGACACCTACTAGAAAAGAATTAAAAAAACTAAACTTAAGAAGAGATCTTCCAAAAACAAACGAAGAAATAAGAGTAGTAAAAATAGGTGATTTAGATATAAATGCTTGCTGTGGAGTGCATCCTAAGTCAACATTAGATCTTAGAATCATTAAGATTAAGAAGTGGGAAAAACACAAGAAAGCAACAAGAATAGAGTTTTTAGCTGGAAATAGAGCTGTTATAGATTCACTTAAAAAAGATAGATTTGCATCTGAAGTATGTAAATATTTAAGTAGTAATGAAGAAGAAGCTATAAATAGCATAAAAAATTTAAATAATAATTTAAAAGAAGTTCTAGATGAGAAAAAAAGAATAGAAGAAGAAATAGCAAGATATGAAATGAAAGAAATGATAGAAACAGCTGATAAAGTTAAAAATATATCAGTTGTAAAAAAAGTTTATTCAGGAGAAAATATAAAATATATACAAAAGCTTGCAAGTAAAATTGTAGAAAATGAAGATACAATAGCTTTAATGGTAGTTAAAAATGGAGAAAGAGCTAATTTAATATTTGCTTCTTCTAAAAATATAAAAAATATTAGTATGAGTGATTTATTAAAAGATGCAATAACCCTTATTGATGGAAAAGGGGGAGGTAGCTTGAACTTAGCTCAAGGTGCTGGGAAAAATAATAATAATTTAGAAATGACTATAGAATATGCATTTAATAAGCTTAAGAACTTATAAAGTTTGCAATGAATTTTCAAAAAATATACAATTAATATAAAGTAAAAAAATAGTATTGGAGTTAAGAAATATGAGTAAAGTAAAAATAAATAAAGTTGATATTCTTTCAGATACTAAGTATTTAAAGCTTTATAATGCTGAGTATTGTAATAAAAATGGCGACTTAAGAAATTGGACTATAGCATCAAGAAAAGATTTAGAAACTATAAGAAATCAATTTTTTAATGGACTTGAAGAAAAAATTGATGCAGTTATTATATTAGCTAAACATATAAAAGAAGATAAATTAGTTATTATTAAACAATTTAGAGTACCTCTTAATGATTATGTTTATGAACTTCCAGCAGGTCTCGTAGATGCTGGAGAGGACTTTACTGAAACTGTAAAGCGTGAATTAAAAGAAGAAACAGGACTAGATTTAATAGAAATTGATTATACAAAAACAAAATCAAAGGTTTATGTATCAGTAGGAATGACTGATGAATCAGTTGCATTTGTTTATTGTACTTGTAGTGGTGAAATATCAAAAGATAATTTAGAAGCAGATGAAGATATTGAAGTTATGCTAGTAAATAAGGATGAGGCTAAAAAAGTTATTGAATCTAATGAGAAGATAGATATAAAAGCATTACTTGCTATACAAAATTTTATTGGGTATTAAAAATGAGAGTTCTAAATTTTAGAACTCTCATTTTTAATAAATTTTAAGAACTTGTCCAGGATAAATTAAGTTAGGATTACTTATATTATTAATTTCAGCAAGGTGTTCATAAGTTGTATCAAATATTTGAGCAATTTTACTTAAAGTATCACCAGATTGCACTATATAACTTTGTGCTAAATTATTAGAATTACCAGTATTAGAAGATATAGAAGATGGTATATTTAAAATCTCTCCAGGATAAATAAGATTAGGATTACTAATATTATTTAAATTTACAATAGAATTTACTGAAGTTCCTAAATTATCAGCGATTTTACTTAAAGTATCACCAGATTGGACTACATAAATTGAATTAAAATCATTTGATGAATTAATAGAATTAATAAAAATTTTTAAAACCTCACCAGGATAAATAAGGTTAGGATTAGAAATGTTATTTATATTAACTAAATTTTCAACAGTAGTATCATATTTGCTGGCAATTTGACTTAAAGTATTACCAGGTTGTACTACATAAAAAATTTCATTATCACTTATCTCTGGAGAGTTTGGTGCTGGAATTATAGGAGATGTAATAGATGTATTTAATAATATATCATTAGTAAATACATTTAAATCCACATTTCCGGAAACTCCAGGCACATATCCAGAATCAGAATATTGAAATCCTATCCAACTAGTCCATATAGGATTATCCATAGGGGTGTTTACTCCATATTCAGCAATCCATAAAGGATACTTAGAGAGTATATTTGTTAAATTATATCTAGCGAAATTACTATAGGTGTAAATAGCTACGTCAATACCAGTTAATTTTTTTAGTTCAACTAAAAATGTTTCAGCTAAATTAGATAGTTCAGTACTAGAAAAGCCTCCTGAAATTTCAAGATCTAAAACAAGTTTACATTCAGGATTTAATCCACTAATTCTACTAGCAAAATATTGAGCCTGTTTTGTTGAAGAATCAATACTCTCAGGTTTGAAATAGTGATAAAATCCAACATATAAACCTTCAGCTTTAGCGTTAGAGTAATTTGGCTTTAAAAAAGGGTCTGTATAATAGGTACCTTCAGTAGCTTTTGTATAAACTACTTGAATACCACTATTTTTCACTTCAGAGAAGTTAATTAAACCTTGCCAACTACTTACGTCTATTCCTTTTAAATTTTCAGAGGATATGCTCTGCATTTAAAAAGCCCCCTTAATTTGTAAATTTTTTATGCTAAATAGGCATATAATATACTATGCATAAAGTTAAAATTTGTATAATCATATAATTTATAATAAAAAAATATGTGTTTATAGGAGGAAATGAGGTTAATAGTTTGTATAAATATTTTCAAAAATAATTTTTTGTCTTTAAAAGTAAGAATAAGATTGTAAATTAAAATAAATACTAGAAATATTATAAAATTATGGAAAATACTTTAAGAGAATGGAAATATATTGTATAATAATATAGTGGGATTTTAATAAGGGAATAGGGAAAGGATTGAGTAATTTGTGTGGCAATAAATTATTTAACAATGAAGAGAGTGAGTCATTTATAAATTTATTAGATGATTATATACTTATTATTAATAGAAAGGGAGAAATATTATATTCAAATAAATCTATTTTAAAAAGGGTAGGATACTCAATTAAAGATACGTATGGAAAGAATATTTTAAAGAAAATAAATAGATTAGAAAAGAAAATTTCTTTAGAATTATATTCTAAAAATAATGAAAAAATAAATTTTATTGGTTATATACTTGAAGGAGTATGGAATGAAGAGATATCATATACATTAATTTTAAAAGAAGCTATTGAGGAAGATTCTAATGAGATAGAAAATATAAAAAGTGAACTTTTTGCAAACGTATCGCATGAATTTAAAACACCATTAAATATTATTTTAGCAACTATGCAATTAATAAATAATAAAATAGATACTAAAAAAATAAACTTGGATAACGAAGTTAATTTAAAAAAATATATGAATACAATTAAGCAAAATTCATATAGGTTATTAAGGCTTGTAAATAATCTAATAGATAAGAGTAAAATACAAAGTGGATATTATGAATTGGATCTTGGAAATCATGATATAGTTAATATAGTAGAAGATATAACCTTATCTATAGCTCCTTTTGTTGAGAGCAAAGGTATAAATTTAGTTTTTGATACAGATATTGAAGAACTTATAATTTGTTGTGATCCAGATAAAATAGAAAGAATTATGTTAAACCTTTTATCTAACGCAGTTAAATATACTGAAAATAAGGGAGAAATTAGAGTTGATTTAAAGTCAAGCGAAGATAAAGTAACTATTTCTATAAAAGATAATGGAATAGGAATTCCTGAAAATGAATTAGGTTATATATTTGATCGGTTTAGGAGAGTGGATAATGAGTATTCTAAGAAGGTTTTAGGAAGTGGAATAGGTTTAACTTTAGTAAAACTATTAGTAGATATGCATGGGGGAGAGGTCCATGTTAAAAGTAAGATAGGAGAAGGAAGTGAATTTTCTTTTGAGTTACCTAAAAAAGTGTTAAAAGATGACTGTAATAAAAAAGAAAGTAAGAATCTAACTTCATGTAGAGTTGAAAAATGTAATATTGAGTTTGCAGATATATATAACTATGTAATATAGATATTTTAATGCAAAATGTAGAAATAATTTATAAAATATATTTAAATTATAAATGATATTATAAATAGAGTATTATAAAATTTATTAAAACAAATATATAGTTTTCTTATAGTAAAGATAAAACTTTGAAAAGAAATTTTATATATTAAATAATTAATAAAAATAGTATTAAATTAGGTCATGGATTTTTAAGAAATTCATGACCTGTATTTTTATAAGATAAATTTGTCGAATTTTAAATATAAATCAAAGATACAATTAAAATATCTTTAAAAAATATCGATAATATTGTATAATTATGGGCGTAATGTTAAATTTGATTAAGATGTACCTAGTTAATTAGGGAAAGGGGTAATTTTGGAGTACAATAATGATTTCATAGAAAGTGATAACGCTTCTTTTTTAGATTTGTTAGATGAGAATATAATATTAGTAAATAAAAATGGTGAGATATTATATATAAATAAAGCTTTCTTAAAAAGACTGGAGTATTGTAATAAAGAATTATTAGGAAAAAATATAAATAATATTATATTAGAAAATAATATTAAAGAGATAATAGAAAAGAAACCTAGCAGTTATTATTTAAGATTATTTAGTAAAAATAATGATTTAGTTAATTTAGATATTAAAGTTATAAAGAGGCTTTTTAAAAATCAATATGTATATTATATTATAGGAAAGGAAATAGAAGAAAAAGTACATTTCAGAACAGATATTGAAGAGCTATTTGAGGATATACCTTATTATGTAAGTGTTAAAGATAGTAAATGTAGATATGTTTATGTTAATAATGCATTTCAAAAATTTTTAGGTAAAAATAAAAAAGATATTTATGGCAAAAAAATAGATGAAATTTTATCTACAAGACTTAAATCTTCAGTAATTAAATCTGATGAAGAAGCACTAAGAACTAAAGAGGAAATTATTTCAGAAGAAAAAATCTGGATTGATGGAAAAGAATGTATTATAGAATGCTACAAAAAGCCTATAGTAGATAAGTTTGGAGAAATAAAGGCACTAATAGGTATTGCACATAATATAACCCTTAAAAAGTTAATTAACGAGGATGTTGTTAAGAGTGACTTTGATTTATTAACTATATATAATTTATTTGATAAGAAAAATAGAAAAGTAAATAAAGATAGTTTATTAAATGAATTAGGACCACATATTGTAGGGCGATTTGGTGCAAAAGGTGCAGGTATATATTTGTACGACTTTAAAGAAGATGGATTGAATTTATATTCAAATTATGGTTTAACAAAAGTTGAAGCAGAAGAAATAGAAAGATGGATTAATGAAAATAAAGTATCCAATTGTGTTAAAGAAATATATACAAATAAAGTAGATGGGATGTATAAGTGGAGAAGCGAATTAGATTATATTGCAGTATATCCAATTAAATTTGAAAAAAAAGCAATAGGATTATTAATTATAGGATATAAGTCAAGAGTTATTCCAGTACATATAGAAAATATTTTAATAGATGCTATATGCAATCAGTTAGGTATTATTATTAAAAATAATATACTATTTGATGAAGTGAAAAAAAATGTAGAAGAAAAATTAGAAGCTGAAAAAGATGTTAATGTACTTTTTAATACAGGAAATGAAGTTGTAAGTGTTATTGATAGTAATGGTAAACTTATTAAAATAAATGGAAATTGGAAAAATATTTTAGGGTGGAACGAAAAAGATGTTTTAGGAAAAAAGTTCATAGAGTATGTTTATGCAGATGAGCGAGATGAAGCTAGAATTATAATGAGTAATCAATATGAAAATTATAGATTAATTAATAGGCAGTTATGTAAAGATAAAACTTATAAATGGATTTCATGGCAAATAAGGTATATGAAAGATAAGGATATTTTTATAAGTTCAGGTAAAGATATAACAGAAGCTGTTCTAATGGAGAGAAAAAATAAATTATTAGAAGAGGATATGAAATTAGAAACTATAAAAAGTGAATATTTTGCTAATATGTCTCATGAACTTAAAACACCACTAAATATAATTTTATCCACTATGCAGTTACTAGATATGAATATAGAAAATGGCAAAATATATGCGGATAGTGATGTAGATATAAATAGGTATATAAAGTCAATAAGACAAAATTCATATAGATTATTAAAATTAGTTAATAATATTATAGACCAAGGTAAAATTGATAATGGATATTTACAATTACAAAAAGGAAATTATAATATTATAAAAATAGTAGAGGATATTACATTATCTTCAGTACAACTTGTTGAAAGTAAGGGAATAAAATTAACATTTGATACAGATACTGAAGAGTTAATGGTAGCTTGCGATTTAGAAAAGATAGAAAGAATTATGCTTAATTTATTATCAAATGCAACTAAGTACACTGAAAAGAATGGAGAAATTTTTGTTTGTATAAGCAGTACTGAAAAAGAAGTTAAGATTTCAGTAAAAGATAATGGTATAGGTATTCCAGAAGATAGATTAGAACATATTTTTAATAGATTTGAGCAAGTTGATAATAAGATAACTCGTAATTCATTAGGAAGTGGAATAGGACTAAATTTAGTTAAATCATTAGTAGAAATGCATAATGGTAGTATAGAAGTAAAAAGCAAGTACGGACAGGGATGTGAATTTATATTTACTATTCCAAATATAACCATGGCAGAAGATGAAGAAAGTGGTATAAATAAAGAATTAACAATAGGTAAAAGTGAAAGATGTAATATAGAGTTTTCATATATTTAGAATTGAATATGAAATTAGTTAAGAGTTAAAGTAAATATTTACTTTAACTCTTATTTGGTATAAATAATATTTTATTTGCCTTAAACTTAAAAATCATTAGTTATTGCATATTGACTAGAATATCAAAAAGTATTAAATTAGAATTATTGCTTTTAAAAAGATTTAAAGGTGAAATGTAATAACAATAGGGGGATTAAAAGTATTGAAAAATAAAATATTAAAATTAATAAGATTACTTGTAGGATTTATACTCTGTGCAAGCTCCACTGTGTTAATGTTAAATTCAAATTTAGGATTATCACCATGGGATGTTTTTCATCAAGGTATTTCAAAGTTAACTGGAATGACTATAGGAGAGGCAAGTATAGCCGTAGGTGTGGTATGTGTCCTACTTGGATTAGCACTTGGAGAAAAGCTAGGGGTAGGGACAATTTTAAATATGATAATAGTAGGAAAGTTTATAGACATGATTATTGCTATGAATATAATTCCTGTAGCTAGTAATATTTTTATGGGAGTAATTATGATGATATTTGGAATGTTAGTTATGGGACTTGGATGTTATTTATACATAGGATGTGCATTGGGATGTGGTCCAAGAGATGGTGTAATGGTATCTCTTAGTAAAAAGTTTAATAAATCTATTAAGTTTATAAGGTCTAGTATAGAAATAACAGTTTTAATCCTAGGTTTTATATTAGGAGGAAGAGTAGGTTTAGGAACTATTATAACAGCTTTATTTTTAGGAACAAGTATACAAATTATATTTAGAGTTTGTAGTTTCGACGTGGCAAATGTTAGACATAAATCTGTAACAGAAAGTATTAAAAGTAATTTTATAGCTTCATAATAATATTATCTTTGTAATATAGTATATTTCCTGTAGTTTATATAAATAATAAAAGTATTAAACTATGGGAGTGAAGTTTTTATGGAAGAAAAAATTATGTCTTTTAATGATGAAAATGGAAAGAAAGTTGATTATGCTATATTAGATCAAAGATTAATATGTGGTAAAGAGTATGTTGCATTAGCACCCGTTAATGACAAAAATCATATTGAACTTTTTAAAATAAGCTTTGATAAAGAATGGAATGAGAGTTTAGTAGAAGTAGAATCAGAAAATGAATTAAATATGTTTAAGCAAGTTTCGGGTTTAAAGTTTTAGATAAAAAGATAACTTATTATAGAGTCTGTCAATATTTTTGTGTAAACTTTAGAAAATTTAGTTTTATTTTAAAGGTTGGAAAGGTTAATACAACATCCAACCTTTATTTTTCTTTAATTGATAAATTTTACATAATAATCTGCACTTTAATAAGAGTTAGACTAAATATTTTTTAGAACAACTGGTCGTCTAAACGACCTTCGAAGAAGATTGATAGTTGAGCTAAAATTTGAGCCCATCCTCGTATTGATTGGGTCCATTTCTTTGTTATATCAACGGTAGCAAGGTATAAAATCTTCATTAATGATTCATCATTCGGAAATATAGATTTAGTTTTAGTAACTTTTCTCAGTTGACGATTATAACTTTCCATTGCATTAGTTGTATATATTATTTTTCTAATCTCTGGTGGATATTTAAAGAATGTTGATAACTCATTCCAGTTATTTCTCCAAGACCTTACTGCTATTAAGTATTTTTCTCCCCATTTTTCTTCTAATCTATCTAATTCCGCTAATGCGACCTCCTCAGAGAAGCGGTGTAAACTAGTTTTAAATCTGCATTGAAAGCTTTTAAATCCTTATAAGATAAGTATTTACTTGAATTTCTTATTTGATGAATAATACATCTTTGAATTTCAGTGTTCGGATAAACAGCTCTAATGGCTTCGTTAAACCCTACTAACCCATCAACTGAAGCAATTAGTATATCTTTTACGCCTCTATTTTTTAACTCATTCAGAACAAGCAACCAATATTTTGATGACTCTGATGCTCCTATCCATATACCAAGAACATCTTTTTTTCCTTCAATATTTACTCCAATCGCAGCGTAGGCTGCTTTCGAAACAACGGTGTTATCTTTTCTCACTTTAAAGTGAATAGCATCCATAAATACTATAGGATATACTGTTTCCAACGGACGGCTTTGCCATTCTCTAATCATTGGAATTACTTTATCTGTTATATTAGAAACTAATGTTGGTGATATGTCCATTCCGTATATTTCATTTACTTGTGATGCTATATCTCTTGTAGTCATTCCCTTATCATACATCCCAATTATTGAGCTTTCTAAATGTGAAACATCAGTTTGATGTTTTTTTACTATTTCAGGCTCAAAAGAACCTTCTCTATCTCTTGGAACATCTAAGTCGAAGTAGCCAAGATTGGATTTCATAGTTTTTCGGCTCTTGCCATTACGGCTATTAGTTGTGTTTTTATTTTGGTAATCATGTTTCTCATATCCAAGATGATTATCTAATTCGGCTTCCAGCATTTGCTGAAGCATTCCTCCAAATAAGTCTTTTAAAACATTTTGAATATCTTCAGCTGTTTTAATATTTGGATTCTTTGCTAATATTTTTATTAATTCTTCCTTTGAAAATGACATAGTCTGTGTTCCCTCCATAATTGATAATTTATTATATCATTTTCTGAAGTTTACACAGACTATTTTACACTCTCTTATTATAAGTTATCTCAGACTGCTGACACTTTGTCAGCAGTCTGACATCAAAGAACTATATAGTTCTTTGATGCTTTTATTTGTGATATTAAAATTAGAGAAATAAATTTTTTATTTCATCCATTTTTTCAATAGCCAAATTATATCCATTAAAATAACCTTCTCTTAACTTATCAACATTTTTTTCAAAGCTTTCTATAGCTTGGTTTTCTCTAGGTCTTAGTATTAGAGCTTTTCCTTCTCTTTCAAGTTTTTCACAAAATTCTACTTGTTCATTATAAAGTCTATGCCTATTAAGCAGACTATTATTTAATTCAGGATATTTTTTAGTAAGTATTTTAGAAGCAAAAAGATTTTTTCTGCTAAATTGCTTTCTATATCCTTTAGGGCGTGTAAGTATAATAAGATGTTTTTCGTTACCATCTGATATGGCTTTTTGTATAGGTATAGGATCACATATACCACCATCATAATAATAATTATTATTTATTCTTATAGCTGGAAAAAATAATGGAATAGCACAAGTAGCTCTAAGAATAGTACATTTTTCATCAATAGTTTTTCCATCTAAATATTCAGTTTGTCCAGTAATAGCATTTGTTACACCAACTAATGCTGTACCATTATATTTTAAGAATGTATCCATATCAAAAGGACTTAGTTTATTAGGAATTTCATCAAAAATAAAATCTAATCCAAATAAACTTTTACATTTAAAAAAATTCTTAACGCTTAAGTAACGTTTATCATTTCTGTAAGATTCTAATATATCTAAATTTCTTCTTTTTTGCCTAGACAAATAGGAAAAACCATTTGTTATTCCAGCAGAAACTCCAATACAGTAAGGAAACATAACATCATTATCTAAAAGAGCATCCATAACTCCAGCACTGAAAATAGGTCTAAAAGTTCCACCTTCTAAAATTAAACTTGGCATAAATCCTCCTAATTAATCTATAAAATGTATTATTAAAATTATATATCTAAATTTAATAAATATAAATAGAAAAGTTAATGTTTTATATGAATATTTAAATTTTCATAAATGTATGTACAAAAGAAGTAAAGAAAGTATAAAATATATAATAAAGCTATTTCTAAGAAATCTAGAAATAGCTTTTATAGTATAATAGGTGTTTTTAGATAGGAGGAATATAATGAAAAAGGAATTGATTTTAAAAAGAAAAGATGGAAAGATCATAGAGGTTAAATTGAGAGAAATGGATTCTAGTTACATAGATAAAATACTAGAGCTTCAGGATATTATATTAAATGGATTGGAAAACAAAGAGTTATATGCTCCTACAGAAAGAGAAGAGTTTATAGAGTATCTAAATAAAGGTGGGAAGATAATAGGGTATTTTACAAAAGATAAGCTTTTAGTAGCTATGGGAGTTTATATAGAAAAAGGATATGATTCTGGAAATTATGGATATGATATAGGCTTGGAAGGAAATGAGTTGCTAAGAGTTGGACAAATAGAATCTACAGTTGTTAGAGATGAATTTAGAGGCAATGGTATTCAAAAAATAATTTGTGAAGCTTTTGAAGAAATAGCAAAGGAAAATAAAATGAATATATTATGTGCTACAGCATCTCCATATAATAAATTTAGTGTAAATACTTTTGAGAAATTAGGATATAAAATTGCTAAAGATAAAATCAAATATGATGGGCTAAGAAGGTATGTATTAGTTAAAAATATATAAAAAATCGAGACAGTAGATAGTTTTGTGTAAAAACAAAACTATCTACTGTTTTTTTTGTATTAACAGTTGGAAGTTTTGGAATAATATACTATATAAATTAGGAGGAATTATTATGACAAGAAAAATTGATACCAACTTTGATTACAACGAGGAAATTAAAAGATGTAAAACAATCGATGATGTGATGGGTAAAAACGGATTAATACAAAGATTAGTTAAAGATGTTCTTGAAAATATATTAGAAGGTGAAATGGAAGAACATCTAGGAAGAAATAAATATGAACGTGTAGAAGCAGTTGATCAAACTAAGAAGAACTACAGGAATGGTTATAGTCGCAAAAATTTAAGAAGTTCCTTCGGTGACGTCGACCTAGACGTACCCCGTGATAGAAATGCTGAATTTGAGCCACAAATTATAAAAAAATATGAAACTGTGTGTACTGAGTTAGATAAAAAGATTATATCTTTATATGCTAAAGGTATGTCAACATCTGATATTCAGGCTGAAATTGAAGACTTATATGGAATAACTATATCACCATCGATGGTATCTAAAATAACTGATAAAGTGCTTGCTAGCGCCGCCGAATGGCAAAATAGAGCATTAGATAAAATATATCCAATAGTTTATTTAGATGCTATGTACTTTAAAGTTAGAAGTAATGGAAAGATAGTTAACAAGGCTGTCTATATATGCTTAGGATACACTATGGAAGGATATAAAGATATTTTAGGTATATGGGTTGATGAAGCTGAAGGTGCTAAATTCTGGTTAGGAATTTGCAATGATTTAAAAAATAGAGGTGTAAAAGAAATTTTAATTGCTTGTATGGATGGATTAAAAGGGCTTCCACAAGCTATAAAAACAGTATTTCCATCAGTAAATATTCAAACATGTATTGTTCATCAAATAAGAAATTCAATAAAATACATAGCTTCAAAAGATAAAAAAGCATTTATGAAAGATTTGAAGGAGGTTTATAAGGCTACAACAGAGGAACTTGCGTTAGCACAGCTAGATAATTTAAAGGAGAGATGGGGAGATAAATATGGAATAGTAATAGATTCCTGGTATAATAATTGGAGTAACCTTTCAACATTTTTCGACTTCTCTCCAACTATAAGAAAGATGATTTATACTACAAATATCTTAGAAGGTTTTAATCGTCAAATACGTAAATTCACTAAAGTTAGAGTCATATTCCCAACTGATGAATCTTTAAATAAGTGTGTTTACTTAGCAACGATGGAGATACTAGAAAAATGGACTCAGCCTATACATAATTGGGGTGCTACGTTAGCAGAGCTATCAATAATATTTGAAGATCAATTAAAAGATGAATTAGCTTAAAAGCTTGTACTTTTTATAAATTATATGCATACTATTAGATTTTTTTGAAATACTAAAAAAGGTAATAAGAAACATTATTAGTATTTCTTAAATATAAAAAAATATTACTGGAAATGAAAATTTCCAGTAATATTAAAATAATAAAAATGATAATTACACAGAATTATCTATTCTCTCAAAAAATCTTTTATAATATAAATTGGCTGTTTTAAAACAGCCAATTTATATTATATAGATTACTAAAGTGTTTAATATTACAAGCTATTGTAGCTATTTATTAGTTTAAGGGAAGTGATTTTTATTAATTAAATGCTTTATAAAAAGAACCTTTTTTATTTATAATATTTTCTATTTTGCTAAAAGGTATTTTAAATGTAACAAAACCAGATGAATGAGGTGCTATTTCATAAGGAGGGAAATAAATATATAAGAAATTTTTATCAACATAGAATCCTTGATTATCTTTTATACCTTTAAATCCATCTGGATAAACACTTTCATAATTAGGATTAGTTTTTATTTCATTATTTATGATATTATCGATTTCTCTAACCCAATAAAGAGAAGATTTAAATAAATCACTAATATTATAAAATTCTCCAGTTTTAAGGTTTATATTAGGTGTTATTAATGTTTCTAATCCATGAGCAGCTCCAAATGGATAATTATATCCTGTCATTTTAAGAACTAGTAGATTTTTATGGAAGAAGCTTATAGAAAAATCTCCTAAATATGAAAATGATAAATCATCATATTTATCTATTTCTTTTAAATTGGATAAAGTTTTTAGACGATTATTTATTTTCATTTCTGTAAGATTATTTGATTTTAAATTTACCTTTGGATAATAAACTAAGTAATTTACATTTGGTTTATATTTAAGCTTATTAACAGAATAAATTCTACTTAAAAGTATTAGAGAATTTGGTTTATATATTAATTTTCCTGATAATGAAATATATAATTTCATATAGTCAACATTTGCAGAAATTATATTGTTTAAAAGCTCTAAAGTTCCACTTCCTTTTACTTTAGGAAGTGAAGGTATAATATTACCGCTTGAATTTATAAAGAATGTGCTATTGTAATTATATGCAGAAGCTAAGTTGTTATCGAATTTATCTATATTCAAATAAATAAATTCAGTTAATACATTACATTCAGTTGTTCCAAGAGCATATATACTATTTACTATTTTATTGGCATTTCCAAGAGGCATACCTAGGGCAAGCCTATTTTCCCCTAATGATTTTATATCGCTATAAATAGGTGAGTAAATAAATTCACCAAGTTTATTTATAACACCAAAGGGACCATTAAAATTTTCAGTGGTGCTTACAATTGCCACACCGTCTTTAAATGGCGTAGCAGAATAAAACATTGGTTTAATTAAAATATCCCCATTTTCATCCATATAGCCTAAGGGACCAAGTGGATCATTACCAAAAGCCATTACCCCTTCACCATATAAGCCTACAAATCTATATTTATAAGATGATATAACAAATCCATCAACATCTATTAGTTCAAATCTATCATTATTTATTTGGACAATAGCCACTTCATCTATAAAATCATTTGCATTAATGTATTGAAGTTTTATAACTTCATTTCCATCAATATCTATATACCCGTAAAGATAATTACCATTAGGTTTAGGATTAGCAACAACAGCTCTTAAATTATTAAATTTACTAATGTATTGATATTTTTTTTTAGTAATTATATTACCTAGTTTATCAATAATTCCCATGGAACCATCGGTAAAAGTACAAACAGCACGACCTTCGCTAAATTCTTCAATATTGGAGAAGGTAGGTTCAACTATAAATTTTCCGGTAGTATCAATTACTCCAGTTAAATTGTTTTTGACAACTATAGCTAAACCATCAGAATTAAAATTTGAAGCATATTCAAAAGTAGGAAGTATAACAAATTTACCGCTATTATTTATATATCCATAAAGACTATTAGATTTTGTGTTTTTAACAGCAGGAAATAAATTAATATTGTCATATTTAGATTTTCTTTTTTTCACAATATTGCTCCTAATATTACTTATAGTAATTAATATATTTTAGATGGTTGTTTAATGTGCAGAAAATAAGTTTCAGTGAAATTTGTAGATAAAAGAAATAAAATATTTAAATTTTCCCAATTTACGTATATAATAGTATAGTGTGTAATTTTGAGAGGATGGGATATAGAATTTTATGAGAAAGAAAGGAATAGTAATATATTTATTAATAGTTAGTATAATAATTGGAGTAATTTTAAATTTTTGTGAAAATAATAAAATTAAATCGGCAGAAATATTAGGTGCAAATGATAAAGTTTATTATGGGATTGATAAAAATGAGAATAATTTTACTGGTGATTTTAAGAAGTTGAATTTAGTAACTTACGATAAAGTTACTAAAAAAGAGGAAAAATATCAATTGGATTTTTCAGAAAATCAATATCCAATTGATATTTCAGTAACAAAGGTCTTTAATAATTGGATTTTAACTCAAACAATTGCAAAGGAAGAAATTATAGGTATAAATATATCAACAAGAGAAGTTAAAGTATTAGTTAGAGTAGATACAAAAGGCAAAGTTTCTCATTCAATAAAAGATTTTGAAATACAAGGAGAAAATTTAATATATTCATATTTTAATGATGGGGAGTCTAAAGTTGAGATTAAAAATTTAAAAACTAATAAGGTATTACAAATTGGAAAATTTAAAACTATAGAAAAGATTCCAGTTACAATATTTAAAGATAAGGCGGCATATATAGTTAATAATAAAATATATATTATTGATATAAACAATGGACAAGTTATTAATGAAAGTCAATCTTTATATAAGGAAGAGCTTTTAATGTATGAAGATAAAATATATACATTTAAGCTTAATGGTGGATATGATGATTTTATACAGATAGATTTAAAAGATAATTTAAAAGAGAAACAAATATTAGAAAGATGTTCTACAATTACTGATTTGTATGAGTCTGGAGGGAAAATAGTTTATAATAATTATTTTTATGACACTAATGAAGAAAGTTTATATTTAAGAGCATTAGAGAATACAGGGTATATAAAGGGAAGAATGATAATAGATAATTATATATTAGATATGTCAGAAGAATATAGTGAGATTGAAGAAGGAAAGAATTGCTTTAAATATCTTTTAAGAGGTGACCAAAATAGGAGTATAAGAGTAAGCTTAGATGACAAAAGATTTATTCAGGTATTAGTAAATGGAGAAGTAGTTGAGAGAGATTCTGAAAGCAATAAAATACTTAAGCATTTTAGTGGGTTCAATATTAGAAATCTAAAAGTTGTAATGGACTATGCTAAATCAGATAATAAGCTTTATGGAATTGAAGAGGTAGAAACTGGATTTAATGCTTTAGTAGGTTTGGATCTCGAAACGGGAGAGAAAACATTTGTAAAAGAAGTAAAAGAAGATCCTAAATTAGTAAGGCAAATAGCTGTAAATAATGATGAGATTGGGTATTTACTACAAGATGAATCTGAAAGTAGATTTGTAATATATAATATGAAAACTAAGGATAATGAGATTATTAATTTAGACATCCAAGGTTATACAAATGATATAGCATTTAATGATGAAAATATATTGATTCTACAATATAGAGTACCTAAAATATATAGTTTTGATAGAAAAATTGGTAATATAACTAAGGAAAGTTTAGCAGAATATCAATCATTTACAGGAGTTAAAGATGTTGGGGTTATATCATCAAAGTTAGATGGAGAATATGAGTTAGTAGATTATAAATTAAATATTTTAAGAAAATTTCATAATGAAAGATCTGCATTAAAATATATATATAAGAGTTAATATGAATAATAGTATTGAAATTACTAAAAAAGAGGATTTTTAAAAAATCCTCTTTTTTTTTATAGTAAGTGTATGTTATGTTCTTCACAAATTTCTATCATTTCTTCAGGCCATACAGAAGCTTGTACTTCACCAACATGAGCTTTTCTTAAGAAGAACATACAAATTCTTGATTGTCCAATTCCACCACCAACAGTATAAGGTAATTTTCCTTGAAGTAATTTTTTATGGAAATCAAGTTCTTTTCTATCTTCACAACCAGATACTTTTAACTGATTTAAAAGAGCAGTTTCATCAACTCTAATACCCATTGATGATAACTCAAGAGCTTTATCAAATACAGGATAATAGAATAATATATCTCCATTTAAGCTCCAATCATCATAGTCAGGGGATCTACCATCATGTTTTTCTCCAGATGCTAAAGCACCACCAATTCCTTGGATAAATACAGCTTTCTTTTCTCTACATATAGCATCTTCTCTTTCTTTTGAAGTTAGAGTAGGATATTTATCTTCAAGTTCTTGAGCTGTTATAAAGTAAATATCTTCTGGTAATATTTCATCGAAATATTCATATTTTGATGAAAGGAACTTTTCTGTTTTTTTGAATACTTCATATATTGTTTTAACTATACTTCTTAAAGTTTCTTCAGTTCTTTGTTCCTTTGTTATGATTCTTTCCCAATCCCATTGGTCAACGTAAGTAGAATGAGTGTTATCTAAATCTTCATCTCTTCTTATTGCATTCATATCTGTATAAAGTCCTTCATTTGGAGAGAAGCCATATCGATATAAAGCCATTCTCTTCCACTTAGCAAGTGAGTGAACAATTTCGAAACTACTTCCATCAATACCTCTCATATCAAAAGATACAGGTCTTTCAGTACCATTTAAAGCATCATTTAAACCGGTATTTCTTTCAACAAATAGTGGAGCAGAAACTCTAGTTAAGTTTAATGCTTTTGAAAGTTCACTTTCAAAAAAATCCTTTACTGCTTTAATAGCTATTTCAGTTTCTCTTAATGATAAATGTGGTTTATATCCCTTAGGTAATATTAATCTTTCTTTGCACATTATTTATCCCTCTTTCTAAATCTAATTTTCTTATTTTATGAAATTATTAAAATGATATATTTTATTTTTCAGAATTAATAATCAGTTTAAGATGCATCTTAAATTTTAAATATAAAAAAAACCCTCGTCCTAAATATAGGACGAAAGGCATATCTTCCGCGGTAC
This sequence comes from Clostridium septicum, assembly GCF_003606265.1. NCBI lineage: Bacteria > Bacillati > Bacillota > Clostridia > Eubacteriales > Clostridiaceae > Clostridium > Clostridium septicum. The sequence continues at coordinate 2,647,593 of NZ_CP023671.1, forward strand.
CACCTATGTTAACATAAATAAGTTCACTCAATATCAGTACAGAATAAAATAAAAACAAAATTCGATACTGTCCAATTTCTAACAGATTGGTTCCGTCCAGATGTACTATTTATATAAATTTAATAAATATAAATTTCCAGTGGAAGCTCCGAGATGTTATTCGCTAATGGCTTAGTATGGGTATTACACCATCACCCACTCTCTTAAACTAGTTTCAATTAGTTACTTCTTCTCTTCTTAGCTTTTAATTATTCATTTGTTGAAATTAATATATCACCATTTTTGCAACTTGTCAATAATATATCTTGCATTTTTTTAGTATTTATTTATAAAATTAAGGGATTTAAGTGGAGAATTTAAAAGAAAATATAATAAATATGAAATTACATATAAGGGAATATATTTTTTGCCTTTATGAAAGAAGTTAAATAGTTTAGTTTAAAATTGTGAATAAAATAAAAAAAGTTGCTCATAATATGAGTATCTAATGGTTAATTATTTCTAATATTATTTAAATAATAATATTAGAAATAAGTTAGCCCCTAGATAATACTAAAGTAATTAGGAGGTTAGAATCTTAATTACTTTAGTTTTATATACAAAAGAAAGTAGGGTGTTTATGAATTTTTTTTTATGGATAGCATTTAATTTTGTTCTATATTCCTTTATAGGGTGGATAATAGAGGAGGTTTATGCTTATTTTATTAAGGGAAACTTCAAAAAAGAAGGTTTTTTAAAAGGTCCATTTAAGCCTATGTATGGATTTGCAATGACAATATTAGTAGTATTTAATAGAATAAGTCACCCAAACATACTTATTATGACAATTCTTTCTTTTATTGTACCAACTACAATAGAGTATATAAGTGGTGATTTATTAAAAAAAGTTTTTAATAAAGTTTATTGGGACTATTCAAATTTAACTCATAATTTTAATGGATTAATAAGTTTAAGATTTTCATTTTATTGGACATTTCTATGTTTAATAGGAGTATATTATTTTCAACCATTAGTAGATATGGTATATTATCATTTTTTCGTTATATGGGCAATAATAGTTCCTATATCTATATTTTTTATGATGCTAGATTTAGCTATAATAGTAAAAGAAAATAGTAAAATTAATATAAATAAAATTTAAATTCTTAAAAAATAAACCTTCTATTCTTTTAGAATAGAAGGTTTATTTTCTCATTAATTATTAAAAGGTTGGTAAGTGCTTTTATCTATAAATTTTTCGTAAACTTGATTTCCGTTTGCATCATATCCGTATAAATAAGTTTCAGCACTTAAAGGTCCTTTTGGATAGCTTTTAGGCTCATAATTAATTCCGTTAGTTATACTGTCATTTGACCAAAATTCAATAGTAAGAGTTCCATTACCTGCGTGTGAATTTATAACTATTGGGAACTCAGTGTCATTTCTGAATTTTAAGTCTATTGAACCATCAGCTAAAGTTGCATCTAATCCAATAGGAACATAAGATACTGTCATCATATGATTCATTCTTTCAGTTGGTATAATACCTGCTCTAAGCATAGTGTTATATAAAGTAGAAGCAACTTGACAAACACCACCACCATAATTTTTAACAACTTTACCAGCTACGTAAGTATTTGCCATTACGAATCCATTCTCAGGAGTAGTAGGTCCAATTGCAGACTCACAAGAGAAAGTTTCACCAGGCATAACTAAAGAGTTATCTATATTTCTTGCAGCAATTTCTAGATTAGTTCCACTAGGACCACCTGGATAATTTGTTGAAAAAGTAGAAACCTTTTTATTAACTCCTTTTAAGGCATCAGCTTTTACTGAGGGTTCTACAGTGTTCATTTCTCCAGTTAATTCAATGGTATCATTACTGTCAATATCTTTAATATTTGCTTTTAAAGTTTCAAGTAATGTCTGAGAGTCTAGTTTAGAACCATTAGCACCATCAACTATGTGTATACCATTATTTATATCTATTTGTGCATTTTTAGGTTCTACATTAACTGATGAACTTATTTTGTTTACAAAATCCTTAAGCTTATCTTCATTATAAGAAAGCTCAAGTTTATAATCTCTTCTTTCAGGGTTCTTTAAAAGCTTTGATTTTTGAAAAAAGCCTTTATCTTTTCCGTAATTTAAAATTTCTTTTTCAAGTTCTTCATAAGGAGTTGTTACTTCAAGATCCTTATAAAATGTTTGGAAAGATTCATCGCCTACAGTTATATCTATTTGTCTGTTACCCTCAACGTCCATCATAGATGTTAATGTATTATGAAGTTCTTCGGCAGTTTGTCCAGAAACATCTTTATCCAAAATATATGCACCAGGATAAACTTTATCAGCAAAGCTATTAATTAAGTTATTATTTCTTACACCAATGTAAGTTAGTGAACCTACTAAAATAATAACAATTGCAATACCTGATAAAAAATATTTTGATTTTAATAGCGACATATAATTTTTTTCTGATAGTACGACATTTTTTTCAAGATTAGTGTTAGATTGGTTACTGTCCATAGGGCCCTCCTATAAGTATTAGTTTTATATAATGTTTAAATAGTATGTTTATATAAAAATATATGCAAATAAAATATAAAGTTATAATTTATGGTAAATTTATATGAAACATATTCCACTATATTATACATCATTAATAAAAAAATCCCAATAATTAATTGAGAATAAATACAATGAAAATTAATTTAATATATTTACATAAATTAATATTATGTAAATATATAGTTTAGAATAGCTAATTTAATATTTGAACATACTATTATTGTTAATTTACATAGAAAGGAGTGATATAATGGAAAGAGTTCATTACAATGTAAGTGGCTTAGTTAATACAATGAGTAAGACACATGTAAAAAACGCTTTAGATAACTTAGAAGGCGTACAACAAGTATGTGTTGATATTGGAAGAGGTACTGTTGAAGTAATATATGGTGAAGAAGCAAATGAAAATGAAATTAGAAAGTGCATTGAGAATACAGGTTACATTATAGAATCTTAAAGTTTAGGCCACTTTGTTAAGTGGCTGTTTTATTATAAAAATATATTGATAATGATTATCATTTAATGTAATATTAAAGCAAGGTAGTAAGGAGGGGGGAAAATGGATAACGTATTAGTAGCTTTTTTAATTACTTTATTTGCTGGACTAGCTACAGGAATAGGAAGTTGTATAGCATTTTTTGTGAAAAAGACCAATAAAAAATTTCTTTCAATTAGTTTAGGTTTTTCAGCAGGAGTGATGATTTACGTTTCAATGGTTGAGATTATGTCAGAAGCTAAGAGAGCTCTTGTAGCTGAAATTGGAGAAAAAAATGGGAGTTTAATAACTGTCCTTTCATTCTTTTTAGGAATGTTACTTATAGCATTAATAGATAAACTTGTTCCATCATTTGAAAATCCACATGAGGTTAGAAATATAGAAAATATTGAAAATAAATCAATATTAAATAAAGATGATATAAATAGAGATAATAAATTATTAAGAATGGGAGTATTCACAGCTTTAGTAATTGGAATTCATAATTTTCCAGAAGGATTAGCAACATTTATATCTGCATTAGGAGATATGAAAATAGCTATTCCAATAGCAATAGCTATTGCTATACATAATATACCAGAAGGAATTTCTATTTCAGTTCCAATTTATTATGCAACAGGAGATAAAAAGAAAGCATTTATATACTCATTTTTATCAGGAATGTCAGAGCCGTTAGGTGCCTTAGTAGGATATATATTTTTAAAAAATATATTTAATGATATAATATTTGGTGTAGTTTTTGCGGCTGTAGCAGGCATAATGGTATTTATTTCATTGGATGAATTATTACCAGCAGCGAAAGAGTATGGAGAACATCATCTTTCTATTTATGGATTAATATCAGGGATGTTTGTTATGGCAATTAGCTTAATATTATTTATATAGTTTATATGAGGTGAATTTATGGTGGAAGAGTATATTAGTGCAATAGAAGCAAGTAAGAAATTTAATTTGTATTTAAAGGTAGTTAACTCAGTCTCAACATTTGATAGTTATAATAGTTTTTTTAATATTTTTGATCAATATGAAGAGTATTGCAGAAGAATAGTAATATTAACACCATATAAAGAGTTAGAAGAGGTTTATGAAGTAGATCCAGGAGAAAAAATAGAAGAAGCTATTATTAGAGAAGGAAATATGTGGATTAAAGAGTATCCATTAACAACAAAGCCAGAGGATATTTGTATGGAAAGTTTATTTATACCAAAAGAGTTGTTAGAGAAGATATTATAAAAATAGCCTAAATTGTTTAATACAATTTAGGTTATTTTTTAATTAAATAAAATTTATTTTATATTGACAAATAACTCTTATTATTTAATAATAAGGGTAAGAAAATAAACTTAAATGTAAACATAGGAGGATTTTAAAATGAAAGCATTTGTAGATGAAAATGTTTGTATATCATGTGGATTATGTGAAGGGACATGTTCAGAAGTATTTTCATTAGATACAGGAGTAGCTGTAGCTGGTGAAGTAGTAGAAGGAACTGAGGATTTAGTAAGAGAAGCATGTGATGGATGCCCTGTACAAGCTATTTCTGTTGAAGAATAATATATAAATTAATTACAAATATTAATAAAGTGTTAAGGTTGTTATTAAGAAGGGAGAATATATTATGTCAAAAGTTTGTCTTTGTAAAGGTGTTTCCGAAGAAGAAATAGTAAAAGCAATAAAAGAAGGTGCCATTACATTTGAAGAAGTAAGAGAAAAAACAGGTGCAGGATCAGGATTCTGCCATGCTGGAAGATGTAAAGGTAAGATTGAAACATTAATAGAAGAAAATAAATAAAAAATAAGCCGTACTCTAATTAAAGGAGTACGGTCTTATTTCTAATTGTTTATCAGTATGCTAACATAATAGTATAGTGATAAACAATTAGAAATAATATAAAGATTTAGGGGTGAAAAATATGTCATTTGAAAGAATAGATATAAAGAATACTGAAATAGAAGAAGGAAGAAGTTGTATATTTTTATGTAACTTTTCAGGTAAAGAGCTTAAAATGGTAGAAAATTATGCTGGAGTTATAGGAATAAAAGATAGAGTAGTACTTTCATATAAAAATGGGGATTCAAAAATAAAGAATATTGTAGATGGAAAAATATTATCAGAGTGTACTGAAGGTCCTAATAATAGAGCTATAATTTTTAATAATATTTCACAATTTAAAATAGGAATGTTTATTGAAAACTTAAAAAAAATTAAAGTTAGAAATGTTTTATTCGCGGCTGTAACGGAAACATCAAAGGAATGGACATTAAACAACTTAATAGAAAATTTAGTTCAAGAACGTAAGGCAATGCAAAGTGGAACTTCAATACATGATAAATAAAAAAGTATAAGTTCTATAAAGGTAAGTTTGGATGAGGATGCTTGGATAAAAAACTATCAATTAATATTGAATTTTTAGAGATTTTCTATTGTATATAGCTAATTAAATCTATATAGAATATTGTAAATACAAAAACCCTATATAATAAACAATTAAATTGTTTATTATATAGGGTTTTTGTATAATTTCGTAGCTTTTTATTTTATGTAATAATTAGTATATTAAATTACATTTTTTGTACATTTGTAGCCATAGGACCTTTTGGACCTTCCTCAACATCAAAGCTTACATTTTGACTTTCTTGTAGATCTTTTTCAGGGCCTTTTTCTTTGATTTGAGAATGATGAACAAATACATCATTACCATCATCGCAAGATATAAATCCATATCCTTTTTCAGTATTAAACCATTTAACAATACCTGTTCTACTTGACATAAATATCTCTCCTTATAAAAAAGTATTTCTTAAATATTATTAGCCAAGGGATTAGTTTTTAAACAAAATAATATAAAAAATATATTAAATTTTTAAAATGGAACTACAGTCATTTAAAATTATGATTAAAAAATCGAATAAGGAGACTGTGGTTATAATTAAATTGGACAACTTTTTTATTTAAGACAAAATTTAAATGTTGCATAGTAGCTTTTTAATATAGTATTCTTTTATTATGAATTTAAGTTTAAATTAGGAGGACAATATGAATAGTGCTTTTGATTCTTTTGAAATTGCAATGTTAATAAAAGAAATATATGCAAAAAGTATAAAGGTAATAAGTGATGGATTAAAAGATAGTGGACTTACACATCAACAAATAATGGTAATAAAAATAATAGCTCATAACGGAGAAGTAATAATTTCAGATATATGTGAAGAGATGTCTTTAGCAAAGGGGACAGTATCTGGAATAGTTAGAAGACTTGAAGAAGCTGGATATGTTGAAAAAGTAAAACATGAGGGAGATAAAAGAAATACTTATGTTAGATTTTCAGCTAAAGGAAGAGAGTTTGCTAAAGAATTTAGATTTACTATAAATAAAAGCTTTGATGAGATATTTAAAAATTTTACAGATGAGGAACTTTTAAGAGTTAAAAATGAACTAAAAGTTTTAAAAGAAAAAATTAAATAATTTAAATAATTTATTATTTAAATTATTGACAAGATATATATATTAATCATATAATAGTTCGCATAGAAACTAAATAGTTCGCATAGAAACTATTTTTAAGGAGGAAATTTATATGGATTCAAAATTAATTTTAGCAATTGTAGCAATAACTTTAGCCTTAGTATTTTATACAATAGGTGTATTTGGTGAAAGGAGATCAAAAAGCTTAAATAAAAATCATGTATTAATATTTTGGCTTGGATTAATTTGTGATACAACAGGAACAGTTACAATGAGTAAAATAGCGGCAGAAGGAGTAACAGAAATATCAAAAAGTGCTCAAGTAATACATGGAGTTACAGGATTACTTGCTATAGTATTAATGTTATTCCACGCTGTATGGGCAACCTGGGTTTTATATAAGAATGATGAAGATAAGAAGGTTGCTTTTCATAAATTTAGCATAGCAGTTTGGATGGTTTGGTTAGTACCATATATAGTTGGGGCAATAATTGGAATGATGTAACATTTTAAATAAATGGATAAATAGAGTATAGTTTAATTTGAATTAATTGTAATTATTTTAATTAAACAAATATTTAGAAAAAAATTAAAATTTGTATTGACTAAAAAGAAACAATAGTATATTCTAAATATAATATTTTAAGCAAAATAAATTCGATGAAGAGAAAAAGTAAGTAATATTTTTGTTCCACAGAGAGTTGGTAATTAGCTGAAAGCCAATGTTCAAGGTATAACCGAAAATCATCTCGGAGAAGTAAGGCAGAAGTTTTTTTAGTAAGTCTTATCGGAGTTTTTCACCGTTAAAAGAAAAGCGTATTATTTAGTACGTTACTGAGAGCTATAAAAGAATCTATTTTTAATATAGGTTAATTTTTATAGAATTAGGGTGGTATCGCGATTAACCTCGTCCCTTTTTTAAGGGACGGGGGTTTTTTTATTTTGCAAAAGGGGGGATTTATATGGATATAGAAGGTGGCATAATTATTCGGAAATAAAAAATTAAAATGTTTTGGAGGAATTTAAAATGAAAAATTTATCAAAGAAAGATTTATTACTTGTAAGTTTAATGCTTTTTTCATTATTTTTTGGAGCCGGTAATTTGATTTTTCCACCATTTTTGGGGCAATCAGCAGGAGGTTCAACTATTGTAGCAATGCTAGGTTTTTTTGTAACTGCAGTAGGATTCCCTGTGTTAGGAGTAGTAGTAATAGCTAAAGCAGGAGGATTATATGCTTTAGCAAAAAGAGTAAATAAAATATTTGCTGGTATATTTACAGTATTAATATATTTATCTATAGGACCAGGATTAGGTATTCCAAGAGCAGGAAGCTTACCTTTTGAAATGGCAGTTGCACCTTATTTGCCAAGTAGTATATCAAAGGTATTCGCTTTGTTTATGTTTACATTAGTATTCTTTACTGTTGCATATTGGCTTTCATTATCTCCAAGTAAATTGGTAGATAGAATGGGGAAAGTTTTAACCCCAACATTACTTGTTTTAGTTGCATTAATTTTTATAGCGGCTATTTTTAAACCATTAGGAGGATATGGAGAGGCAACAGGAGAATATATGACATCTCCGCTTATCAAGGGCTTCCTAGAGGGATATTTAACTATGGACACAATTGCAGCTTTAAACTTTGGAATAGTAATTAGTTTAGCTATAAAATCTAGAGGAATTGATGATGAAAAGGTAGTTATTTCAACATCAGTAAAGGCAGGACTTATAGCAGGGTTTTTATTAATATTAATATATTCAATGTTGGCGCATTTAGGGGCAACAAGTGGAGCTAGATTTGGAGCTACTGAAAATGGAGCACAAACATTAACAAATGTAATGACATATATTTTTGGAAAGCCAGGAGCAGTGTTACTTGCAGTAGTATTTACATTAGCTTGTTTAACAACTTGTGTAGGTCTAATAACATCTTGCAGTCAATACTTTACAACTTTAACTAATAAGGTGAAATATAAGACTTGGGTAACTATATTATCATTATCAAGTATGATTCTTGCTAATATGGGATTAACAAAAATTTTATCAATATCAGTACCAGTTTTAAATGCTATTTATCCAGTGGCAATAATGTTAATAGTACTAGGAACTATTCATAATTTCTTTAGAGGAAGTACAATTGTATATTTTACAACAATATTATTTACAGCAGTAGTAAGTGTTGTAGATGCTTTAGAGCAAGTGGGAATAACTATGGGAGTAGTAAATAAATTATTTGATAAATTACCTTTTTACTCACAAGGATTAGGATGGATGATTCCAGCGTTAGTGGGCTTGTTACTAGGAATTGTTTTAAAAGAAGTTAAAGGGAAAGTTGGAGAAAATAAAAATATTCAAACAACTAATAATTATTATTGATTAGTAGGCTTTTTAAAAGTATAATTAAATATAAGATAAAAATTTTATATAATTAAGGAGGAAATATGGATACTTTAAAAAATGTTTATGAAAATAGTTTTAATAGTATAGATGAAATTATGAAGAAATATGGAAATACTAATTTAACTCAAGAAGATTATCCTAAGGAGTGGAAGGGATTTAGAGAATTAGTATTAGTAGATAGGGTACAAGAATGTGAAGATATAGTATCTTTTTACTTTAAATCTAAAGACGGGAAAAAATTAATAAATCATAAGCCAGGTCAATATTTACCAATAAAAATAAAAACAAATGATCCTAAGTACAAAGAAGAAATAAGGACATATAGTTTATCAATGAAACCTAATGAACATATTTATAGAATAAGTGTAAAAAAGGTTCTAGGTGGTTTAATAAGTACTTATTTACATGAGAATCTAAAAGTTGGAGATATAGTTAATGCTATGATGCCAACAGGAATATTTACATTAAAAGATGCAGATAAAGATAGAAATATAGTTTTAATATCAGCTGGTATTGGTATTACTCCAGTACTTTCAATGCTATATGAAGGTGTAAATACTTTTGAAAATATATACTTTATTCAGGCAGTTCAAAACTCAAAAATTCAACCATTTGGTTATGATGTTGAAAAAATAAGAGAAGGAAGTAGTTTGAAAAGCTATGTTTTTTATAGCAATCCTCTAGATGAAGATATTCAAGGTAAAGATTATGATTTTACTGGATATATAAATAAAGAGTGGATAAAAGATAATCTTCCATTAGATGCTGAGTTTTATTTCTGTGGACCACCACCATTTATGAAAATTTTAAATAAGTCATTAAAAGAGTTAGGTGTTAAAAAGGAAAATATAAACTTTGAGTTCTTTGGAAAACCAGAAGATATGGAATAAAATTTATATAATTTATAAAAAAGTGGATTTAATAATATGAATCCACTTTTTTTGTGCAAAAGACATTATTAATAAATTTTAAAATAATATTACGTTATTAAATTTTATATTAGTTTTATAACAATTAGCACTTGAAAAATATGAAGTGATACTATAGTATTTCCATATATAGTAATAATCAAGGGGACGATATATTTAATATGAGGGGAGTATATTATGGAGATTAAGCTAAAAAGAAGAGAAATAATTTTTAAAAAGCTACTTGAAATCACAGGAGAAAAGGGTATTGGAGTTACAACACAGCAATTATCAAATATTTTAGGAATAGGCAGAGCTAATATAAGCAATGAATTAAATAGATTATGTGAGGAAGGCCGAGTAAAAAAATCAAATGGGAGACCTGTACTTTATTTTGCTATAAATGAAAAAAATAAAAAGGTGGTAGACAGTAAAGCAAACAATATTTTACACACATCACTAGATAGTTTTATGAAAATAAATCCAAGTTTAAATAATGCTATAAATCAAGGTAAGGCTGCAGTATTATATCCACCGGCAGGAATGAATATGATTATATTAGGAGAAACAGGTGTAGGTAAATCAATGTTTGCGCAATTGATTCATAAGTATGCACTTGAAATGAAAAGGATAAAAAAAAATGCACCTTTTATAGTTTTTAATTGTGCCGATTATGTTAATAATCCTCAGTTATTACTAAGTCAACTTTTTGGAATAAAAAAAGGAGCATATACTGGAGCAAATGAAGATAAACAAGGTTTAATAGAAAAGGCCAATAATGGTATATTATTTTTAGATGAAGTTCATAGATTACCATCTGAAGGTCAAGAAATGCTTTTTGTGTTTTTAGATCAAGGAAAATTTAGAAGACTTGGAGAAACAGAGTTTGAAAGAAAAGCAAATGTATTAATAATATGTGCAACTACAGAAGATCCTAACTCAACATTATTAAATACATTTACTAGAAGAATTCCAATGACTATTAAAATACCGAATTTAAATGAAAGAGGATATAAAGAGAGGCTTAATTTAATAATTAGTTTTTTTAGGGAAGAAAGTTTTAGGTTTAAAAAAGAAATTAAGTTATCAGTAAATTCTTTAAAAGCTTTTTTAAAGTATCCATGTAAAAATAATATAGGTCAATTGAAGGCTGATATACAACTAGTATCTGCAAAAGTATATGCAGATTTTTTAACTGATAAAAAAGGATCCATTAAGATTAATTCTTGTGATTTACCTAAATATATATATGAACATAGTACTATATCAAATAAGGTAGATGAAATTATTAATAATATGAATATAAGTGGAAAATATATAGTAATAAATGAAGAAGAAAAAATAGATTTATTAGACTATAATGAAACAAATAGAAATATATATGATCTTATTATTAAGAAGGCACATGAATTAAGAAATAATGATGAAGATATAGATTTTACAACAGTTTTTTATAATGAATTTAATGAATATTTCAATAAATATATACCAGAAGTTGATAAATACGATAAAAATATGTTAGGAAGTTTAGTTGACCAAAGTATAATTGGTTTATTGGAAGATATTAAAGAATTGGTTTATAGAAAATTACATAAAAAAATAAGTAAAAATACCAGTATAGGAATTATGTTATATTTAAATACTGCTATAAATCAGTTGTCAGCAAATAAAAGAGTAGTTAACCCTCAGTTATTACATATTAGAACAAAATATAGAGCTGAGTTTGAAGTATCATTAGAAATAATTAAATTAATAGAAGAAAAGTTAGATCTTACACTTTCCATAGATGAGGCTGGATACATTGCTTTATTTTTAACTAAAAATCATGAGGATTCACATGAAGAAAATAAAAGAGTTGGGGTACTTGTTATATGCCATGGTGATTCAACTGCAACATCAATGGCAAAAGTAGCTAATGATATTTTAGAAGAGAGACACGCTCTTGGTATAAATTTGCCGTTAAATAAAAGTAGAGTAGAAATATTACAAGTACTTAGGAATTATATAAAAAGTGATTATAGAGAAGAAGGATATTTATTTTTAGTAGATATGGGATCATTAGTTTCAATAAGTAAAATATTAGAGGAAGAATTTAATATAAAAACAAGGCAAATAAGTAATGTTAGTACTATTCATGTTATAGAGGCAACAAGAAAGGCTATTATGGGAGAAAGCCTAGAAGATATATATAATAGTTTAAAAATAGAAGAAGAAGTTAAGTATGTTGTAAAAGATACAGAAGAAAAGAAAAAATATACTATTATAACTGCTTGTCTTACGGGAGAGGGAAGTGCTTCAATTATGTCTAAGTATTTGAAGAAGCATTTAAGATACAATAAAAATATTTTCGAAATAATTCCACTAAGTATTAATGATAAAAATGAATTTAATGAATCTATAAAAATAATACAAAAAGAAAGTGAAATTATATGTATAGTAAGTTCTTTAAAAGTATCTTTAAATATTCCACAATTTACATTAGATGAAATGTTAAGTTTAAAGGCAATAGGAAAGATTCAAAATATAATAGATATTAAATATACTTATGAAGAATTAAAGAAAACCTTTAAAGAGCATATAAAAAATACAAATGGAGAAGAGCTTTATAATGATGTTGTAAATTTACTATTTAAAATACAAAAAAGTACTAATAAAACATTAAGCACTGAATTATTTATACCAATAGCTTTACATATTGCATGTATGGTAGATAGACTTTTAAAAGAAGATATTAATGTAGAATTTAAAGAAAGTACAAGTTATAAAAATAATAATTTAGAAATGTATAATTTAGTAGTTAAAGAACTAGAGTTTATATCCAATAAATACAATATATCTATTACGCAAGATGAATACTGCTATATAACAGAATTTTTATTAGAAATATAGAACTACAAAAACAGTGTTTTAATTAGTGTTAAAACACTGTTTCTTTTTAGTGTTTTATTCAAAAAGTGTTTGAAACACTAAAGTTTTAGTGTAGTTAATTCAGTAGTTTATAAAGTTGGCATGAAAAATGCTACTAAAATAAGTATAGTTATAAGCTTATAAAATTAATTAGTTATTTAGGGAGGAATTTATAATGGTAAGAATTTTATTATGTTGTGCAGCGGGGATGTCTACTAGTTTATTAGTAAGTAAGATGGAGGAGTCTGCTGATAAAAAGGGAATAGAAAGTAAAATATGGGCAGTGCCTGTAGGTGATTTAGAAAATCATATTAAAGATGCAGATGTGGTATTAGTAGGACCACAAATTAGATTTAAACTTAAATATGTAAATACATTGGCAGAGCAATGTTCTATACCAGCAAGTTTAATAAATACTGTGGATTATGGAAGAGTTGATGGGGAAAAAGTACTTAATTTAGCCTTAGATTTAATTAATAGGGGGTAATTTAATATGGATAAACTAGTTTCTATTATTGAAAAAGTTCTTATGCCTATAGCAGAAAAGGTATCGGATCAAAAGCATTTGTCTGCTATGAAGGATGGATTATTATTAGTTATGCCATTAACAATAGTTGGTTCTTTATTCTTAGTACTGGCAAGTCTACCTATACCAGGATATTCAGAGTTTATAGCTTCAATTTTTGGAGAGTTATGGTCTGAGAAATTAGGATATGTAGTTGGTGTAACAATGGACTTAATGGGAGTTATAACTGTAATTGGAACATCATATAGATTAGCTAAGATATATAAGGTGGAAGCTTTATCAGCATCAATTATAGCATTAGTTAGTTTTTTCCTAGTTACCCCATATAAAATAAATTTTCTTCAAGAAGGAGCAGTAGATCCTATTATAGTTAAAGGAATTCCACTAGCATTAATGGGAAGTAGGGGATTGTTTGTAGCTATTATAGTTGCATTAGTTTCTACAGAAATTTATAGAAAAGTAGTTCAAAAGGGAATAGTAATAAAAATGCCAAAGGGAGTTCCAGTTGCAGTATCACAATCATTTGCAGATTTAATACCAGCAACAATATGTTTAACATTTTTTTGGTTAGTAAGGGTATTGCTAGAACTTACATCATTTGGGGATATACACAACCTTGTAACAACGGTTATAAGTACTCCATTACAAGGTCTTGGAAATAGTTTGTTTGGTGCCATAATTTATGCATTATTAGTTGGATTATTCTGGTGTTTTGGTATTCATGGTGGAGCAATAATGAATGGTATATTAGGACCGGTTTTAATGACATTAAATGATGCCAATAGGTTAGCTTTTGAATCAGGTCAACCAGTAGCAAATACAGTAACCAATACATTCTTTGATATATTTATATTTGCGGGTGGAGCAGGAGCAACATTAGTATTCACATTATTAATGCTTTATAGAGCGAGAAGTAAGCAATTAAAATCTTTAGGAAAACTATCTATAGGATCAGGATTATTTAATATAAATGAGCCTGTGATGTTTGGAACACCTATAGTTTTAAATCCTATATTAATGATTCCTTTTGTTTTAGCTCCAGTTGTTATGGTAATAATATCATATTTTGCAATGCAAACAGGATTAGTTGAAAGGGCTGTAGGTATAACAGTACCTTGGACAACACCAATATTTATAAGTGGATACTTAGCAACAGGTGGAAAAATATCAGGTGTAATATTACAGCTTGTTAATTTTATAGTATCTATGCTAATATACTATCCATTCTTCCGTATATGGGATAATCAAAAAGTAAAAGAAGAGTCTGAAATAGCTATTGAAAGTGATAATACTATTAATCAATAAAAAATAGTAAATACGTATTAACAAGGATGTGATATTTTATGAATTTAGAAGAGATAATAATGCAAATAATAATAAGTGGTGGGGATTCAAAAAGTTACGTTATGGAAGCAATAGAGGAAGCAAGAAATAGAAATATAGAAAAAGCCAGAGAGCTAATTAAAAAAGCAGATACACAGCTAAGAAATGCTCATTCCATACAAACTGAATTGATACAAAATGAAGCAAGAGGAGAAAAAATTACAGTAGAACTATTGATGGTTCATGCACAAGATCATTTAATGAATGCAATAACAGTTAGAGATTTAGGGGAACAATTAGTTAATATGTATGAAATGTTTTTAAAGGAGTGTTAGAAGTGAAAGGATTAAAGGTTGTTACAATTGGAGGAGGATCAAGTTATACACCAGAATTAATTGAAGGATTTATAAAAAGATATAATGAATTACCATTAAGAGAACTATGGCTTGTTGATATAGAAGAAGGAAAAGAAAAGCTACAAATTGTCGGTGAATTAGCAAAGAGAATGGTTAAAAAGTCTGGATTACCAATAGATATTCGTTTAACATTAGATAGAAGAGAAGCACTTAAAGATGCAGATTTCGTTACAACACAAATAAGAGTAGGTTTATTAGAGGCTAGAATTAAAGACGAAAGAATACCTTTAAGTAAAGGATATATTGGACAAGAAACAAATGGGGCAGGAGGATTATTTAAAGGTTTAAGAACAATTCCTGTATTAATAGATATTACTAAGGATATGAAAGAGTTATGTCCAAATGCATGGTTAATAAACTTTACAAATCCAGTTGGAATGGTTACAGAGGCATTACTAAAATATGGAGCTATAGATAAAGTAATTGGTTTATGTAATGTACCAATAGGGTTAGAAAAATCAACAGCAAAAATTTTAGGTGTTGATAGCAGTAGAGTAAGAATAGATTTTGCAGGATTAAACCATATGGTATTTGGATTAAATATTTATTTAGATGGTAAAGTTGTAACAGATAAAGTAATTAAAAAAATAATAGAAGCTGATGCAAGCTCAGAGGTAAAAAATATAGATGAAGTTAAGTGGAAAAGTGAATTCCTAAAAGGATTAGGAGTCTTACCTTGTAGTTATGCTAAATATTATTTTATGAAAGATTATATGCTAAATAGTGAACTTGAAAAGTTTAAGGAAAATGGAACTAGAGCAGAAGTTGTGAAGAAGTTAGAAAATGAGCTTTTTGAATTATATAAAGATAAAAATTTAAATGTTAAACCACAGCAGCTTGAAGAGCGGGGTGGAGCATTTTATAGTGATGCAGCTTGTAGGTTAATAGATTCTATATACAATGATAGAAGAGACATACAACCAGTTGATACAATGAATAGAGGATCTATAGCAGATTTAGAGTATAATTCAGCAGTAGAGGTAAGTTGTATAATAACAAAAGATGGACCTAAACCAATAACAGTTGGGCATTTGCCAATACAAATAAGGGGGTTAATACAACAAATAAAGAGTTTTGAAATGTTAGGAGCTAAAGCCGCAGCAGAAGGGGATTATAATGCAGGGGTAGTTGCTATGACTATAAACCCATTAGTTCAATCAGATAAGATGGCTAAAATTCTTTTTGATGAATTATTACAAGCTCATAAAAAATACTTACCTCAATTTAATTTTAAATAAGGAGAAGTTATAAATGAAATTAATAGTAAATTCAGACGATTTTGGCATATCAAAGTCAGTTACTTTAGGAATTATAGAAGCTCATAAAAATGGTGTAGTAACTTCAACGACATTAATGTGTAATATGGAAAATGCTAAAGAAGCAGTTGAGCTTTCAAGAGAATTTAAAGATCTAGGAGTAGGAATACATTTAGTTTTAACAGCAGGATATCCACTTGCTAAAGGTGTAAGTTCTTTAATAGATGAATCAGGAAAGTTTTTAAAGATAGATAAAATTAGAGAAGTTGCAAAAATAGAGGATATAAGAAAAGAGTTTAAATGTCAGATGGAAAAATTTCTTTCTTTCGGCATTAAACCAACACATATAGATACACATCATCATGTTCATTCTATTCCAAAAGTATTAGAAGTAGTTAAAGAATTAGCTTTAGAATACAATTTGCCTATTAGAATATTAGAAAATGAAAGGGAGAGTATTTCTAGAGAAATAAAAGGTGTAGATAAATTTGTTGGAAGTTTCTATGATAATGAAAATATTACTGTAGAAAATTTTATAGATATACTCGAAAAAAATAAAGATGTTAAAGTTTTAGAAATAATGTGTCATCCAGGATATTTAGATGATTATATATTAAATAATAGTTCATATTCAATACAAAGAACTAAAGAGCTAAAAACTTTAACTAATAATAAAATAAAAGAATATATAAATAAAAATAAAATAGATTTAATAAATTATAAAAACATATAGAAAAATAATATTAATAGTAGGATGCTTCAAAACAAAAAATAACTATAATAACTTTATAGTTATGAAGACTTTAATACTTTATATAGTATAAAGTAAGAGTTTTGAAACATCCTTCTTTAGTTTAATAGTCTTTATCCCAAAAATCATTATCATAGCTATTATTTTCAGGAGTACTTGGCATATGGCTGTATGGAGCATTAGGATAATCAAATAGATTATCTTTTTTCTTTTTCAATTTGTTTTTTAAATTTTTTATATCAAACATAAAATCACCTCATAGAATTATTTATTAGTAGTATGTACATAAAGATAAATGAATATGTGAATAAACTGTATAGCATAGATATTAATATTATGTCATACTAGATTATAAGAAGAATAAACTATTAATATATTAGTTAAAATGGGGGAAAGGATATGAAGGATTTTTTTACTCTTAATATACCTAATAAATATTATACAACTAGTTTTACAGAACAAATAATACCTATAATTCTTTTATGTATAGCTATAGTTCTCATATGTTTTTATAGAAATGAAATTAGAAGTTCAAAAAAATTAGATAAAATTATTAGATATTCTATAGGTATAGTATCTTTAGTTGTACTTATTACTTATTATTTTACAATATGGATAATAGAAGGCATTAAAGCAGATAATTTACCTTTCCATTTATGTTATTTAACTAATATACTTTGTATAATTTTAGTGTTTTCTAAAAATAGAACTCTTTTTAATTTTTCAATATTTACAGGAGTATTAGGTGGTATAAGTAGTTTAATATCAGTGGATATGGAACTTTATTGGAGATATTTTAAATATTATCAATTTATGATTGGACATACTATGATTGTTTTTGTTCCATTATACTTCCTAATCATATACAATTATATTCCAAGCTTTAAGGATGCTATGAAAGCATTTATTACATTACAAATTATAGGGTTACCTATGGGAATATTTAATGAGATATATAAAACAAATTATTTTTTTGTAAGTTTTGGATCAAATGAAGCAAGTAAAGGAACCTTTCTAACTTTTTTAGGTGATGGATACATGTATTTATTTAATTTAGAATTGCTTGCAATATCATGCATAATTTGTTGGTATATAATATTAAAATTTATTTGTAAAAAACTAAAAAAATCATCACCTAATATTGATTATGGATATACTATATAGTATATTTATTAATTTTATATTTGATTATATAATATAAATCTGATAGTATAATATTGAAAATTTAATAATTACTCATTTTTGTATAGGGGAGTAGTTAGCTCAATTTGTAAAGAGTTATTAAGTCAACATATTGAACAATAGTATTTTGTTCTGGCTTAATATTAAATAACGAGACTTATGCGTAGCTTTATGCTACGCATAGGTCTTGTTTTTTTTTGTATAAGAAAGGAGAGAAAGTAGAATTAATAAAAATAAGGACATATTAAAAATTAATGTATTTTAAGGAGAGGTAATGTATGAGTTTTTTATCAATTTTTATGATGGGGATAGGATTGTCAATGGATGCTTTTGCTGTAGCTCTTGCAAAAGGAATGAATTTAAGAAAAAACTTAACTAAAAATGCCATGAAGATAGCTATATTTTTTGGTGTATTTCAAGGAGTTATGCCTTTAATTGGATGGTGGGCAGGAAGATATTTTGAAAGTTATATAAAATCTTTTGATCACTGGATTGCTTTTATATTATTAGGAATTATTGGTGGTAAGATGATTTATGAGTCAGTTAAAGGAGAAAATGAAGATGATATAAAATGTGATGAAATAAAAGAAGAGGTAAGTGTAGATACTAATATTGAAGAAAATGAAGAGTTAAATAATAAAAATCTAATTATATTAGCAATTGCAACTAGTATAGATGCTTTAGCTGTTGGAGTAAGTTTTGCATTTCTAAGTGTTAATATAGCTCCAGCAATTACAATAATAGGATTAATTACTTTTACTTTATGTATAATAGCTGTTCTTATAGGGAAAAAAATAGGTGGATTATTACAAAAGTATGCAGAAATTATTGGTGGAGTAATTCTCATACTTATAGGAACCAAAATTTTAATAGAACATTTATTTATGTAGTTGAATTTTAAGTAGAATCTAAGGTATATTTGTAAATATTGAAATACTATGATATTATAATATACCTAATACAACTATATGGAGGAAACGAAATTATGAGTAATTTACCAAATTGCCCAAAATGTAATTCAGAGTATACATATGAGGATGGGAACCTGTTTATTTGCCCAGAATGTGCTTATGAATGGACTTTAGAGTCAGAAAAAGAAAGTAATGAAGATATTCAAATTGTTAAAGATGCAAATGGAAACATTTTAAATGATGGAGATTCAGTAACAATAATAAAAGATCTTAAAGTAAAGGGAAGTCCTTCACCATTAAAGAAGGGTACAAAAGTAAAAAATATACGTTTAGTTGAAGGGGATCATAACATAGATTGTAAAATTGATGGTTTTGGAGCTATGCAATTAAAATCAGAATTTGTTAAGAAACTTTAGTATCTAAAAGTTAAGTTTAATCCTAGTGTTTAGTACACTAGGATTTTTTTATTAATCTTTATGGGAGATTTAACGGATAAAATAAGGAATAAACCTTAAGAAAATTTTGATATAATAGGATTTAATAGAATATAAAACGAGAGGAAGAACTATATGACAAATAAAGATTACGAATATTTTAAATTTAAACCAATGGTACATGGAGATATAGAAAGAAATGACAATGAACTATGGTTTTTAGTGAATAATGGACAATTACTAGTTAAGGTAGATGGAGATTACATGAAAATACCTTACTTTAAAGATATTAAAAATTTAAATTTAGACTTTAATAAGGGCTATTGTTTAGGTGAATTTAAAGATGGTATATGCTTTGGAATTGAAATAAATGAAGATATTGAAATAAATGAAGACTTAAAAATAATAAGTCTTTACGAAGCTGGAATAATTTTAGAAGAAGAATTATTTTTCATAGCAGGAAGAGCAAATCAAATAATACATTGGGATAAAACACATAAATTTTGTGGAAAATGCGGTTCAGAAACAAAAAATAAAGAAGATGAAAAGGCAAAGATATGCACTAAATGTAATTTTGTAACATATCCAGTTATTTCCCCGGCAATAATTGTTGCAATAACAAAAGAGGATGAAATACTTTTAGCACATAATAAAGGATTTAAAGATAATAAATATGGAATAATAGCTGGTTTTGTAGATCCAGGAGAATCTCTAGAAGAATGTGTTAAAAGAGAAGTATTTGAAGAAGTAGGAATAAAAATAAAAAATATAAAGTATTATGATAGTCAAATATGGCCATTTCCTAATTCACTTATGATAGGTTTTTTTGCAGAGTATGAAAGTGGAGAAATAAAGGTTGATGGTAAAGAAATAGTTAAAGCAGGATGGTTTAAAAAAGATAACTTCCCTAAAATTCCAGACAAGATGTCTATTGCAAGAAAGATGATAGATTATTTTGCAGAAAATAATTAACTACACAAATAAAAGATATATTTGGAGATGGATATGATAAAAAGTAAAGAATTATTATTAATGAGATATATATCATTTTGTATATTAACTTTTGAGCTTTTTACTGAATCAGAAAGCAACAGAATAATAAAATTAGTTTTTATCTTATTATTTATTATAAATAATAACTTAAGAATATTTTATTTAGAAAAAGATAGTTATTTTAATATGTCTCTAATTATAGAACTAGTAATTATACCAATTGCACAATTAATCTTTGGAGGAACTATTATCTTTTATTTAATAGGAGTATCTATAGATTTATTTACTTTAAAAAATAAAATATTTAGATATATAGTAGGTATAATAATTTTAATTCTTGGAATTTATCCAGAGTTTAGTATAAAAGCTCAACTTGGAATTATTAATTTTGTTTTACTTGGAATGCTTTTTATTCTTTTAAGATATATATCTAGACTTTATAGTACAAAAGTAAAAGCACAAAACCTTTATGATAAGCTTAGAGTTTCAGAAGAAAAACTTATAGAAGCTAATAAAGAGTTAGAAGTATATTTACAATCAGTTGAGGAACTTACTTTATTAAAAGAAAGAAATAGAATATCTAGAGAAATTCATGATAGCGTTGGACATACATTATCTACTGCTTTGATACAATTATCAGCAATGGAAGCAATAGCGGATAAAGAAAGTAGTTCTATAAAAGGTATGGCATCAAATTTAAGAGGATTTATTAATGAAAGCTTTCAAGATGTAAAGAGAGCTGTAAGAGAGTTAAAGCCAGATGAATATGAGAATTATCAAGGGGTTTTAAGACTTCAAGAAGTATGTAAAAACTTTGAGAGAATGTCTGGAGTAGAAGTTAAAGTAGTTATATCAAAAAGTAATTGGAATTTAACAAGTAAGCAAAGTAATCATTTATATAGAATAATTCAAGAAGTTTTATCAAATTCATTAAAGCATGGCAAGGCAACAGTGGTAAAAGTTATTATGAATTTTACAGATGATGAATTTATAATATCATTTAGTGATAATGGAGTAGGTACAGATAAAATTGTAGAAAGTGGAGTAGGTCTTAAAAGTATAAAAGAGAGAGTTGAAGAATTAGATGGAATAATTGATATGAAATCTAAGATTAATGCTGGATTTTTTATTAAGGTTATAATTCCTAAAGAGGTGCAGATATAAAATGGAAAAAATTAAACTTTTAATTGTAGATGATGAAAAATTAATAAGAGAAGGCTTAAAGGTAATGCTTTCAATTTTTGATGATATTGAAGTTGTAGGTCTTGCAGAAAATGGATATAAAGCTTTAGAGATTTGTAAAAATACAGATGTTGATATTGTTCTTATGGATATAAGGATGAAAGAATGTAATGGGGTTATGGGAACAAGACTTATTAAAGAACAATTTTCAAAGATAAAGGTTATAATTCTTACAACATTTAAGGATAAAGAATATATTCAAGAAGCTTTGAAATATGGAGCTTTTGGATATATGCTTAAAGATAGTTCGCATGATGTTATTTATGAAGGAATAAAAACAGCTTATAAAGGTAATATGGTAGTTCATCCTGATGTAGCAATAGAAATGTTAGGTTGTAGTGTATCAATTAAGAAAGATATAGATAAATATGAGCTTTTAGAAAAAGAAATTAATATAATAAAGTTAATAGCTAAAGGATTAAGCAATAAAGAGATTTCTGAAAAACTATTTTTATCTGAAGGAACTATAAAAAATAATATTACTAATATACTTTCAAAGTTAGAGCTTAGAGATAGGACTCAAATAGCAATTTTTGCTTTTAAAAATGGAATAGTGACTTAAGTCATTTATATAATGACTTTAAGTTATAGTGATTCCTCTAAAGGTATCTTATTATAGTATTAAGATATTTTTAGGGGGATTTTTTTATGAGTATTATAGAAGTGAAAAATATAACTAAACGATTTAATGATAAATTAGTTTTAGACAATGTTAGTTATGAAGTAAAAGAAGGAGAGATATTTGGATTTATTGGACCTAATGGAGCTGGAAAATCAACTTTAATAAGTATAATGACAAGCTTACTAACTCCAGATAATGGAACAATAAAAATATGTGGATATGATATTTTAAAAGAGCCAATTAAAGCAAAAGAATGTATAGGATATGTACCTCAGGAATTAGCCTTAATGGAAGAACTTACAGCTTATGATAACCTAGAGTTCTTTGGAGCTTTATATGGATTAAAAGGTAAACTTCTAAAAGAAAGAATAGCAGAGGCACTTAAGGTAACTGGATTAGGTGAAACTAAAAAACAAAAGGTAAAGAAATTTTCAGGAGGTATGAAAAGAAGATTAAATATTGCCGTAGCTATTTTACATCATCCAAAGGTTTTAATATTAGATGAACCTACAGTTGGTGTAGATCCACAATCAAGAAATCATATATTTTCTTTTATAAAAAATATAGGTAAAGAATGGGGAACTACAGTAATTTATACTTCTCATTATATGGAAGAGATAGAAGAGCTTTGTCAGAGAGTTTTTATAATAGATCTAGGAAAAGAAGTAGCTTATGGATATAGAGAAGAAATTAAAGCATCAGTATTTTCAAATAATAAAGTAATTATTGAAGCAAACAATATAAATGGAGAAATACTAAGACAATTAGATAGTGCTGAGGGAATTAATAAGGTGGTAGAAAATGAAAATAAAATCACATTAACTATTGGCTCAAACTTTAAACTTACAAATGTACTTTCTTTAATAGAAAAGTCTGATGTTAATATTAAAAAAATTAGTTATGAAGAAGTAAAGCTTGAAGATGTATTTTTATCATTAACAGGAAAGACTTTAAGAGATTAGGGGGAGGATTTATATATGAGAGCATTATATTATATAAAAACAACTCTTAAAGGAATGATATCAAATGGATTAGTTACAATATCATATTTTGTTTTATTCCCTGTTTTACTTGCTTTCTTTATGGCGTTTTTTCAAGGAATAGTTCATGAAAATCCGCTAAAATTAAAGCAATTAAAAGTTCAAGTTATAGATGAAGATAAAACAGAAATGTCTAAAAATTTAACTAATCTATTAGAAAATGATGAAATGAAAAAGGTTGTAAGTATAGTAGATGAAAAGCCAGAAGTAGAGTTGAAAATAGAAAAAGGATATGAAGATAAAATTTTATCTTTAAGCAAGGGAAACATTATTATTAATAAAAAGGTAGAAGAAAGCAATATTTCCACTAATACATTAAAAGTAATTTTAGATAAATATCATCAAAATCTATATGTATCTATAGGTGGAGGAAATATAGAAAATTTAGAAAAAATTTCAGATGAAACTATAGTTGAAAATACAACAATAGACATAGTAAAAACTGCTACTCCATATGAAAAATTATCAGCATCAATGATAGGGTTTGTAATAACTATGCTTATATTTTCAGTAATCCAATCAGGTTATGCAGATATTAGCATTAATCTAGAAAAAAGAGTTAATTCAACACCAATTACAAAATTACAATATCTTTTTTATGATACTATGGCACTTTTAATTTTTGTATTTATAATAATTTCAGGATATATAATGTTTTTTAGACTAGTAGGTTTAAGCTTTAAAGGGAATTTACTAGATTTACTTTTATTAATATTAACAGGAACTGTTTTAGTAGTATCAATATCAACAACTATATCAACAATATTTGGAGCTAAGTATGGAAAGATAATGGGAGGAGTAATATTTACATTGCCATTAATCAGCGGAGAAATATTTATGGGAGAAGGAAATAAAATTGCATTATTAACTCCAACACATTATTTAAATAATGCATTTTCCTTATATAACTTAAATGGAAACTTAGAAGGCTGTGGGAAATGGATATTAATGATATTTATAATATCAAGTATCGTATATTCTATGTCAATAATAAAAGCAGGTTTTAATAGGGGGAAAAAGATATGCGCTTAGTAAGGTTAGTTTTAATTAATATAAGAAGACAATTGAAAAATCCTTCTATGTTGGGAATGACATTAATTTTTCCTATTGTTATGCTTTTAATTATAAATAGTGGTGGGTTAAGTGAAGGTGGAAATATTGGAGTTATAGATAAAAGTAATACAAAATATTCTAATGAAATCATTGAAAGATTAAGTGAAAAATATTCAATAGATAAATTAGAAGGATCGGCAGAAGATAATTATAACTTGCTTAGAGAAAATAAATTAGGAGTAATTTATGTTATAGATAGCGATTTAAAAGAATCATTAGATAAAGGAGAAGTACCAAAAATTAAAGGTTATAGAACAGAAGCTACTTCAGGGGTAATAATGGCAGAAGATATTATAACAAAGTATATATCTAATATATTAAAAGAAGAAGTAAGCCAAGGGTTAAGCGAAAACTCTACAATAGCAGTTATTAATGATGAAGAAGTACCAAAAAAGGATAACTATAAAATGACTGTGCTAATGATATGCTATTTTATGATGATTGGAGGATCAATTATCACTGGAGAAGTAATAAAGCTTAAACAAGAAAAAGTATTAAGAAGAACAATAGCAACTGGAAATTCAGATATAACAATTTTAGGTAGCATATTTGTTTCATCATTTATAATACAAGGAATTTTAAGTACTGCAGCATTTATAATATTAACATTTTTACTGAAAATACCAAAAGAAAATATACCACAGGGAATACTAATTATATTTTTAGGTAGCTTAATTACAACAGCAATTATTGTGGCAGTATCAAGATGGATTAAAAACGTAACTTTAGCAAGTCTAGCTACAGTAATTATAGGAATAACAACCTTTGGAATAGGATTCTTTGGAGCGGAGTTAGATTCATTTGAAAATATTCCAACAATAATAACTAGAATTAGCGCACTATCACCATTTACATGGTTGCTAAAAATAATAAATACAAATGAAATAATTATTCCAGTACTAATAATACTTTTAATGTCTATAGCATCTTTAACAGCAGGAAGCTTTAGATTAAGGGAGTTTGTTAAGGAGTAAGATGACGATCTGTTAAGTTATATGAACATTGCTCTTCTCAACCCAAGGAAATACAATAGGTTTGCAAGACTAAATAATACCCCCTTCGAAAAGGAGAGAAGAACAATGAGCAAAACTAATATAAAATGCCCACGCTGTAATTCTGATAAACTATATAAGTTTGGTATGAATAAGCAGGCTAAACAAAAGTATCAATGTAAGCAGTGTAAGCGCCAATTCGTCCTAGGCGACGGTGACGGACGTCCTAAACTAAATAATCCTAAATGTCCTAGATGCGGTAAGGGAACTTACTTACATCATGCATATAAACATTACAATCGCTATAAGTGCAATAACAAGAAGTGTAATCACATAATAGTAAAACATCACACCACCAATATTGATACAGCTTCTAGTGAATTAGTTAGTGGTTCCCTTTCAATGAAAGGAATGCGTTTTCCGCTACATGTAATACTAACTGCATTAACACTATATTTTTTAAATAATTCATCAACAAGAGCCATTTCTCAATTCTTGATGATTAACTCTGGAATTAAAGTATCTCATGTCACGATAGCCAGTTGGACTAATAAATTTGCACCTTTCTTTAAACAAAAGGCTGATAAATTTAAAGCTAGTTTAAACTTACAATCTGACGATTGGCACGCTGATGAAACAGTAGTATTTATTAATGGTGAAAGATACTACCTTTGGTTAGCTATTGATTCAGAAACTAGATTTATTTTAGCATTTCATTTAACTAAATCTAGAAGTTCTGATTCAGCATACGCATTGGTAAATGAAGCTAAAAAATTTGGTGAACCAGCTAATTTTATAACTGATAGATTACCTTCATATAATGAAGCCGTGGCTACGCTATTGCCCAATACAACTCATATTCCTGTAGCTCCAATGTCTAGTGATACAAATAATAATTTAATTGAATCATTTAATAAAACATTTAAAGCCTGGTATAAAACCAAGAAAGGATTCAACTCTTTTCAAAAAGCTAATAACCTTATATATTTATTTATCTTTCACTATAACTTTATTAGACCACATGGATCATTAAATAACTGTACTCCAGCAGAAGTTGCCGGCTTCGCCAGCGATAGCTTTGCTAAAAACTCTTGGTTTTCAGCATCTTAATTAAATTTAATACCTTTGATTAACCTGCAAAAAATCAATGCTATTGTAGGCTTATTTGCCATACAATAAAACATTCAAACTTATATAATTTTCAAAGAGCAAGTAATTCTATGAAAAATCAAGCTATTTTTTCATATCAACTTAACAGATTCTAAGATGAGAATGGGGGGAGGTTATGCCTCGCCTCCACCGTAGAATCCACGACAGAAATGTCGTGGATTTTTGTATGTATAAAATCGTAAAATTTTACTGTAAAATCTATTTAAAGTATCAATATAGATTATAATTTAAATGGTGGTGTTGAAATGTACACAGTAGAGCAAGTGGCGAAATTCTTAGGGATATCAAAAGATACTTTAAATTTATATAGGTATTTTTATGCAAGAAAGTATTTACTAATTATTTTTACATTTATTATAAAACTTATTTAAGAATTCATACCTTCTTCCAGCATAGAAATCTACAGCATTCTTTTTACTAATATCTGATAATAGTACTTGACGAGAAATAATATCATTTAAGCTTACTTCGTTGCAGTTTTTCATAATGTCATACATTATCATAAAGGTTGTAGTCCTACCTATACCAGCTTTGCAGTGAAAATGTAGCCAAGAATTTTTAGGTTGATTTTTAACAAATTCAACAAAGTAATTAACCATATCATCATTAGGTAATGATCCATCTGTTACAGGAATTCTAAGATAGCTTAGATTATTAGATTTAACAAGTTTATCTTCATTTTCAACTACCTTTGGAGTAAGTGTTAGCTTATTATTATACAAGGTAAGAGGAGTATCTAATTTAATAGATGCTAAATCACTATTTTCCTGTTCTATTACTTGATTTAGGGTAAGGCCTTTATTCACATTATTATGAGGATTTGAAAAACTAATTGCAATTCCGTTTATAAAACCATGAGATTCTTCTCTTAAATCTATATCAATTATAGAAAAGTTATCACCAATAGCTTTAACTATTAAAGGAAGGTTAAATTCGGTAAATTGGCCACTTCCGGAAATATTTAATTTATCTAGCCCTGTTAAATTTATTGACTTTAATTCACTGGCCTTTGAAATATCAGTAGTTTTTCTAAAGTTTTGTGGTAGAGTATCTTTGTTATTAGAATCTAGTGAAATACGAACATTATCTAAAGCTTTTATAGGATATACTAAAGATGTAAATAATAGAATAAAAGCAAATAATAAAGTAGAATAAATTTTAAGGATTTTTTTATCTTTTTTCATTTTTAAAACCTCATTATTATTAATATGTTATTATGATGCTCAATGCAGTAATAATTATTCTAATATAAAGGATTAACAAATATAGGGTTTAGATAAATAAAACAAGGCTAAAAGGATACATTATAGAAATATTATATTAACTAATAAAATTGACTACTATAAGAGGTGTGTAATAGAGGGGAATAAAAGATTATGCAAGCAAATAGATTATTTGAAATTATATATATTCTTTTAGAAAAGAATAGTGTAACAGCAAAAGAATTAGCAGAAAGATTAGAAGTATCACAAAGAACTATTTATAGAGATATTGAAGCACTTTCTACAGCAGGAATTCCAGTATATATGAGTAAAGGAAAAGGTGGAGGTATATCTATATTACCAGAATTTATATTAAATAAAGCTATATTAACAGAAGAAGAAAAGACAGAAATATTATCATCACTAAGAGCTGTTAATGCTGTAAATTTTAATGATGTGGAGATGGAAAAGGTTCTTAAAAAATTAAATAATATATTAGGTGAAAATCATACTAATTGGATAGAAGTTGATTTTTCAAATTGGGGAAATGCAGAAAGGGAAAAAGAAACTTTTAATAATATTAAATTTGCAATATTAAATAAAAGGATAGTTAACTTTGATTATATGAGTGGCAAAGGGGAAAGTATTAATAGACAAGTATACCCTTTAAAATTATATTTTAAAGGACAAAGCTGGTATATGTACGGGTATTGTAAAATAAGAAATGATTATAGATTCTTTAAATTAAGAAGGATAAAGGATTTATACATTTCTAAAGAAAATTTTAATATTAAAATGCCAATAAATATAATGAAGGAAGATAATATTTTAAAAGATGAATTTATTACTTTAAAAATGAAAATTTCTTCTAAAATGGCATATAGAGTATATGATGAATTTGAAAATTTTAAACAATTAGACGATGGTAGTTTTATTACTATTATTGAATACCCAAAAGGTGAATGGATTTTTAGTTATATATTTTCATTTGGAGAAGAATGTGAAGTTTTAGAACCACAGGAAATAAGAGAAGAAATAAAAAATAAAATTAAAAAAATTCTTTTTAATTATTATTAATATGACATACAGTTGTCATATTAAGATAAGTATAATAACCTTATCAAATATATGGAGGTTATAAATATGAATTATGAAGTGGTTAATTTAGAAGAAAAAATAATTGTAGGAGTTAGTGCTACTACAAGTAATGATGATCCTAATATGGCAAAAATAATTGGAGGCCTTTGGGAAAAGTTATATCAAGAGGGGATTAATGAATCAATAAAAAATAAGGTTAATGAATATGCTATAGGACTTTATTCAGATTATGAAGATAATAAGTATTTAGTTACAGTAGGGAATGAAGTAAGTAAGGTGGAAAATGAAGGACTTACAATAAAGAAAATTCCTTCAGGAAAATATGCTAAGTTTTCTATAGAAGGACATATAGAAAAGGCAGTTGCAGAAGCTTGGACTGAAATTTGGAAAATGGATTTAGATAGAAGTTATAAAGCAGATTTTGAAGAATATTTAAATTCAGATTTTGATAATGCTAAAATTGATATTTATATTTCATTGAAGTAATTATTAATGAGTAAAACTATTAGAAGGGAGTTACAATTATATGCATAAGGTGATGGTAAAGGGGATACTATCTAGCAATAATGGAATGAATATTTATAGAGGATGCACTCATGGATGTATATATTGCGACTCCAGAAGTATATGTTATGGAATGAATCATCCTTTTGAAGACATAGAGGTAAAGATGAATGGATCAAAGTTATTAGAGGATATACTTAAGAAAAAGAGAAAAAAGTGTATGATTAGAACTGGTTCAATGAGTGATCCATATATTCATTTAGAAGAAAAACTTCAAAATACAAGAAGATCTTTAGAGATAATTGAAAAGTATGGATTTGGATTAGCAATACAAACTAAATCAAATAGAATACTAAGAGACCTAGATTTGTTAAGGAGTATAAATAATAAAGGAAAATGTGTTGTGCAGATGACATTAACAACTTATGATGAAAAGTTATGTAGGATTATTGAGCCAAATGTTTCTACAACAAAAGAACGATTTGAGGTTCTAAAAATAATGAGGAACAACGGAATTCCTACAGTAGTTTGGATGTCTCCTATTTTACCTTACATAAATGATACAGAGAAAAATATAAGAGGGATATTAGATTATTGTATAGAGGCTAAAGTTAAAGGCATTATAGTATTTGGTATTGGCTTAACATTAAGGGATGGAAATAGAGAATATTATTATAAAAATTTAGATAAGCATTTTAAAGGATTAAAAGAAAAATACATTAGGCAATATGGGAATAACTATGAAGTAGTAAGTGAAAATCATGAAAGATTGATGAAAATTATTAAAGAAACCTGTAAGAAAAATAATATTATTTGCGGAGTTGAAGAAGTCTTTAGATACATGAAAACTTTTGAAGAAAAAAATAATGAAATTCAGTTAAGTTTTGATATATAGAAAGTAATCCCTTTTATTGAATTTTAAGGTTATTTTTAGACCTAATCATAAAATTTAGAGTAAAATAAGCCAATGATATTTCTAATATCATTGGCTTATTTTACTCTATTTTAAATTTTTACCTGTAAAGGCTAATGGTAAAAGTTCTTCTAATGTGTGTTCTAAATATTCTTCTGTACTTTTTGCAATGATTATTTTAAAGTTTTTTAAATCGCAAAACTCAGCCATAACTTGTCTACATACAGCGCAAGGGGCACAGAAATCTCCCTCTCCTTGTTTTATACCTGCTTTATTTCCTACTATTGCAATAGCAGTGAATTCATTTTGACCTTCAGAAATTGCTTTGAAGAAAGCTGTTCTTTCAGCGCAATTAGTTGGTGTATATGCAGCATTTTCTATATTACATCCTTGGTAAATTTCACCGTTAGCGCAAAGTAAAGCTGCACCTACATGAAAATTTGAATATGGTGTATAGCAAAATTTTTGAGCTTCAAAAGCCTTTTCTATTAATAACTTTCTATCAATCATAGTTTAACCTCCAGATTTTTTTTAAATACTCAATAAATTATTATTAGAGGAGAAAATTGTATCAACAATCTTATTTATGTCCTTTACCTTAACAAATCCTTTGTTATATTCAATAAGGTTTTCATTTACTAACTCTTTAATAATTCTATTAACACTTCTAATATTTGATCCGACACCTTCTACTAAGATGTCTTTATGAACAGTATCTAAATTATGTTCATTTAAAAACTTCCATAAAAAGAACAGTAGTCTATATTTTAAATGATAAGCAACATTTGCTTTACTATTAATAGAAGTATGATACATTTTTTCAGAAAGTTGTATATGTACATATAAAGAAAAATCACTATCATGTTTAATCCATTCTAAAAAAGATTCTTTAGAAACTTTAATTGCCTCACAAGGCTCAAGTGCCTCTACATAGTTTAATATAGGTTTTTCAACAAATAGTTCTAATTCACCAAACAAATCATTTTCACAATAAGTTCTCTCTAGATGTTTAACTCCAGTAGGAGTTAGTGAATAGACTTTGACTTTTCCATTTCTTATTATATACACAGAGTCTGCAACTTGATTTTGTATAAGGATTTTATCAAAGGTATTAAAATTGATATTTATAAATTTATCTTTTATATAATCAGGACAAGTATCTAAAAAATAAGGTAAGTTGTTCATTTTAATTCTCCTTAATTAAGCAAGTTAAATAAAGTATATTAATTATATCATATTAATTTACTTAAATAAGTGGTGAGGCAGAAGTTAAGGACAAATGTCCAAAAAATATAGCCCAAACTATTTAGAGATAATAAGTAAAGCTTTATGAGATATGATTATAAATAAATTAAAATATAAACTATTTTTTAAAAAGTTCATAAAAAAATAATATAAAAAATAAATAAATTCCAATAATTGGTTTTAAATAAAATTATTGGATGATAAAATATTATTATAAAATAATTACTTATAAGCAAAATAATTCATAAGTGGTTGCAGCTGGATTTTAAAAACATTAATAAATATACAAAAGTTTAGAGTTATAAGTAATAAAATTTTATAATGTAGGGTTAAGTTTTAATAAAAGTTCAACTCTACCAAAATATTTTAAAGTAAAAAAGGGGGCAAGGAAAATGAAAAAAGGCTTTAAGGCTATAGTATCAACAATTTTAGTTTTAAGTTGTATACTGATGAATGTTATACCTGTTAAAGCGACATTAAAATCTGGGGAAGGGGGAATCACATATTATCTTGATTCCAATGCAAATGATAATGGTGATGGATCTAGTGAAATTTCTGCTTGGAATTCATTAGATCAAGTAAACAATCATTTATTTCAACCAGGAGATAAATTGTTAATAAAAAGAGGTTCAATATTTTATGGAACTTTGTATCCAAAAGGGTCAGGAGCTAATGGATCACCTATTATAATTGATGTCTATGGACATGGAGAAGATAAGCCATTAATTGATGCTGGTGGAAAAACATTTATACCACAACAAAAAAATTGGCAAGGGCCTTTTGTAAATTTGAAGGATGAATCTACTATTGGATCAGCAATTTATTTATACAATCAGGAGTATTGGGAAATAAATAATATTAGTGTAACAAATAGTAGAGAGGATAACTTAGATTCAGATAGGAGTGGGATAAGAATTGAAGGATATGATTATGGAGTTATTAATCATATTTATATAAGAGGGTGCGAAGTTAAAGATGTAAAGGGTTTTAATGGACAAGATGATATTTATCCTGTTGTTCCAACAAAATCAGATGGCACTCCAATGTTTCCTGACTTAACTGATCCAGGAGAAAATCCTAATAATAGTAAACTATTTTCAGGAGCTAGAACAACTCATAGAACAGGTGGAATTAACTTAGCAACATATACAGCTAGACTTTCAGAAGCTAAAAATGATAAAGGAGTAGTTGAACAAGCCATTGATAAAACCAAAAAAGTAACAACATTTAATGATATTTTAATAGAAAATAATACTATAAGTAATTGTACTGCAAATGGAATTACTACAACTAATGTTAAAGGTACATTAGATGATGATGCTTTTCGTCATACTAATGTTGTAATACGTAATAATAGCATTGATCATGTTAGTAGATCAGGAATTATTCCTTTATATACTAGCGGAGTATTAGTAGAAAGAAATTTAATTGATAATTTTCAAAGTACAATAGCAGGATATGGATGCGGAATTTGGGCAGATAGAGCTAATGATATGGTGTTTCAATATAATGAAGTAAAAAATGGACAAAATTATAATGACGGAATGGCTTTTAATCTTGATGATATGACACGCAATGGTATTATTCAATATAACTATACTCATGACAATGTTGGGGGAGGTTACATGCTTCATGTTCGTCCTAAATCATATAATCGTAATCATGTTATAAGATACAATGTCAGTATTAATGATGGTGGATCTTTTAGAAATCATGTAGCACAAATTGTTGCAGTAGGTGAAGATAAGGATCCAACTACACAAATTGAAAATGCTAATGTATATAACAATACATTTATTTCAAACAAAGATGTTCACCCAGTATTTAAAGGAAATGAGGTAAAATATAAAAATAATATTTGGTACTTTACTAATCCTAATTTAGCTAATAGAGTTAGTCCTTTCGATTTTGGTCCTAATTCAACATTTGATAATAACGTATATTATGGTGTTAATGAACCAAATAGAGATGGAGTGACGGTAGATAATAATGCAAAATTAGTAGATCCATTATTCATGAATAAAAATGTTTTTGGATTGCCTAAGGAGGAATTATTACAAGCAATAAAATTACAAAGCAAATCTTCTTTAATAGAAGCGGCAACTCCAATTGAAAATGATGGGGGGTTAGATTTCTTTGGATATGATACAGATAAAGAGAGGATAAATATAGGTGCGTATAATGGGAAGGGGCATGAAGCAACTAAGCAATCTTACACTATAAATTCAACAGATAACGAAGTGAAAAAATATTTAAGTGATGCCACTATTCAAAATGAAGTTATTCATGAAACAGCATCAGAATCTAATACAAAGTGGGTTAATACTACTTTTGAACAGGAGCCACTAGTATATACTAAATCAAATGGAGCATATGTTGAATATGAATTTAATGGAAATGGAATTATACCAACTTTGAAAACAGGTCCAGGTGCAGGAGATGTTTTAATAGAAGTATTTAATAAAGAAGATATAAATACGGTATTAAAGTCAAAAACTATCAATACTTATAGTGAAACTCCAGAGGTGTTAGTAATAGAAGATTTTAATGAGTTAAGTTCAGATAATAATACTTATATAATTAGAGTAAAAAATATTAACAATAC
Organism: Clostridium septicum; assembly: GCF_003606265.1. Classification (NCBI taxonomy): domain Bacteria; kingdom Bacillati; phylum Bacillota; class Clostridia; order Eubacteriales; family Clostridiaceae; genus Clostridium; species Clostridium septicum. The sequence goes on from NZ_CP023671.1 coordinate 2,681,859, forward strand.
ATCTAAAGCTGTAAACGTAATCAAATTTAATGTTAAAGTAAATGAAGAGATTAATTGTAATGTTGATTCTTTAGAAAATGTTTTTATAGAAGATGGTAATTATGTAATTTCATATTATGAGGATTCTATTAATATACCATTAAAATCATATTATGTAATAGATTCATGTAAAGATATTAGTGACATTGTAGATGTTAATTACAACATTGTAAGTGGAGTAGGAATTATTAGTAATAATATTCTTAGTGTAAGTACTTCTGGAGAGGTTGTAGTTGAAGTAACTGCAATATATAAAAATCAAATAAAAAAGGCACAAGCTACTTATAATGTTATTAAAGCAGAAAAGCCTCCTGTAAATGAATGGCCTAAATTGCCTGGAGCCGGAATTTATGAAGCAGAAGATCAACTTGTAGTTAAAGAAGGGAGTTTTGTAACATTAAATGCAGAAACAGCTTTAAATGGAAGTCAATTAAAAACTTCAACTAAAAATGATAATTTATCATTAGAGTTTTATGGGAATGAAGTTAGTATTTATGGACGTAAAGCTGTTGGAACATGTATTGTTAAAGTAGATTTATATAAACTAGTAGATGGGGAAGAAGTTCTTGAAGAAAGTGTAAATATTGATTGTTATAAAAATACTATGGAAGATCAAGCTTTAATATATAATAAATCCTTTGAAGAAAATGGTTATTATAAAGTTAAAATAACTAATACTGGAACAAAAAATTCAAATGCTAATGATGCATATAACATGATTATTGACTACTTTGTTGTTGATGAAATAATTGATGAAGAGGTTGAAGAAGTTAATAAAATAGCATTGAAAATTACAATAGACTATGCAGAAGAACTAATATTAGAAGGTGCATTAGAAGATGTGGTACCAGCTGTTGTTAATGAGTTTAATAAGGCATTAGAAGAAGCTAAGGAAGTTTATGCTAACGAGAAGGCAACAGAAGTAGAGGTAGATGCTTCTTTTAAAAGATTAACTAATGTAATTTGGATGCTTGAATTTAAAAAAGGAGATAAAAAGTCATTACAAGTACTTGTAGATTCAGCTAAAGCTTTAGTGGAAAAAGAATATACTTCAGATTCTTGGGCTAATTTACAAAAGGAAATTATAGTAGCAGAAGCTGTAATAGCAGATGAAAATGCAATGCAAGATGAAGTGGACAAAGCTTTAAATAGTTTAAAAGAAGCTATAGATTCTTTAGTTAAAAATAATGTAGACAAGTCTCAACTTGAAAGTTTTATAAATAAAGTTGAAGGATTAAATAAAGCTGAATATATTGAAAGCACTTGGAATAAATTTGAGAAAGCATTAGAAGTAGCTAAAAATGTATTAGCAGATGAAAATGCAACACAAGAAAATGTTAATACAGCTTATAACAGCTTAGTAAGAGCTTATATGGAATTAAGGTTGATTCCAGATAAGTCTAAACTTGAAGATTTAATTAATAAGATCGAAAAGATGGATTTATCTAAATATACTAAGGAAAGTGTAAAAACTCTTAATAAAGAATTAAATAAAGCTAATAAAGTATTAAAAGATAAGAATGCTACACAACAAGAAATAGATTCTGTAACTAAGAGTTTAAGTTTAGCGGTAGATAAATTAGAAGTAAAGGAAGTAGCTAATAGTGGAAATTTAAATGAAAATAATAGTGTAAATAACAATACAAATAAAAATAGTGGAAAAGGTGGTAATTTACCTAATGCAGGAGCAGTAGTTTCATCTGCAATAATAGTAATTTTAGGAGCTATTGCAGTTATTTCAGGAGTAGTTATTTTAAAGAGAAGAAAAAATAGCTAATTATTAAGATAGAAATGGGGGGATTGAGATGATTATGAATAATAAGAAGTTATATGGAGTGGTTTTAAGTACAATACTTATGCTAAATTCTTTTACATGTGTAAAAGCAGAAACTAATTTAGTAAAGAAGAATATTGTATTAGAACCAGGAGTTATAGCAACATCATCAGATAATGAAACAGCAGATTTTGTAGCTGGAAAAGCCATTGATGGAGTAGTAGATTATCAAAAAGCTACAGGCCAATCTAGATGGGCTAGTAACACAACATCACCTACTGAAGAAAATAAAAAATGGTTAAAGATTGATTTAGGTGAGGTTAAAAATTTTAATGAAATAGTAATTGATTGGGAAAGAAAAAATGCAATTAATTATACAATTGAAATTAGTGATGACGATACTAATTGGAAAACTATTAAAGAGTTTACTAACTCTCCAACTGAATATAGGCAAGTAATTCCTCTAAATCAAGAAGAAGTGGCTCGTTACATTCGTCTTAGTATTTTAAACTATTCTGAAACGTCTACAAAAAGGGATACTGCAGGAAATGATAAAACCACAACTTGGAATACAGTATCAGTATTTGAATTAGAAGTATATTCAGGGGAATTAGTAGAGCCAAGCTATACTATTGATGAGGTTATAAATAATATATCAGCACCTGTAATAAATAAAGGTGATAAAAAAATGCCAATGCCAGAAGTTCCAGAAGGTTTTGAGATAGAATTTGTTGGAGCTGATTATGAGCAAATTATAGGAGCAGATGGAACTATATATGAACCTTTAGTTAATACAAATGTTGAAGTGAACTTTAGGGTTAAAAAAGGCGAAGAAGAAAGAACTACTTCACCATTAAATGTAGTTGTTCTAGGCAAGTATGAAAGTAATACTGGTAATGAAAAACCAAAAGTTATTCCAGAATTAGCTGAATGGCATGGAACAGAAGGAAATTTTGAAATCTCAGATAATACAAAGATAATTGTAGATAGTGCTTATAGTAATGAATTAATGAAAACAGCAAATAAATTTGCAAGTGACTATAAGAATATTTTAAATAAAGAAATTACAGTAGAAGAAGGAACAGAAGCAGTAGCAAATAGCTTCTTCCTAACATTAGATACAGCAGATGATGGACTTTGCAGTGAAGGTAACTTAATAACTATAGATGATTCTGTTAAAATTGAAGGAAAATCAGCACAGGGTATTTTTTATGCAACTAGATCTATTTTACAAATATTAAAGCAAAATCAAACTACATTACCACAAGGTGTTATTAGAGATTATCCAAAATACAAGGTAAGAGGCTTTATGCTAGATGTTGCAAGAAAGTCTTATGAATTATCTTCACTTAAAGAGCTTGCAGAAAATATGGCTTGGTATAAGTTAAATGACTTACAAGTTCACTTAAATGATAATTTTGCATTTTTAGAGGATTATATGAATGATGATAAATCTAATAGAGAAGATGCATTTGATGCATATGCTGCATTTAGATTAGAATCTAATCTTAGAAATGATCAGGGGGAAGGAATAACATCTACAGATGTATTCTATACTAAGAATGAATTTAGAGATTTTATTAAAGAAGCAAGAGATGTTTCTATAAATATAGTACCTGAGATAGATACTCCAGCACATTCATTGTCAATAACAAAAGTATTTAAAGATTTAGCTTTAGAAGGATGGAGCCCTCATAAACCTACACGTCCACTTTTAGATCATTTAGATTTAGGAAATCCGAGGTCGTTAGAATTAGTTAAAGGATTACTAAATGAATATATGGTTGGAGATAATCCTGTATTTGACCTTGATACTGTAGTTCATATAGGTACTGATGAATATAGAACAAATTCTGAACAGTATAGAGTATTTACAGATGCTTTACTTGGACATGTTCAAGATAGTGGAAGAGTTGTTCGTATGTGGGGAGGATTAAGTATTCTTACAGGAGAGACACCTGTTAGGTCTGATGATGTTCAATTAAATGTCTGGAATAAAGAATGGGCTAATCCAATAGAAATGTACGAATTAGGATATGATTTAATAAATACTATAGATTCAGAGTTATATTCAGTTCCAGGAGCAGATTATTATAGAGATTATTTAGATGCACAAAACTTATATAATAATTGGGAACCTAATGTAATGGCCAAAAGTTATATTCCAGCAGGAGATAACCAAATGCTAGGGGCTACTTATGCTATATGGAATGATCAAATAGATAAACGTAATAAGAAGACATCGGAATATGATATATTTGATCGTTTTTATAAGCCCCTTCCAGCTTTAGCTGAAAAAATGTGGGGAGATGGAGAAGATAAGACTTTTGCAGAGTTAAATGAATTATCATCAATTACAGGTACAGCTCCAAATACTAATCCGTACTATACTGTAAAATCAGATGCTCCTAATTATGTAGAGTATAGTTTTGAAGAAAAAGAAATACTAGACAAATCAGGAAATAACTATAATTCAATTTCAAAGAAAAATGTTTCTTTTGAAGCCGGAAAAAAAGGAAAAGCTTTAAAGCTTAATGGTGGAGAAAGCTATGTAGAGACACCAATTAAAAGGGTTGGACTTCCAAATTCAATTTCATTCTGGATTAAGAAGAATGGAAATACACCAGAAGGGGAACAAATTTTATTTGAATCACCATCAAAATTTGATAATTATGCTATAAAAGCAGTTGATGCTAATGGTAAAGTTGGATTCACAAGAGAAAGAAATAATTTTTCATTTAATTATGAATTACCAGATGATGAGTGGGTCTACTTAACAATTGGAAGTGTAAATGAAAGAACTATGTTATTTGTTAATAATAAATTAGTTGATACTTTAGGAAATAGACCAATTTCAACTTTACTTATACCATTTGAGCGTATAGGAAGTATAACAAATTCATTTAATGGACTAATTGATGAGATAGTTGTTGGAAGTGAGTTACCATTACCTAGATCTAATACTTATGAAGCAGAAGATCAACTTGTAGTTAAAGAAGGAAGTTTTGTAACATTAAATGCAGAAAAAGCTTTAAATGGAAGTCAATTAAAAACTTCTACTGAAAATGATAATTTATCATTAGAGTTTTATGGAAATGAAGTTAGTATTTACGGACGTAAAGCTGTTGGAACATGTATTGTTAAAGTAGATTTATATAAACTAGTAGATGGGGAAGAAGTTCTTGAAGAAAGTGTAAATATTGATTGTTATAAAAATACTATGGAAGATCAAGCTTTAATATATAATAAATCCTTTGAAGAAAATGGTTCTTATAAAGTTAAAATAACTAATACTGGAACAAAAAATCCAAATGCTAATGATGCATATAACATGATTATTGACTACTTTGTTGTTGATGAAATAATTGATGAAGAGGTTGAAGAAGTTAATAAAACAGCATTGAAAATTACAATAGACTATGCAGAAGAACTAATATTAGAAGGTGCATTAGAAGATGTGGTACCAGCTGTTGTTAATGAGTTTAATAAGGCATTAGAAGAAGCTAAGGAAGTTTATGCTAACGAGAAGGCAACAGAAGTAGAGGTAGATGCTTCTTTTAAAAGATTAACTAATGTAATTTGGATGCTTGAATTTAAAAAAGGAGATAAAAAGTCATTACAAGTACTTGTAGATTCAGCTAAAGCTTTAGTGGAAAAAGAATATACTTCAGATTCTTGGGCTAATTTACAAAAGGAAATTATAGTAGCAGAAGCTGTAATAGCAGATGAAAATGCAATGCAAGATGAAGTGGACAAAGCTTTAAATAGTTTAAAAGAAGCTATAGATTCTTTAGTTAAAAATAATGTAGACAAGTCTCAACTTGAAAGTTTTATAAATAAAGTTGAAGGATTAAATAAAGCTGAATATATTGAAAGCACTTGGAATAAATTTGAGAAAGCATTAGAAGTAGCTAAAAATGTATTAGCAGATGAAAATGCAACACAAGAAAATGTTTATACAGCTTATAACAACTTAGTAAGAGCATATATGGAATTAAGATTGATTCCAGACAAGTCTAAACTTGAAGATTTAATTAATAAGATCGAAAAGATGGATTTATCTAAATATACTAAGGAAAGTGTAAAAACTCTTAATAAAGAATTAAATAAAGCTAATAAAGTATTAAAAGATAAGAATGCTACACAACAAGAAATAGATTCTGTAACTAAGAGTTTAAGTTTAGCGGTAGATAAATTAGAAGTAAAGGAAGTAGCTAATAGTGGAAATTTAAATGAAAATAATAGTGTAAATAACAATACAAATAAAAATAGTGGAAAAGGTGGTAATTTACCTAATGCAGGAGCAGTAGTTTCATCTGCAATAATAGTAATTTTAGGAGCTGTTGCAGTTATTTCAGGATTAGTTATTTTAAAGAGAAGAAATAGAAAATCTGAATAAAGTATAGTCTGTGTAATCTTATTTAATTTGATAATTAAGTATATCATTTTAGTAGTTTACACAGACTATTTTATATTATCTTTTATGTTAAGATATTTTTATAAAGGAGTATAATATTATTTTTAAAGTTTATAGCATTTTAATATTTTTTATTCTTTATGAAGAAAACACCTAAACTTGCCATAATAGATCCTAGTATTGATAAAAAGCTACCATTAAAAGCTGAACCAGTTTGAGGTAAAGCTTTATTATTAATTTGTTTTTGTGTTAATTTAGTTTGTTCAAGTTTATTGTCTAATTTTTCTTCAGATTTTATATCAGATTTTGTGTTAGATACTGAATTAGGGTTTACATCAGATTCAATATCTGGTTTTACATCTACCTTCGTATCAGATTCAATATTAGGATTTACTTCAGATTTAACATCAAGTTTAGTGTCAGATTCCACAGGAAGATTAACTTTTGTATCAAAGCCTCTCCAACCTTTTGAACATTTTTTGTCAAATACAAATCTAACTTCTTTGTATTCAGAGTAGTTTCCTATATCACTTATTTTACCTCCCATCATACCTACAAGTACACATCCCATATGATCTGAAGTTAAATCTGATATTGGAATTTCACATGTTTGCATTTGATATTCACCAATCTTATTTTTCTCTCCTACAAACTCTCGTTTTGCACTTATATATTTATCATCACTTTTTATACAAAAATCTAGGATGCTGTAAGCATAAAGAGTGTTTAACATTGTTAAGGTAATTTTACCGTCTTTAACTGTAACTTTTACTTTTTCATCAAAGAAATCAGTTAACATTGATTCGTTTTCAGGAATATCAGCTCTATATGCTTTAAATCCTATTGTATAAACTCCGTCTTCAAGGTTATCAGTTGATATAGTAGCATTAGAAACAATTACTTTTCTTTTTTTAGTTTCAGTTTGACCATTATAAGTTACAGAGTAAGTTACTTCATAAGTTCCTTCTTTAGGGTTTTCAGTATCTAAATCGCCTGTATCAATTTTTATTTCATTAGTTAAATCTACATTTTCTCTACCTGTTGCAGAAGCAGATACATTTTCCATTAAATTAATTGGTTTACCAGCTAGTGCATATATATTTTTTTTGATATTAGAAATTCTAATTTTTTCCGTTGTTGCAGTTAATGAAGGAGCTTCTTCTTGGCTTATTAATGTTCCGTCTTTCTTTATTTTTATTCTCATATCATTATATCCATCAACTTTGATGATTATAGTATTTATATCTTTTGTAAAGGAGGCATCATTTAACTCTAATCCTCCCATATAGCTTAAATGATACTCATTTATTCCAAAATTAAAGTTATCATAATATCTAACTCCATTTACAGTTACTTCAGCAAGTTTAGTTTTGGGATTCTCAGGATCAGCTGCTTTTATATAGTCATTTAATTCATCATTTTGTTCAAGACTTATTTCGTACTCGATTCTTCCGTAAATTTCTCCATATCTTGTGTTGGTTATTTTAGGTAATGAGGTTATAGCTTTCCATTGTTGAGAATCTTCACTAGTTTTTTCTGTATCATCTACAACAGTAGGGGCTTCAGGTTTTGAAGTATCTACAGGTTCAGATGCTGGATTAGCTAAGCTCATGGTTTCTCCATCTTTATTTATTTTTATAGTCATATCATCATATCCATTAGTTTTGATAACCACTGTATTTAAACCATCTTTAAATGCACTTGGGTTAAGTTCAAGACCCATTAAAGAAAAGTTAAAAGTATTTTCTTCATTTACATCATGTGCATTATTATATTTAACTTCATTTACAGTTATGTCACTTTTAGAGCTTATAGAATTTCTATAGTCTTTTACAGAATTCCATTCAGCATCTGTACTAGAGTTAAAAGTAATTCTACATTTCATAAAATCTGTATAGAATTTATTGTATTCAACATTTTCTACTTTAGGTAATATACCTTTTTTAACATCTTTATCATCTATAAATGATTCATTTGAATTTATTTCTCGCTCACTTATAAAGGTACCATCTTTTTTTATTATTAGTTCCATGTCGTTGTACCCAGTAGCTTTAACAAGAATTGTATTTATTTCTTTTGTAAACCCACTTGGATTGAGATCAAGTCCTAATAATCCCATTTGATAAGTATTTTTTTCATTTACAAGATTTGTATTATCGTATTTAATTCCGTTTACTGTTACGTTATTTGTATCATTTATAGCTTTTACGTATTTTTTGAAAGGTTCAAATTCGCCTTTTGTTGTGTTAGGAAATTTAATTCTATATTTATCATAATCTCCATAAAACTTTCCTAATTCTGATGATTCAATTTTAGGTAATGTAGTTATATTAATCCATTTTGCTGTAGCATCCAAATTACTGCTCTCCATGGATATATCCATTGGGTTAAGAGCATTTGTATCAGCAAGTACAATTTGTGGGGATCCACCTATAATTAAACTTGCAGTTATAATAGCACTTATCCTTTTATTAAATTTACTTGAATTTCCCATATAATCACTCCTATTTATAATATTAAAATTATTAACAAAATGTTATTTAGTGGATAAATAGTAAAATGTTATTAAAAAATTAAATTTCATTTAAATAATAACACGAATGATAATCATTTTCAATTGAATTTTTATTGATTTTTAAAGCATATTATAATTTTTTTAGTATATAAAGTAATTAATTAGTAATATGATAAAATTATATTGTTATATATATAATTAAAATAAATTTGTATATATAAAAATATTAATTGTAAAAAACGATTTTTAATATCATAAAATTTAAAATACTTAATTAAATAGTGATTAATAAAGAGTTTAATATAAAGTTGAATTAAGCAGAAGTTATTAATTAAGAGATTTATAATAAAATAAAGATATTGATTAATGAGATTAATACTTAATTACTGAGGAATTTTATATAAAAAAGATGATTTCAATATATATGTTGAAATCATCTTTTTTATAATATAGATTATTATTTTTTCGTTGCTTTTATTCTAAAGGTACTATATTGACAAGGAATATAGTATTTATTAAATAGTATTGGAGGTGAATAATCATTTATATATAACGTTTCCAAAATTAAGTCGCATTGTTCACCACCTACAAGTTTATACTTGGGGTGAGCAGTATTACCAGCAGTTGAGCGTTTTATTTCTAGCATTGAGCTAGTGGATACTTCATAGGATTTATTTTCAAGAAAGTCTAACACTTCATCTTTGTTATTTAAATCAATATTCATTTCAAGTATTGTTTCAATGGATATAAAGGTAAAAGCATAAGCTATGATTTTATTATTAGATTTATAATAACGTTCACATGCAACCACAGCGGCTGAAGACCTTTCCAAAACTTGTTTCGTATGTTCACTTTCTAAGTCTAAACGAAAGTATAACTCAACATCAGTAATAGGTTCATTGTGACATTTATATATTGGATTACCTATTAATTCTAAAAAATCTTTTTTATTACACTTTTCAGGAGAAGTTATAAAGTTCCCCTTACCATGTATATTTTTTACTAAACCATCATCTTGCAATAATGATAGTGCTTGACGTAAAGTCATTCGACTAACACCAAACATTTTTGCTAATTGTGGCTCAGATGGTAATTTTGAATTTATAGGATATTCACCATTAATAATCATTTTATATAATTTATCATATACAAGTGTATATAGTAATTTTTTTGAAGCTTTAGGGTTATCTGAAGCGAATTTCATTCTACCACCTTACTTATCGTTATAAATTTATACTATAGTTAAGCAATAGTATATCATATATTTTCATTTCTTTAAATCAAATCAGAAGTTATTTTTTTATAGATAAAATTAATTTAGACAAGTTAGAAAATAAAAAAGTTTTTTAATTTGTATAAAAAAAGCTTAAAGCAAGTAAAATAAACGATTTCATAGGTGTTGTAATTGGGGGTGAAATATGCTAATATTAACTTGTCTAAAATATACTATAAAAAATGAACAAGTTTACAAAGGGGAAATAAGTGTATAATTATTACTTCGTAAACGATTATTAAGGAGGTACAAATGAAAAAAAATAAGAGAGGTACACAACATGGAAATTTCATTTAATACAGAAAAAGAGATTGAAGAGGTAAAAATAAAAAAAGCAGTACCTGCGGTATTAGGTTTAATGATTTTTGCACTAGTTATAGATAATTCATTTAAAATTATTTCACCAGATTTAGCAAGTACGTTTAATTTATCAGCTACGGCAGTTAGTTGGCAAGTAACTTTAGCTGGATTAGTTATTGGTATCGGAGCAATTGTATATGCTTCATTATCAGATTCAATAAGTGTTAGAAATTTATTAGCAATAGGAATTTTGTTAATATGTATTGGATCGTTATTAGGATTTATTTTTCAAAAATCATTTTTGATGATAGTTATTTCAAGAATAATTCAATCAGCAGGATTAGGAAGTGCAGAAACGTTATATGTAATATTTGTTGCAAAATATTTTAAAGATAACGAAAAAAAGAAATACCTAGGATTTAGTACAAGTAGTTATGCTTTATCACAAGTAATTGGTACTATTACAGGTGGATATGTAGCAACATATTTACGTTGGCAAGTACTATTTTTAGTTCCACTATTAACTTTATTAATATTACCTTTTATTTTAAAGTATATTCCTAAAGATGAAACTAAAGGTGGAAATGTAGATTTTATAGGATTTATATTAGTTTCATCAGTAGCAGCATTATTAATGCTTTTTGTTTCAGAGTTTAAATGGATGTATTTAGTAGCATTTCTAATTATGCTTGTATTATTTATTACATACATAAGTAAAAATAAAAAAGCTTTTATTAGCATTAAATTTTTTACAAATAGAAACTTTATATCAATATTAGCAGTGGCTTTTGTTATATATAGTGTTCAACTTGCATTTATATTTATGTTCCCATTTTTAATTGAAAATATATATAATTATAGATTAGATCAAGTTTCGCTAATTTTACTTCCATCTTATATCTTAGCAGCTATTGTAGGAGCAACATCTGGTAAAATTTCTAAGAAAATCGGAAATAAGCAATGTATTGAACTAGCTATAATAGGGATAATAATAAGTCTTCTTTTAGGAACCTTCTTTATAGAAACATCAGTATATGTATTTATATTTATAATGGTATTATTCTCTATTTCATTTGCGTTAATGTATGCACCTATGATTGATACCTTAATAAAAACAATACCTGAAGAAAAATCAGGAACTGCTATTGGTTTTTATAATTTCTGTTTAAGTATGGCTGCATCAATTGGTATAACATACGTAGCATTACTAATGGAAATTAAGCCTTTAGGAAAGAATATTACTGGTCTTTTTGAGAATTCACTATCTATACAATATAGTAATGTACTACTTGTATTAGCAGTTATTTCTGCAGTAGCATTTTTATTATACTGGACTTTAGTTGGAAGAAGAGAAAAGATTGAAAATAAATAATAATTTAATTACATACGCCAATAAAATATATAGAAACACATTGAAACACATTGAAAATATTTCAATGTGTTTTATTTTTAACTAAATGTTATTATAATCATTTATATTTATTTAGATACACTAAATTATAATGTGTTTAATTAGATATATAAAATTTTTAAGTTTTAATATATAAATTATAAAAAAAGAGCTACATTAAATTGGAATTATGTATTAATTATTTGTTTTAATATTTAAAAATATAATATAATTAAAAAATATGCTAAAATATACTTGTAATTATATGACTTTTAAGGAAGAAAAATTGAGGGGGAAGTTAAGTGGCAAAGTCTAAAATAAATGGTGACTCATTACCAACGTCAAAGCTAATTAGAATTTTATTTCCAGAAATTTAAGTAATAGATCATATAAAGGAAAATGGAGTAATAAATAAAGAACCTTTTAAGAAGAATAAGAAAGTATTAAATAATACTATTACAAATACTAAGAGGAATGTAAGTAAAAAAGCTAATTCTACTGTGGTAAATGTAATTAATTGAGCTACAGAATCAGCGGAAAATATAAAGATTAATCCTAAAAACATTGCTGCAGAAAGTAATAAAGCAAATAGTAATGAAGTATATAATAATATGAATTTGAATAGTAAGACAAATAAGCAAGATTTTGATAATGCTTTTAATAAAGTAGAAGAAATGCTTTCAGAATATATACTTGGTCAAAAGGATTATTTATCTAAATTATGTATAGCATTTAGAAGACCTTTTGTATATGGAAAGCATGATGGAGTAAATAATACTATATTCATAACAGGACCTAAAGGATCAGGTAAACATTTATCAGTAAAAGCAATAACTAAGTTTTTAAGAGAAGAAAAGATAATAAAGAAAAATGGAGTACATTCAATAGATTTATCTAAGTACAAGCTAGAAAAAGATGCAGAGAATTTACTTTTGACAGATATTTATAGTGCGCTTTATTCAAGTGAACAAGTTATCGTATTTGATAACTTTGAAAAATGTCATCAAGTTGCTTTAGACCTTCTTAGCAAACTTGTAATAGATGAAAAGCTTAAGTTAAATAGAAGATATATGGATCAATTAGGACAAATGGTATATGTTACAGGCAAAGGTAATCTTACTTTAAATACTACTGATGAAATATTAGTAAATGGAAAGTATTTAGTATTTATAACTGAAGAAAATGAAGAGAGTATAAGAAGTAAATTTTCAAATGATTTTATGAAAAAAGTACATGATATTATAAGTACAGAAAAGTTAAATAAAGAGAATTTAACTATAATATGTAAGTATATATTAAATGATTATAAAACAAAGATAAATGATAATTTACATATATTTATAAATTTCAATAATGAAGTATTAGATTATGTAATTGAAGATTTTGATAATACAGTAGGAGCACATGGATTAGGTAGTTATATTGAAAATAACATATATGCTCCATTAGTTGAATTAGAACTAATAGGTAAAATAAAAAGAGATTGTGTATATGAATTAAAAGTAAGTAATGATTCCTTAGTATTAGTTAGTCAATTAGAAGCTATAGAATTATCTTCTGTAATACAAAATAATGAATCAGATAGTTTAGATGAGTTAAATAAAGAACTTGAAAGCATAATTGGATTAAGCAGTGTAAAAGAATTTATAAAGAAATTAGAAGATAATATTAAAGTACAAAATATAAGAAAAAGCCAAGGGGCTAAGGGTGCTAAACTATCATTGCATATGATATTTACAGGTAATCCTGGAACTGGTAAAACTACAATGGCTAGAATAATGGCAAAATACTTAAAAGCTCTAGGATATTTATCTAGTGGTCATTTAATTGAAGTTTCTAGAAATGATTTAGTAGGTCAATATGTAGGAGAAACTGCTCAAAAAACTATGAACAAAGTAAATGCTGCTATGGGAGGTATCTTATTTATAGATGAAGCTTATGCATTAGCTCAAGATGCAGAAAGTGGTAGTGGTTTTGGAAAAGAAGCTATAGATACATTAGTAAAAGGAATGGATGATAATAGAGAAAATTTATTAGTTATATTAGCTGGATATAGTGATGATATGGACAAGTTCTTAGATACTAATCCAGGATTAAAATCTAGATTTGCCAATATAGTAGAATTTAAAGATTATTCAGTTGATGATTTATTAACTATTGCAGATAAGTTATTTAAGAGTAAAAGATATGTAATAACTGAAGAAGCTAGATTAAAGATGAGAGATATATTTAAAGAAGCTTGCAAGGTTTCTGATTTTGGAAATGGTAGATATGTTAGAAATATATTTGAAAAATCAGTAAGAAATCAAGCAGTAAGACTTAATGGAATTAGCAATTTAACTAAAGAGTATCTTGTTACAATTGAAGCATGTGATGTATCTAAAGTTAATGTGTAAAAAGAGGTGATAAAATGAAATTTATATCTAAAATAATAAGTAATATAATAACAGTAGCTTACGGAGTAGTATGTATGCCATTATTAGTCCTTATAGCAATATTTTTACCTGTTTTTACAATAGTAGAAGCTTTTAAGATAATAAGTACAGGATATACTGTTTCAACAGAGTATATTTCAATGATTCTAGCAATGTCTATTATAATGTATTTTTCTTTAAGATTTAGAGCATTAAGAAGAATATATAAAGTTTTTCCATCATTATTTGAAGCTCTTAAATATTTAGTAATAGCAGGTATATTTATAGGAGTAGGAGCAGAACTATTAAACTGGAGCTATATAACATTAACACCAGGGAGAAAGATTTTTGGTATAGCATCATTTATAGCATCACTTATACTTTGGAGAGTTTTTGCTTCAATATATTATAGAAAAAAACCTCTTTCAAAAATCATGTTAGAAAGTACAGAAAAAATGCAAAATTATAATGAAGAGCTTAATTAGTGGAGGACGATATGAAAAAATTTAGAGAAAATGAATTAACTGATTTTGAAGAGTTAAATGATGTTAGAGTTAATAGTGAAAAAGAAGAGGAAGAGATAAATTTAGATAAAATGGTTGAATCTAAAAATGAAGATATACAGGTAAATAAAGTAAGTGAACCTAAAGAGGAAAATTCATATAAAAGATTTGATGAAGAAAAAGAAGAAAAAGAAGAAAAAGATGATTATATAACTCCTTCAATGAAAAGATTTAGAACTTCTATAGGGATAATTTGCTTAGTATTAGTAGTTGCAGTAGGAATATTTCATAAAAAAGTCAATGAGGCATATAGAGATAATTTAACATCAGGGTATTTAGAAAATGTAAATGCAGGAGATATTTTAAGTAAAGAAGCATTAAAGTTAGATGCAAAGGATGAATCTATAGAAGTTGCAAATGGATATGGAAATTTAGAAATATCAATATGGAATTTTTCAAAAGTAGAAGATAATGACTATGTTCAAGTTTTTATAGATGGAGTAGCTCAAGGAGGTCCATTTTCTATTAGACATAAGCCGATAAAAATAAGTGTACCAGACAAGGCTGTTATTCAAGTTCAAGGGGTAAGAGATGGAAGTAATAATGGTATAACATATGCTGTACATTTTAATAAAACAGGTGAAACCTATTTAAATACGGTATCATTAAATGCTAAAAATAGTTATACAATTGTAAGTAGATAATTAAAAATATTTTTATATAATTTAAACAAGTAAAGTCTGATTTCTGTATTATGCATAAATAAAACTTTACTTGTTTTTAATATAAAAGAAAAAATAATAAAGATATTTTTACTATTCGTTAAAGGTTTACAATTATAATTGAAGATGGTAAAATTATTATGTAAAATAATTACTATTAATACATAAAAATATATTTAAGACAATTTATATTAGATAGTTTTTATTTAACGTTTAAAGACAGGGAGGAATTTGACGGTGCATAAAGTTATCTAAATAAATAGCAAATAAGCAAGGTATTTTAAGGGGGATAAAAAATGATTAGAAGAAATAAGAAATTATGGGTAATGTTTTTAAGTGCCATGGTTATTACCAATTCTTTTACTTTTGTAAAAGCAGAGACTAATTTAGTAAAGAAAAATATTGCATTAGAACCAGGAGTTATAGCAACATCATCAGATAATGAAACATCAGATTTATCAGCAGGAAAAGCTATTGATGGAGTAGTAGATTATCAAAAAGCTACAGGGCAATCTAGATGGGCTAGTAACACAACATCACCTACTGAAGAAAATAAAAAATGGTTAAAGATTGATTTAGGTGAGGTTAAAAATTTTAATGAAATAGTAATTGATTGGGAAAGAAAAAATGCAACTAATTATATAATTGAAGTTAGTAATGATGATACTAATTGGAGAGCTATTAAAGAATTTACTAATTCACCAACTGAATATAGACAAGTTATTCCACTAGATAATAGTGAAAATGCTCGTTATATTCGTTTATCTATTTCAGGTTATTCCCAAACAGCTACAAAAAGAGACACTAATGGAAATGACGCAGATGTAACTTGGAATACAGTATCAGTATTTGAATTAGAAGTGTATTCAGGGGAATTAGTAGAGCCAAGCTATACTATTGATGAGGTTATAAATAGTATATCAGCTCCTGTAATAAATAAAGGTGATAAAAAAATGCCAATGCCAGAAGTTCCAGAAGGTTTTGAGATTGAATTTGTTGGAGCTGACTATGAGCAAATTATAGGAGCAGATGGAACTATATATGAACCTTTAGTTAATACAAATGTTGAAGTGAATTTTAGGGTTAAAAAAGGAGAAGAAGAAAGAACTACTTCACCATTAAATATAGTAGTTCCAGGTAAGTATGAAAGTAATACTGGTAATGAAAAACCAAAAGTTATTCCAGAATTAGCTGAATGGCATGGAACAGAAGGAAATTTTGAAGTTTCAAATAATACAAAGATAATTATAGATAGTGCTTATAGTAATGAATTAATGAAAACAGCAAATAAATTTGCAAGTGACTATAAGAATATTTTAAATAAAGAAATTACAGTAGAAGAAGGAACAGAAGCAGTAGCAAATAGCTTCTTCCTAACATTAGATACAGCAGATGATGGACTTTGCAGTGAAGGTAACTTAATAACTATAGATGATTCTGTTAAAATTGAAGGAAAATCAGCACAGGGTATTTTTTATGCAACTAGATCTATTTTACAAATATTAAAGCAAAATCAAACTACATTGCCACAAGGTGTTGTTAGAGATTATCCAAAATACAAGGTAAGAGGCTTTATGCTAGATGTTGCAAGAAAGTCTTATGAATTATCTTCACTTAAAGAGCTTGCAGAAAATATGGCTTGGTATAAGTTAAATGACTTACAAGTTCACTTAAATGATAATTATATATTCTTAGAAGACTATATAAATTCAGACAAGTCTAATATAGAAGATGCTTATGATGCATATTCTGCATTTAGATTAGAATCTAGTCTTAGAAATGAACGAGGTGAAGGTATAACATCTACAGACCTATTTTATACTAAGGATGAATTTAGAGAATTTATTAAAGAATCAAGAGAGCTAGGTATAAATATCGTTCCAGAAATAGATACTCCAGCCCATGCTTTAGCATTTACGAAAGTATTTAAAAATTTAGCATTAGAAGGTTGGAATCCAAGAATAACTAATAGACCAGTTTTAGATCATTTAGATTTGGGAAATCCACAATCTTTAGAATTTGTTAAAACTCTATTTAATGAGTATATGGAAGGAGAAAATCCAGTATTTGATGGAAAAACTACCGTTCATGTAGGTACTGATGAATATGAAGCAAATGCAGAACAATATAGAGCATTTACTGATTCTATGTTAGGTCATATTCAAGATACAGGTAGAACAGTTCGTATGTGGGGAGGCTTAAGTTGGTTAAGAGGAGAAACTCCTGTTAGATCAGAAGGTGTGCAAATAAATCTTTGGTCAAGAGATTGGGCTAATCCAGCTGAAATGTTTGAAGCAGGATATGACTTAATAAATACTCTTGATTCAGATCTTTATATAGTACCAGCAGCAGGATATTATGCTAACTATTTAAATGCACAACATCTTTATAATAATTGGGAACCTAACACAATTGGTGGAAAGTACATTCCAGCTGGTGATGATCAAATGCTAGGTGCTGCTTATGCAATATGGAATGACTCAATAGATAAGAGAAGCCAAAAGATTTCAGAATATGATGTTTTTGATCGTTTCTATAAACCACTTCCAGCTTTAGCAGAAAAAATGTGGGGAGATGGAGAAGATAAGACTTTTGCACAGTTAAACGAATTATCATCAATTACAGGTACAGCTCCAAATACTAATCCATACTATACTGTAGAGTCAGCAACTCCTAGCTATGTAGAATATGATTTTGAAGAAAAAGAAATATTGGATAAGTCAGGAAATAACCATAATTCAATTTCTAAGAATAATGTTTCTTTTGAAGCAGGAAAGAAAGGAAAAGCATTAAAACTTAATGGTGGAGAAAGCTATGTAGAAACACCTATTAAAAGGGTTGGACTTCCAAATTCAATTTCATTCTGGGTTAAGAAGGATGGAAATGCACCAGAAGGAGAACAAATTTTATTTGAATCACCATCAAAATTTGATAATTATGCTATAAAAGCAGTTAATTCTAATGGTAAAGTTGGATTTACAAGAGAAAGAGATAATTTCTCATTTAACTATACTTTACCAAATGATGAGTGGGTACATTTAACAATTGCAAGCCAAAATGAAAGAACTATGTTATATGTAAATAATGAATTAGTTGACACTTTAGGTAATAGGCCAGTTGCAACTTTACTTATTCCATTTGAACGTATAGGAAGTACTACAAATTCATTTAAAGGATTAATTGATGGAATAGTTTTAGGAAGTCAATTACCTCAAGATGAAACAATAGTTGATTCAAGTAATTTCACAGTTACATCTGATAATGAAAATGCCCTTGTAGGTGAAGTAGAAGGTCCTGCATATCTAGCATTTGATAATAATTTAGAAACTAGATGGCATACAAACTATAGTCCAGTTCAACCATTACCAGCAACTATAGAAGTTGATATGAAGGAAGTTCAAACTATAGATAAAATAACTTATATTCCAAGACAAGATGGTAATGAAAATGGAAGAGTTACAAATTGTGAGATATTTGTAAAGGCTAATGCAGAAGATGATTACACTAAGGTAAATACATCAACTTGGGAAAATAATATGTCTAACAAATATGCTAAATTTGATGAAGTAGAAGCTAGATATGTTAAGATAGTTGTTAATGAAGGAGCTGCTAATTTTGGCTCAGCGGCTGAATTTACTATTCATAAAGTTGCTACTCTAGAAAAACCAGAAGTTCCAGAGCAAGAACAAACTGGAATTAATATGGTTGTACCTGAAGAAATAACAGTTGGAAATGATTTTGATCTTAATGTTAATTTAAGTGATATAAAAGAAAATATGTATGCTATGGAATTTGAAGTTGATTATGATGAAACAAAAGTAGATTTTAAAAAAGCAACATCAATAGACCCTGCTAAGTATTTAGTTTCAGCTAAGGCTAAAGACGGAAAAGTTAGGGTGATAGTAGCTGGTCTTGGAGTTCAATTAGAAAATTCTAAGGATATTGCTAAGTTAACATTTACAGCAAATTCTAGTGGAGAAAATGTAGCATTTGAATTAATAAATGGTAAAGTAGCTAATGGGGAAGGGGTTGAAGAATCAACTAAGAATTCAACAGCAACAATTAATATAAAAGAAGGAGTTAATAAAGGGGATTTATTAACTGCAATTGAAAATGCTAAGAATATAATTGAAAATGAAAAAGATAAATATACTGAAGCATCAATAAATAATTTAAAAGAAGCAGTAGATTTAGCAGAAAAAGTAATGGCAAATGAATCTGCAACACAAGAGCAAGTAAATATTGCTAAAGAGGCTATAGAAACAGAAATTGGAAACTTAGAAGAAAAGGGACAAGAACCAGAAGTAACTGTAGATAAGGCACAACTTCAAGGATTAGTTGATAAAGTAAAGGATATAGATTCTTCAAAATATATTCCATCAACATGGAAAGGATTTGAAGAAAAGCTTGAAGCTGCAAAGACAATATTAGTTAATGAAAATGTTAATCAAGAAGATGTAGATAGGGCATATAATGAATTATTAAAAGCATATCTAGATTTAAGATTAATACCAGATAAGTCTTTACTTGAAGAATTGGTTAAAGAAGTTGAAAGTATAGATTTATCTAAATACACAGTTAATAGTGCAAATAAAGTAAGAAAAGCATTAGAAAAAGCTAAGAAAGTATTAGCTAATAAAGAAGCTACACAAGAAGAGGTAGATTCAGCTTTAGAAGAACTAAGAATTTCTAAAAATTCCTTAGTTGCAAATGCAGGTTCAAATTCAAGTAACAATAATAGTGGATCTTCTAATAATGGAAATATAGATGGAGGTAAGTTACCACAAGCTGGATCACCAATAGTTGGAGGAACATTACTAAGTGGATTAATAGCTTTACTTGGAGGAGTAGCATTAAATAAAAAAAGAAATAGAAAATAATAGAGATTGAAAATATTAGATTAATTATCAAAAGAGAATAATAAAAACAAATAACCCGGGTAGTTTAATTAATATTGCTACTTGGGTTATTTTTAATTAGGAAAAAGTTTATATTTTGATGTTATAGCATTTATCCAAAAATTTATATATTTTGAGATAACATATAATGCTTTAATGTAAGTAATACCTATGTTTCCTGAAAATTTAATAGTTTATATAGTAATTATTTAAGAAGGATAGCTATAAAATAGTTATGTAAGATATCGTTTACTTTCTTGAAATTTCGTAATATAATACTATTGGAGTATATTGTATTATTAAATTAATATTGATATAATAAATTAAGCGAAGTTTTTGAATAAACTGACGTTTATTGTTATAATTGTGGTTGATTTAAATTTTAAACTATAAAGCTATATTCATTCATATCTTAAATATTTTTAATTTAGGAGAAGGTAGATATGAAAGAATTTAGTATTAATACAAGTGTTTATTTAGGACAAGGTGCTTTAGATAAACTAAATGAAATTAGAAATAAAAGAGTATTAATTGTATGTGACAAATTTATGGAAACATCAGGAGTTGCTGCAAAGATACAAGGTAAACTTGTTGATTGCGAAGTAGCTATATATAGTGATATAGTTCCTGATCCATCTCTAGAAATTGTTGCAGCAGGTATCCAAAAGCTAAAAAGTTGTAATGCAGAGATTCTTATAGCTCTTGGTGGAGGTTCATCAATTGATGGAGCTAAAGCAATTAGAGAATATGCTAAAAAAGTTGCTGGAGGTGTTTCTTCTATAGAAGCATTTTATGCTATACCTACTACAAGTGGGACAGGCTCTGAAGTAACTGAGTATGCAGTAATTACAAATAAACAAGAGGGGTTAAAGTATGCTCTTGCAGATAAATCACTTCTTGCAGATTATGCTATACTTGATCCAGAGTTAGTAAAAACTGTACCTAAAGCTATAACTGCTGATACAGGAATGGATGTAATTACACATGCTATAGAGGCATATGTTTCAAATACAGCAACTGATTTTTCAGATGCTTTAGCAGAGAAAGCATTAACTTTAGCTTTTAGATTTTTACCACAAGCTTATTTTGATGGAAACGATATAATGGCAAGAGAAAAGCTTCATAATGCATCATGCCTTGCTGGTATGGCATTTAATGCATCTGGACTTGGAGTTACTCATAGTTTAGCTCATGCAATTGGAGGAAAATTACATATTCCTCATGGAAGAAGTAACGCAATGATACTTCCTTATATAATTGAATATAATGCTAACTTAAATAAAGATTCTTTTAAAGTTGAATATACTTTAGCTGCAAAAAAATATCAAAGACTTGCAAAATTATTAAATTTACATGCAACAAATGTAAATATAGGAGTAAATAATTTAATCAGAAGTATTGTAGAACTTCAAAATACATTAATGATTCCAAGAACATTAAAAGAGCAAGGAACTGATATTGAACTAGCTAAATCAATAAGAGAAGAAGTTGTGGAAGCAGCTCTTAATGATATTTGTACAAAGGCAAATCCAAGAGAAGCAACACGTAACGACTTACTAGAGCTTTTTGATAGAGTTTTAGGATAGACATTAAATTTAAAACCACTCATTTAGAGTGGTTTTTTACGTATAATGGGTGCGGATAATAATATTTATAACAATTTTATTATTAATAAATAAATCTTATCTGTTAATACATCTTGTAAATGTTTTATATTAAGATGAATTTTTAGGTTATATTTATTAGGTTATATTTATAATGAAGTAATTTAAAAGGTTTTTTTAGTTTTGTTTGTAGGGGACAATATTATTTGTAAAGAAAAGTGTTAAATCTATAATTTTAGTGTTAGTAAAAAACTTATTAAAAAATTAAAGTTTTTAAATTATGGTTTTATATGTTTAGAGGTTTATAGCTTCTAAATAAAGTAGTCTATGGTTTTAAATTAGCATAATGACTATAAGGACTTCTCAATTAATGTTTTATATTTGGTTGGGGGAATCCTTTATATAAAGTTTTAAGAGCAATAAAATCTAACTAGTTTAGATTTTACAAGGGGCTAAAATATTATAGAAAGGTGGACTTAGTATGGAACAAGAGTTGTATTCAATAGGTAAAGTTGGAGAGATATGCAAAATAACACCTAAAGCGTTAAGGTATTATGACAAAATGGGAGTGCTATCACCTAATAAGGTATCAAATGATAATGGGTACAGATATTATAGCAAAAAGAATTTGTTAGCGGTACCGGTTATAAAGTACTATAAGCAAAGTGGATTTAAACTTGAAGAAATGAAAGAGTTTTTAGAGGGAACAACATACGATTTTTTTGATAAAAGATTTAGAAGTAAAATTGATGAGCTAGGGGAGTTAGAAAAAGAAATAAACTTAAAGAAAAGATCTGTTAAAGATTGGCATGACTTGATAGTTGAAGCTCAAATGGTAATTGAAAATAATGCTTGTGATGTATCAGTAAAGTATATAGATAATAAAACTGTAACTTTTTTTAATCAAGGCTTTAAATATGATTATATGGATTCTATAATTAATATAGAATTCAGTAATTACATAGATAATATGAATAATGCGGTAACAGGTCCTGTGATTATATGTTTTCCTTCCTTTAGGGACAAGGTTCAAGGAAAGTGTGATAAGGTAAAAATAATGCAACAAACAATTCTAAAGTGTAGAGAGGAAGTAACAGAAGAATTTGGAGGTTGGATGGCTGTAGCTTGTTACCATATAGGAGCTCATGAAACCATTAATGAAACCTATAAAAAGATGGAGAAATGGTCTAAAGATCATGGTTATATATGTTGTGATGAATCTTATGAGAGATATGTAACTGATTATTGGACAACTAAGAATACAGATAAATTTGTAACAGAAATTTTAATTAAAATTAAGAAGAAGTCATAATTTACATAATTTGAAAACGTTACCCCAGGGGTAAGGTATACAAGAATATAAAGAGTGAATATGTAAAAATTCATAATATTTTAAATGAAAAAAATTAAAGTTTTTTGTTTAAATATTATGGATTTTTTCTTTTGTAAGCTTTACTTAATATAGAAGTATATTATTTTAAATTATCTTAAAGCCTTATATTTAAAGGGGTTATAATTGTTTACTTTTCTTATAAATCGACAATTATTTTGTAAATATTTAAATTTATTAAAATACTTATTGACCTTACCCTAAAGGGAAAGGAATATAATTTAGTTGTAGAAAAGATATAAATAAGATATGAACTGGAAAGTTAGCAATATAGTTTAGAAATGAAATATCAATTATAACAACCACAAAAAAGATATTCATTACTATAAGGGGAAGGTTTTAGGAGGTAAAGATTCAAAGGGGGATGTTAAGTATATATTTTATTATATTAATAATTAATATATATATTTTTTGTTGAAAGGAGATTTAATTTTTATGTGTGAAGTTTCAAAAGGAGTAAGCACCGAAGCTTTAGTTGCCAAAAAGAAATTAGCAAGTAATTTCTTTAAAAAGGGTATATCCCTAGCTTTATTTTCAGGACTTGCCTATGGATTATACACAGCGTTTTTAACCATGGGTATGACAAAAGGTGTTTGGGGGGACTGGTACGGCGTTAATACAGCAGGATTATCAGCATTTGTTATAGCATATTTGCTTGCAGCACTTGGTAATGCAATTAATGATACATGTAGTGCTATATGGGCTCTTGGATACGCTGTAGTTAAAGGTAAATTTGGTGATTTCTTAAGATGTATAAACACTAGCCCAGGACGTATTATGATAATAGCAGCACTTATTGGAGGACCTATAGCTGGTACAGCTTATGTTATAGCTCTTCAAATGGCTGGATCAATAGTTGTTCCTATATCAGCACTTTGTCCTGCTATAGCAGCTATATTAGGTAGAGTTTTATATAAACAAGAATTAAATAAGCGTATGGCTTTTGGAATAGGAATTTGTGTATTTGCTAGTTTCTTAATAGGTAGTACAGGTTTCAGTGGTGGAGCTTCAGCTAGTACTTTTATCGGTATTGCAATAGCATGCATCGCAGCTTTAGGATGGGGGTTTGAAGGTTGCGTAGCTGGATATGGTACAGCTATGATAGATCCAGAAATCGGAATTTGTATTCGTCAAGTAACATCAGGTATAGCTAACTTATTTATTTTAGTTCCTATATTTGGCATTATGGCTGGTGGAGTAAATATTTCAGTAGATCTTGCTGTACAAGCATTTACAAGTGCACCTGCAATGTTCTGGTTTGTTTTAAGTGGTCTTTTATCATTCATTACATTTATGACATGGTATGCTGGAAACAGTATGTGTGGAGCTGGTCTTGGAACTGCTTGTAATGGAACATATTCATTCTTTGGTCCACTATTCTGCTTATTATTATTAGGAGTATATGGTGGAATGGACGGATGGTCATTACCTTCAGTTGCATGGATAGGTGCAATAGTAATGATGTTTGGTATTCTTACAATATCTATGAATCCACTTGATTTATTTAGAAGAAAAAAAGAGGAGGTTTAAATAGATGAAGCCACTTAATTATGCAATTTTAAAACATTTCACTAAAGTTGAAGAAGCTTGTGCAGATGATATTATAGAGGCGTTAAAAGGTGAATATGGAAACTTTAAGGCATTTAAGAAACAGTCTATAATTAATGCTTTAATGACAGCAGAAGCTAATGGACTTATAGAAGAAACAAGATTTGATTTAGATGAAAATAAGGAGTTAAGAGTTTATTATCACGCACACGAAGAAGGAGTTGCAACAATTAATAAATATATTAAAGATTAATTTTAAATAATTTAAAGTGATTTTCTTAACAGTGTATTTAATAAATTTATTTTACGATATAGTAGAGAACGAAATTATCGGAAGATTTTTAATATTTTGAATAAAATTATTCTTTATGTAATAAAGAATCTCATTAAGATATGTAATAAATAAAATATACATATGATCAAAATATAAATTATAAAATTTATATAATTTACTAAACAAAAATATAATTAGTTAGGTCATAAAGGAGGCTTTATCAATGAGATATTATGGAAATGAAGCTTTAGGTCTTGTGGAAACAATAGGATTAGTTCCTGCACTCCATGCTGCAGATCAAATGCTAAAAGCTGCCAATGTTGAATTAATTTCATATGAAAATGTTGGTTCAACACTTGTTACAGTTATGGTAAAAGGCGATGTTGGAGCAGTTAAATCTGCTGTAGAAGCAGGAGCTAGAGCTGCAGCATCAGTTGGAAAATTAACAGCACACAATGTTATGCCACGTCCAATTAAACCAGTTGGTGATATTGTTTCAGTGCATGATGTTGATTTATAAGATTATTATTTGAAGGGAATGGTACGCATATGGCAAGATATGAAGCTTTAGGGCTAATTGAGACTTTTGGTTTAGTTTTTGCTTTAGAGGCAGCAGATGCAATGTGTAAAGCATCAAATGTTGAACTTGAAGGATATGCAAATGTTGCATCAGGTTATATAACTGTATTAGTTCGTGGTGATGTTGGTGCTTGTAAGGCAGCAGTAGATGCTGGAGTTGCTGCAGTTGAAGCAATGGAAGGTGCAAATCTTTATAGTTCAATGGTTATTCCAAGACCTCATCAAGATATTGAAAAAATAATAAAACGTTATGAGCTTGTGAATCTTATAGGAGAATAGAAAATAAAATTTTTTTCTAAAAGGGGGAGGAGAAATGAATATTATAGATAATGATTTACTCTCCATGCAGGAAGCGAGAATTCTTGTTGAAAATGCTCGTGAGGCACAAAAGAAATTAGCAACTTTTCCTCAAGAGAAACTTGATGAAATAGTTGAAAGAATGGTTGAAGAAGTTGAAAAGCATTTAAAAGAATTTGCCCAAATGTCTAATGAAGAAACTGAATATGGAAGATGGGAAGACAAATATATAAAGAATAGTTTCGTATGTAAGTATCTTAGAGATAGACTACAAGGTATGAAATGTGTAGGAATAATAAATAAGGACAAGGAAAACAATACAATGGATGTTGGAGTTCCTATGGGTGTTATCATAGCATTTTGCCCAGCAACTAGTCCAATTTCTACAACAATATATAAGGCATTAATTGCAATTAAGTCAGGAAATGCAATTATATTTTCACCACATCCAAGGGCTAAGAATACAATTTCTAAAACTGTTGATATTTTAATTAGAGCAGCACAGGGAGTAGGACTTCCAGAAGGAGCTCTTGCATACTTGCATACAGTAATGGCAAGTGGTTCATTAGAACTTATGAATCATAAAGATACTTCATTAATAATGAACACTGGCGTTCCTGAAATGCTTGATGCTGCTTATAAATCTGGTAAACCAGTAATTTATGGGGGCAATGGAAATGGACCAGCATTTATAGAGCGTACAGCTGATATAGAACAAGCTGTTAAAGACATTATTAGTAGTAAGAACTTTGATTACGGAGTAGTTTCTGCAGCTGAACAATCAATAGTTGTTGATAGTTGCATTGTAGCTGAAGTAAAAAAAGCACTTCAAAAAAATGGTGGATATTTTATGACACAAGAGGAATCAGAAAAGTTAGGAGATATATTCTTTTATAAAGATGGAAGCCCTAATTTAGAGGTAATTGGTAAGTGTCCACAATTTTTAGCTAAAAAAGCTGGATTTACTGTTTCAGATGATGTAAAGGTTCTTATTTCAGAACAAAAATTTGTTTCTAACAGTAATCCTTATTCAAGAGAAAAACTTTGTCCTGTATTAGCATTTTATATAGAAGATGATTGGATGCATGCTTGTGAAAAGTGTATAGAGCTGTTACTAAGTGAAAGGCAAGGACACACATTAGTTATACATTCAAGAGATGAAGATGTTATTCAGCAATTTGCATTAAAAAAGCCAGTTGGAAGAGTACTTGTTAATACATCTGGTACTTTTGGAAGTATGGGGGCAACTACAAATTTATTTCCATCAATGACTTTAGGTAGTGGATCAGCTGGTGAAGGAATGACTTCAGACAATGTTTCACCTATGAATTTAATATATGTACGTAAAATTGGATATGGAGTTAGAAAAGTAGATGAAATGCTTAAATTATTAGAGCCTAAAGATAACTCTTCATACACAGTTTTAGAAAATAGTGTAAGTAAAAATGAAATAGATAATGTTAAGTTATTAGAAAGTATTTTAAAGAAAATATTAAGTGAATTAAAGTAAAGAAATTATATTTATAAGATAAGTATAGGAAGCGAGGTAATAAAGTGGATATTCGTGAATTTTCAAGTAAACTTATGGAAGCTACTCAAAACATGTCCGATGAAGAACGTGCTAATTTAATGGAAATGTTTAAAAAGGTTTCTAGTGAAATAACAAAAGAAGAACAAACAACTGTAAATGTTGCAACTAATAATAATGGAGAAATTCCAGATGGAATAACAGAACGTTTAGTTAAGTTAAAGGAAAATTACTTAAAACAAGTTCCATCAATAACAACTCATCGTGCAAGAGCTATTACTAAAATAGCTAAAGAAAACCCTGGTATACCTAAATCAGTTTTACGTGGTAAATGTTTCAAGCATTGTTGTGAAACAGCACCATTAGTAATTCAAGATAATGAACTTATTGTTGGAGCACCAAATGGAAAGCCACGTGCAGGTGCATTTTCACCTGATATAGCTTGGAGATGGATGGTTGATGAAATAGATACTATAGGAACTCGTCCACAAGATCCATTCTACATATCAGAAGAAGATAAAAAGATTATGCGTGAAGAACTTTTCCCATTCTGGAAAGGAAAATCAGTAGATGAATATTGTGAAGATCAATATCGTGAAGCTGGAGTATGGGAACTTTCAGGAGAGTCTTTCGTTTCAGATTGCTCATACCATGCAGTAAATGGTGGAGGAGACTCTAACCCAGGATACGATGTAATATTAATGAAAAAGGGTATGCTTGATGTAAAGAGAGAAGCAGAAGAAAAATTAGCTAATCTTAATTATGAAAACCCAGAAGATATAGATAAAATTTACTTCTACAAATCATTAATTGATACTGCAGAAGGAGTTATGATATATGCTAAACGTATGTCAGATTATGCAGCTGAATTAGCAGCAAAAGAAACTAACCCTAAGCGTAAAGCAGAGCTTTTAAAAATCTCTGAAGTAAATGCTAAAGTCCCAGCACATAAGCCAACAACTTTCTGGGAAGCAATTCAAGCTGTTTGGACTATAGAATCACTATTAGTAGTTGAAGAAAACCAAACAGGTATGTCAATAGGTCGTGTTGACCAATATATGTATCCATTCTATAAAGCAGATATTGAATCAGGACGTATGACTGACTTTGAAGCATTTGAATTAGCAGGATGTATGCTTATAAAAATGTCTGAAATGATGTGGATAACAAGTGAAGGTGGTTCTAAATTCTTCGCAGGTTACCAACCATTTGTTAATATGTGCTTAGGTGGTGTTACTAGAGAAGGCCGTGATGCTACAAATGAATTAACTTATTTATTAATGGATGCTGTTCGTCACGTTAAAATATATCAACCATCTTTAGCTTGTCGTATCCATAAAGGATCACCAAACAAGTACCTTAAGAAGATAGTTGAAGTTATTCGTGCAGGTATGGGATTCCCAGCATGTCACTTTGATGATGTTCATATAAAGATGATGTTAGCAAAGGGTGTTTCTATAGAAGATGCAAGAGATTACTGTTTAATGGGATGCGTTGAGCCTCAAAAATCAGGAAGATTATATCAATGGACTTCTACAGGATATACTCAATGGCCAATATGTATAGAATTAGTTTTAAATCAAGGTGTGCCTTTATGGTATGGAAAACAAGTATGTCCTAATATGGGAGACTTAAGCCAATTTAAAACTTATGAACAATTTGAAGCTGCTGTTAAGGAGCAAATTAAGTACATTACTAAATGGACAAGTGTTGCTACAGTAATTTCTCAACGTGTTCATAGAGAACTTGCTCCAAAGCCACTTATGTCAATTATGTATGAAGGATGTATGGAAAATGGTAGAGGTGTAGAAGCTGGTGGAGCTATGTACAACTTCGGACCTGGAGTAGTATGGAGTGGTTTAGCTACTTACACAGATTCTATGGCAGCTATAAAGAAATTAGTATTTGAAGAAAAGAAATATACTTTACAAGAATTAAATGAAGCATTAAAAGCTGACTTTGTTGGATACGAAAAATTAAGAAAAGATTGTTTAGAAGCACCTAAGTATGGTAATGACGATGACTATGCAGATTACATTGCTGCTGATTTAATTAACTTTACTGAAAGAGAACATCGTAAGTATAAGACATTATATTCAGTTCTTAGTCATGGTACTTTATCAATTTCAAATAATACTCCATTTGGACAAATGACTGGAGCTACAGCAAATGGACGTAGAGCATGGATGCCTTTATCAGATGGTATAAGTCCATCTCAAGGATCTGACTTTAAGGGACCTACTTCTATAATAAAATCTGTTTCTAAAATGTCTTGTGAAGACATGAATATAGGTATGGTTCATAACTTTAAGCTAATATCTGGTCTTCTTGATACAAAAGAAGGTGAACAAGGAATAATTACATTGTTACGTAGTGCATGTGCTCTTCAACTTGGAGAAGTTCAATTTAACTACTTAGATAACAATACATTAATAGAAGCACAAAAACATCCAGATCAATATCGTGATTTAATTGTTCGTGTTGCTGGATATAGTGCATTCTTCGTTGAGTTATGTAAAGATGTTCAAGATGAAATTATAAGTAGAACTATGTTAACACATTTCTAATAAATAAAAATATAAAATTAAACTACTTAGATTAAAACTTATGAAGTCTATAATCTAGAGAGTTTCTGTAGATTATAGATTTCAATTAAGATATATTAAAAATCCAAGTAGGTCAAACTGGAGAATGAAGATATGAGTAATGGAAATTTAGGTATAATCCAACGAAAAGCAACGATTTTTAATATACAAAAATATAATATGTACGACGGAGATGGAATAAGAACTTTAATATTTTTCCAAGGATGTCCTCTTCGTTGTAAATGGTGTGCAAATCCTGAAGGAATGATTAGAAAGTATAGAGTTATGCTAAAAAGCAATTTATGTATTAACTGTGGAGAATGTGTTTCAGTTTGTCCAGTGGGAATACATACTATATCTAATGAGACTTTAAAGCATGAAGTTAATCACAATATTGATTGTATAGGATGTGGCAAATGTAAAGATGCTTGCCTTAAATCAGCACTATCAATAGTTGGAGAAGAAAAAACTATTTCTGAACTTCTAGAAATCATAGAAGAAGATAGAACTTTCTATGAAATGTCAGGTGGTGGAGTTACATTAGGTGGCGGAGAAGTGTTGATGCAACCAGAAGCTGCAAGTAGTTTATTAATGGCATGTAAGCAAGAAGGCATAAATACTGCAATTGAAACCTGTGGATATGCAAAGTTAGAATCAGTACTTAAGGTTGCGGAGTTTACAGATTTATTCCTATTTGATATTAAGCATATTGATTCTGACAAACATTTTGAGTTAACAGGAGTAAGGAATGAACAAATTTTAGAAAATCTTAAAGCACTTCTTAATGGTAAATACAATGTACAAATTCGTATGCCTTTATTAAAGGGTATAAATGATTCACAAGAAGCTATTGAAGGAGCTATGGAATTTTTAAAACCATATAAAGATTATAAGAATTTTAGAGGAGTTGATTTACTTCCATATCATAAAATGGGAGTAAATAAATACAACCAATTAGGAATTGAATACCCTATAAAGGGAGACCCAAGTTTAAATAGTGAAGATTTAGATAGAATTGAAGGATGGGTAAAAAAATATGATTTACCTGTAAAAGTAATTCGCCATTAAATAAATTTCAAATATATAAAGTATGGAGGGGAAGATTTATGGAAGATTTTCTTGATGGAAAAATTCAGCGTATTGTACAGGAGTCAGTTCCAGGAAAACAAATTACTATAGCTCATGTTATTGCTTCACCTATGCCTGATATATATGAACGTTTAGGAATAGATGAAAAAGGAGCAATAGGTATTTTAACTCTTTCTCCATATGAAACTGCTATTATTGCAGCAGATATTGCTACAAAGGTTGCAGATGTTAATATTGGATTTCTAGATCGTTTTACAGGTTCTGTTGTAATAAGTGGTGATGTTCAAAGTGTTGAAACAGCACTTGATGCAGTAAATAATACTTTAAGGGATATGCTTGGATTTACTCCGGCTGCTATTACAAGAACATGAAAAGAAAACGCATAATGGTAATTGGTCCTTCAAGGTGTGGAAAAACCACATTAGTTAATGCATTAAATGATTATAAAGGTCCATTAAGAAGAACACCAGATTTAATTTATGGTAAAAATACAATCGATGTTCCAGCTGCCTATGTAGAGAATGCATGGATGTATAAGAATATAATTGCCACAGCTCAAGATGCATCTCATGTGCTTATATTAGTAGATCAATCTAACTGCACTGAAATATATTCTTATGGATTTGCAAAGTGTTTTAGATGTCCAGTAATTGGAGTTATAACTAAGTGTGATTTATCACCAGAAAATGAAAAGAAATGCTTGAAACAGCTAAAGGATATAGGTGTATTAGAACCATATTTTCATGTTAGTTTTCCAATGGAAATAGGAATTAATGATTTAAAGCAGTATTTATTCGGAAAAGGTGAGGAGTAAAGGTCAATGATGAAATTTATTACGGAAGAGTATTTAAGAGATCTATATAGAAAAGAACCTTTTAATACCTACAAGTTACAACAAGGACAACGCCTTACACCTGGAGCAGCTCAATATTTATCTGATAAGAGAATAAAAATAAGTGATAATAAACCAAAAAATAAAAATAACGCTTCTAAAAATAATATGAAATTTAATGAAATTGAAGATAAACAAATAGAAAACAACGAAACTGAAATAGTTAAAAAATCTGAAAAGAGTAGTTTAGATTTGCAAAAGAGATTTTGCTATAAATTAAAAGCTATAGAATCAGAAATTCTTATTATTAGTAGTGAAATATTAAAAGAAGATATATTTTTAGCACAAAATATTATAAATTTAGGCAAAAAGATATCAAACATAAGAAATTTTATAAGTGGAAAAGGTCCTCTTGAAGTTATTATTTGTAAAGAATGTACTGGAATTAAGTTATCAGATTTTGCAAGTGAACTTGAAGATTGTTTTGAAATAACAGAGTTTCATATTCAGCTAAAAAATAGTAATTCAATTTTAAAGATGCATACACTCCGCTGTAAATTACAAGAATTAAAATTTGAACTAGCTGAAATTTATGAAAATGATGATACGAGAAATGAAATTATGAGAAATCTTAATTCAATAATTAATTCACTATCTCAATTAATTTGTTCAGCAGTAGGAGGGAAAGAATGTCAGAGAAAAGAGTAAACTTCGAAGATTGTGATAATCTAGTTAGAAAGTTTGAAGAAGTTATAGAAAATCCAATTCTTAAAGAATCTTCTGTTTATTATACAGGTGTAGATTTAGGAACTGCTTGCATTGTACTTGCTGTTTTAGATGAAAACTATCAGCCAGTTGCAGGAGCATATAGATATGCAGATGTAGTTCGTGATGGAATGGTTGTTGATTATCTAGGAGCTGTAAAAATTGTTAGAGAGCTTAAGGAAGAAATCGAAGAAAAACTTAATACTGAGCTGATTTATGCAGCAGCTGCAATTCCACCTGGAACTGATGCTTTAGATTCTGGAGCAATTAAAAATGTAGTTCAAGCTGCAGGATTTGAACTTACATGTCTTTTAGATGAACCTACTGCTGCAAATGCTGTACTTAAAATTGAAAATGGTGCAGTTGTTGATATTGGTGGAGGAACAACCGGAATATCAGTTTTAAAAGATGGAAAAGTTGTTTATGTAGTAGATGAACCGACAGGGGGCACTCATTTTTCACTAGTTATTTCAGGAGCATATAAGATGCCATTTAAAGAAGCAGATAAATTTAAAAGAGATAATAAAAATCATAAGGAGATTCTACCATTATTAAAACCAGTAGTTGAAAAGGTAGCATCTATTATCACTACAAATGTTAATAATTATGATGTTAAAGAGATATCTTTAGTAGGTGGTACTTGTTGCTTAACAGGAATTGAAGAAATTATTAATAAGAAAACAGGAATATATACTCATAAACCTAAAAACCCTATGTTTGTTACACCGCTAGGAATAGCATTAAATTGTACACAAGACATTATTGAAGAATAAGGAGAGTGTTTAAAAGTGGATTTTCGAATTATAAAATCTCCCTCCAAAAACACTAAAGATATTCTAAGAAGAAGAATGGGAGGAGAGGGTATAAAAGAACTAGATAGTGCTGATGCAATAGGTCTTGTTCAAGGCAAGCTTATTGATATGATTTATGTTGCCGATATTGCAGAGAAAGCTGTTGGAGTTACTGTTTCAGATATTAGAGGGACATGTCCACAACACATGGTTTTACTTGGTATTTTTGGCGATACAGCATCAGTTGAATCTGCAATAAAGGAGATACAGCTGAAAATGAAGGAAGGTAAAAAAGTATGTTAGTAGCAAGACTGGTTCATAATGTATGGGCAACTAGAAAAGCAGATTCACTTACAGGACTTAAATTTATGTTAGCTGAAGAGATTAGCGATAAAGGAGAAGGCAACAGATTTGTTGTTGTTGACATTATCGGAGCAGGTGTTGGTGATAGAGTTATTATCAGTACTGGATCATCAGCTCGCAAAATGCTAGGGGATGATAATATCCCAGTAGATGCAGTTGTTGTTGGAATAATTGACAATGATTGTACTTTTGAGTAAAACACAATCTTTTTAATAATATAGGGTTTTAGGATTAGAATATATACTAAAAATTATTTGAAAGGATGTGATAAAGTGAAGAAATTAATTTGTGCAAAAGATATTGAGGAGTTAATAGTAAATGGCAAGAAGACTTTTTATATTGATGGTAGTGAAATAATCACACCAGCAGCTCAAGATCTTGCAATAAATAATCAAATAAAATTTACTAATGAATCTCCTAAAGTAGAAGCATCAACAACACAAAAGTTAGATCCTATAAAATGTCCAAATATAGAAGGATTAGATAGTGACACATTAGTTAAATTCTTTAAAGTTTTAATGGAAAAAGGATTATTACAAGACTTACTTGAATGCTTAAAACCAAAAAATACTTTATTTGATGCTGAATGTGATCCTAGTGGACTTAAGGTAGTTAGAGGAAATACTGTAAAAATGGATGTGTTTGATACTGGAGATCCAAATGTAAGAGCATATTTCCAAGAGTTAGTAAGTAAAGAAGAATCAAAAATGAGCGCTGGATTTTTAGTTATTGAAAATTCAAAGTTTGAATGGGAACTAACTTATGAAGAAATTGATTATGTTATTGAAGGTACTTTAACAGTAGAAATTAACGGAAAGACATATACAGCACATGCTGGAGATGTGTTATTTGTACCATCAGGCTCTAAAGTAGTGTGGGGATCACCAGATAAGGCTAGGGTATTTTATTCAACTTATCCAGCAAACTGGGCAGATCTTTTATAGAAAAAATAGGAGGATAAGCCTATGTACGCACTTGGTTTAATAGAAACAAAAGGATTACTTCCAGCTATTGAGGCTGCTGATGTAATGGTTAAATCAGCTGACGTAAGTATTGTTGAAAAATCTTATGTTGGAGGAGCACTTGTTACAATTTTAATTAAGGGTGATGTAGCAGCAGTAAAGGCAGCTATAGAAGCAGGAGCAGCAGCAGTTAAGAAAATTGATGAAAGATATTTAATTTCAGAACATGTTATTCCAAGACCACATGAGGAGTTAGATGGAATAATAGGACCTAATACACCTGATAATTCACAATCTGAAAAAGAAGATAACTTAGAAGAAAGTGAAGAGGAATTAGAAAGTTTTGAAGAAGTTTCAAAAGAAACAAAAGATCATATAGAAAATATTGAAGAAGCTAAAGAAATTCTAGAGGAGCATCAAGAAGTTTTAGATGTTGATTTAGATAAACAAAAAGGTGTTAATCTAGAAGATTTACATAAAGAAGATGTAGATAATTTAGTAAATAATGATGGAATAGAAAAAACAATTTTAACGTTATCTAAACTAAAGGTTGTTAAGCTTAGAAACTTAGCTCGTGAATATAATGATTTTGTAATTAAGGGTAGAAGTATTTCAAAAGCTGATAAGAATTTATTACTTACAAAGTTTAGATTATATTACTATAATAAATAGTTAAATTAACAAAAGAAACTAAAGAGTTTAGATAGCTATTTTATGAAAGGAAGGAAGAACAACATGGAAATTTTTGACCAAGACTTACATTCAATACAAGAAGCAAGAAATATTGCTAGACTTGGAAAAGTAGCTGCAAATAAAATTGCTACATATACTGAAGAACAAATAGATAGAATATTATGTAATATGGTTAAAGTGGCAAAAGAAAATTCTGTTTGCTTAGCTCAAATGGCAGTTGAAGAAACAGGATTTGGTAAAGTTGAAGATAAGACTTATAAAAACCATTTAGCATCTACTACATTATATGAATCAATTAAAGATATGAAAACTATAGGAATAATTAGAGAAGATGAGGTAAATAAGACTATAGAAATCGCTGAACCAGTTGGTTTAGTTATGGGTATAGTACCATCAACAAATCCAACTTCTACTGCAATATTTAAAGCGATGATTGCTATTAAATCACGTAATGCTATAGTATTTTCACCACACCCATCTGCAGCAAAATGTACAAATAAAGCAGCAGAATTAATGTATAAGGCAGCAGTAGAAGCTGGAGCACCAGAAAATATTATAACTTGTATAAAGAAACCAACAATTGTAGCTACAAATGAATTAATGAAATGTAATGAAGTTTCTATAATAATAGCTACAGGTGGACCAGGAATGGTTAAAGCAGCTTATAGCTCAGGAAAACCAGCTCTTGGTGTTGGTGCAGGAAACTCTCCAGCATATATTGAAAGAACTGCTAATATAGAACAGGCTGTTAGAAATATTATAGCAAGTAAGACTTTTGATAATGGTACAATCTGTGCATCAGAACAATCAATTATCTGTGAAGAATGTAACCATGATGCAGTTGTTGCAGAGTTTAAAAAACAAGGTGGATATTTTATGACAGATGAAGAAACTGATAAAGTTTGTAAACTGTTATTTAAAAATGGACACGCTATGAATGCTAAATTTGTTGGAAGAAGCCCACAAGTTATTGCAACAGCAGCAGGATTTACAGTTCCTCAAGAAACAAAAGTACTTATAGGAAGACAAAACGGAGTAGGCGATGGTAACCCATTATCATATGAAAAACTTACAACAGTTCTTGGTTTCTACACAGTAAAGGATTGGAAAGAAGCATGTGATTTAAGTATTGAATTACTTCAAAATGGAATTGGTCATACAATGAGCATACATACTTCTGATAGAGATATGGTTATGAAGTTCTCAGCTAAACCAGCTTCTCGTATCCTTGTTAATACTGGTGGAGCACAAGGAGGAACTGGTGCAAGTACAGGACTTAACCCATCATTTACTTTAGGATGCGGTACATGGGGAGGAAGCTCAGTATCAGAAAATGTTACTCCAGAGCATTTAATAAATGTAAAGAGAGTTGCATATGGTTTAAAAGACTGTGCAACATTAGCAATAAATGATCCAACTTTCAATTGTATAAAAACAGCAGAAAATTGTCATGCAGTTCAAAATTCATATATGAATATGAGCCCAGATCAAATAGTGGCAGCAGCTTTAAGTAAAGTTAATGATACAGTTCAAAATACTAACACTTGTACTGAATGTAATGGTGGAAGTGAAACAAATGAAGAAATTTTAGATTTAGTAAATCAAATAATTGCTACTATGAAGAGGAATAACTAATGGATAATTGTGAAGCACTACTAAAGCTTTTATTAGAAGCTGTTAAAGATAAAGGAATAAACACTGAGGTAATTGAAAACTCAAATGAAATACCAGTGGGAATTTCAAATAGACATGTACATCTTTCACAAAGAGATCTTGATAAGCTATTTGGAGAAGGATATAAATTAACAAAAATCAAAGAATTATCTCAACCAGGACAATATGCTTGTAAGGAAACAGTAACAATTTGCGGTCCAAAAGGAGCAATTGAAAAAGTTAGAATACTTGGCCCAGTAAGAAG
This sequence comes from Clostridium septicum, assembly GCF_003606265.1. Taxonomy (NCBI): domain Bacteria; kingdom Bacillati; phylum Bacillota; class Clostridia; order Eubacteriales; family Clostridiaceae; genus Clostridium; species Clostridium septicum. The sequence goes on from NZ_CP023671.1 coordinate 2,719,322, forward strand.
CAAATCTCAAATTGAGGTATTAATGGGAGATTGCATTAAACTTGGAGCAGCACCTCATGTAAGGTTGTCTGGAGAATTAAATAAAACATCTGGAATTACAGTAATTGGTCCAAATGGTTCTGTTCAACTTGAAGAAGGTTTGATAGTTGCACAAAGACATATTCATATGACACCTGAAGATGCAAAAAAATTAGGAGTATGTGATGGTGAGATAGT